>NZ_JAESKU010000001.1:0-23658 GCF_017892255.1 Staphylococcus sp. GDY8P94P
CAGGAGTCTGGACTTGACTCTTTAAATTGAGAAATTCATTAACGTTAGTGTTGTTTTTACAACTTTATAACGCTTAAATATTTGTTGCATCTAACTTTTTATAGAAATAAGAGGGTAAAGCTACGTTTAAATTATTTCTAAACGTAGCTTTACCCTCCATCTTTTTTAAATTGTAAAGTTTTCACTGCTAATGATTTCATGATTTCGATTACGGAAATTCAAAGTCGCATCTAAACTCGTATCATCATTAAGCAATTCTGCATATGTTTCTTCAACATTACTTCTCGACTGTGAAATACTACCTGGATTTATCACATGCACACCATTTATTGCTTCATGTTTAGCAACATGTGTATGTCCATAAAAGGCAAATTTGCAGTCTGCTGCTTTTGCTTGTTCTGCTAAAGGTATTCTTGTACGATTCACTTGATATAAATGGCCATGAGTTAAAAATGCATTGATACCATTTATATTAAGTGTTTGTTCATTTGGAAACTCAGGGTAAAAATCGGTATTTCCTTTTACTCTATAAAAATGACTGAGTTCACTATCATCATAAGCAAATTCAGAGTCACCTAAATGAATAGCAGCATCTACATGCTCATGTTGATTTATAATATCAAACAACACACCTTGTTCGGTATGATTATCACTAACTATAATCCATTTCGACATTATTGATCACCCTCTAGGTATTGTTGTAGTTGCGCTATTGCTTTACCTCTATGACTAATTTCCCCTTTTTCTTCAGCAGTTAACTGTGCCATTGTTTTATTTTTGTCTTCTACGAAAAAGATAGGATCATATCCAAAGCCATGTTCACCAATTTTATTTAGTGTGATTTCTCCTTGTACAGTTCCTTTAAACTGTACTGTATCTTCACCTGGTGCGCTCATGCTAATAACGCAAACAAATTGTGCACTACGGTCGGTTTCATCACCTAATTTAGTTAAAAGTTTTTCAATATTTGCATTATCATCTTTAGTTTCTCCAGCATAGCGAGCTGAATATATACCAGGTTCACCATCTAACGCAAAAACTTCCAATCCACTATCATCAGCAATAACACGTTTATTTAATGCTTGCGCAGCTGCTTCAGATTTCAGTTTTGCATTTTCTTCAAAAGTGTCACCCGTTTCCTCAACATCAAAACCTTCGATGAGTTCTGATATACCTATAACATTATAATCAGGAAAAATAACTCTAAAATCGTTTATTTTTCCTTTATTATTTGATGCAATAACAATATCTTCCATTATTTACGCCTCACTTTAAACTTCTATTTTTTCAACTGTTGCTTTCATATTTAACCATTCTTCAATAATGCGTTCAATATGTTCTGTTTCTCCTGTAGCAAAAAATTTATGTTCGGGCTGCTTTTTATAACCTGCATGTTCGTTACTGAACGTTAATAATGCACTCACTTCTCTCGCTGTTTCTAAACCAGATGAAATAACTACTTTTTCTCCGTGAAAGTAATCATTAATTGGCTGATACAGTAATGGATAATGCGTACATCCTAAAATAACTGTATCTGCTTTGCTGTTCCTCCATTGTTTTAATGTTTGATGTATAACAATACTCGTAATCGTTGGATCTTTGTATCTCATTTGTTCTACAAGTGGAACAAAGCCTGGACATGCAACCCCAGATACTTCTACATTAGGATTAATTTGCTTAATATGATGTCTGTAGGCCTCTGATTTAATCGTACCTTCTGTACCTAATATTAAAACATTTTGATTTTTTGTTGTCATAATGGCTGTTCTAGCACCTGGTTCTATAACACCAATAACAGGTATCGCTAATAAATTTTGTAAATGTTTTAATGCAACTGCCGTTGCAGTATTACACGCAATCACTAACATCTTGATATCAAACATCATGAGCTTTTCAGCTAATTCTGTAGTAAATTGTCTTACCTCCGAAGCTTCTCTTGGCCCATAAGGACAACGTTTTATATCTCCTAAATAGTAGATTGTTTCATTTGGTAATTGGCGCATGATTTCTTTAGCTACTGTTAAACCTCCAACGCCAGAGTCAATAACTCCAATTGGTTTCTCCATATATTGTTCATCCTTATATATTTACTTGTCTTTTATTGTAGCATAGCTGTGTTTTCAAAATCATTTTACAAGAACTAAATTTCTAATTAATTGGCATTTCAGATATTAAAATTAATCATATGATTCGCATAAATAAAATATAGCAACGCAGTACATCTTCGTCATTTAATTATAATAAAACAAATTACTAGTTTTTATATAAAGTACCGAATCACTAATTAACTTCACAACGGCAGTGATTTAAACATGTTTAATATGAAAAGTACTTTTACTAAACACCTAATCATTATGATAAATTTATATCTATACCATATTTCATAAAAAAACTGTCAACAAAGTTAGTACTTTGTTGACAGTTTTAATATATATTAATTTACTTGGTGGTCTGAACCAAAGAATGATTTAAACATATGGAAAGAAGTTTCACGGTTTAATGCTGCAATTGATGTCGTAAGAGGAATACCTTTAGGACATGCGTTAACACAGTTTTGTGAGTTACCACACTCTTGTAAACCACCTGCACCCATCAATGCATTTAAACGTTCATCTTTAGTCATTGAGCCTGTTGGGTGTAAGTTAAACAATCTAACTTGTGAAATAGCTTGTGCACCAACAAAGTCGTTATTTCTTGTAACGTTTGGACAAACTTCTAAACATACACCACATGTCATACATTTAGATAATTCATATGCTGTTTGACGTTTTTTCTCTGGCATCCGAGGCCCTGGGCCAAGATCATACGTACCATCAATCGGTACCCATGCTTTCATACGTTTCAAGTTATCAAACATTCTACTACGATCAACTTGTAAGTCACGAACCACTGGGAATGTACTCATTGGCTCTAACTTAATTGGTTGTTCTAATTGGTCAACAATTGCTGTACAAGATTGTCTCGCTTTGCCATTGATAACCATAGAACAAGCACCACAAACTTCTTCTAAACAGTTCATATCCCAAATAACAGGTGTTGTTTTCTCACCTTTACTATTAACCGGATTACGTCTAATTTCCATTAAACAAGCAATAACATTTAAATTCTCTTTATAAGGAATTTCAAATTCTTCCTCATAAGGTTTAGATTCTGCATCATCTTGTCGTTTAATGATAAATTTAATTGTTTTTTGATTTTGTTGTTGGCTTTGTTGTTCGTTTTGCGCTTGAGTTTCATTTACTTCTTTAGTATCTGCCATTTTATTTACCTCCTTTAGAACTACTTGAATAGTCACGTTTACGAGGTGGGATTAAACTTACATCTACTGGTTCGTATGTAAATTTAGGCGGTTCTGTTTTTCCTTGATATGATGCTAAAGTCGTTTTTAACCATTCTTCGTCGTTTCTCTCAGGGAATTCAGGTTTATAATGTGCCCCACGAGTCTCATTTCGGTTGTATGCACCGATTGTAATTACACGTGCTAGTACTAACATATTCCATAATTGACGAGTAAAGAAGACTGCTTGGTTACTCCATGTTTGCGTATCTTCAATGTCAATATCTTGATAACGCTCCATCAATTCTAGGATTTTCTTGTCTGTTTCCAATAATGCTTTATTATCTCGTACAACAGTAACGTTTGCTGTCATAACTTCACCAAGTTCTCTATGAAGTTTATATGCATTTTCTGTACCATTCATATTCAATAAATTATCGAATTTTTCTTGTTCTTCTTTAACGCGTTTTTCATAAATGCTGTCGTCCAAATCAGTATATGATTTTTCAATATTTGCAACATATTCAATTGCATTTGGTCCTGCAACTGTTCCGCCGTAAATAGCAGATAACAATGAATTAGCGCCTAAGCGGTTACCACCATGTTGTGAGAAGTCACACTCACCTGCTGCAAATAGGCCTTTGATATTTGTCATTTGATCATAATCTACATAAAGACCACCCATTGAATAGTGTACTGCTGGGAAGATTTTCATTGGTACTTTTCTTGGATCGTCACCAGTGAATTTTTCATAAATTTCAATGATGCCACCTAATTTTACATCCAATTCATGCGGATCTTTATGAGAAAGATCAAGGTATACCATGTTTTCACCGTTAATGCCTAATTTTTGATTAACACATACATCAAAAATTTCACGTGTTGCAATATCACGTGGTACTAAGTTACCATAATCTGGATATTTTTCTTCTAAGAAGTACCATGGTTTACCATCTTTGTATGTCCAAATACGTCCACCTTCACCACGAGCCGATTCACTCATTAATCGTAGTTTGTCATCCCCTGGGATTGCTGTTGGATGAATTTGAATAAACTCACCATTTGCATAAATTGCTCCTTGTTGGTAAACGATTGATGCAGCAGAACCAGTATTAATCATTGAGTTAGTTGTTTTACCAAATATAATACCTGGACCACCAGTTGCCATAATAACTGCATCTGAACCAAATGATTTTATTTCAGAAGATGTCATATCTTGAGCCACAATACCTCTGGCCATATTGTCATCATCTTTGACAATACCTAAGAATTCCCATCCTTCATATTTTGTAACTAAACCATCCACTTCATAACTACGTACTTGTTCATCTAAGGCATACATTAATTGTTGTCCAGTTGTTGCTCCAGCATATGCCGTTCTGTGATACATCGTACCACCAAAGCGACGGAAATCTAGCAAGCCTTCATTCGTTCTATTAAACATTACACCCATACGATCAAGTAAATGTATAATATTCGGCGCTTCTTCTGCCATTGCTTTTACTGGTGGTTGATTCGCTAAGAAATCTCCACCATAAACTGTGTCATCAAAGTGAACAGCAGGTGAGTCACCTTCACCTTTCGTATTGATTGCTCCGTTTATGCCACCTTGGGCACATACGGAGTGTGAACGTTTAACAGGCACTAATGAGAACAAGTCAACGTGTGCGCCTTGTTCTGCTGCTTTAATTGTTGACATCAGACCGGCAAGTCCTCCACCGACAACAATAATTTTCTTCTCTGCCATAAATAGTCACTCCCCTAAATATATCTGAAACATTTTTAAATTATACGAACGCAAGAATAGCACTTATTCCGATATACGAAACTACGATAAATACAACAAGTGATACCCATGTAAAAATCTGTTGTGATCTTTTAGATTGTAAAACACCCCATGTAACTAAAAATGACCATAAGCCATTTGCGAAGTGGAATGTTACAGAAAGTAAACAAATGATATAGAAAATTAACCAACCTGGATTAGATACAATATCATGTACCATATCGAAGTTTACTTCTTGACCTAATGCACGCTGAATACGAGTTTGCCATAAATGTATAGCAACAAAAATAAACGTTACAATACCTGTAATACGTTGCAATAAGAACATCCAATTTCTAAATTGAGAGTAATGTCCTACGTTTTCTTTTGCCGTAAAGGCAATATGTACACCATATACCGCATGATATAGAATTGGAATGTAAATTACGATAAACTCCAATGCAATCAAGAATGGTAAAGATTCCATAAATCCAGCAGCCTTGTTAAACGCCTCAACGCCTTTTGTAGCTTGGTGGTTAACAAGTAGATGCACTAATAAGAATCCACCTATCGGTATTACGCCTAACAAAGAATGTAAGCGTCTTAAATAGAATTGATTTTTCGAATATGCCAAAAGGAAGTCCCCCCTGTGAAACAATTAATTTTTTGGTATCTTTCTTTAAAGTATAAATGTGATGATACTTATCAACTAAAACTAAACAACAACATGTTATGCAATCGCTTTATATTTATAGCAATATAAACTTCAACATGTATGTATAAAACAATGAAGTAATACCCCTAGTTGAATTTAACAATTGTTTTATTATTTAGATTTAAGTGATAATTTTTCTCAATTAGTAAACGCTTCCATATACTTTTAAAAAAAGAATTCCTGTTATTTGCTATTGTAACACTAATTCATAAAATTTTGGGCATGAGAATGATTCTCATGCCATATTCTTTTTTTCTATTTGTTATATAGTGCGTGATGAAGATTCTCAGCGACTTTTTGAGGTAAACCAGAAGATTTTAAATCTTCGATACTTGCCTCTTTCATTTTCTTTATGGAACCAAAAGTTCGTAATAGTTTTGTTTTGCGTTTAGAACCAATACCATCTACGGTATCTAAAACTGATTGTAAACCAGTTTTCTGGCGTGTTTGTCTATGAAACGTAATTGCAAATCTATGAACTTCATCTTGTATTCTTTGAAGTAAATAAAACGCTTGGCTATTTTTTTTCAAAGGTACAATCTCTGCACTTTCACCATACAGAATCTCTGATGTTTGGTGTTTATCATTTTTACGTAGCCCAGCAACTGGTATATCCAAACCTAATTCGTTTTCAAGCACATCGATTACTCCGTTCATATGACCTTTACCACCATCGACGATGATTAAGTCTGGTAATGGCGTACCTTCATTTAAAACACGTGTATAACGCCTACGCACAACTTCTCTCATCGATTTATAATCATCTGGGCCATCCACCGTTTTTATTTTATATTTACGGTATCCTTTTTTATTAGGTTTGCCATCAACAAATGAAACCATAGCTGAAACAGGGTGTACACCTTGTATGTTTGAATTGTCAAAAGCTTCAATACGAATAGGCGTTTGAATACCCATATGATTCCCTAATTCTTCAATTGCCTTCACGGTACGTGATTCATCTTTAGCAATGAGTTCAAATTTATTCTCTAGCGTAACTTCAGCATTATGATTCGCTAAATCAATCATTTCTTTTTTCTTACCTTTAATGGGTTGGACTATTTTCGTATCTACTACCGATTGAATGATGTCTTTGTTTAAATTTTTAGGAATATGGACTTCTTTAGGAAGAATGTGTTGATTTAAATCATAAAATTGACCTATAAAAGTATAAAATTCTTCTTCTTCTGTTTGTTGCAATGGAATCATTGTTGCATCTCGCTTAATCATATTCCCTTGTCTAATGAAAAACACTTGAATACACATCCAACCTTTTGACACACTATATCCAAAAACATCTCTTATAGTATTATCCGAAGTTGTAATTTTTTGTTTTTTAGTTAAATTATGAATATGTTGTATTAAATCTCGATACTCTTTTGCTCTTTCAAAGTCTAGTGCTTCACTCGCTTCATTCATTTTTTGTTCTAAATTATTCAATATTGTTTTATCTTCGCCATTTAAAAAGTCAGTAATTTCTTTGGTCATTTCCGCATATTTATTTAAATCTACTGGGTAAACACAGGGACCTAAACATTGGCCAATATGGTAATACAGACACAATTTATCGGGCATTTTATCACACTTTCTAAATGGATAAATTCTATCTAATAACTTTTTTGTCTCTTGTGCTGAATATGCATTAGGATAAGGCCCAAAATATTTTCCTGTTCCTTTTTTAACTGTGCGTGTCACAATTAACCGAGGATATTTTTCTTTAGTGATTTTAATAAAAGGGTAACTTTTATCGTCTTTCAACAAAATGTTATATCTCGGTTGATATTGTTTAATCAAATTGAGTTCGAGCAATAATGATTCTGTTTCACTCGAAGTTACAATATATTCGAAGTTTCTAATTTCTGAAACGAGCCGTGTCGTTTTAGCATCATGTGCACCTGTAAAATAAGACCTTAATCTATTTCTTAATTTTTTAGCCTTACCGACATAAATAATTTGATCATTTCGATCTTTCATTAAATAGCAACCCGGTTCAGTGGGTACGACCGTTAATTTTTGTTTAATATCTTCTTGGTATTTTTCCACTTTAGTCCCCCCTTTCTTGTAAAAATATATTGCTAAAATAAGATATATATCATTTGCATCACAGTTGTATAACGTTAAAAGCTTATTCGCAAATATAAAATTTCAATTCTAATATTCATTATAGAATATACATTATCATTAAACCAAAGTATTCGTTTGAAGATGAAATATGTGGCAAGTAAAAATTTTAAATATTATATATAAAGCGCCTTAATCTATAAGCGCTGGTGAATCAAAATATTTTAAACTCTGAAGCTTTTTCATAAACTTAATTTAGAGGTTAAACAACGCTGAACAATATAGGGTGTAGATATGCAGTCAATTTTAGTTATGAAGATAAGGCGAGTTCTCATTTTTATACCAATGCTCTAAATAATCAGAATGTAAACCTAGCTCTATAAAAATCATAAAAGCTACGATTTCAGCCAAACTAACAAAAATCACAGAAAAAACCTGAGACAATCATTGATGTCCCAGGTCGTTTCGTTGTACTTTTATAAGTGTTTCTCAATTACTTCTGCTAAGTTTTCTTTAGGTTGGAAACCTACAACTTTATCGACAGGTTCACCATCTTTAAATAAGATTAAAGTTGGGATACTCATTACTTCAAATTTAGCAGCTGTTGATGGATTTTCATCTACATCAAGTTTTAAAATATTAGCTTTTCCATCATAATCACCAGCTAATTCTTCTAATACTGGAGCAATCATCTTACAAGGGCCACACCATGTTGCCCAAAAATCTACTAAATTGACACCTGATTGAATATTTTCATCAAAGTTTGAATCTGTTACTTTTACGATTGCCATAACTGCCAATCCTCCTTAAATTTCAAATGATGAAGAAATTATAACAGACTTTGTACAAATCTGCATACCTCTTGCTCACATTTATTTCAATTCTGCTACGGTCACGCCAAATCCGCCTTCACTTGGCATGCCGTTCCTATATGATGACACATTTTTATGTTGTTTTAAATGTTTTTGCACACCTTTTTGCAATGCACCTGTACCTTTACCATGAATAATATATACTTGTTCATAATTACTTAATACAGCTTGGTCTAAATATTGATCAACCGCAACCATAGCTTCATCATAGCGGTAGCCACGCAAATCAAGTTCCATTTTAATACTTTGACGATTTTCACGTTTTACCATTTTAGAAGGTGCTTCTTTCGTCTTTTGTGTTTTTTCTAAATCACTGGTTGGTAATTTCATTTTAATGATACCCATTTGAACAACTGCTTCATTATCATCTAATAATTCTAATATTTCACCTTTTTGCCCATAAGTCAGAACTTTCACTTCATCGCCAACCTTAATTTCATCCCATTTTTTCTTTTCAACATTTTGCTTTATTGACTTAGCTTCATATTGATCATCCAACTGTTTCTTTTTATTGATAAGCTCATGTTCTTTTACATCAGCACCTTTTTTATCTCTAAGTTCGCGTAATTCTTTAATGATCTCATCTGCTTCTTGGGTAGCGGCTTTCACACGTTGATTGGCTTTTTCTTTGGCTTCACTCATTAATTGCTTCTCTTGATTACGATATTTATCGTACTCTTTTTCAAGTTCATCATGTGTTTCTTGAGCTTCTCTTAATAAACTATCTAATTCAATTCTCTGTTCGTCTACACGTTTAGAATTTTTTTCTAATGAAGCAATCATTTCATTTATTTCTTGCTCATCCTGTCCTATCATTGCTTTCGCATTTTGAATCACTTTCATATTGAGTCCTAATTTTTTTGAAATATCAAAAGCATTAGAACGTCCCGGTACACCCATGAGTAATTTATATGTTGGGCTTAATGTATTAACATCAAACTCTACGCTAGCATTCATCACACCTGGTCTATTGTAACTGTATGCTTTAAGTTCAGGATAATGCGTTGTCGCCATTACTAATGAACCTATTTCATGAACATGATCTAAGATACTCATCGCCAAAGCAGCACCTTCACTTGGATCTGTCCCAGCACCTAGTTCATCAAAAAGAATCAAACTATTTTTAGTTGTATGCTGTAAGATTTCAACAATATTTTTCATGTGTGAAGAAAAAGTTGAAAGTGATTGTTCAATAGATTGCTCATCTCCGATATCACAATAAACGTTTTCAAAAATACTTAGTTTACTACCGTCTAAAGTAGGTATCAACATCCCTGATTGTGCCATCAAAATAACGAGTCCTAGGGTTTTTAGTGTTACAGTTTTACCCCCTGTATTAGGACCGGTGATGATCACAGTTTCAATATCATCTGCAAATTCAATCGTATTTGCTACAACGGTATCTCTATCTAATAAAGGATGAAATGCTTTGGGTAAATAAACCGTTCGCTCACTGGTAAACTCAGGTTTCGTTCCTTTGATTGAGCGTGCATAACGTGCTTTAGCGGTTAAAAAGTCAATTTGACCCATAATATTTTCTGAAATTAAACAAGCGTCTGCTTCAGCCGCTACATAACCCGTTAATTCAGTTAAAATACGTTCACGTTCAGCCGCTTCATCATTTCTTAGACGACTAATTTGATTATTCATTTCAACGATAGACGAAGGTTCAATGTAAAGTGTTTGCCCAGAAGCTGATTGATCATGAACGATGCCATTAAAATCTTGACGATATTCTGCTTTTACCGGAATAACATTGCGCTCATTACGTACCGTTATAATAGCATCTGACAACTTTTTCTGATTAGCTTGACGCTTCACAATTTTGTCTAAGTTTTGTTTTATTCGTTGCGTCGTACCAGAAATTTTACTCCGGATGCCTTGTAATTCGTAACTAGCGTTATCGAATAAGTCATTAGCGTCACATTTTTGATGGATATTTTGATACAACTCTGAAAGGACAGGTAATTGTTCCATCCTATCGTGAAGAATAGCATAATTCACTACTTCTTCTTCTTCTAATAAATTATTATAAAATGTCTTATATTGATTTTGAATTTGAATTAAACGTTTAATTGCATTAAGTTCTTTAACACTTAATACACCACCGATGGTCGCTCTATGAATCAGTGATGAAACCTTAGATAATCCACTCAAACTGGGCAAACGATGTTTATTATATATTTGAGCAATTTCATCCGTTTCATTCATTTGAAATTCGACAGTTTGAAAATCAGTTGCTGGTACCATTTCAACGACTTTCTCTCTACCTAAGTCACTCATGGTTTCTTTTTCAACAAGTGCTTTTATTTTATCGAATTCTAAGACATTTAATGATTTCTGTCTCATATAATCCCTCTATTTCTTCAATTTTATATTATTTTCAATAAATGTTTTAAAAGATGCTCTATCCATTGTATTAATGACGTTTTCTTTTTTAACAAAACCTTTTTGTGCAGTAGCTACACCATATTTCATAAATTCTAAGTGATCTACGTGATGTGCATCAGTATTAATCGTTAGTTTAACATTAGGATGTTTTTTAACGATATCTGCATTTAAGTCCAAGCGTTTAGGGTTCGCATTGATTTCTAAAATAGTATTTGTTTCTTCTGCGATTTCACATAATTTATCAATATCAGGTTCATAACCTGCACGTTTACCTATGATACGTCCTGTTGGATGTGCAATATGACGGACATAAGGATTACGACATGCTTGTTCTAGTCGATACATAATATCTTCTTGAGATTGGTTAAAACTTTGGTGTATCGCTGCGATAACATAATCTAACTGTGCTAATATTTCATCATCATAGTCTAAACGGCCATCAGGTAAAATGTCCATTTCAATGCCTGAATATATATCAATGTCATCATATTTTTCGTTTAACGCTTTAATTTCTTCATTTTGTCGCAACAACCGCTCAACAGAAAGTCCATTGGCGACTTTTAAGCTTTGAGAATGATCTGTAATAACCATAAACTGATAACCTTTTGCGATGTTTGCTTCAATCATATCTTCAATACTAAAAGCACCGTCACTATATGTTGTATGCATATGAATATCACCATTGATATCATTGATATTGATAATATCTGTTAAATCTTTGTCAAACTCGCTACCATCTTCACGTAATGCAGGTTCAATCCAATTCACCCCAAAGTGATTATAAATCTCTTGTTCACTGTTATATTGGATTAGTGTGCCGTCCGCTCTTTCTATACCATACTCACTAACCTTTTCGTTGTTTTCTTTTGCCAATTGACGGATTCGAATATTATGATCTTTTGAACCTGTAAAATGCTGTAGTGTATGGTAAAAAGCAGATGGTTCGATTAATCTAAAATCTACGCCAATAGTTTCATCATCATATGTTAACTCTAATGACACTTTTGTTGCTCCAACTGCCACTTCTTTAACCTTATTAGGAATTTTTAATAAAGCTTTTTGAACTTCTAAAGGTTGATTCGTGCTTATAATATAATCTAAGTCTTTACTCATTTCTTTATAGCGTCGAAAACTACCTGCAACTTCATACTTTTCTATCGTCTCAATCGATGACAAATAATCACTAATTTCTATATTTAGACCTCTCATTTGATCAATTGGATAACGCTCTTTTTTCGCGCCTAATGCTTTTACTGCTTCAAGAATATTCTTTTCAGTTTTCTTAGCGAATCCACTTAGTTCACTTACTTTTCCTTCTTCACATGCTTTTTGCAATGCTTCTTTTCCATCAATATTAAGTGCTTTATATAATTTTGCTATTTTTTTGCTACCGAGACCTTGTATTTTAAGTAAAGGAATTAACCCTTCTGGCACTTCTTCTTGTAATGTAGCTAAAGTCGTAGAATTACCTGTTTCTCTATACTCATTGATCACGTCTCCTACGCCTTTACCAATCCCTTTTAATTCTGTAACATCTTCAATTTGGTCTAAAGGCCGTTCATCTATTTCTAAGCTTTGAGCTGCTTTTCTATAAGCTGAAATTTTGAAAGTGTTTTCGCCTTTTATTTCCATATACACCGCAATTTTTTCTAATAATTGAATAATTTCTTTTTTAGTCATTTGTTTCACTCCATAGAAAAAGGTCAAGACAGCATCACCAAACTATTTTGGTATTTCAGATATGCCTTGACCCCCTAGTTTTTTTAAATCTATAAATTTCACATCAATATCTTTATAATTGTGTGATAAACATTGAGATAAACGGAATATGTAATAATATATGTTCTGTTATAATCGAATGAGAAAGTTGTTGTTGTATCATCGCATTAGGATAAATTGCACTACTATATAACAAAATAGCATTAATGATTAACGATGGAATAACACTTAAAATCACACCACATAACCTGCTCGTAATATTTGGTAACTTTTGTTTAAGCGTATAATCAAATATAACAATAATGCCATAAAATATTACTTTTGTAATCAGAGCAATCGTTACAAAGGCGACAATATGCTCAAAACGTTGTTGTAAATTATCAAATTGAAATGCAAAATTCATATCGTAAGCACGTGTCTTTGGATATGGTACAAATAACTCCAAACGTTGTGCTATTTGTAAATAATATCGTTGAGCCATCCACAAAGCAAAAATGGTTGCACTCAAATGTATAGCTGATAACCACACGCCTCTTCTAAATCCAATAATCCCAATATAAATAAAGATGACAGCTATCACTATATCAATAATCATTAATCTTCACTGTGTTTCAATTGATTTATTTCTTGTCTTAAACGATCATTCTCTTCTTCTACTTGGACTTTTTCATGCATGATATTAACTGCGGTAAGAATGGCTTTTCTAGTTGTGTCTAAACCCGCACTTTTACTTGCTAACTCTTTGAGTCTCTCATCTACCAAATGTGCTACATAACGAATATGCTCAGGATTATCTTCTCCGACGATTGTATAATGTTGATCATTTATAGTTACATTAATCCGATTTTTAAACTCACCCATATAATAACTCCTGACTTTTGTATTTTATTTCTAATCTAAATGTTTTTACTTTATTTATATTTATATGTTGGTAATTTATAATATTTATTACGAACTATTATACACGACAAGATATTTTTTTGTAAGAGGTGAGAATTGTTCTATTTGAAATATTTAATGATTATAAAACAATTGTTTAATTAACATTCATTAAAGTCATATTGCTAGTTATATCAAAAATAGCTTACTTATTTAAATTTATGATATGATATGCATTGTTAAATTTTAAAATACGTTATACGAACAAAGAGAGGTCACTAAATGACTAATATAGTACATAAATTAACAAATTCAGAGATACAACAATTAATGACTAAAATCAATTTTGAAACAACTAATCTTTCACAAGGTATGAAAGCACGTACGAAGCATCGCAATACTGCGATTACGATATATAATTCTAATAAAGTAATGTTTCAAGGTAAAGATGCTGAAGCTGTAGCAAACGCTATATTACCTAATAAATCAGCTTCTCCAAAAAATAATACAAAACAAGGTAGTACCAAACAAACTAATCAGCACATTTCCTATAACCAATTTCAATGTATCGGCAGTGACGAGGCAGGCAGTGGTGATTACTTTGGACCACTAACAGTTTGTGCAGCTTATGTATCAGAAAAACACGCTCAAATCTTAAAAACACTTGGCGTAGACGACTCTAAAAGACTTACTGATCCTAAAATTATAGAAATTGCTGAACAAATTATAACTTTCATCCCACATTCTTTATTAACAATGCATAATGAAAAATACAACGAGAAACAAAAATCTGGTTGGTCTCAAGTTAAAATGAAAGCAGTTTTGCATAACGAAGCAATTAAAAATGTCGTTGCAAAAATTGACACAGACGAACTTGATTATATCGTTATTGATCAATTTGCTGAACCTGGCGTATATAAAAGATATGCACTTGGCGAACTGCCGTTTGAAAATAAGACAAAATTTGAAACGAAAGGTGAATCAAAATCCATAGCAATTGCTGCTGCTAGTATTATTTCACGTTATGCCTTTGTGAAAAATATGGATCAACTTTCAAAATACGCAAAAGTTGAATTACCTAAAGGCGCCAGTAATAAAGTGGATTTGGCCGCTGCAAAAATCATTGATAAAAAAGGTGTCCATTATTTAGATACTATGACCAAAAAACATTTTGCTAACAGAACAAAAGCTTTAAATTTAATAAATAAAAAGCATCAATAAACGCTTTTTTGTAAATCATAACGTTACTAATGCAAAATAAAGCCTTGAATCATCGCCACATGCGACATAGATTCAAGGCTTTATTATATTATCTAATCGTTGCACCTTCTGCTTGTAAAGCTTCTAAAATACGATCATGTACTTCATTTACTTTATCATCTGTAAGTGTTTGTTTTGTATCTAAATATGATAAACGAAGTGCAATTGATTTTTCATCTTCTGCCACATGTTCACCTTCATAAACGTCAAAGACTTCCGTTTTTTGTAAAATGTCGCCACCGTTATTTTTAATCACATTAACGATTTGCGCTGATGGCGTTGCACGATTAATGACTAGTGCAATATCTCTTGATACACCTGGGAATCTTGGTATTGGTTGATAATTAATGTAACCTACTGAAACTGACATCAACTTATCGTAATTAAGTTCAAATACATAAGTTTGTTTTAAATCATAATCATTTTCAGTTTGCGGATGTAGCTCCCCTACGAATCCAACGATTTCATTATTTAATTTAACCAATGCAGTTCTACCAGGGTGTAATCCAGTTATTTCACCAGCTTCATATTCAAATTGAATGTCTAAAATTTCTGCAATACGTTCAACGATACCTTTTGCTACAAAGAAATCAATTGCTTCCTTTTTACTTTGCCAAGTATTAACAGCATAATCTCCTGTTAATATACCGCTTAAATATTCTATCTCGTCTGGCAATTGATCTTCCTCATTGCCGAAGAATACACGCCCCAATTCATATAGCGCAACATGATGATTACTTCGAGCTACATTATAAGACACATCATCAATGAGATGAGGAATCAAACTCTGTCTCAAAGTAGCATGTGCTTCACTCATAGGCATCAACAATGATATCGTTGAGCGATCTTGCAGTACAAAATCAGTTGCACGTGCTTTATCTACAAGTGAGTAATTAATCGCTTGGCTTAAACCGGCACCTTCTAATGTCGCTTTTACTATTCTTGTTTTTGCTTGTCTATCATTTAATGTACCCGGTGTTACATGTTCAAACACAGGTAACGTTGAAGGAATTTCATCATAACCGTATATTCGAGCAATTTCTTCGATTAGGTCTTCTTTGATTGTAATATCTTTACGACGAGACGGAACCATTACTGTCAATGTATTACCTTCTAGTGTTGTTTCAAAGCCTAGTTGAACAAAAATCGCTTCAATTTCTTCTCTCGATAAATCAAAACCAATCGTTTTGTTTACTTTTTCAACAGTAATTTCAATCGGAGTAACAAATTGGCCAAAGTCGCCTTCAGCTACACGATCTTGTACTACCGTTCCACTCGCATATTGTTGTAGCAAATAACAAGCTCTGTCTACCGCTTCGTCTACAAATTCTGTTGCAATACCTTTTTCAAATCGACTTGAAGCTTCACTACGCAAATTTAAACGTCGGGAAGTGTGTCTAATTGAAACTGGGTCGAAAATTGCACCTTCGATGATGACATTTGTAGTATTTTCAGTCACCTCTGAGAAATCACCGCCCATAACACCAGCAATTGCAATAGGACTATCACCATTAGTAATAACAATATCACTTTCTTTTAATGTTCTCTCTTGATCATCTAGTGTTGTCATTTTTTCTTCTGCTTTGGCTTGGCGCACTTCTATTTGATCAGAGCCAATGTGGTCTTTATCAAACATATGCAGTGGTTGACCATATTCTAATAATACATAATTTGAAATATCTACAACATTATTTATTGGTCGAATACCTGCTTTAATCAATCTCATTTGCATCCATTCTGGTGATGGTTGGATTTTAACATTTTTCACTATTCTAGCACTGTAGTATGGTACCTTGTCTTGGTTTTGAACACTAATACTTAATTCATCAGTGGCTTGTTCGCTCGTTGTCTCGCATTGTGTTTCTGGTTTTTTCAATGGCATATTATAAAGTGCAGCTGTTTCATAAGCTGTACCTATCATACTTAATGCATCTGCTCTATTTGGTGTTAAATCAAATTCCATAACTTGATCATTTAAATATAAAGCCGTAAGTGCATCTGTTCCAGGTTTGACATCTGAGGTAAATACATATATACCTTCTTCAAATTGTTTAGGAACTAGGTTTGAGGAAATACCAATTTCTTGTAACGAACAAATCATTCCTTCTGAACGTTCACCTCGTAATTTTGCTCTTTTGATTTTTATTCCCCCAGGTAAACGTCCACCTACAGTTGCCACAATGACACTCTGCCCTGCATCTACATTAGGTGCACCACAAACAATTTGCACTGGTGCTTCTTCACCTATATCAACTTGACATAAACTTAGTTTATCTGCATCTGGATGCGGTGCTTTAGATTGAATATATCCAACCACTAAATTTTTAATGTCTTTTGTGTAATCAATAATATCATCTACTTCAATACCTGTGCGTGTAATTTTTTCCGCTAGAACATTGACAGGTTGATTAATTTCTACAAATGTCTCTAACCATTCTTTTGAAATAAACATTATAACTCACCTCTATCTTCTACTGCTTTAAATTGGTCTAAGAAACGCACATCATTCGTATAGAAATGACGTATATCTTCAATACCGTACTTGAGCATCGCAATTCTATCTGGTCCCATACCAAAAGCAAATCCTGTGTATTTCGTTGCATCAAATCCAGCCATTTCTAGTACATTCGGGTGAACCATACCTGCCCCTAAAATTTCTATCCAACCCGTTTGTTTACAGACATTGCATCCCTCTCCACCACATTTAAAACAAGAAACATCAACTTCTACAGATGGTTCAGTAAATGGGAAATAACTTGGACGAAGACGAATTTCTCTGTCTTCACCAAATAGTTGTTTGGCTAACAACTCTAATGTCCCTTTCAAATCACTCATTTGAATATTTTCGTCTACAACTAAACCTTCAATTTGCGTAAATTGATGACTGTGTGTTGCATCGTCAGAATCACGTCTATAAACTTTACCAGGACATAATATTTTCACTGGTCCTTCACCATTACGTTGTTCCATTGTTCTCGCTTGAACTGGTGACGTATGCGTGCGCATTAAAATATCTTCTGTAATATAAAAACTATCTTGCATATCTCTCGCTGGGTGAGATTTTGGTAAATTTAATGCTTCAAAATTGTAATAATCTTTTTCAACTTCATAGCCATCAACAATTTCATAGCCCAATCCTAAAAATAAATCTTCAATTTCTTCAATCGTTCTTGTTAAAGGATGCTTCGCACCTATTGAAATTTTACGGCTAGGCAACGTTACATCAATTTTTTCTTCTTTTAACTGTTGTTCTAATTTTGCATTTGCTAAAACCTCTCGACGGGATTCAATCTCACCCTCGATCGTTTGTCTCACTTCATTTACTTTTTGGCCATATGCTGGTTTCTCTTCGTTTGATAATGCTTTCATATGTTTCATCAAACCAGTCACAGAACCTTTTTTACCTAGATATTTGACTTTGACATCTTGTAACTCTTTTTCATTTTGAGCTTCATTTATATCAACTAATGCTTGTTGTTTAATCTCAGACATTGCCTCTGTTTGTGCCATACTTTGCCTCCTATTTAAGATCTATATTTTCAAATAAACAATAAATGCATACAAAAAAGCTTTCATCCCTTAAAACTGGGACGAAAGCTTTCCGTGGTACCACCCAAATTTATGCACACGCATACACTTGTAATCTTTGATAACGGAAATGATTTCCGACTTAAATTTCTTTAAGTAACCAAAAAGATGAAAAAAACCAATTACAGCGGATTATCTTTCAGTCTATGAATAATCTCCCTTGAACAACTGTCTCAATTAGTTTACGTCTTTTTATAGGTTAATATTTTTCATTGATATTTGTATTATATACGAAGTTCATTCAAAGGGTCAACCTTTGAGATGATACAATAATATGCTACCAGCTATGGCAACATTTAAACTTTCGGCTTGCCCATATATGGGAATATTTAAATTCTGAGTCGTTTGTGTTAATAAATTAGGGTTGACACCTTCTCCCTCATTTCCAAGAAGCAGTGCAAATTTTTCTTGATGTTCCATTTTATTATAAGGGATAGCGTTCTCTAATGCTGTACCATAAACATTTCCATTAAAACCATCTATAAATTCACTTAAATCTCTAGTGATAATAGGAATATGAAAAACACTACCTTGACTTGCACGTAGTACTTTATCTTGATAAGGATCTGCGGTTCCTTTTTCTAACACGATTAAATCAATACCTGCCGCATCTGCAGTACGTATTAATGTCCCCATATTGCCTGGATCTTGGATACGATCTAACAGTAGTACTTGCTGGTATGCGCGTTCCTCATATTGTACTTTTTCTATAATCGCAAAGAATCCCTGTGGTGTTACCGTGCCAGACAATGACTCCGCAACTTTTATATTTATTTCATATACTTCTTCTGCATCATTCACTAATTGCTCATCTAGTCTATCGATATCAATAGCGAATAATTGCAATATTTTTATATTACTCTTATATGCTTCATCAATTAAGTGTACACCTTCGATAAGTACATGCCCTGTTTTATCTCTTTCACGTTTCTTTTTTAATTTATTTGCACTTTTAATTTTATTATTTTGTGCGGAAGTTATCATTTCCATAATATAGCCTCTTTATTTCAATTTTTAAATATATGCCTAATATTAGAACTTAATTGCTTACATCTTGTAGCTAAGTCAAATTGATTTTCTATAATAATACTGTCTCCACTATAACTTACCATATCACCTTTTTCAGGCAAAACGTTATCTAGTAACCTAATCTTATAAGTTTTGGCGAATTGTGGGTTGCTTTGATTCATAATTTGAAAATGTATGTGCGGTTCCATTGTGTTACCCGAATTTCCTACTCGTGCGATTAATTGCCCACGTCTTATATAATCTCCAACATTCACTTTAAATGTGTCTGGTTTAAGATGTGCTATCATACTATACTCTTTGCTTGTATGTTTAATAATGATGTAATTACCTTCAGGATGTTTCATATTATTTTCACCCGGTGATGCATCTGGTATTCCGTCTACAATGTCTATTACAACGCCATTTGCTGGTGCAATCACACTTTGATCATAACTATAATAACTTTCACAGCTATTTGGATTGCCCTGATAAGTAAGATGATCCTTCACAAAAATTAAATCTAATGCATGACTTTGATTTTTGTATGAGTAATGATGGTTTAAAAGTTCATTTTCTCCGCCAGCGTAAACAAACCAACTGTTTAGAACTGGTATCGTATACCTTAATTTCGTTTCTTTCTGCCTGTTTGCCAAGTTGATAGGCATAAGAACGAAACCAATAATTTCATGATATTTATTTAAAGTCACACTAATACCAGATGTTTGCTTTACATCCAACCATATGTATTCTTCTTTATAATTGAGTTGTATGTGTTTATATAATATATTTTTATGCCTAATTGTATTATAAGATTTCAATAATCTTTCTAATTCGTGATAGGAAGAAATTTCTTGGAAATAATCACTAAACTGATTATATAACCATTCGCTATCACTTTTTTCTATTTTTTCTAAAATTACTTGTGCATTTATTTCAATCATCATTTACACAACCCATCAATTGTATATAGCATTAGTATTATAAAATAAAAAATCGCTCAAAAATTATTATATGAATAATTAATGAACGATTAATCTCGGCTATACATTAGCCTTTAAATAAATGAAATTATTTAGATACAACTTCTTCACCTTTGTATGAACCACAGTTCTTACAAACACGGTGAGATAATTTGTATTCACCACAATTTGGGCATTCTGTCATACCAGGTACTGAAATTTTAAAATGCGTACGACGTTTATTTTTTCTTGTTTTTGACGTTCTTCTTTTTGGTACTGCCATGATATATCCTCCTTATATTCATACATTACTAAATTATTTTCAGACTCAATAATCTATTATACTATAAATTATTTAAATCCGCTATTGCTCTTCGTCATATAATTGTTGTAGTTTTCGAAGCCTAGGATCGATTTGCTCAGTTTCCTCTTCTTCAGCAAGCTCAACCACTTGTTCCTCGTCAATAACTTCCCAACCATTACCTTCACGTAACATCTGATCGCTATTATTTGCAAAAGCACGCATTGGCTTTTCTATAATAACAAGTTCTTCAGCAATATCTTTTAGATTAATCATGCCGTCTGTGGCATCATGATAATGCTCATCTTCCTCGTCATCACTTATATACGCGTTACCTTCTAAATCAAAAATTTCTTGTGATTTTATATCAATAGGAACTTCGACTGGTACTAACGTACGGGCACATGCCATCGTATAGGTTCCAGTTATATGCATATCTGCAATGACTTCATTTGATTTGACAGTGAGTTCACCCTCAACATCAATATCAGATAGATCTATTAAATCTAATGATTTTACTAAATGATCAAAATTCACCGTTTGATGGAACTCAAATGGTTTATCTTGGAATTTTCTTAATTGTGTTATTGACCATTTCATATGGCTTCACCTCTAACAAGCACAAAATTTATTTTAACTTTATAGATAAAAGTTGTCAAGATTTTTTCTTAACACAAATTAATCTGATACAATATCTATAATGAATTCTGAAAGGGAGAATTGCAAATGAAAAGCGTTGCACTAGTCACTGAATATAATCCTTTCCACAATGGTCACTTATACCATGCCCAGACATCAAAGTCAATAACCGATTCTGAAATATCAATAGCCATTATGAGTGGTAATTTTGTTATGAGAGGGCAACCAGCTATATATAATAAATTTATACGCACCCGAATGGCATTGAGTGCTGTCGATTTAGTCATTGAATTACCAGCAGTAGCTGCTTTATCAGCAGGCCAATATTTTGCAGAAACAGCTGTCCAAATAGCAAGTTATGTTGACGTAGATCATCTATCATTTGGTAGTGAATCAGGTGACATCGATTCATTTCATGAATTGCAAAAAGACATCTCTAAAATAGAACAAACATCTGAATTTTCAATGAAACTAAAAGAAGGCAAAAGTTATCCTAGAATATTAAGTGAACTTTTAAACAATCATACGTTATTATCTTCTCCAAATAATACACTAGGTGTTTCTTATATGCGGGCAATTCAAAAACTAGCGCCACATATCAAACCTTGGACAATATCAAGAGAAAGTAGTCATCACCATGATTTCAACATTTCAAACTTAAATTTCGCTAGTGGCACTGCCATTCGCAATGCATTACAAACTCAAAACGACCTATGGAAATCGGTTGTTCCTAACTCAATACAACAGCTTTATCAAGAACCACACGCGACTGTAGAAGATACATTTCCGTATATTAAATATGCTATTTTAAGTCATACAACAAATTCATTGAAAAATATCTATACAATGAGCGAAGGATTAGAAAATCGCATATTAGATAAAATCAGATATGCCTCATCATTTGAGCATTTAATGTCGTTGATTAAAACAAAAAGGTATACATATACGCATATACAACGTATATTAATGAATATTTTACTAAACTTTCAACACCACGATAAACATAACGACATAAAAGCAGTGCATATCCTTGGTATGTCTTCAAAAGGTCAACAGTATTTAAAATACTTAAAGCGAAAATTTCCAGAACGTCATTTCATTACGCAACTAAATCAACAAAATGCGCATTTATTTGAGCAAGAAATCCATTCAACACACATTTATAATTTACTTTCTAATCGTACGGAAACAGATTTTAATACACATGTATTACGCGTTGAAAATAAATAATTACTACCCGAAAACATTTAAAATTTCGTTTCCAGTATAATCAGCCTGAGAATGAATTTATAAAATTTCATTCTCAGGCATTTTTATAGTAGGACACTTTTGTATTCGGCTCATTTTTTATGATAGTATTTCAATTTATATTTCAAACAATATATTATTTGAATCACTTTCACTTTACTTTTCATTACAAAAAATACCTATGTATCATTTATTGTTCGCAATTAGACGAAATAAAAAATGGTGGATGTCTATATTAGACATCTTGAGTCAACTCTATGTATATAATTCAATTATCTTTTGTTCATCAACATTATTTGACAAATCAACAAAATAGTCGAGTTGCCATTTTTGACTAAGCTGTGCAGTTTTGTTTAAATCATATTCCCAACTTGGATAAACACGAAAAGCCATTTTCCCTTTTTTATTTTCAGAACTAATTATACCCTTGTGCATGAGTATTTCTTTTTGAAAAATAAATTGTCCTTTTTGTACACCATCTATAATATTAACAACTAATTTATCTGCTATTTCATCATAAGTAAAAGGTACATTGTTCCCTTCATTATTTTTATGCCATATTGCAACAAAGTAGCCGTGTTTCTTCGGTGTTTTTTTAGCTAGTCTACTTTTAAAAGTGATGTTATTAAAAATAAAATTGATAGCTTCATAATCTTGATTCCAGGTTTCTATATTTAAACCTTTCAATGAAAATGCTAATTTCGTTTCTTTTAATTTATTAAATAATAAACTCGATTTAAAGTTAATGATTATCACCCTTTTATATACAATTCTTCACCGTGAAGTGTGCAACGTTTACTTTCTTTCATTCTGCTGAAAGCATAAAGAACCACTAACCCAACAAGTTGGGAAGTGGTATTAAGGATTACCTGTGCTTTAGCTCATGCATAAGAACCACTAACCCAACAAGTTGGGAAGTGATATTAAGGATTACCTGAGCTTTAGCTTATGCATAAAAAACCACTAACCCAACAAGGTG
>NZ_JAESKU010000001.1:23804-669774 GCF_017892255.1 Staphylococcus sp. GDY8P94P
GTGATATTAAGGATTACCTGAGCTTTAGCTCATGCATTAGAACCACTAACCCAACAAGGTGGGAAGTGATATTAAGGATTACCTGTACTTTAGCTCATGCATAAGAACCACTAACCCAACAAGTTGGGAAGTGGTTCTTTATCATTTCTTGAATTTTTCATTCAACGCTTTTTCAACATGTTCTGGTACAAAATCTGATACATTAGCTTTATATGCAGCCACTTCTTTCACTACACTCGAACTAATAAAGGAATAATTTGTACTTGTCATCATGTACATAGTTTCTACATTACTATTTAACTTTTTGTTCATTGAAGTCAATCTCAATTCGTATTCAAAATCACTTACAGCTCTTAATCCTCTAATAATTGTTTGCGCACCAATTTCATCACAAAAATCTACAAGTAATCCATTAAAATGATGTACTGTAACATTATCAAGGTGTTTTACAGATGCTTCTATTAATTCAATGCGCTCATCAACTGAAAAGGTCCCCGACTTGTTGTTATTTTTTAAAACACAAATATGCAATTCATCGAAACGATCGGCACTCCTATCAATGATGTCAATATGACCATATGTAATTGGATCAAAACTTCCTGGAATCACTGCTTTAGTTGTAGACATTTTAATCTCCTTTTTCTAATAACAAAGTGTCTGTTAATCCATAATGATATCTTTTAATCACATGAAATGATTTTGTATCAATCTCTTCTTTATGATTGAACTCACAAACGATAATACCATTTTCTTTTAATAAATTAAACTTTATAATTCCGTCCAGTGCTTCATCAATTAATCCTTTATCATAAGGTGGGTCTAAAAATATAACATCAAATTGCATCGCTCTTTTTGAAAGTGCTTTAAGGGCTCTATCTGCATTATTTTTATATACTTCTGCTTGGTCGGAGATGTTTAAATGTTGAAGGTTTGCTTTGATGATTTTTATTGCTTTAAAATTTTGATCTACAAAAATTACTTTTTCCATTCCCCGAGACAATGCTTCAATACCCAAAGCACCACTTCCAGCAAATAAATCTAACCCGATACCTGATACTTCATGTAGGCTGTTAAAAATACCTTCCTTAACTTTGTCCATCGTAGGCCGAGTGTTACGGCCTTCCATACTTTCTAATGGTTTACTTTTATGGATTCCAGAAATCACTCTCATTGAGAAACACTTCCATTCTTTAAGTTATTTTTATATAATACATACTGCATGAAAGGAGGGGCAAAATGAAACAAGCATTTATACAATTGGGCGAAGGCCTTACAGACTTATTTGAATTCACAACACTTATTGAATACAATCATGCAAGAATTGAGCATATCGTTTATTTCCACACCCCTACTTTTGATAAACAATTATCTTCAGTGGCGATTATTATGAAACCAACACATGGTAAACATTTCCAAGCGATGTATATTATGGTAAATGCGGTTAAATATCCATATCCTCATTCAAACAAAAAATTCGATTTAATTAATGAACAAGCAACACGTTTCAACATTGATGTAAAAGAAATTGATGTGCAACCACCTGAGCATTTTCATTCCAATCGTATTTATTTCAATTATCTAATCAGTGTATTGCGACTTCAAAGATGGATACCACCATTACAATAATCGTAAATAAAACAAAGTCACGTAGCTATATTTAAATCTAAAGTGACTTTGCTTGTTAATTAAAAATTTATTTAAGTATCATATAATCAAGTAATCAAGAAAATTCATGTTGTTCTTTGAGATATTCCTTTTTAAGATATTTATAAGGAGAACCTGCAATATGTTTTACATATTTTAAGTTCATAAGTTTATCTACAATTGTGTCCGCTTCTTCTTCATTTATATACATAATAACATAGCGTTGTAGCTTATTCGTACTGACAATATGCCCAAATTTTCTAATTTGGCGTTCATGTTTCATATGTTTTAAATATATAACTAAACTTGTTCTAGATACAATATTCATACAATTATCACTCCATTTATTAGCCACTTTATAATATCATGTCTAATTCGATTAATAAATAACAATTATTTTGAACAATAGCTAACATTTGCTATATTACTGTATATACTCAAATCAAGGAGGATTTGCGCATGACAACAATTAACAAATTAATAAAAGGTGCATTTCTAGGTACGGTTGGTTTAGTAGGTAGTGTTATTTTCTTTTCAAAATATAAAGCCAAACCTATGAATCTAGAGATCCCGCCTTTTTTCTCTAAGCCTGCACCGTATATCTTCGCACACCGTGGTGGTATGGCAGTGAAACCTGAACTGACAAAACTCGCATTTGACAATGCTTTATCACATCATATTGACGGATTCGAAATTGATGTGAGATTGACTAAAGATCAACAATTAGTGGTTTTTCATGATGCAGATGTTGATCGTACGACAAACGGCTCAGGAAAAGTAGCAACACATACTTTAACAGAATTAAAGCAATTAGACGCAGGTTATCATTTTGCGGATTTAAACGGGTTAACACCTTATCGTAATCACACTGACGCTAAAATACTAACTTTTGATGAATTATTAAAATTATATCCTAACACACTTATAAATGTTGACCTTAAAGATGATTCACAAAGTGATCAAGGTAAATTAGCACCTAAAATCATTTATGATATCATTGTTAAAAACCACGCGCAAAATCGTGTTTTAGTTACTAGTTTTCAAAATGATCAAATTGAAAGGTTCAAAAAAGTAAGCAATTACACAATAGCTATTGGAGCGAGTCAGAGCGAAGTGGCAGAAGGTTTCTTAAAATTCAAATCAGGTTTAGGTAACACATTTAAACCACAAGCACATACATTTCAAATGCCAGTGACGTTTAAAGGTATTAAATTGACTTCACCTAAATTTATACAGTGGTTAAATGAACGTAACATTGTCCCTGGTTTTTATGGTATTAATAATCTAGATTTAATGAATGATTTAGCCAAAAACGAGGTGCATACTATAGTCACTGATCGGCCTGATTTAGCAGAACGATTTAAAAACACCTATCAAAATAAATAGTTATATAAAAGCTGGGTCACTACAAGTGCCCAGCTTTTATATTAATTAACATTACACAGCCCTGATTTGCTATAAGGAACAGCTACAAGAACCACCTGTTGCACAACCACTTGCATCTTTTTGGAAAAACGGATTACCTGTTTCTATCTTTACATTTTCAGATACAGCATAAGCTATTTTCACTATAACCTCGTCTATTAAATCTTGTAATGCGACTTCTTTTTGTTTGTAATCCATAACTACTGGTAGCATTTCATATGCACGTTTTCGTTTACGTGTTTCTAACATCACTTTTTGATAATCTGGATGATATTTTCCAAATCTCATTATTTCATCATATTGCTCTTTTGATTTTAAAAAAGCTTGATATAGTAAATGCGCTTCATCATTTTCTTGTAAATTTTGTTCTGCTATTTTAAATGAATGATATAGTCGTGAATCAAGTATTTTATCACTTAAACCTTCAATATCATCAAGAATGTTCAAAGTTTCTTCTGTTATCATTATATCCTCTCCTACTTATCTTCAATGAAAATAATTGTATAATAACCGTTTGACACTTCGCCGCCGACTTCATTGTATTTAGAGTTTAACATCCTTGATCTATGAATATCAGAGTTTAACCAACTATGGATTAAAGTTGGTACCTCGTTAAAATCATATCCTACATTTTGACTAGTAGAAACAAAAGAAATATTTTGTTCATTAAGCTTTTGTTTCAAGGCATCTTCTGTAAATTCCACACTATCAGTATCAATTGCTTCGTACAAATTATATGATGCAATATGAGCTACGTCATTATTGATTTTTAAAGGCTTAGCATCTTTTAATTTGCGCATCTCATTAGTTATTTCATAAAGTGTCATCAATTGATTTGCATTTTGTTCATATGGTATTTTTTTATAATTATTTTTCACTTTTTTATCTTCTTGCGCAGTAATCATTTGATAGGGTTTGAATGCTATTAATGCTTCACTATCTAAATATCTTACACCTACGATTTCATTAGCTTGTTGATCAATATATACTTGTGCGTATACATTATTGAATTTTATAAGTGTCTGTGTTTTCATATCTGAATCTGAAAGTTCTATTTCATAAGCTTTTCCATTAGCTTTAATCGTTGGCTCTGGATTGATACTGTACTTTTCAAAAACATGCGCTGCATTATCACCAATTTCTACTGGATTAACGTTAGCATTTTTACCAGTGGCATAAACTGATTTAATTTTATTTTTTTTCGTTGTGACAAGATAATACTGATCTTTTTGTTTAAATACGTAGTTTTTAAAACCGCCTTTATATGAATAGACCCTATCTGCTTGTCCATAATTATCAGTTAAATTATGTAAATCTTGTCCAATCCAAGTACCCACACCTTTTTTAAGTTTAGGATTTTCAACATTTGTTTTTTTGTTTTGAAAATCTTTGTTTTGTGTTGTATTTGAAGTTTCTTTATTAGGATTTTCTAAAACATCAAATTTCAAACGCGGTGAGTAAAATAGATAAATTATAAAACAAATCAATAATAATACACCAATAACTTTAATTATTAGTTTCTTCATCGCTCATCCACCTACATTATTCTTTGGTTCATTGTACATGTTTATGACAGATACAAGCAAGGCATGTCCTCAAATTTGTTAATTTGTAATAAACCCTTTACATTTTCATCATATATTATATGTACATGACGTAATATACAAGAGAATTTTGGGTATAAAATAAATGAAGGGGTGACAAATATGTCAATCATTCGTATACATGGTGCGAAACAAAATAATTTAAAAGATATTTCTTTAGATATACCAAAACATAAAATTTCTGTATTCACTGGTCGTTCTGGTTCAGGTAAGTCATCATTAGTCTTTAATACAATTGCTGCCGAATCTGAACGTTTACTTAACGAAACATATTCTACATATATACAAAATCAATTAAAACAATTTAGTAAAGCAAATGTAGATTTAATAGAACATTTACCAGTAGCTATGATTATCAATCAAAAAAGGTTAGGTGGTAATTCACGGTCTACAGTAGGTACAATTTCCGATATTTATGCTTCAGTGCGTTTATTATGGTCCCGTATCGGAACACCATTTGTAGGATATTCTGACATTTTTTCTTTTAATAATCCAAATGGTATGTGCGAAACATGTTCTGGCCTTGGATACGTAGAAGATATTAACTTGGAAGAACTGCTAGATTTTGAAAAATCTTTAAATGAAGATGCAATCCGTTTTCCCTCTTTTAGACCGGATAGTTGGCGTGGTAAACGTTATTTATATTCTGGTTTATTTGATAATGACAAGAAATTGAAATATTATGATAAAAAAGAATTGGATACACTGTTATACACAAAACCTACCAAATTGAAAAACCCTCCAGAAAACTGGCCAAAAACTGCAAAATTCGAAGGACTTATTCATCGATTTAGACGTTCTTTTTTATTAAATGACAATTTTGAAAAAAATAAATTCAAACATGATATTGAAAGAGTTGTGACATCAAAAAAATGCCCAACATGTGGTGGTAAAAGATTAAATCAAAATGTATTACAATCCAAAATTAATGGCTTAGATATCGCTGAGTTCACGCACTTATCTATTGATGAAGCAATGACTTTCATTCAAAAATTAGAATCTACCAAAGCACAATTTATAATTAGCCCTTTGTTAAGGCAATTAGAATCTCTTAGTTATATTGGACTTAATTATCTCACTTTAGATCGTGAAACAAAAACGCTGTCTGGTGGAGAATCTCAACGTATTAAACTTATCAGGCATCTAAATAGCCCTTTAAGTGATTTAGTATATATCATAGATGAACCGAGTATCGGGCTACATCCTGAGGATATTCAAAAAATAAATGAAATCATTCAATCTTTAAAAAATAAAGGTAACACAGTTCTAGTAGTAGAACATGACCCTGACGTTATCAAAATTGCAGATCACATCATAGATTTAGGGCCCTATGCTGGGAAAAATGGTGGTGAAATTGTTTTCACTGGTAACTATTCTGATTTATTATCATCAAATTCCAGTACTGGAAAAGCATTAAAGAAAAAACATAAATTGAAATCATCCATAAGACAAACAGATGCGTTTATTGACTTAAATCATATGACGCAAAATAATTTAAAAGATATTTCAGTTCGTATTCCTAAACATGCAATGACCGTTGTAACTGGTGTTGCTGGTTCTGGCAAGAGCACACTTATACATGGTGGCTTACAAAACGATGGAGACGCTATTATTATCGATCAAAAGCCCGTACACGCTTCAAGTCGTTCTCATTTGTTAACATACCTAGATATATTTGATGATGTTCGTACTTATTTCAGTAAAAATACAGGATTGAAGAAGTCATTATTCAGTTACAACTCTGAAGGCGCCTGTCCTGAGTGTCATGGAAAAGGCGTGCTAAAAACGGAGCTTGCATTTATGCCAGACTTCACCCAAATTTGTAATGTTTGTGGTGGTAAAAGATATAAACCTGAAGTTTTAAATGCAACTATCTCAGGCTATTCTATAGCAGATATATTGAACTTAACAGTGGATGAAGCTTTAGACTTTTTTAATGCAAATCAATCTATTGCACAGCCTTTGCAATCACTAAAAGCAACAGGTTTAAATTATATGAATTTAGGACAAACACTTGATACATTATCTGGTGGAGAAATACAACGTGTTAAACTCAGTAAATATTTGACACACGTTGTGAGTAATCACATTTTTGTATTTGATGAGCCTACTACTGGCTTACATGAAGATGATATACCTATCATTTTAACTTGTTTTGATAATTTAATTGACCAAGGTAACACAGTAATTATCATTGAACATAATTTAACGATGATGACAAATGCAGACTGGATTATTGATATAGGGCCATATGCTGGAAACAAAGGTGGTAAATTACTTTACCAAGGAAATCCAGATGGTCTATTAGCAACCACTGCTTCTGTTACGGCTAAACACTTAAAAAGGTATTTATCTTAAGTCGCTTTTTTAAAAATTTTCATTTAAATCATTTGAATGAAACCACACGCAAATCTTGAGTTACAAAAATTATAAAAAGAATCTACCACTTAAACAGATAACATCTACAACTGCAACTTTAAAATAAAAATAACCTGAGACACTGCAGTGTCTCAGGTTATTTTTAGATATAATGATTATTTCGGCTTAGTCCATCAATACTTTAACTAAGTATATTTATAAAACCGAAAGTTGCTTTCAACAATGATGTTGTTTCTCCGCCTGGATATAATACATAGAGCAATACATAAACCATCACTCCTGTGATAGCAGTACAAAACCAAACAATTGATGCAATTGGTCCTACAAATCTATGAAGTTTAAATTTGTCTTTGAACGCAGTGATGATTTGGAAAAGTCCTAGCAGACCACCGATGGTAGCTAAATTGATATGAAAAATTAAGAAGATTGTATAATAAATCTTAATTGAATCTGGGCCACCAAAAGCAGTATTACCAATAAATATCGTTCTCGAAGCATAAATAATAAAGAAAGTTAGCGCAAATATAGCAGCAAGTAACATAAATTTTTTATGACTTTCGATTTCTCTTTTCCATATTTTACGCCATCCTATTGCAATAAGGATTGCGCTTATCACTATACATGTTGTACTAATTGTAGGTAAGATTGGTAAATTCATATATTCCATCCTTATTAATATTTATTAGAACATTTTAATCAATGAAACAACAACAACGAGTACGAAGAAAACTACTAAATAGTTTAAAGAGTAAATAAACATTTTTGTTGCCCATTTTGTTTGATCTGAATCTTTTTTAAAACTCGTTAAACCTAAATATAACCAGCCTAAATTTAATAATGTAGCTAATATGATAAATGTTGTACCAAGATCACTCAATAATAATGGTAGTGGTAATAACAATACTAGCCAGATAAACATACTCACTCTCGTGCGTTTGAAACCTTTAACAGAAGGTAACATTGGAATATTTGCCAAACTATATTCATCTTTACGCTTTATTGCCAATGCATAAAAATGTACTGGTTGCCAACAAAATATTACTAAGAAAAGCGCTACAGCAACCATACTAATATTGCCTTCAATAGCTGTCCAACCTATTAACGGTGGCACAGCACCAGGAAAACTCCCAATCACTGTATTCCAAACTGTATGACGTTTAGACCAAATTGAATAAAATGACACATATCCAACAATACCTAACAATCCTATTACACCAGATGGTATATTTAAAGCAAATAATAATGCTTCCCCTACGAGCATCATTCCAAAACTAAGTAATAATAAATTTCTATTTGAAATTTTTCCATTAACTGAAGGTCTTTGCTGTTTACTTGGCATGATACTGTCAATATCTTGATCATAGTAATTATTTAAAGCGCATGCGCCCCCCATAATTAATGTCGAACCTACCAACATCATTAAAATCTGTGGTATTGACGAGAGGAAGGAATGATTTGCCAACACAATTGCAAGCCATGAACCAGCAAATGCCGGAATTAAATTGCCCTGAACTAGTCCCATTTTAATAATTTGTTGTAACTCTTTAAACGTTACACGACTAGAATTATGCGACAAAGTTTGTTCTTTGTTCATAATTTCCCTCCTAATTTTTCCATATAATACAATGATATATCAATTTACGGTGATTGACTACATTTATACAAAGTTATTTGTGACACTTTATCGACATTCACAAATAGTCATTTTTGTGACACAATTAGAAGCGTATTTCTTGTTATAATAATAGTTAAGTTTTATTTAAAAATAAAAAAGTAAATGTAAAGAGTCTATGGTTTAAACTATAAATGATTGGTATCATTGTAGCTGAATCATTACTCATATCTGTTTTATTTATTTGTGGGGGGTTAATTCTTGTTTAACAAAAAAAACCTGAAATGGTTATCTGTATTGGCAGCGATAATAATGGCATTTGTACAGCTAGGAGGCGCGTTGGTTACTAAAACTGGTTCAGCTGATGGTTGCGGCTCTGACTGGCCATTGTGTCATGGTGCTTTTTTACCTCAAAATTTGCCTATACAAACAATAATTGAATTAAGTCATCGTGCAGTATCAGGTCTATCTTTAATTCTTGTTTTATGGCTAGTGATTGTTGCTTGGAAACACATTGGTTATATCAAAGAAGTTAAACCGTTATGCATGATTAGTATTGGTTTCCTATTATTGCAAGCACTTGTTGGTGCAGCAGCAGTAATGTGGCAACAAAACGATTATGTTTTGGCGTTACATTTTGGTATTTCATTAATTTCATTTTCTTCAGTATTTGTTTTAACTTTAATTATCTTTGAAGTAGATCGTAAATACGAAGCTGATGAATTATTTATTCGTAAGCCGCTTAGAATTTATACATGGATTATGGCAATCATTGTATACTTAACGATATATACTGGTGCATTAGTCAGACATAAAGAAGCAAGTTTAGCTTATGGTCAATGGCCGCTTCCGTTTAATGATTTAATACCTCATAACGTTCAAGATTGGGTAAACTTCACTCACAGAGGTATGGCTTTAATCGCATTTATTTGGATTTTAATCACGTTTGTTCATGCAATTAATAATTACAAAGAAAATCGAACAATTCGTTTCGGCTATACCGCTGCATTTATTTTAATAATTTTACAAATGATAACAGGTGCTTTATCTATTATTACTGAAGTGAATTTATTAATCGCTCTATTACACGCATTATTCATAACAATATTGTTTGGATTGATTGCATACTTTATTGTATTGATGCTAAGAACTATACGAAGTGGTGGATAATCCACTTTAATTAACATATAAAATGGCTGTGATACATTAACCGTATCACAGCCATTTTTAGTTTAATCTTCTTGTTCTTTTTCAATTTCTATTAATAGGTCACCTGTTTCAATCGCATCGCCATTTTGTACTGTTACTTTTCTGACGACACCATCAAACGGTGCTTGAATCGTTGTTTCCATCTTCATAGCTTCAGTGATCAATAATGCTTGTCCACTCGTCACGGATTCACCCTCAGCAATTTTAACTTCTGTAACTGATCCAGGCATTTGTGCACCAATGTGATTTGGATTTAGTTTATCCGCTTTTGGTTTAACACTTGCATTGGCTTTAACATTTTCATCTTGTATGAAGATACGTCTTGCTTGACCATTCATATCATAAAATATTGTACGTACACCTTTTTCATCAGGTTCTGTAATCGTTTTAAGTGTAATAATCAATCGTTTTCCTGTATCAATTTCTATTTCTACAGTCTCATTTGCTCTCATGCCAAAGAAAAATGTTGGTGTATCTAAAAGTGATACATTGCCAAATTGTTCTTGAGTTGCAATAAATTGTTCATACACTTTTGGATATAGCACATAACTGATGACATCTTGTTCAGTGACTTCTTTTTGTTGTTTTTCCTCTAATTCTTGTCTTACTGTTTCGAAATCAACTGGCTTTAAATACTCCCCTGGCCGTTCAGTTAATGGTGTTTGACCTTTCAATATTACCTTTTGTAGGTCTTTATTGAAGCCATTAACTGGCTGACCAATTTCTCCTTTAAAGAATGATACTACTGATTCAGGGAAATCTAATTTATGTCCATCATTTATTACGGATTGCTCATCTAAATCATTTTGAACCATGTATAAGGCCATATCGCCAACAACTTTTGATGAAGGTGTCACTTTAACAATATCACCGAATAAGAAATTAACACGCTTATACATATCTTTGACTTCATTAAATCTGTTGCCTAAGCCTAAACTTTTCGCTTGTTGACGTAAATTAGAATATTGTCCACCTGGCATTTCATGCTGATAAATTTCTGTGTTAGGTGACTTAATATCGCTTTCGAAATCGCTATAGTATTGACGGACAGTACCCCAATAATGTGATAATTCTTCCATTCCATCAATGTCTGTACGCATGCTTCTACCATAACCATTCAGTGCATAATACAATGAATTAGCACTTGGTTGACTTGTTAAACCACTCATTGATGCAACTGCAGTATCAATAACATCTACGCCTGCATCAATAGCTTCTTTATAAGTTAATAGTCCATTTCCACTCGTGTCATGTGTGTGTAAATGAATTGGTAAGTCAACTGCTGCTTTTAACTCACCGATTAATTCGTAAGCTGCTTTCGGTTTTAATAAACCAGCCATATCTTTAATAGCTAATATATGGAATCCTTCTGATTCAAGTGTTTTTGCCATATTTACATAATAATCTAACGTGTAAATATCAGAACGATTTGCGTTTAAAAAATCTCCTGTATAGCAAATAGCGCCCTCTGAAATCTTACCTGCTTCTTGAACTGCTTCATTTGCTACTTTCATTTGATCTATCCAGTTTAATGAATCAAAAATACGGAAGACATCTATACCTGCATCAGCACTTTCTTTCACAAATTTTTTAATGACATTATCTGGATAATTTTTATAACCAACAGCGTTAGACGCACGTAATAGCATTTGGAATAAAACATTTGGAATGGCTTTTCTCAATCTTTCAAGTCTTTCCCATGGATTTTCCTTTAAGAAGTTGTAAGCAACATCAAATGTTGCACCGCCCCACATTTCTAATGAAAAACTATCTTTCATTACATCAGCTGTTTTAGAAGCAATATTCATCATATCTTTAGTTCGTACGCGTGTAGCCAACAATGATTGATGTGCATCTCTGAAAGTAGTATCTGTAATTAATACATCCTCTTGCTGTTTCAACCATTCTGCAACTGCTTGTGGTCCTTTATGATCTAATAACTGCTTCGTACCTTCAAATTTTTCAACAACCTTTTTTGGAACCTGAGGAATTGGTGACGTTTCATAAATTGGTTTCGGTCTTTTTTCTACGTTAGGAAAACCATTGATAGATACATTACCAATATACTCTAACGTTTTCGTACCTCTATCTAATGTAGGCTCAATATCAAATAATTCTGGCGTACTTTCGATAAACTTAGTTGTGTAGTCGCCAGTCTTAAATTGTGTATTTCTCATAACATTAATTAAAAATGGCACATTTGTTTTCACACCACGAATACGCATTTCTTGTAATGAACGGTCCATTTTTTCATTTGCTTGTTTAAATGTCATACCATGTGTAGATAATTTTACAAGTAATGAATCATAATACGGTGAAATTTCAGCACCTTGGAAACCATCACCAGCGTCAAGTCTGACTCCGAAGCCACCGCTTGAACGATAAGCTATAATTCTACCAGTATCTGGCATAAAGTCATTTGTTGGATCTTCAGTTGTAATACGACATTGAATTGCATAACCTAATGTTTGAATATCTTTTTGTTGTGGCATGCCAATTTCATGATCAAATAGCTTTTCACCATCAGCTACAAGAATTTGAGTTTTAACGATATCTACGCCAGTCACCATCTCAGAGATCGTATGCTCAACTTGTACACGTGGGTTGACTTCTATGAAATAAAAATCGTCTCCAGATACTAAAAATTCAACTGTGCCAGCATTTACATACTCAATTTTCTCCATTAATTGAATCGCAGCGTCACATATACGTTCTCTCAAATCATCAGTAAGTGCAACAGATGGCGCAACTTCAACAACTTTTTGATGACGTCTTTGAACAGAACAATCACGTTCATATAAATGAACAATGTTACCATGTTCATCACCAATGACTTGTACTTCAATGTGCTTTGGATTATCTATATATTTTTCAATATAAACCTCACTATTACCAAAAGATTTTTGCGCTTCAGATTTTGCTCTGTGGAATGCTTCCTCTAATTCATCTTCGGAACGCACAATACGCATGCCCTTTCCACCGCCACCACTTGTAGCTTTAATCATCAAAGGATAGCCTGCTTCATTTGCAAAAGCAATTGCATCGGATTGATTATCAATTGGTCCATCTGTACCAGGAATAACTCTTAAATCAGTATTAATTGCTGTAGTTCTTGCCTTAACTTTATCACCAAACATGTCTAAATGTTCGACACGTGGTCCGATAAACTTAATCCCCTCTTCTTGGCAACGTTTGGCAAAAGTTTCATTTTCGCTTAAAAATCCATAACCAGGATGAATTGCGTCCACTCCTGCACGTTTCGCAACATCCAAGATGCGCTCTATATCCAAATATGATTCTGCTGGTCCTAAATCTTTCCCAACTAAATATGACTCATCAGCTTTATATCTATGTAATGATCCTTTATCTTCATTTGAATAAATCGCAACCGTTTTAACATTTAATTCTGTTGCAGCCCTAAAAATCCTTATTGCTATTTCTCCACGATTGGCTACCATAAGTTTATTAATTTGTTTCAAATCATGGTCCCCCTTAAATTTTGAATTTTCTAAAAAGTTGGATATAAAATTGATTATAGCAAAATACGAACTATGTATACAGTAAAATAGTTTTCACATTATTTAAAATTACAATATAACTAGTGCTTATATTTTTACCATAATACTATCTTTTTTATTACAATGAGTACTTAAAATTTGATACCTATCGTATTTAAAAGAGATTATATCATAAAAATAACATAATACAAAGTTATCATTATTGATAACTTTAACTTATTAAAAGCACTGTATTTGCTAAGTTTTTCAAAAGTAAATGATATCGTTAAAAAAATAAGCAAACGTTTTCAACATCAACATGTTGAATCGTTTGCTTATTTTGCGCATATTAACTATTTTTAGGAACACTAAAATGGTGCGTATGTTTACGCTGTTGTCTTTTTTTCGATTCATCGACTTTAATTTGTTTAGCGGTAATTAATAATAACCCCATTGCAATACTTAGACTGATCATTGACGACCCACCAAAGCTAATAAATGGTAATGGAACACCAGTTAAAGGAATCGTACCTGAAATACCACCTAAATTGACAAATGTTTGACTACCTATATAGCTAGCAACACCTACACAAACTAGTTTATAAAAGTATGAACTCGTCTTACTCGCAAGTTCAAATGCTCTATATACAATAAAGAATAATAAGCAAATGACAATTAGTCCTCCAACAAGTCCAAGTTCCTCACAAATAATAGAGAATATAAAGTCGGTATGTGGTTCAGGCAAGTAGCCTAACTTCATAATACTGTTTCCCAAACCACGGCCTAACAAACCGCCATTACCAATTGCAATTAATGAATTAGAAATATGGTAACCTGTGCCACCTTCATTGCTGAATGGATCTGTCAGCGTACTAAATCTGGCAGTTAAATAATCTGGCACCAGTCCTATCAGTAAAAACAAGCCACCAATGATTACAATACCTGTGAGTATCATTAACCCATATTTTAGCGATTTTTGAACTCCAATGCCTGCATAAAATAAGATTGAGAAAAAAATTATTAAAATCAATAATGTTTGACCAACATCGCGTTGTAAAAATACAAGGCCGATACAAATAGCAGATAAAATAATTGGAGAAGTCATGAGCTTAGGATTTTTAAATACTTTTGGCCTTTTCTTTTCAATCATATATGGAATATATAATATCAAGGCAATTTTCAATAATTCTGATGCTTGTAAATTCATAAAACCTAAATTAATCCAACTTTTCGAACCGTTAATATTACTTCCTACTAAGAGGGTTGCTATTAACAATAAGATAATGCCAAGCATCATCCATTTTTGAAACTTAATCGTTTCTAGTAACTTCACATTCATCACGAATGCCATAAAAAAAACAAGAATGATACTCATAATTACGTACATTAATTGCCTAGTATAAAAATATGTTCCTGTTACTGGTACACCACCTGTTAAAGAACCTTTAGTGGCTGCAACCATACTTGCACTATATACCATGACTAAGCCAATGAGACACAACAACAAATATGTAATTACTAACGGATAGTCAATATATTTAGCATTCTTGCTAATATACTGAAAAAATTTCTTTATGTTATTCATTCGACATATCATCCAATTCTATTTTATATATTCTTTACATATTAATCATTTTTTAATAAAAGTTTCAATCATTTTCGTTATTCCAAATACTGAAATTGTTTTTAAAATTTCATTGTACCTTTAATAGTATATCAAAAAATGTATTCATTTTTCGAACAAATATAATTTGTTGTTCAATCATTATCAAACCGTAACATCATTTATTATCCAACAAAAAAGTGGCTACGATACAATCAATATAATATTGACATCTTAGCCACTTTAAATATCTTATGTAGTTTTTTAACTACTTTAATTCGTTTTATATCATTTTATTTAGTAAAAATAAATTCATACTATTCAAAATTAGCGAATCCAATTAAACGTTTGTAAATGCTTCGTGTAATTTAGACAATTCTTTTTCTAAACGAAGCATTAAATCTTTGCCCGCTTCTCTATCCACTAAGCCTAGTTCAACAGCAAAATCAACTTCTTTTTGTAAACCAAACATTTGTGTATCAAGAACTTCTTCATACAATGGGCATTGAGGTAATGTAAGATTATCCATTTGAACTTTAATCAATTGAAGAATCCTGTCTGCATCTTTATTTAATTGGTCATATGCCGCACTGTTTAATTTTTGGCCCTTTACCATGACATACTCCCCCTATCAATTGTAACTTTATATGTAAAAGTTTATCTTACTGATACAGAAAAAGCAAGTGAATTCAGTAATATACTAAGGCTAGTTATTTATGATAATATTGGAATTAGTGATATATTTATTTTAGTTACATATACAATTAATAAAACGAACTACACAAATCATTGTGATATGAGCGTTCAAACAATTAGTTATTTTTAATTTTATGATACATCTTCAATGATACAAACTATTTAATTATGTTCAAATTCACAAAAATGTCAATTATCGTAACGACTGAACTTGTTGTCGAATCGTTTTATTTAAAATTTTTAAAATATATTAGGAGTGGGATTATGATTCAAATTAAGGGCGAAGTTAAATTTCCAATTACTTTAGATAGTACTACTTGGATATTTGATGATAGAAAAGTTAAATTAGAAGATTTAGAGAATGGTGTATTTGATGGCACTAAACCAATCAATTTCAATGACAACCGCGAATGGAATCGTGCAATCTTAGAAGGACAAACAAATCCTCCAACACTAAATTCAGAAATTAAATATCGAAAAAGAGCAGTTTTGAAAGATTCATTTGTAATTAATATGTCACCATTTTTCAAAAATGCTGAACCACATGATCATGCAAAAGCAATACGACTGTTTAATGATAAAGATTCTATAGAAGTACCAATAGACCTACTACCATATCTTTTCTTCCAATTTGCTCGTGATGGCAAAAGACTTTATGACGATAACTTCGTTGATAGTTTTGTCTATATACCAGAACAAGGTTATTCATATGAGTTCAAGTATGTTACTCATATCGAGGTGATTTAAATGATAAAAGTGCAATGTATTATCTGTGATACTGAAGTATTCATTGATCAAAATACATTAGAAGCTAAAAGATTAAGAAATGATCCAATGCACACTTTTATGTGCGACGAATGTAAAAGTCGTCTAGATACACCAAAACAACGAAAACAAGAAAGCACTTTCGACCATCGATAACATATTTCTTATAAACTTAATGTTGTTTTAACCGAAAAATTAAGGCATGTCATCATAATATTAGTAATCGTTGAAAGAAGTATATGATGTTTGTCAATGATTGTTAATATTACAAATTAAACTGAGCGTTTAATTCTAAAAATTTATTCCATGAAAGTTTCTATTAATTTGAAACTTTCATGGTTTTTATATCAACGTTTCCTTTTAGTTAACTTTCTTGATGCGAAACAAAACTTAGCATGTAAACGCAAATATACATGCTAACGTTTATCAATGAAAATTATTTTAAATTTCATTGATCATTTTCTAGGCATTCACCACACAATTAAAGTATTTACTTACACTTTAATAAATGCAATTAAATCAATTTTTCTTAGTGTAATACATATAATAGTTATAGTTAAATTTAAATGCAACACATCTCATATTAAACCCTTCAATTAAGATATTGAAATTTGAACTGACTTTATTACTAAATACAAATCATTGTATGTATACTCAACTATATAATGTCATAAAAAAAGACAACGTCAATCTCTATATTATTCCAATAGAAATTGACATTGTCATGTGAATCAACGATATTTATCTCTCGATTATACTGATGATTTACTAATTATTCTTCTTCTTGCATTAATTGTTTGATTCGTTTCGATTCTTTTTCACGCGCTGCTTTTTCTAATATTGTTTTTCTAATACGAATCGTTTCAGGTGTTACCTCTACTAATTCATCATCATTGATAAATTGTAATGCTTCTTCTAAAGTTAATTTTCTTGGTCGTTTCATTGTAACTGTTTGGTCTTTTGTAGCTGAACGTACGTTAGTTTGGTGTTTTTCTTTCGTAATATTTACTGTTAAGTCATTTTCACGATTGTGCTCACCAACAATCATACCTTCATAAACTTCAGTTCCTGGTTCCATAAAGTTTGTACCACGATCTTCTAGTCCCATAATCGCATATGAACTTGCTTGACCTTTATCCATAGAAACAAGCGCACCATTTCTTCTACCACCTATACGGCCCTTAACACGAGGTTTGAATTCTTCAAAAGTATGGTTAATAATACCATAGCCACGTGTCTGTGACATAAACTCAGTAGTATAACCGATTAAACCACGCGCTGGAACCATGAATATAAGACGAGTTAAACCATTATCCGTTGTCACCATGTCTAACATTTCACCTTTACGCTGACCTAATGACTCAATGACAGCACCTGTATATTCTTGAGGTACTTCACATTGCACACGTTCAAATGGTTCACATTTAACGCCATCAATTTCTCTTAAGATAACTTGAGGTTTAGAAACTTGTAATTCATAACCTTCACGTCTCATATTTTCAATTAAAATAGATAAATGTAGTTCCCCACGTCCTGCAACTATCCATTTATCTGGCGATTCTGTTTGAGTTACTTTTAATGATACATCTGTTTCTAATTGTTCATCTAAACGTTCTTGAATTTGACGAGACGTTACGAAATCACCTTCACGTCCAGCAAACGGTGAATTATTCACTCTAAATGTCATTTCCAATGTAGGCTCATCAATTCTTAGAACTGGTAAAGGATCTTGATGATCACTAGGTGTTACAGTTTCACCTACGTTAATATCTTCCATACCTGAAACGGCAATTAAATCACCAGCATAAGCTTCTTCAATTTCTTCACGTTTTAATCCGAAATAACCGAAGATTTTAGTCACTCTGAAATTCTTAACTGAGCCATCTAATTTTAATAAAGATACATTATCACCAACACGCATCGTTCCTCTAAATACACGTCCTACACCAATACGACCAACGTAATCGTTATAATCCAATAATGCTATTTGGAATTGTAACGGTTCTTCTCTATTATCGATTGGAGCTGGCACATAATCAATAATTGTCTCGTAAAGTGATTGCATGTTTTCATCTTGTTTTTCAGAATCTAAACTTGCAGTACCATTAACAGCTGATGCATAAACAACAGGGAAATCCAATTGCTCATCGTTAGCTTCTAATTCAATAAATAAATCTAATACTTCGTCTACTACACCTTCTGGTCTAGCTTCAGGTTTATCAATTTTATTTACAACTACTACAGGTTTTAAATTTTGTTCAAGTGCTTTTTTCAAGACGAAACGTGTTTGTGGCATTGTACCTTCATAAGCATCTACAACTAAGATTACACCATCAACCATTTTCATAATACGTTCAACTTCACCACCGAAATCGGCGTGTCCTGGCGTATCTAAAATATTAATTCTGTTATCTTTATAATTAATTGCTGTATTTTTAGCAAGAATTGTTATGCCTCGTTCTCTTTCTATGTCGTTAGAATCCATTGCTCTTTCATCTACATGCTCATTTTCACGAAATATTCCTGATTGTTTTAATAATTCATCTACTAATGTTGTTTTACCATGGTCAACGTGAGCGATGATTGCGATATTACGAACATCTTCTCTTATTTTAGTCATTTTATACAATTTCCTTTCTCGAGTAAATTCCCACTTTTCTTTGCAACTTTTTTATTATATCATATAATTGGTTAAAGAAAACTATAAAGGTGTGGTTGGGATGCAACAAAAAAAATCTAAATCAATATTCTGGGTACTCGCTATCATAGCTGTTATATTATTGCTTTTATTTAGCTTTAGTATCGCTGCTACAAATGTTCCAATGATGATTTTAACATTTATACTATTCATTGCAACATTTGGGTACGGTTTCACTTTAAAAAAGAAATATCGTGAAAATAACTGGCTATAATTGCTAAAATAAATAGGGACAGAAAATCATTTTGAAAATGTATTTTCTGTCCTTTTTATATGTTGACTTAAATTTTAAAAATGATTTAAAGTTTATATTTCATTCTCTACTCGTTATCTTATTCATTGCTTTTATCATATATCTTTTACTTAAATATATAAAATTTTGCCTAATAATATGAATTAGAGTAATTATCTTAATGTTTTAAACGTTTTTGTAATGCTTCGATGATTTCATTATTTTTTTGAAAATGAAATTCTAATAATTCCACATGTAATTGTGGATTAGCCATTACTATAGAACTTGGTTCATATATAGACAAGGTGTTGCCCATTAAATCTGTACCAATGCCACCTACTTCTTGCAGGATGATTAAACCGCCAGCAAAATCCCAAGGTTGTAATCTTGGTGTAATGTAGCCTCCTAATTTTCCAGTAGCTACATGAATGATTTCTAGCGCAGCTGAACCATAAGCTCTCGCGCTTCTAGCTTCGTCCACAATTGGTTTGAACACTTCACCCAATCTTGGTTTTGTAAGCCAATTAGGATTGATACCAATTATGCTTGTACTTAAAGGGCTCGATTGGATTGCAGGTAGCAAGTTGCCATTTTCAAATGCACCTTCACCAGCTTTTGCATGATAAAGTTTATCATTTATTACATCGTATACAAATCCTGCATATGGTTTGCCATCATTAAATATACCAATAGAAATTGCAAAGTTTTCTTTTTGGTGTACAAAATTCAACGTTCCATCAATTGGATCAATCACCCATACAATGCCTGATTCGTCTTTAAGGTCATGTCCATGTCCTTCTTCACCAATCACTAAATGTTCTGGATAAGTCTGCTTGATATTGTCAAAAATATATTTTTCTGTCGCTTTATCAACATTTGTCACTAAATCATTGGGATTTGACTTAGTTTCTATTTCTATATCTTGTTTCATGATTTTTTTTACATTGATGCCCGCTTCTAAAATAAGGCCTTTTGCAAACTCATAAACAGTCATTGTATCCCTCTCCTTTTCACGACTCACTTTTCATTAATATTTAATAAGATATAGAACTATATATTTAAAATAGTCAATTGTATGTAATATCATATTAGTTAATAATACTATGTTTTTACCCTAATTCATAGGTTTATACACGTTTCTGTACAATGTACGATTGTTCAAATAAAAAACAAAGTCACTGTTTATAGTGTTATATTATGCTAAAATATAAACGAATAGATGCACACTAGGAGGTTAAAATGGCTAAATATACATTTAAAATAAACGACTTCAAAGCATTTACTGTTGATGGTTTAGATAACAGAATGGAAGCTTTGAATAAACATGTTCGACCACAATTGCATGAATTAGGAGAATATTTTTCTCAATATTTAGAGGCAACAACTGGAGAAGTTTTTTATCCACACGTTGCTAAACATGCAAGACGAAGTGTAAATCCACCTAAAGATACATGGGTCGCTTTTGCAACCAACAATCGTGGTTATAAAATGTTACCACATTTTCAAATAGGTCTTTTTGAAAACCAATTATTTGTCATGTACGGTGTTATGCATGAAGCAAAAGATAAAGCACAGCGTGTGAAAGTTTTTGAAGAACAATTTCATACACTTAAAAATTTACCATCCGATTATAGCTTAAGCTTGGACCACATGTCTCAAGAAAAAACATATATTAAAGACATGTCAGATGATGAAATACAAAGTGCAATTGATCGTGTTAAAAAAGTAAAAAAAGGTGAATTGTTTGTTGCACGTACACTTGCTCCAAATGCGGACGAATTAAAAACAGATAAAAGCTTTTTAAACTTTTTAGAAGAAACTTTCGAACAGTTACTAAAATTTTACAAATAAACTAAGATATAAATATCTTAGACCTGAACGTAGACAAACCCTTCGCAAATTAATGCGAAGGGTTTATTTATTTTCTATTTATATCGTTTTTTCAAATAGGATTTTTTTCCTTTAACTAGACTTTATTCGTTAATTTCATTATTAAATCTTCTTGAAAATGGAGTGTGTCCTTCTCAGCTAATTCGGTTGTATACTTATTTTTATTTGCATTTGCTTTAATATGCGTAAAATCAATAAATAAAGATGAGTGATCTATTAAATTATTTTTGACAGCTATTTCTCAAATATTTGTCTTCGACAAATTTATATACAAAATTTAAATCTAATATCGCATCGACTTTATGTAACCAATGATTATTAAGGACTCATTCAAAGATAGAAATCATTTCATATGATCTCTTTTATCAATTGATTTATTCAACATAATAAACACCACCAATGCTTAATTTACATATATTATAATATTGGCAGTGATTTATGCCGACTCCTGCGGGAATAGCACTAGCCGAAGACTACAAGCTAAGGTAGTGCCCGCGGAAAGCGTGCATAAAGATTGCCAACAAAGCCGGAGACTTTGTCGTTGTTTTACGTTTATAAAAAATACATTAGCATGATGTGATATCTTTCTTATTATTAATATGCTCAAGAAAAAAGGATGGTATTTTAAACCCTGAATCTGTGTTCTATATAAAATCAAAAATTATACTAATAACTAAACTGCTAACATAGTTAATACTTTGTTAGCAGTTAGCGTATATTTTCAGTTTTTATAAATCATTTATTGGTAAGTCTTTTCACATAACTTAATAAATATAAGGATCCTCATCTTTTTTCTTTTTTAATTCTTGTTCTGGATTCATATCACTCTTTTGTCGTTGACCAATATCTTTGGCATCTTCAGTAATGTCATTTTGTTGTATTTGATTATGATATTGTGGTTGGCCTTTGTCTTTTTTCACCAATAGCATAATTCCGGCAATAATCCAAAGTATTAACGCGATAAAATTACCAGTAAAAATACTAATTAAAGCCGCTGCAATTAAAAGGCAACCAGCTAAAATTCTGTTTCCTTTAATTGTAAATACGCCACTGAATCCTAGAATCGTCGCGAATAATAAAAATCCACCTTGCATTAATATTGAAGCTTTAAGCGCATCTGCCGATATTGACATACCTTGTTGTTCATATATTTGATTTAATGCTTCCTTGGATTCGGGAAAGTTCAATAAAATTAATCCCAAAATCATGAGTATTAAAAATAATAAACTAAGACCGTTTGCAATCCAAGCAAGGATTTTTTCTGCTTTCCGATTCATCATTTTTCCTCCTATTCATTCATTATCACTATCATAGCAAATTTAACAAAATTACAAAATTACAAAGTGTTATTTTCTATATTTCAAAATATTAATTTACTAATAAAAAAATAAAAACAGTAAAACTTTATCTAAGTAATTACTTGTTATTAGGTTGACCTAATATTTTATTTGGAGTAACCTATAAAAAGTTAGTTAGAAGTATAGGAGGTATCATTATTGGCTAATAATATAAAAATGCATAATAAAAGTTTAGAAGAAATCAACAATACGGTTTCTATTAATAGTAATGGTAAATTTAGTCAAAAGTTATTATCTTATTTAGGTCCAGGGTTATTAGTAGCAGTCGGTTACATGGATCCAGGAAATTGGATTACTTCAATGCAAGGTGGTGCACAATTTGGATACATTTTGCTATTCGTAATTTTACTCTCTAGTTTATCTGCAATGTTACTACAAAGTATGACGGTAAGATTAGGAATAGCGACAGGTATGGATTTAGCACAAGCTACAAAATATTACTTAAACAAACCATTAGCTTTTGTTTTTTGGATTATTGCTGAATTAGCAATTATTGCAACTGATATCGCAGAAGTTATCGGAAGTGCGATAGCATTAGATTTATTGTTCGGCATTCCACTACTTGTCGGTGCACTTATCACGGTATTGGACGTATTTTTATTACTCTTTATCATGCGATTTGGATTCCGAAAAATTGAGGCGATTGTAGGTACGTTAATTTTTACAGTACTTGTGATCTTTATATTTGAGGTGTTTATTGCCTCACCTCATGTCAATGAGGTTTTAACTGGTTTTGTACCAAGCAAAGAAATAATAACGAATAACAGCGCATTGTTTATTGCTCTAGGGATTATTGGGGCTACGATTATGCCACACAATCTATATCTACACTCTTCAATTGTTCAATCAAGAATGTATGATAGAAATAGTTTAAAATCAAAAGCACATGCAATTAAATATGCTACGATGGATTCTAATATTCAACTTTCGATTGCATTTATCATTAATTGCTTATTACTCGTTTTAGGTGCAGCTTTATTTTATGGTGTTAATACTGATCAATTGGGTGGTTTCTACGATTTATATCACGCTTTACAAAATCAACCTGTATTAGGAGCTTCTATGGGTGCAATTATGAGTACCTTATTCGCAGTTGCTTTATTAGCATCAGGCCAAAATTCTACAATTACTGGTACGATGGCTGGTCAAATTGTAATGGAAGGTTTTTTGCACCTTAAAATTCCAAACTGGTTACGTAGACTTGTTACGCGTCTACTTGCAATTTTACCTATCATATTCTGTATCATTATTTTCAAAAGTGATGAAGCAAAAATTGAACAATTGCTAGTGTTCTCACAAGTGTTTTTAAGTTTAGCTTTACCGTTCTCATTAATACCTTTACAACTGGCTACAAATAATCGTTATTTAATGGGACAATTTAAAAACAGAACCTGGGTTAATACTATTTCATGGCTATTAATCATTATTTTAAGCATATTAAATGTATACTTAATATTAGAAACATTTAAAGAGCTCATGTAAACATATTACTGAAACTCAAATATTTACAGAGAAACAAAATTGACGATTTCTTTACGAAATTGCGATTTGGTGATGTGCTGACGCCCAGGGAAAAGATATGAGTAAGAGACTACTGGCTCGAACCATATCCCCGGGCAAGCATGTACGATCAAAATCGTAAGTTTTTTATATAAAATGGACTCATCCATCATGTGTATTCATATTGAGTTATATCTTTTGGTTAATTAAAAATATGACTTTCTATTAGTTGTATAAGTTAAATAATTCGAAGCTTTTTTCTATTGTATTAAAACACATCACTTATAAAGATTTTGCATCGTGCTGACGCCCGGGGAATTGATATGAGCGAGAGACTACAGGCTCAAGCCATATCCCCAGGCAAGCATGCACGATCAAAATCGTAACATTTTAAATATAAAGAGGATCAATCCATATTAGGATTGGTCCTCTTATTTTGCGTATAGCATAGAGAAAAAATCTTTATTTTTCTTTATCTGAATCTACTGCTTCATTTTGTTTAGTTTTACTTGATTGACTTTTTTCTTCATCAATCTCTGATGATTCAGCAGATTGACTTGTGATTTTCTTTCGTTCTTCAAAGTTCATTCTTCGCTGACTAACTGCGCTTGGTTGTTGTTTACGTTTTTCTTTTTCACGCTGTTTACGTGCTTTCTTTTCTTGCTTAATTCTAGCTTTTTCTTCGGCTTTTTCTTGTTTCAATCTAGCAGCTTCCTCAGCCTTTTCTTGCTTGATTCGCTGTTGTTCTTCATAAGCTTCTTGTTGAAGTTGTTGTTCTTTTTCAAAAGCTTCTTGTCTTTGTCTAGCTTCTATTTCAGATTCTTCATTATTGATATTTGAGTCCTCTTGTTCATTTTGAAGATTTTCATCAAAATCATTTGGCTGCTTTCTTGATTTATAATTGTATTTAGCCTGTCGAGATAAAACTTGAGGTTCTTCCTCTTTTGAATTAATATCCGAATTTACTTTGTCTGCAATTTCGGAACTGTACCCACCTCTTCTTAATTGTTGCTCTTGGTTTGATGGTTGTTCTAAGTCAGAGGTATCTTGTTGTACATTATATTGAGGGTTTGGTTCAGACTTTGGCTCAGGTCTCGGTTCAGGTTTTGGTTCTGCTTCTCTTTCTTGACCATAGTCATTATAACCACCTTGATAACCACCAGAATAATAAGCTGGTATCATTTCTACTTTATCTTTGCGTGCAAACATCATAATTGCAACTATTAAAAATAGGATCGGTATAATGAGTGGTACAAATAATAGAACTAAAGGTAAAGTGACGATGGTAGCTAATAAAAATAAAAATCCAGATAATATTCTAATATTCATTGAAATTAACGCTAAAAATGATATTAATAAACAAACAATGAAATATACAATAACTGCCCATATACCATTTTGTAACCAAATAACAAATTGAATCGTATTTAATCCATTATTCGCCAATATTTGCTGAATAAAATCATTACCATTTAACGACGTTTCTAAATTTTGAATAGAACTTTCACTACTAAAAGAAACTAATGCAATAAACATTGTGATGATTGTTAGTAATAGTAAGAATATCCAGCTCAACCAACCCAATACCTTTTCTGCTAGTCGACTCACTGGACGCCTAACTTGAGTATATTGTTCTCCTGACATTTCTATACAACTCCTTATACTACTTATCAAACTATTATATCGAATAAATGATAAAATAACTACTATACTACGCTTTAATTTAGCGACATTTTAAAATTTAAAAAACGTTCATTATATTCACTAAGTGTATCTTTACCTAAATCTTTATAAACTTCTAAACGTGCTTGTGTACGCTTTGAAGGATAAAAACGTTCATCATCTTTGATGTCTTTTGGTAATTGTGCTCTTGCAGCCTTATTAGGTGTTGCATAAGCTACCCACTCCGTATTTTGTTTACTATTCTGTGCATCTAACATAAAATTGATAAACTTATGTGCACCTGCTTTATTTTGAGCTGTCTTTGGAATTACCATGTTATCAAACCATAAGTTGGATCCTTCTTTTGGAACAACGTAATCAAAATCACTATTATTTTGCACAATTGGCGCTGCTATACCGCTCCACACAACCGCAATATTAGCTTCGTGTTGTTCAAGCATCATTGTTATTTCATCACCGACAACACCTTTAATATTAGGGCTTAATTGTTTTAAATCTTGTTCAACCTCTGCTAAATGATTTGATTGCTTATCATTTAAACTGTAGCCTAATTTGTTTAAACCTAAACCCATAACTTCTCTTGCTCCGTCTACTAATAAAATATCATTTTGATATTTTTGATTATATAAACTTTCCCACGAATCAAAGTTATCTTGTGAATATACATTTTTATTATATAAAATACCGACTGTACCAAAAAAGTATGGCACTGAATAATGATTTTTCCTATCAAATGACATGTTCATATAATCTTTATCTAAATTTTTCATATTTGGTATTTTCTCATGATTTAAAGGTAATAACAAACCTTCCTTTTTCATTTTTTCTATCGTATATTCACTTGGAAAAGCAACATCATAATTTGTACCACCATTACGTATTTTTGCCTCCATAGCTTCGTTTGAATCGAATGTTTCGTACACAACTTCAATACCAGTTTCTTTTTGAAATTTTTTTACTAAACTCGGATCAATATATTCTCCCCAGTTATACACATAAATTTTTTCACCTGAAGCAGAATGCTCTTTTTCAGTGAGTTTTTGGCTTACCAATAAACAAAGTAGTCCAACGAAAATTGAAAGCACGATTAATTGTAAAAATCGTTTCATTATTGTGTCACCTGCTTCAATGCTTTATTTCGTTTGATAAGTTTTTGTATCAAATAATAACCAAGAATACCTATTATGATCGTTATAAAAAGTATTGTCGATATCGCGTTAATTTCCATACTTATACCTTTTCGAGCCATAGCATAAACTTCTACTGATAATACGCTAAATCCATTTCCTGTAACGAAAAAACTAACTGTAAAATCATCCAAAGAATAGGTTAGTGCCATAAAAAAACCGCCAAGTATTGCAGGAAACAAATGTGGTAACATCACTTTATTTAAAACTTGTAATTCACTTGCACCTAAATCTCTAGCAGCATCTAAAGTATGCACATTCATTTCATATAACTTAGGTAACACAATAATCACTACAATTGGAATGCAAAAAGCAATGTGTGAAATTAATACAGTGATAAAACCAAGCCCTAAACCTGTAAAATGACCTATTGCGGTAAACATAATCAAAAATGATGCCCCAATAACAACATCGGAAGAAACCATTAGCACATTATTTAAAGTGAGTAACGAAATTTTTAATTTTTTGTTTCTTAAATGATATAAAGCAATGGCCCCCATTGTTCCAATTACCGTTGCAATTGCAGCAGCTAATAATGCCACAGCAATCGTATTAAAAATAACTGCTAATAATCTGTCATTGTTAAATAAGGATAGATAGTGCGCTAATGTAAAATGCTCAAAGTGAATCATATTACCTGCTGAATTAAATGAATAAAACATTAAAAACAGTATAGGGATATACAACACTGCAATTAATATACCGATATATAGTTTGCCATACCATTTCATATGATTCACCCTTTTCCATTTGTAGATTTTTTATTTGTAATGATTAGGACAAAAGCCATGAAGAGAATGAGAAACAACGCAATAGTTGAACCCATCCCATAGTTTTGAATTACAAGAAATTGTTCCTCAATCGCCGTTCCAATATTAATGACTTTATTACCAGCAATTAACCTTGTGATCATAAACAAAGAAAGCGCAGGAATAAATGTAACTTGCACCCCTGTTAGTACGCCACGTTTTGTCAAAGGCAAAATTACTTTTTTAAATGTCATTAGTCGACTTGCGCCTAAATCACTTGAGGCTTGTAATAAATTATTCGGTATGTCCTTCATATTATTAAAAATTGGTAAAATCATAAATGGTATATAAATATAACTGGCTACAATTATAAATGCAGGACCTGTAAATAAAAGTTCCGCTTTAGGTAAATGCAAACTATATAATATTCGGTTGATAATACCATCATGACTGAACAAGCCAATAAATGCATAGGTCTTTAGAAGTAAATTAATCCAAGTGGGTATAATTAATACCAATAACCATAAATTCTGATGTTTTGCTGTACGAATAAAGTATGCTGCTGGATAACTAATAAGCAACGTAGTCATCGTAATTAGCACAGCGTACAATATAGAGTCCCATATCATCAAAAAATACTTTGGTGTCAGCATTTGTTTATAATTATCTAAACTAAAATGACCATGTATATCAATCATTGAGAAATAAATTAGCAAAATGACTGGCACAACGATAAATAAAACCATCCATAAGATATATGGTATAAATAAAAATCTGTTTATTTTACGCATTATCATTAACCTCATAGCTATTAATACGTTCATCAAACTCTGCTTCGGTTTCGCCCGGCACCATAATATGAATCGCTTCTGGTTCAAAAAACAAACCTACTTTGCTACCTACTTCAGTTTTCTTTGTAGAATGCACCATCCACTCATAACCTTTTCTATCTACACAATTGATTTCATAGTGTACACCTCTAAATAACATGGAATCAACAGTCACTTCAAATAATCCTTCATTAGGGGTTACTAACGCAATGTCTTCTGGTCTGATTACGACTTCAACTTGTTGTTGACTAGGAATTCCCATATCGACACACTTAAATGCTTGGTCGTAAATATTAACAACATAATCTTTGACCATTGTACCTTTCAAAATATTAGATTCTCCAATAAAATCAGCAACAAAACGATTTACTGGTTCATCATAAATATCAGTGGGTGTACCAAATTGTTGTATTTTCCCATCTTTCATAACAAATATATAATCACTCAGTGCCAATGCTTCTTCTTGATCATGAGTCACAAAAATAAAAGTAATACCTAATCTAGATTGAATCTCTCTTAATTCATATTGCATTTCAGTTCTTAATTTTAAATCTAATGCCGATAATGATTCATCTAAAAGTAAAATCTCAGGTTCATTTACGATAGCACGGGCAATTGCGATTCGTTGCTTTTGTCCACCACTCATGCCATCTATCATTCTATTTTCAAAGCCAGTTAATTTCACTAATTTTAAAGCTTCTTCTACTTTAGCTTTAATTACTTCCTTATTTAATTTTTTTATTTTTAATCCAAATGCGATATTATCAAATACAGTCAAATGCGGAAATAAGGCATAATCTTGAAAAACAGTATTCACTTTTCTCTTATTAGCAGGAACTTGATTAATCGATTTTCCTTGATAAACGATTTGTCCATGATCAACTTGTTCAAAGCCTGCAATCAATTTCAGAATTGTAGTTTTCCCACAACCAGAAGGGCCTAATAATGTGTAAAAATGCCCAGACTCAATATTCAAATCTATATTATCTAATATTTGAGTTCCATCATAAGCTTTACTTACTGATTGGAATGTCAATAAAGGGTTCATGTATTCTCCTCCTATAAATATGATGCTGTAGCAACAACCAGAACTTTCACATCTTGTGACGTAAGGTTCTTTAATCTATGTATTTGGTTTGCTTTAAAATACAACGCATCCCCTTCTTCAGCGTGATAATAATCACTTCCTAATAAAAGCGAAACTTCGCCTTGTAGACAATATATAAATGTATCGGAATCTGATGGATCAAAACTTTTATATGATGCATTAGATCTCAAAGTAAGTATTAATGGTTCCATTTCAAAATTATTCGATTGTGTGATTGGCCAATTTAGTAAATATCCTTTATCAGATTCATCATAATGAATTTGTTCATTTTTCTTATATAACACCTTAGTATTTGCTGAATCGTAAAAAAATTCACGAGGGGTAGTCCCTAACACTTCTAAAATATTAAAAAAAGTTTCCATGCTTGGTGAGGCATGTTCACTTTCTATTTGAGAAACATATCCTTTAGATAGATTTGTACGCTCTGCCAGCTCACCTTGAGTGAGTTGCTTTATATTTCTGAGATTCTTTAATTTTTTTCCAATCTTCATTCTGTCACCTTATTTTATAATTTCTTATTTTGCACATTTAAGGAACATAAGTTAACCAAAAAGTGAGCATTATTTATACAAAAAAAAGCTATATTTTGTTTACTTTTATCAAACATTTTGTTTAGTGCTTAATAAAAATATCAAAATATAGCTAAGATGACAATAGTTAAATTTGTTTTGAACTAAAATATTTTTGATTTGAGGCATCTTTGACTAATTTTACTACTTTGTAACTATTGTAGCCGCTTTGTTTTTCAAATTCTTTAAATATTTGCTTTTCTTCGGCTTTACCTGGAACTATTTTTTTAAATTGATTGTAACGTTCTAACAGTACTTTACCTTCAACTTTTGATTCATAGTATTTTTCAATAGCATTAAAAAAAGCGACCACTTGCATCATTTCTTCATTCGTCCATTCAAGATCAATCGGATATGAATATTCCATATACTTATCCTCCCTTTAATTAACAGATAATTATCAAAATTTTAAAAGATGTAAAAAAAGAGCGGGACAGAAATCAAAATATAATAAATTGATTCCTTATTCCCGCCCCTATATATTTGTTATAAGCTTTAAACATTTATATATTGATTTGAAAGCACTAGAACAGTAATATCGTTCATTACTTCCATAACCATTTAAGATAAAACATCTAAAGTATAACTATTTATACTTACTAATTTATTACATTGTATGAATTGGTAATCCTAAAGCTTTTTCAGCAGCTTCCATAGACATTTCACCTAATGTTGGGTGAGCATGTACAGTTAATGCTAAATCTTCAGCATTCATACCAGCTTCTATTGCTAAGCCTAATTCAGAGATAATGTCAGAAGCACCAGTACCAACTACTTGTGCACCAACTAGTGTATTATCTTCTTTAAGTGTTAACAATTTAACGAAACCAGTTGTGTCATCTAATGATAATGCACGACCGTTTGCTGCGTAAGGGAATTTAGAAGCTGTAACTTCTAATCCTTCTTCTTTCGCTTGCGCTTCAGTGTAACCTACTTGTGCTAGTTCTGGTTCAGTGAAACATACAGCAGGCATACCAATGTAATCTACTTCTGATGCTTCTCCAGAAATAACCTCAGCAGCTACTTTTGCTTCATAGCTCGCTTTATGAGCTAATGGTAGCCCAGGAACGATATCACCAATTGCAAAAATGTTGTCGATAGAAGTACGGCTTTGTTTGTCTACTTCTAATAATCCACGATCTGCGAATTTAAGACCTAATTCTTCTAAGCCCAATTCATCAGTGTTTGGACGACGACCAACAGTAACTAATACATAATCAGCATCAATCGTTTGTTCTTCACCTTTAACTTCATAAGTTACTTTAACACCATTATCTGTTTCTTCAGCAGATTTAGCCATTGCTTCAGTAACAATTTCAACGCCTTTTTCTTTCATGCCTTTTTTAACAGGTTGTGTCATTTGTTTTTCGAAGCCGCCTAAGATATCTTTAGCGCCTTCTAAAATAGTAACTTCTGAACCAAAGTTTGCAAATGCAGTACCTAGTTCTGAACCGATATAACCGCCACCAACTACTACTAATTTACCAGGAACTTCTTGTAAATTTAAAGCACCAGTTGAATCAATAACACGGTTACCGAATTCGAAATTAGGAATTTCAATTGGTCTTGAACCAGTTGCAATGATTGCATGTTTGAAGTTATAAGTTTGAGCACTCTTCTCATCCATAACACGTAAACTATTGTTATCTACGAAATAAGCTTCACCTTTAACGATTTCTACTTTATTTCCTTTTAATAATCCTTCAACGCCACCTGTTAATTTCTTAACAACTGATTGTTTGAATTCTTGAACTTTGTCAAATTTAAGTGAAACACTTTCAGCAATAACACCTAAATTTTCAGAGTTTTTAGTTTCATCATAACGGTGAGATGCGTGTAATAATGCTTTTGATGGAATACATCCAACGTTAAGACATACACCGCCTAATTCGCCTTTTTCAACGATTGTTACTTTTTGACCTAATTGTGCTGCACGAATTGCTGCAACATATCCTCCAGGACCTGCTCCGATTACAATAGTATCTGTTTCAATTGGGAAATCTCCAACTACCATGTTTTACCCCTCCATTAATAATAATTCTGGATTATTTAATAAACGCTTAATATGGTTCATTGCATTTTGTCCAGTAGCACCATCGATTTGTCTATGGTCAAAGCTTAATGATAATGATAATACTGGCGCAGCTACAATTTCTCCGTCTTTAACGATAGGTTTTTGAGCAATACGACCAATACCTAAGATAGCTACTTCTGGGTGATTTATAACTGGTGTGAACCATTGTCCACCTGCTGATCCAATATTACTAATAGTACAAGTAGCACCTTTCATTTCATCTGAAGTTAATTTGCCATCGCGTGCTTTTACAGCTAATTCATTAATTTCATCTGAAATTTGGAACATAGACTTACGATCAGCATGTTTGACAACAGGCACTAATAAACCTCTGTCTGTATCAGCTGCAATACCAATATTCCAATAATGTTTGTGTACAATTTCTCCAGCTTCTTCATTAAATTCTGTGTTTAGTGCTGGATATTTCTTAAGTGCAGAAACAAGAGCTTTCACTACATAAGGTAGGAATGTTAATTTAGTACCTTGCTCAGCTGCAACTTCTTTGAATTTTTTACGGTGATCCCATAATTCTTGAACATCAATTTCATCCATTAAAGTTACGTGAGGTGCAGTGTGTTTAGAATTAACCATTGCTTTAGCGATTGCTTTACGCATAGCAGGGATTTTTTCAGTTGTTTCTGGGAATTCACCTTCACTAGAAACTGGTGCTGATTGTGCTGTGCTCGCAGAAGTTTCTTCTGCAGTTTCACTTGCACTTTCAGTTGAAGCTACACTTGCATCTCCATTTAAGTATGCATCAATGTCTTCTTTAGTTGTACGTCCATTTTTACCTGAAGCTACAACTGCTTTAATGTTTACACCATTTTCACGTGCATATTTACGCACTGAAGGCATAGCTTTAACACGTTTATTTTCATCTACATCTTCATCAGCTGATGATTGTGTAGTTGCCGCTGCTTCAGAACTTTCTTCTTTAGCAGGTTCTGCTTCAGCTTCATCTGTAGACACATTGCTATCGCTACCTTTAAATTCCATATCTTCCGCATCAGGCGCATCAATTTTAACAATTGTATCTCCGACAACAGCCACTGTACCTTCATCTACAAGTACTTCTTCCACTGTACCTGATACAGGTGATGGAATTTCTACTACAGATTTGTCATTTTGAACTTCAGCTAAAACATCATCTTCTTCGATAGTATCTCCAGCTTTAACAAACCATTTTACAATTTCACCTTCGTGGATACCTTCACCAATATCGGGTAATTTAAATTCAAATGCCACGTTATTATCCTCCTAAAAATTCATATTTAGTCAAAAATTAGAAAATGAGAACGGAACTTATGATTCGCAATCTCATGCTGTTTTATTATTAATCAATGAAGTTGGGATAACATTTTAAAAGCTATCCCAAACTTATTAATATTTATTAGAATTCTAATGTTGCTTTTGCTTTTTCAACGATATCGTTTTTGTTTGGTAACCAAACATTTTCAGCTTGAGTAAACGGATAAACGGTATCAGCAGCAGCTACACGAGCAATTGGTGCTTCTAATGACAGAATTGCACGTTCTGCTAATTCTGAAGCAACTGTAGCTCCAACACCAGCTTGACGTTGTGCTTCTTGAACTACGACTGCACGTCCAGTTTTTTCTACTGAAGCAACTAACGTTTCTAAGTCGATTGGTTGTACCGTACGTAAATCAATAACTTCCACTGAATGACCATCTTTTTCTAATTCTTCAGCGGCTTTTAATGATTCTTGTACCATAGCACCATAAGCGATTAATGTAATATCATTACCTTCTTGTTTGACACTCGCTTTGCCGATTTCAATTGTATACTCTTCATCAGGCACTTCTTCACGGAAAGAACGATACAATTTCATGTGCTCTAAATATACAACTGGGTCGTTGCTTCTAATTGCAGAAATTAATAATCCTTTTGCATCATAAGGACTAGATGGGATAACTACATTCAATCCTGGTGATTGAGCTAAGATACCTTCTAAATTATCTGCGTGTAATTCAGGTGTGTGTACACCACCACCAAATGGGGCGCGGATAGTTACTGGTGCTTGTTTTGAGTTACCAGAACGGAAACGTGTACGCGCTATTTGACCTGCAACAGAGTCAAACACTTCAAATACGAATCCTAAGAATTGGATTTCCATAACTGGACGGTAACCTTGTGTAGTTAAGCCTAGAGCTAAGCCACCAATTCCAGATTCTGCTAAAGGTGTATCAAACACTCGGTCTTCACCGAATTCTTTTTGTAATCCTTCAGTTACACGGAATACACCACCGTTAACACCGACGTCTTCACCGAAAAGTAAGACATTTTCATCATTTTGTAATTCGGTTTTAAGCGCATTATTAATCGCTTGAACCATTGTCATTTGTGCCATCGGTTACTTCGACTCCTTCTCTTTATAGATTTCATATTGTTCTGCTAAATGTTGAGGCATTTCTTCATACATATTTTCCATTAAGTCTGTAACTTTTTGTTTTTCTGTATTGTCCGCTTCTTTAATAGCAGTTTTAATTTCAGCTTTCGCACGATCGATTACTTCGTTTTCTTTCTCTTCAGTCCATAGACCTTTATTTTCAAGATGCTTTCTGAAACGAACTAATGGATCTTTTTTCTCCCATTCAGAATCTTCGTCTGAAGTTCTGTATTTCGTTGGATCGTCTCCAGCCATTGTATGTGGACCGTAACGATAAGTGATTGTTTCAATAAGTGTTGGACCTTCACCGTTTACAGCACGATCACGCGCTTCTTTAGTCGCTTGATATACTGCAAGTGCATCCATTCCATCTACTTGTATGCCAGGAATACCTACTGCGATAGCTTTTTGAGCTAAAGTTTCAGCAGCTGTTTGTTTACTACGTGGCGTAGAAATCGCATAGTTATTATTTTGAATTACAAAAATTGCTGGCGCTTTGTAAGCTGAAGCGAAGTTAATACCTTCATAGAAATCACCTTGTGAAGAACCACCATCACCGGTATATGTGATTGCTACAGCTTGTTTCCCACGTTTTTTAAGTCCAAGTGCAACACCAGCTGTTTGTACGTATTGTGCGCCGATAATAATTTGTGGGCTTAGTGCATTAACACCTTCAGGCATTCTATTTCCTTTGAAGTGACCTCTAGAGAATAAAAATGCTTCAGTTAATGGCAGACCTTGCCAAATTAATTGTGGAACATCACGATAACCAGGAAGAATAAAGTCTTCTTGTTCTAATGCATATTGAGAAGCTAATTGTGAAGCTTCTTGTCCTGCAGTAGGTGCATAGAATCCTAATCTCCCTTGTCTATTTAGTGAAATAGAACGTTGATCAAGAATACGTGTCCAAACCATTCTTTCCATTAATTCTACTAATTGCTCGTCTGATAAATCAGGTACTAGATCTTTATTAACGATATTACCGTCTTCATCCAAAATTTGGATCATTTCAAATTGAGATTCAGTATCTTTCAATACTTTCTCTGCATCGAATTGGGCTTTCAATTTCGGAGCCATTCAATTCACCATACCTTTCCCGTATAATAGAAATTCATTTTATCCTTTAACATTGTATCACAAAACTGTTTCACTGTTAAACAAATATGAAAAGTTCTGTAATACAGTAAATAGGTACAGTTTTAAAACTGTATCACTATTTTCAAACATGCTGTACTATCTTTTTTACAAGTTTCAAAGTGTCCACTCCCAAAAGAATGTAAGCGTCCTCATTTAATATGCTATAGTTATTTGCCTTAAATTTCAAATTAATAGCATTTTAAGTTAATTTAAATTATCTACATCTTGTTTTTCTTTATTTACTTTTTCCATTGCATCTTTGTATTTATTAAAAGATTTGTCCATAGTTCTATATGATTTGGATACAGCCTCTGTCTTTTTATTCATTTCTTCTTGGTTAGCTTGATCACGAGTTCCATATTCAAATAAATCTTTTTCTTTGTTCATAATATTTTTGTATGCATTTGCATAGTTATCATGTGCTTTATATTTATCTTTTAAAGCATCATTTAATTCTTTCACTTCTTTTTTCTTATCTTCATCACTAATATTATCTAAATGTTTTTGTGCTTTTTTAAATTCTTTTTCTGAATTATCTAACGCATTTTCTTCTTTTTTAAATTCTTTTTGTCTTTCTTCAACATTATCTACAATTTTTTCAGAAGTTTGTTTGGCTTCTTGTTGGTCTTTCCCATTGATTTTTTTAACAAGCTTTTGCTTTTTTTGCTCTAGTTCATTAAGTTTTTTGCCTACTGATGAAACAGGCTTTTCTTCATCGAATGCTTGTTGTATTTTTTCATTATAATCTTTTATTTCACCTTTATCAGTTGTACATCCAGCTATAAGTACTGTGGAAGCTAGTATGGCACCAATACCATATTTAAATTTCATTTTGAGAAATCCTCCTTTTTCGTGTGCTATATTATATAATAAATTTTAATAAATCAAATTTATTACTGTATTTTATTTGGTAATCTTTGGTATATTTTATATTAAGGAAGGTGTATGAACAAATGTTAACAATGAAAGATATAATTAGAGATGGACATCCAACACTACGTGAAAAAGCTAAAGATGTCGAAGTCCCATTATCAGATGAAGATAGAGAAACATTAAAATCTATGAGAGCATTTTTAATAAATAGTCAAGATGAAGAAACTGCTAATAAATATGGTCTTCGTTCTGGCGTCGGACTTGCAGCGCCACAAATCAATATTTCTAAAAAAATGATTGCCGTCTATTTACCAGATGATGGAGAAGGTAAAAGTTATGACTTGATGTTAGTAAATCCTAAAATTATGAGTCATAGCATTCAAGAAGCCTATCTACCTACTGGCGAGGGTTGTTTAAGTGTAGACGAAAATGTACCAGGACTAGTACACCGTAAATATAGAGTTACTGTTAAAGCGAAAGATATAGATGGTAATGATGTTAAATTACGTTTAAAAGGTTATCCAGCTGTTGTAGTTCAACATGAAATAGACCATATTAATGGCATCATGTTTTATGATCACATAGATTCAGAACATCCACTGCAACCTCATGAAGATGCAGTAGAAGTATAAAAAAAGAACTGTTAGTAGATGTGGCAATTGCACACGTATACTAACAGTTCTTTTTACATAAAATCGTCTCTTCTTTCATGGTACATGATGTTCAATTCTTGTAATTCTTTCTTCAAAGCATTTAATTCTTGGATATCAATAAATACCGGATCATGATTGTGCTTTACATAATTTTGATCTTCATTCACAGTATCAATGATTTCATTGTAATTGAAAAACATGATAACTTGTTCCGCACGTATTTCAAATGTGATATCTTGAAAGACCTTATCAGTTCGTTGTTTTTCATTTTTAATATCTTCAACAATACGCTTCACTTTATCCATAGCAACCACCTTCATTTCATCTCTATTACTTTTTCACATTATATTATTAATTATTATATTTCCTTTTAATCATAATTAATTTTTATTATCGACTCAAGCTATTTGATAATTCATTTAATATTACAAAATGATTTGTTTAAATTTACTAAGTTAAATACCTTATATATAGTGAATCACTTTTTTCTACATATTAAGTATAAGCAGAAAATAAAACTGCTTTATTTATTCTACTACATCATGTAAAATGAGAAATAACTGAAAACATACAAATGCTTTCTATTTGTATTTTTCTATACGAACGAATTTAAAATGACCCTAGAAACATACTGGGCAAATGCTCGTATGTTCTCTTTATATAAAAACGTAGTTTCAATACACTTTTAGTAAATATCATTTTATTTAAAATTAAGAAGCTCACAAAATAATATACATTTCAGGGTTTATATAAATAATTTAACCAAAATTTAGGAGGAAATAGATATAATGGCAGTATTTAAAGTATTTTTTCAACATAACAAAGAAGAAGTAGTTGTAAGAGAACACACACAAACTATTTATGTTGAAGCTCAATCAGAAGAACAAGTAAGAAGATATTTGAAAGACCGTAATTACAATATCGAGTTTATTACTAAACTTGAGGGCGCACATTTAGAATATGAAAAACAATCTGATCACTTTAATGTGGAGCAAGCTGAGTAATGAAACAAATTCATAAAAATGAAGTTGCGGTTTATGCCCTTGGTGGCTTAGGTGAAATCGGAAAAAACACTTACGCCGTAGAATATCAGGATGAAATCGTAATTATAGATGCAGGTATCAAATTCCCTGATGATAATTTATTAGGTATTGATTACGTGATTCCTGACATTACTTATTTAGAACAGAACCAAGACAAAATAGTTGGTCTGTTTATAACACACGGCCACGAAGACCATATAGGTGGTGTGCCCTACCTATTAAAACAAATAAACGTGCCTATATATGGTGGACCATTAGCTTTAGGTTTAATCAGAAATAAGTTGGAAGAACATCACTTGTTAAGAACAACAGAACTTATTGAAATTGAAGAAAGTTCCGTTATCAAATCTAAACATTTCGAAGTTTCTTTCTATTTAACAACACATAGTATTCCAGAATCATATGGTGTTATTGTTAATACGCCAGAAGGTAATATTGTTCACACTGGAGATTTCAAATTTGATTTTACGCCAGTTGGTGAACCAGCAAATATAGCGAAAATGGCAAAACTCGGAGAAGAAGGTGTACTTTGTTTACTTTCAGACTCTACTAACTCATTAGTTCCTGATTTTACATTGAGTGAACGTGAAGTGGGCCAAAATGTTGAAAAGATATTCCGTAACTGTAGTGGTAGAATTATCTTTGCAACTTTTGCTTCTAATATCTACCGTGTTCAACAAGCAGTCGAAGCTGCAATTAAACACAACCGTAAAATTGTAACTTTTGGTCGCTCAATGGAAAACAATATTAAAATTGGTATGGAACTCGGTTATATAAAAGCACCACCTGAAACTTTTATAGAACCAAACAAAATTAATAGTGTTCCTAAACATGAGTTACTCATTTTATGTACAGGTTCACAAGGTGAACCAATGGCAGCTTTATCAAGAATTGCTAACGGTACACATAAACAAATAAAAATTATTCCAGAAGATACTGTAGTATTTAGTTCTTCGCCTATCCCAGGTAATACTAAAAGTATCAACCGCACAATAAATTCATTATATCGCGCTGGTGCTGAAGTAATACACAATAAGGTTTCAAACATTCACACATCTGGACACGGGTCTAAAGGCGATCAACAATTGATGTTACGCTTACTACGTCCAAAATTCTTCCTTCCTATTCATGGTGAATATCGTATGTTAAAAGCACACGGTCAATCAGGAATTGAATGTGGCGTAGAACCAGACAATGTGTTTATCTTTGATATCGGTGACGTCTTAGCTTTAACACATAATTCGGCTAGAAAAGCTGGAAGAATACCATCCGGCAACGTGTTAGTCGATGGTAGTGGTATTGGAGATATCGGAAACGTAGTTATTCGAGACAGAAAATTATTGTCTGAAGAAGGTTTAGTCATCGTCGTCGTTAGTATAGACTTTAAAACAAACAAACTACTCTCAGGCCCTGACATTATTTCTCGTGGTTTTGTTTACATGCGTGAATCTGGTCAATTAATTTATGATGCGCAAAGAAAAATCAAAACAGATGTTATTTCTAAACTGAACCAAAATCCAGAAATACAATGGCATCAAATTAAATCATCAATCATTGAAACGCTACAACCATATTTATTTGAGAAAACAGCACGTAAGCCAATGATTTTACCAGTGATAATGAAAGTAAATGAAGGTGATTCACCTTCTCAAAATAAAAAACCACAAAATAAATCAAATCAAAAAAAAGACAGTTCTAAAAAATACAATACTAAATCTCAAAACAAAAACACAAAAGTTTCTAACAATAAAGATAATAAAAACACAACTCAGAAACCAAAACCAAAAAAAGATGATAATCAATCAGATCAATCATCAGAATCGTAATCATAACAAAAAATATAATCAGCTTTTCAAAATAAAGCACTCATCCATTTGCTATGGATGAGTGCTTTTTATATTAAAATACTTGCTATTTTGAACGCATTGTTTGGCCTGTAAATGATGATATAGTAAGCCTCAACAGTATCTCACTTACATAATTCACATCGCGCATCACCAGTTAACAAAATCAGTTAAGAATTAAAAAAGAAGGGTTTGGGCACCATTGATTTGTCCCAATCCCTTCTTTAATTTATATATTATTATTTATCTAACTACCTTTTTTTCAAATCGGTTTAAGTCATTGTCATGACCAATCATAATTAAAATATCTCCAATTTCAATATTTATGTTTGGATCTGGAGATACGATAATATCTCTGCCTCTTTTAATAGCGATAATACTTATACCATATTGAGCTCTAATATCTAATTCTATTATTGTTTGGCCTGCCATCTTTTCACTAACTTTAATTTCTACTATTGAATGTTCATCTGCTAGTTCTAAATAATCTAAAACACTAGCACTAGCTACATTATGTGCAATTCTTCTGCCCATATCTCTTTCAGGATGAACAACAGTATCTGCACCAATTTTATTTAAAATTTTAGCATGATAATCATTTTGAGCCTTAGCCGTTACTTTCTTAACGCCCAACTCTTTTAAAATTAAAGTCGTTAACGTACTAGATTGAATATTTTCGCCTATTGCAACAATAACGTGATCAAAATTTCTAATGCCTAAACTTTTCATCACTGCTTCATCAGTTGTGTCAGCAATTACAGCATGTGTGGCAATATCACTATATTCATTCACACGTGCTTCATCCATATCAATCGCCATGACATCCATATCTAAGGCATTTAATTCTCTAACAATACTACCACCAAAACGACCTAAACCTATAACCACATATTCTTTATCCATATGCGTCCTCCAAAAATAAGATAATTGAAATATATCAAATATTAGTAGTTTAAACAATAAACATTACTACTGTATTTAAGTATATTTGTCTACTTTTTACCTTCAACATATTTTTTATCAAAAACAAATAATCTCAATAATAATATTAGCGATGGAATTAATAAAAGTAAACCTAAAATAAACGCGATGATTAAAGCAATAGCCATACCACTATTAACAACATGTTCATCTATGCGAATATATGGATATAAAATATATGGTAATTTACTTGCACCGTAGCCGAAGAACGCAAAAGCCATTTGTAAAATTACTAAGATAAATGCAAAACCGTGCCACTTTTTCATCAATGTGAGTAACATTGCACCAGCAAAACATAGTAAGCTGAGTACAAACATCCACCAATAATCAAATACTGCTGTATAGAAATGCGTCTCATTTTGCAATCTTAATGATAGAAATACAAATAATGAAATAGCAATCATTGGCGGTCCCCAAAATAAGAACCAGTATCTTAATAAACCATAAGCAGGTTTATCATTTGCTTTAGAAGCATAATAAGTTAAAAATCCAGACGAAATATAAAGTACGGATATTATTGCAAGAAATACAACTGACCATGAATATGGACTTAACAATAATTCAAACCAATTTAAATCTAAATGGTTACTTGAGCCAGTAATATAACCACCTTCAGAAATCGTTAAAGTAGTGGCTAAGGCTGCAGGTATGAATAAACCTGCTAAACCATATAGTACAAGCCACGGTAGTTTTGTATCTGGTCCATAGTTTTCAAAGGCATAAAAGCCACCTCTAATGGACAACAATATCAACGCAATAGATGCTGGTAAAAGCAATACTGTACCGAAATACTTAGCTGTATCTGGGAAAAAACCAACCATTCCTACGAAAAAGAATACGAAGAAAACATTCGTTACTTCCCAAACTGGATTAAGGTAACGTGCAATCAAGTGATTAATTTTTTTATCTTGTTTTGTTATTTTAGCGTGTAGCGTAAAGAAACCAGCACCAAAATCAATTGATGCAACAATAATATAACAAAATAAGAATATCCATAGTACCGTGATACCTATATATGCGAATACCATCATGCATCACCTCTTTCCGATGAAGTTACTTCAAATTCTTCATACGCTGGTTTATCCTTAAACATTCTTATTAATACATAAGAAGAAGTAACAATTAATATTAAATATAATATACCAAATAATATTGTTACGAGTGTTAAGCCACCTGCTTGAGTAGCCGCTTCAGCCACTTTTAGGTATCCACGTACAATCCAAGGTTGACGCCCTTGTTCCGTTAAGAACCAACCAAACTCTATCGCTAACATCGCTGCAGGTCCAGTTAATAAAGCACCGTATAGCATTGGTTTTGAATAAGTGAATTTCCGTAATTTTTTAAAGCATAATGTTAGTACAAATGCAGCTGAAACAATTAAACAGAAGACACCCATTGACACCATTAAGTCAAAGTAATAATGGACAATCATTGGAGGATGCAATTCTTTTGGAAATTCATCCAACCCTTTCACTTTAGTATTGACATTGTTGTCAGCCAAGAAACTAAGTAGACTCGGAATTTTAATTGCTCCAGTTACTTCTTGTGTCTCTTCATTTAAAGAACCAAAAAGTACTAAATCGGCATTGGATTCCGTATCAAAATGCCACTCATACGCAGCTAATTTTTCTGGTTGTTCTTGATGTAAAAATTTTGCAGATAAATCTCCTGCTAACATTGAACCTAAAGTAAAGATAATGCCAAGAATCATTGTTAATTTCAATGCTTTTTTATGATATTCTGCATCTTTTTTAAACTTATTTTTCACTAACTTGAAAGCAGCAATGGCAGCTAGTACAAAAGCCATCGTCATAAAAGCAGTCGTTACAACGTGAAAAGATCTTATTAAAAATGAATCGTTAAACATTGCTACCCAAGGTTCAACATTTATCATTTTACCATTCTTAATATCAAAACCAGCTGGTGTATTCATAAATGAATTAACAGCGGTAATAAAGAAGGCAGAGAAAGAACCTCCAATAATCACTGGTATACTAATTAAAAAATGTGTCCATTTACTCTTAAATCTATCCCAAGTGTATAAATATATACTTAAGAAAATTGCTTCAAAGAAAAACGCAAATGTTTCCATAAATAACGGTAATGCAATCACATGACCACCCATTTGCATAAACGTTGGCCATAATAATGACAGTTGTAATCCTATAATCGTACCTGTTACAACCCCAACTGCCACAGTAATTGTATAACCTTTAGACCATCTTTTGGCTAATGTTATATAATGAGGATCATTCTTTTTAATCCCTAAAAACTCAGCAACTGCAAACATCAATGGGACACCTACACCAATTGTTGCAAATATGATATGCACTGCAAGTGTCATTGCAGTTAGAAAACGAGCTAATTCAACTGAATCCATAATATCACCTTTTTAATTTATTTGTGACAAAAATCACAACGTCCATTCATTATAAACCCAATGGCTATGTTTTAAAATTAGTTAAACTCAGAATTAAGTGACAAATTAATGACCAATTACATGCAATTTTATAACTTGAATTTTAATTAAAAGTCACTTACTATTATAGAAAACGACTTTGTAGAAAGGATTGATGTTGAATGACTGATATCATCATTTACACACAGAATGACTGCCCTCCTTGTACCTTTATTAAAAACTATTTAACTGATAAAGGCTTTAAATATATAGAAAAAAACATCGCTAATCAGCAATATCGAAATGAAATGATTGATTATGATGCTTTTGCAACACCTTTTATATTATTGAATGGTGAACCGATGTACCAAGTTGATATGGAAAAAATTAACCAAACCTTAAATATTGAAACAACACATTAAACCTCTCAAATACAAACACATTAACTAAATCAACTGAAATAAGGCTAATGCACCATTTCAAACGGGTTAACTAACCATAACCTAATTTCAACTGTAATAAACAATTTAGTGAGTTGTGAATTCTCCAAAACTACTCAACTTCACATACATTTCCATACCATTCAAATAAATTTCAATATAACTATAAAAAGCGTCTAGGACATAAAGTTCTTGAACAAGTGAAAAAGACAATATCTATTGGATAATATAGAAATTGCCTTTTTCATTAAAAATCATTTCAACAATTTCATTAACATGTCGTGACATATCATTTGTGGGGATAAGAATTGAAGTTCCATTGGTAGTGTAAGTTGAGTCACATTATAATCTTTATACATGAGGCACCTCGTTAATATAGTTCAATAGTGTTTATTAGATTATACATGATGACCTAATTTTTTAAGTATTTGAATGTAAAATCACATATGGATGTGACGTATTTCGGCGAGACTCTTGTGGGAATAGGACAAGCTGAAGACTATAGGCTGAAGCTGTCCCCTAAGAAAGCGAGCCAACAAAACGAAGCATTGAATAAAAAAGAAGCACTCAGATGAATTGATTTAAATCATCTGAGTGCTATTTTTCTGGGATTTGTGTCCCAATCTTTTTTATTTCGTATAATTACTTACTAAGTCTTGTACTTCTTCAGAAGTAGCACAGTTAATTGCTTTTTGTGCCAATTCTTCCATTTCATTTTTACTTAACCCTTTAATTTGACGGCGTGCTTTAAGAATTGATGTAGCACTCATAGAGAATTCATCTAATCCTAAACCTAATAGTAATGGAATAGCAGTTTCATCTCCGGCCATTTCTCCACACATTCCAGTCCATTTACCTTCATTATGAGAAGCATTAATCACTTGTTGCACTAAACGTAAAATTGCTGGATTGTATGGTTGATACAAGTATGACACTCGCTCTGACATACGATCTGCAGCCATTGTATATTGAATTAAATCATTCGTTCCAATACTGAAGAAATCTACTTCTTTAGCAAAAACATCTGCTAATGCAGCTGTTGAAGGAATTTCTACCATGATACCAACTTCTATATCATCAGATACTTCAATACCTTCATTTGTTAAATTTTCTTTTTCTTCTAATAATAATGCTTTAGCATCACGGAATTCTTTGATTGTCGCTACCATTGGGAACATAATATTTAATTTCCCATAAACTGACGCACGTAATAAGGCACGCAATTGTGGTCTGAAAATCTCAGGTTGATCTAGACATAAACGAATTGCACGATAGCCTAAGAACGGGTTCATTTCTTCTGGTAAATTTAAATATGGTAGTTCCTTATCTCCACCTATATCTAAAGTACGAACAACAACACGTTTATCTTCCATTGTTTCAAGCACTTTTTTATAAGCTTCAAACTGTTCGTCTTCAGTTGGCATTTCGTCTCTACCCATATATAAAAATTCAGTACGATATAATCCGACACCTTCAGCACCATTTTCAATTACACCTTTTAAATCATTTGGTGTACCGATATTAGCAGCAAGTTCAGCATGAACACCGTCAACAGTTGTTGTTTCTTCATCGCGTAATTTTTGAAGCTCTTTCTTATCTTCAAAGAAACGTTCGCGTTTGTTTTGGTATGCAATGACTTCGTCTTCTGTAGGATCAATTATCACTTCACCAGTCAAACCATCAACAATAATCATGTCTCCTTGTTTAACTTCTTCTGTTATTGATTTCGTACCTACTACTGCAGCAATTTCAAGTGAGCGACTCATAATTGCTGAGTGAGAAGTTCTGCCTCCAATATTTGTAACAAAACCTTGTACAAATTCTTTGTTTAATTGAGCAGTATCTGAAGGCGTTAAATCATTACCTATAATAACAACGCTTTCATCAATCATACTAGGATTAGGTAACTCCACACCTAATATATGTGCTAAAACTCGTTTCGACACATCGCGAATATCTGAAGCACGCTCTTTCATGTATTCATTATCCATTGCTTCAAAAATAGTAATGAATTGTCCAGTCACATCAGAAAGCGCAGTTGGTGCGTTAACTTGTTCATTTTTAATTTTGTCTTCAATCGGTTGAATTAACTCTGGATCATCCAAGACTAATAAATGTGCATCAAAAATAGCAGCTTTATCAGCGCCGAGATTTTTTTCGGCATTATTTCTGATTTTTGTTAATTCAACTTTAGATGTTTCAATAGCATTGTGAAACTTAGCAATTTCTGCGTCGACATCTTGAATCTTTTCACTATCGTATGAAAGATCAGGTTCAACTAATAAATATGCTTTAGCAATTGCTACGCCATCTGAAGCAGCAATGCCATTAATATAATTAGTCATATTATTTAGTTAATCCTTCTTTTGATAAGATATCAGTAATCGCTTCCATTGCATCTGTTTCATCACTACCGTCAGCATAGATTGTAATTTCAGCATCTTTACCTACACCTAAACTCATAACACCCATGATTGATTTCAAGTTAACTTTTTTACCGTTATATTCTAATTGAATATCTGAATCAAACTTTGATGCAGTTTGAACAAGCATTGTAGCTGGACGTGCATGAATACCTGTTTCGTCAATAATTACATATGATTTTTGTTCCATAATATGATGTCTCCTTCGTATAGTTAGAATCGTTAGTTTATTATAAAACCTAGCATAGTTTTATATAATAACATTACCAAATTATACATATAAATTCAATTCGTTGCACCCATGATATGACAATATTCATTGAATATTGTTTCTTTTTATGAAAACGCTCCACTATTCCATTAAAGATTTAGCAACCTTTTCACATTTTTCAATATGATCATCGCCGATTTTTTTCATAAAGTAATAGCTGATAGAAGCTGAGATGGCTTGACCTACAAGTGGGAACCATTTCGTCTGTTTTGCAGCCATACGTTTTGCAACGTCTCTGATAACCACTTTTAATATGGCATTAGATACTTTTCTACCGACAAATTGACTGCCTTGTATTGCAGCTGCTGTAAAAATACGTTCTTTTACATCTTCTCTCATCGAATTAACTTGTTTGTGATCTAAGCCATAAATTTTATTAACATCTTCAATGATATCTCTCATTAGCTTGATATCTACACCAAAGTCAAGACCTGGTATTGGTACAATACTCACACTCGAAGATAACACTGATTTTTTTCTCACTATAGCTTGGGCACGTTGACGACGTTCATCCAATTCAATGTTCGTCGTTGGTATGCTACTTTTATTTTTTATATCTTCAATATTTAAAACTTTATTTCCGACTTTCTGTGTTACGTTATTAGTTATTTTATTCTTAAAACTCATGATATTCACTCCTTTATAAAATCTAGTACTGTAAAATGATTACCCTATTTCAAAGAAATTACTGTATATTTACAAAAATAGCTTTCAAATATTTTGAAGGTTTGTAATGTGGATGTGTTTTAAAATCTTTTGGTAATCCCATAACTTCTGATAATTCAAAATCAACTTCTGCACTATTTAGAGTGTCTTTAATCATCTTCTTAAATGCTTTTAATGAAAATGTACTATTGTTTGTACACAATAATAAAGTTCCACCTGGAGAAAGTACGTCCAAAGCACCTAAAATTAATTTATCGTAATCTTTCAATACTGAAAATGTTTTTTTCTTATTTCTAGCAAAACTAGGTGGATCAATCACAATTGTGTCATATAGTAAATCATGACGGCGTGCGTAATTAAAATAATCAAAGGTATCCATTACAAATATATATTGTGTTTTTGGATCAATTGCATTTAAACCAAAATTTTCTTCTGTTAAGGTACGTGATCTATTAGCTAAATCAACACTAGTCGTCACTTTGGCTTTTTCTGCTGAGATAACTGAAAAAGCGCCAGTATAACTAAACACATTTAACAAATATCTATCTTCGGCAAAGTGGTCTCGTAATTTCTTACGCACTTCTTTTTGGTCCAAGAAAATACCTGTCATAGGACCATCATTTAAATCCACATTATAAAACGTGAAATTTTCTTCGATTACAATAGGAAATTCCGGTGCCTCACCATCAACAAATCCGCCAGCTATCTGAGCATCTTTAAATCGCATTTTTTCAAATAAAGAATTATATTCAAAGATATTTTTTAAAGCACTTAAAATTTGATAACGATATTTATAAATACCTTTAGAATACCATTGTATTAAAAAGTGCCCGTTATAGTTATCAATTGTCAGGCCACCTACACCGTCACCTTCACCATTAAAAATTCTAAAAGCATTGGTACCCTCAATGTTATAAAAATATGCTCTTTCTTGTTTAGCAATTTCAAAAAGTCTCTCAAAGAATTGAGTATTAATCACTTCGTTTTCGTCATAACTTAATACCCAGCCAAGACCTTTATGTTGTCTTCCGACATATGCTGTTGCAATATAACTTTGTTCATCATTGATCAATGAGAATAAATCGCCCTCTTTCAAATGGTCATGCGCAAATACATCATCTTCGTCGATTAATGGGTATCCATTTAGATATTTCGTTTCTTTACCTTTATTTAATGTGGCAGTTTTCATAATTATATGTCAGCCTTTCTACTAATTTTATAATTTATGCTTTCTTATTCTATCATCTCAATAATCATAGTAACATCATTTATATGTAATTGAATGCTTTCTCAATTCACACATTGTCTCGTTTTTCATTAAAATCATCAGGCGCTTTACGCCATTACAATCATGAACAAAAAAAGAACTGGCATATCGCTAAGGCCAGTTCTTTTAAAAATATATTTACTTGTTAATCTTTTGAAGGTTCACGTAATTTAATAATGAATGATACGATCACTGCTATTAACATCACAAACAATATAGGCGTAATGAAAATAGACAATAAAAGACCATGAACCATGATATTCACAAATTCTGTGAACAATTTGAAAAATAATATACTTACCATAAATAACTGCAGATAATAGAATTTATCTCTCAAGTAGTTTGTTAATGTCGTTAATATATAAGCAATGATAATCAGCATCAATAATAATAAAGTAATCCATTCAATCACATATTGTGTTTGAGAAATTTCCCAATTACCTGAAACAAATAATGCGTTTCTATTATTAAATTCTATGATTGTAAAGAATAATAATACAACACCACAAAATATTTCTACATAAGCTGATTTAACCCACTTTGGTATTTTCATCCAATTTGGTATATCATCCTCTTGTATATCAATAATATTCTTCCATTTTTCGATAAATTTGTCTTTTTTATCTCTTAATTTTTGAATATCAACACTTCTACGTGTTTTTCGAGTAAACTCAGTTGTCTTATCTTGTAAACTTTTCAAATGTTCTTTCGTTTGGTTTGTAACTGTACCTTTGCTTGTTCTCGATAATTCAGGTTCTTCTTCACCTAACTCTTGTTTTGTTAAAGGTAGTGCCCTTCTTAAAAACAAGAAATTCCAAATTGACATTTGACCTAATAGCCACATCAATATAAAGAATGAATTTACACTCAAAATATCAATTGGAATGATTTCGTCACTATCTATTCTTCCATATAACACGATTTGCGTAATTAAATAGCTTATGCCATAACTGAAAATAATTAATAAATAATGATATTTTCTATGATTTGGATTTAATTCATCTTTATATACAATATACCCAATATGAATCACAAATGGGATGATAAAAATGATGGCAAAAAAACTATAAACTTGTGTCATTAAAATAAGTGTTATAATGAAGAACAGTATTCCTATAACTAAGAAGAAGATTGAAACATCATAATCGTATCTTGTTGTTCTTAATAGAGTGAATCCAAGTAGGATAACTGCAATACCAAATAAAATAATTAACACTGCACTTATTACTGGGAAATTCCCTATATAATTACTCATAACTCTTATGATTTCTGCAAAAAATGCATTTATAAAATCCCAAACATTATGAATATGTAATTCAATTTTACCTTTGTCCTTTAAATCATGGATCATAGATAAATTTATTAAAATGATGAGACCTGTGAAGAGCGAAACGATGCCTATTATATAACTATATAATATCTCAGCGTGTTTCTTTAAAAAAGACATACCATTCACCTCAAAGTTATTATATATTAACATTTAGTTCTTGTCTTTAATAAATCAATAAATAAGTCTATAGTATGATAGAAAATAGTTGTACAGTCAAGTTTCCACCAAACATAATCAATTAAACAAATATTTCAAATTCAAAGAAATACATACCGTTAAATCTTTATGGTTTAGTTTTCAAATGAAGTGGTATATTGAAAATGTAAGTAATTTGAATATTGAAGGAGTGTTTAACTATGAGTAAAGAAGAATTAAATAAAAAAGCAGCTGAAAAAGCAAAAGAAGCTGAAGATAAATTAAAAGATAAAAAAGAATCTGCTGAAGAGAGTACTGAAGAAACGAAAAAAAATATTCAAGATACTCTAGATTAAAATACACGCTTTTGATTTCTAAATGAGTATTGCTTTTTAACATAAATGGACTAATCTGTGTAAAAATGGATTAGTCCTTTTTTTGATATCATGTCGTTTTTTACCGTGCGTGTTTGACTGAAGATATGATCTATGATCCACATAATCCCAGTTACTAGTCACTCATAACATCTTACCTATGCGTCAAACGATACAACATCTTAGCAAAGATGTATTTGAACAACAGAAAAACTTCAGCATAAGTTAAACACCACATATCATTTATCGTGATATGTAATTGACCTTAAATATTTACTTTTATTATTACAAACGTTGAACGAAACAATTTTTAACTACCAAACACACACAGCCATATCACCAAATTTTTAAACTAATGCGCTCTATTTAACCTTACGTTATGTTGTACGATTTAGGTTATAAATATTAATTTCAACGTGAATACACCTTGACATAACGAATTAAAAGTCATACATTATAGTTAAAATTAAAAATTAATATTCGCACTAGGGGTGTTTTGTGACTGAGATGAGGTATACCCTCAAACCCTTTGAACCTGATCTAGATTAAACTAGCGTAGGAAAGTGTATCGTGATATGTTTTTGGTATCCGTATGCCTATATTTAACGCGCAACTTCTAGAGGGTTGTGCGTTTTTTTATTGGAGGAGAATTTATGTCAAAAGGTTTAAAACTATCAGAAATTTTAGTAACCGTACTTATAGCTGTTGTTTTTGCAATCGTTTATAATATTTGGACTTTAGTATATAAAGCAGTTCAGGTTTCTGGTCTTCATCTAGAAGAATTAACATACGGTGCGTGGTTTATGGCCGCAATTGTTGCATACCTGATCATACCAAAAGCTGGTATTGCCATTTTAGCTGAATTTGCAGCAGGTGCAGGTGAAACGATTGTTATGGGCAGATTTGATATTCCCACAATGGTCTATGCGTTACTTCAAGGATTAGCATGTGAAATTATTTTCGCTATTTTTAGATACAAATCACGTTCGGCAATGGTAGCTATGTTAGCAGGATTTTTAGCATCTGTTGCGACACTCCCCCTTGATTTTGCTTATGGTTATTTAGGAGAAATTGCGGGTTGGAACTTAACACTTTATATCGTATTTAGATTGATTAGTGGTATTGTTGTGGCTGGATTGTTGTCCTATTATATTGTGAAAATATTAGATCAAACTGGCGTCACTAAATTATTCAGACCTGCAACACAAAAAGATTATGACAATTTATAAGGAGCATAAAAGTTGATAGTCACTGAAAATCTACGTCTTAAATATCCAAATGGACAAAAGAAAATATTCGAAAATTTATCACTTCATATTAAAGATAAAGAAAAAGTGCTTATACTCGGCCCTTCTGGTTCAGGTAAAAGCACGCTACTTAATGTTTTAAGTGGTATCGTACCAAATCTTATTGATTTACCTATGAAATACGATAAATTAGAGATTGATCATGATTGTGGTGTTATTTTTCAAGAGCCTGATTGTCAGTTCTGTATGCCAAAAGTATATGAAGAACTCGCCTTTGTCCTGGAAAACTTACAAACACCCCGACACAAAATGGATGCCATGATCGAAACAGCACTCGACTCTGTAGATTTAAACGTAAATAAAGACCAATATATCAATAATTTAAGTGGTGGTATGAAACAAAAATTAGCTATTGCAGAAACATTATTACAACAAGCCGACACTTTATTTTTAGATGAACCAACAGCTATGTTAGATGTACCATCAACGGAAGACTTATGGAATAAGATTAAAGCCCTATGGCAAGACCAAACTGTTATCATAGTTGAACATAAAGTAGAACATATATGGCAACATATTGATCGTGTTATATTATTAAACTATGATGGTGTCATTATTGGCGATGCCTCACCCGCTGACATATTAAAAAACTATGAACACCTTTTATCCGAATATGGTGTTTGGCATCCAAAAGCTTGGGATCACGCACCTTCACCTATTGATTTACAACCATCTAATGTACAAAATGCCGATGATCATCTATTGCTTTTTGAACAAGGTGCTGTAAAAAGAAGAAAAAAAACACTTATTGATATACCAAAATTCAATGTTACTAGCGGGGAATGGATTACAATTACTGGTGCAAACGGTTCAGGTAAGACTTCCTTATTAGAATCGATCATGCAGCTCATTAAATATGATGGCACAATGTTTTTTGATGGCAAAAAAATCACTAAAATTAAAGAAGCTGCTAAAAATATGTATCTTGTATACCAAAATCCTGAACTACAATTTATTGCAAATTCGGTTTACAAAGAAATCTTCATCCAAAATAAGGCCAATTACCATTCCATATCAGAAGCTGATGATAAAACTGTACAAATGCTTAAAATGTTAAATTTAGAAGATGTACAATCACAACATCCGTACGAATTGTCAATCGGTCAAAAACGTAGACTGAGTGTTGCCATAGCTCTAAGCTCTTCATCAGACTATATTTTATTAGATGAGCCTACATTCGGATTAGATAGCCATAATACTTTTAATTTAATTAAATTATTCCAGCAACGCGTTAAAGATGGTCAAACTATCATTATGGTTACACATGACCCTGAGATTATCGCACGCTATCCTACACGTAAATTGTATGTAAGAAAAAAACAAATACTAGAGATAGCAGGTGATAATCATGTTTGAAATGTGGAAAAAGCATTACTCCTTCATGGATGACGTGAATATCATAACGAAATTAACATTAGCCGTTATTTTGTTTTTCTTTGTTATATTTGTACATCAATTTGATTACATGATTTATATTTGCTTATTGATGTTCCTATTTTTATTACTATTCAATGGTATAAAATTAAAAATTACATTTGCTTTTATTTTCTTTACTATTACTTTCAGCTTAATTTCAGCCTTATTCATGATTTTTTATGGTGAAGGTACACATATTTTGTTTAAATTTGGATTTATTCAAATTAGCACTGAAAGTTTGGTTAGAGGGCTACATTTAGCATTACGTACAACAACCGTCTCATTTTTCGGTATCTTAATTGCTTTCACATCTGAAATTGTGATGGTCTTTTATAGTCTTATGCAACATTTAAAAGTTAACCCCAAAGTTGCTTATGCGTTTATGGCTGCTATACGAATGGTTCCATTAATGATTAGCTCTTTATTTCAACTTAGGAAGTCTTTAAAAATGAGATATCAAATTATCTCTCAACAAAATTACAATATATTAAACAAAATCAAACATCTTATTATTCCACTTTTAAGCCAAAACATTAGAAAAGCACATCAACTTGCTGTTGCAATGGAGACAAAAGGTTTTAAAGATGGTCCGCGCACCTATTATTATCATGCGCCTTTCTCGTATAAAGACATTCTATTAATCATCGTTTTTAGCATCATTTTGATTGTTGCTTATTTCCTAGCACTTCACTTACCGATTACGGGTATAAACGATGTTCGTATAAAAAATATATATTAACGATTACCTTATTTTATCCAAAATTCATTACTATCCAATTTATAGAGATAAGACAAAAACTAAACCACTTTGTCTTATCTTTTTGATATGATTATTTACATAAATTTGTATGTGATTGTATATCCTTCAATAAAAATGCTATGCTAAAAACTTAAAAATCGTAATTTCTATACACTACTAAATAGAAATTACGATTTTTTATGAATATTTATAGATGTTTTATTGCTTTATTGCTAATATCTTTTCGATAAAATAACGCGTCACTTTGAATCTTTTCTACAGCTTTATAAGCATTTGCTTTAGCGCTTGCAATATCATTGCCCTCTCCCAATGCTAAAATGACACGTCCACCATTGGTTACAAATTTATCTTTATCTCGTTTCAAACCACTGACAAAATAATTACCATTTAAATCAAACCCTGAAACTGCTTTGCCTTTTTCGTAATTACCAGGGTACCCTTTAGAAGCAAGCATTACACCAACGATCGAAGCATCTTTCCACTTAAAGGTTATTTTATTTTTAGCTTCTAAGTCTATGACATGTTGCATTAAATCGCTTTCCAATCTTGTCAGTAATACTTGTGCTTCAGGGTCACCAAATCTTGCATTAAATTCTATTACTTTCGGGCCATCTGCTGTTAAAATCACGCCAATATAAAGAACACCAAAAAATTCATAACCTTCTTTATACATTGCTTTGGCTATAGGTTGTACAATTACTTCATTAGTAAGTTTAAGTACTTCTTTATTTATGTGAGGTACGGGGCAATACGCTCCCATCCCTCCAGTATTAGGCCCTTTGTCATCGTCATATGCACGTTTGTGATCTTGTGCAATACAATCAAACGGCACAGCGTAATCACCATTTACAAATGTCATCAATGAGAATTCTTCACCTTCTAAGAATTTTTCAAAGACAACCGTACCAAGCTCTTGTGGATACAATGAGTGAACTGCTTCTTCAGCTTCATCATAATTCTCGGCTATAATAACACCTTTACCAGCTGCCAAACCATCTTTCTTTAACACAATAGGATATTGGCATGTTTTAATATAACGTAACGCATCTGTTTTATTTGATATTTCTTTGTATTCTGCAGTAGGAATATGGTATTTTTGCATTAATTGCTTTGCGAATAATTTCGATCCTTCAATCTGAGCAGCTGCTTGATTAGGACCAAATACTTTGATCTTTTTTGCGATTAGTTTGTCTGCTAAACCTTCAGTAAGTGGCTGTTCTGGTCCAATAATGACCCACGAAATATTATGCGCAACAGCAAATTCAACAATTTGATTATGGTCGGTTTCTGCTATTTCACAATGTACATTTGCAATGTCTGACATTGCATCATTTCCTGGAATTGCAAAAATTTCATTTACGAGTGAAGATTGTTTTAACTTATGTGCTAAAATATGTTCTCTTCCGCCTGTGCCAATGACTAGTACTTTCATAAATAATTTTGCCTCCAATATTTTAATGTTTAAAGTGTCTAATGCCAGTAGTTACCATTGCAATGCCATATTTATTTGCCATATCTATTGAATCTTGATCTTTAATTGAACCACCAGGTTGAATGATGGCTTTAATACCATGTTGCGCGGCAAGTTCTACTGTGTCATCCATCGGGAAGAAACCATCCGATACCATTACGACATTATCATTAATTTCAACCGCACGTTCTATTGCAATTTTTGCTGATCCTACCCTATTCATTTGTCCGGCACCAATACCAACTGTTTGTTTATCGTTACATAAGATAATTGCATTACTTTTAACAGAAGCGACCACTTTCCATCCAAGTAACATTGCATTCCATTGAGCTTCTGTAGGTACATTTTCTGTAACAACTGTTAAGTCATCACTTTTTATTAACACATTATCTTTATCTTGTATTAAATATCCACCTGAAACAGATACTATTTCTTGCTCATTATTATCGATTGTCATATCAATTTCTAATAATCTTATATTTTTCTTCTTACTTAAAATAGCTAACGCTTCCTCAGAAAATTTTGGTGCAATAATCACTTCCAAGAATATACTGTGCAGCGTTTCTGCCAAAGTGGCGTCAACAGTTCTATTTAATGCTACTATGCCTCCGAAAATAGATTGACTGTCTCCTTCAAATGCACGCTGATATGCTTCAGAAATGTTTGTACCAATACCTACACCACAAGGATTCATGTGCTTAACAGCAACTGCAGCAGGCGTTTCAAATTGTTTAACTAATGACAGTGCCGCGTCTGCATCTTTAATATTGTTATAACTCAATTGCTTACCATGCAATTGTTTCGCGCCACCTAACGTATGATTAGCATCTGATGTTCTTACAAATGAAGCTTGTTGTTGTGGATTTTCACCATATCTTAAACTTTCTTTGTTTTCTTTAAAGAAATCAACAATTGCATGATCATATTGATTCGTATGTTCAAATACTTTAATCATCAATGATTTTCTATAAGATTCATCTAATTGATTTGATTTTAGTTTTTCAATAACTTCATTATAGTCTGATGGATGTACGATTGTAGTAACGTGTTTGAAGTTTTTAGCTGCTGCACGTAACATTGTAGGTCCACCAATATCTATATTTTCAATCGCGTCATTTTCTGAAACATCTGGATTTGCAACAGTCTCTTTGAATGGATATAAATTTACGACTACCATGTCTATTAAATCAATTTGCTGTTCTTTTAATTGTGCTAAATGTTCTGGTTTATTGCGATCAGCTAAAATACCGCCATGAACAGCTGGGTGTAATGTCTTGACTCTCCCATCCATAATTTCATCAAAATGTGTGAGTTCTGATATAGATTTAACTGTAATATTTGCTTCAACTAACGTTCGCATCGTACCACCAGTCGAATACAACTCGTATCCTAATTGTTGGAGTGATTGTGCAAAAGGTACAATACCTGTTTTATTAGATACACTTATAATTGCCTTTTTCATGTTTATTGGCACCTCTTATTGAATAATTTTTGAAATAACTTCTGGATATAATTCATGTTCAATCGCTTTTATTCTTTCTTCTAATCGCTCTTTCGTATCGTCCGGTTTTATTTCACATGTGCGTTGTTCAATAATTTCTCCTGTATCCATCCCACTATCTACGAAATGTACTGTTGTACCTGTAATGTTGTCACCACTATTTAATGCTTGACCAATCGCATCTTTACCTCGATATTTTGGCAATAACGAAGGATGAATATTAATGATGCGTTTTTGATATGCATTTAATATATTTTCACCGATTAATTTCATATAACCTGCTAAAATAATCCATTCAACTTTTTCTGTAGTTAACCATTCAATGATCTTTCGCTCATAGTCTGCTTTAGAATCAAAATTTTTAAGCTCATTAATATGTACATCTAATTGATACTTTCTTGCGCGCTCAATACAATAAGCATTTACTTGGTCCGTATATAATGCAGTCACTTCAATTTGAGGTAAATTACCTGCTTCTATTTGTGACATGATACTTTCAAAGTTACTTCCTGATCCTGAAGCAAAGATAGCAATTTTCGTCACTTTTATACCCCCGTCAATTGAATTGGTTCTTCACTTTTAAAAATTTCACCAATTCTATATGCATTTACTTGTGCTTCTTTTAGTGTGTTTAATACTTTAGCTTCATCATTAGCATCAACAACTATGGTAAAACCAATGCCCATATTGAATACATTGTACATTTCTTTGGTTGAAATGCTGCCTTGCTTTTGTAACCACTCAAATATTTTTGGTGTTGGAAATTGTGTTACATCAATTGTTGCACCCACGCCTTCAGGCAACACTCTTGGAATATTTTCAATAAATCCGCCACCAGTGATATGTGTCATCGCATGTATATGTACGTGTTCTTTTACAGCTAATACAGGCTTGACATATAATCGAGTAGGTTCTAAAAAGATATCCAAAAATGTGTGATTTTGATCAAATTTATCTTGTAGATCAATACCTGATTTTTGTATTAAATTTCTCACTAAGCTATAACCGTTGGAATGTATACCACTTGATTCAAGTCCTATAATTACATCACCTGATTTTACGTCAGAGCCATCTATATATGCTTCTTTTTCAACTGCTCCTACAGCGAATCCAGCCAAATCATATTCACTTTCATGATACATCTCACCCATTTCAGCTGTTTCGCCACCTATAAGTGCTGTATTCGTAGCTTCACAACCGTCACTAACCCCTTTGACAATCTGTTCAATAACTTCTGGAACTACTTTGTTAGTAGCAATATAATCTAAGAAATACAATGGCTCTGCACCAGTTGTTAAAATATCATTGACACACATCGCTACTGCATCAATACCTATCGTATCGTGTTTGTTGTTATCAATCGCTAACTTTAATTTAGTGCCAACGCCATCTGTACCAGATACGAGTAATGGTGCTTTCATATTTAACTGTGATAAATCAAATGTTGCACCAAATCCTCCTAATCCACCTAAGACTTCTTTACGCAATGTTCGTTGAACATGGCTTGACATACGTTCAACCGCTTCGTAACCTGCACTAATATCAACGCCTGCTTGTTGGTATGCTTTAGACATTTAAATTACCCTCCCTATCAAAGTATTGTTTATGATTTGCTAAATATTCTTTTTGACGTTCGCTTAAATGTTCAAAATAATCTTTTTCATAATCATAAAGACCAGCAGGATAATCACCTGTAAAACTTTCTACACATAACCCTTTATATGGTGCATCTACTTCAAGGCCAATTGAATCTATCAAACCAGCTACAGTTAGATAGGCCAAAGAATCAGAGCCAATATGTTCGCTGATTTCTGAAGGTGATTTATTCGCTGATATGAGTTCAGCAGTTGTAGAAACATCTATGCCATAAAAGCTTGGAAACATAAATTCTGGAGAGGCAATACGTACATGCACTTCATTAGCTCCAGCATCTTTTAGCATTTGAACAATGCGTTTGCTTGTCGTTCCTCTAACAATAGAATCATCCACTAAGACGATATTTTTGCCTTGTACGATATCTTTTACTGCCGATAATTTGACCCTTACACCTTGCTCTCGTAATTCTTGTGTCGGTTGAATAAATGTACGTGCTACATATTGGTTTTTGACCAAGCCCATTTCATATGGCAAACCACTTTGTTCAGCATAACCAGATGCTGCTGAAAGTGATGAATTAGGTACGCCAATAACCATATCCGCATTATCAACAGGACTTTCTAATGCTAATTGTTTACCAGATTGTTTACGAATAGCATGAACATTTTTTCCTGCAATAGTAGAATCTGGTCTAGCAAAATAAATGTACTCCATAGCTGATATTGCTGTATTCGTATGTCTCGTATAAGATTCTATTCGAATTCCTTCATCATTGATAACCACATATTCACCTGCATGAATGTCTCTAACGAACTCTGCACCTAAAACATCTATGGCACAAGTTTCACTTGCAATGATATAGGCACCTGTTTTCATTTTTCCTACAACTAATGGTCTAATTGCATTTGGATCAACAGCACCATATAACGCATCCTTTGTTAATAGTGCAAATGTAAAACCACCTTTTATTTTACGTAAACTCTCCTGTAATGCTTCCTCAAAGGTTGGCGCTTTACTTTTACGAATTAAATGCATAATTACTTCTGTATCTGAAGAAGAATGAAAAATAGACCCTTGATGTTCTAAAGACTTTCTTAAACTTTGTGCATTAATAAGATTTCCGTTATGACAAACTGCAACGCTCATATCATAAAAATGGTACAAAAATGGTTGTATATTTTCTATACCTTTATTGCCTGACGTAGCATATCGTACATGACCAATCGCATGTTGATAAGATTTAAATGCTTCCAACTGGGTATCCGTAATAGCTTCAGTCAAAAGACCAAGTCCTCTTTCTCCAGTAAGTTTTTGGCCGTCAGAACACACCATACCTGCGCCTTCTTGACCTCTATGTTGTAAGCTGTGTAACCCCATATACGTCAATTGTGCTGCCTCATGATGATTCCAAATACCAAAAACGCCACACTCTTCATTTAATCCGTTGTAGTCATACATTTAGGAATTGCTCCTTCCCACTGTTCATTCAATTGTTTCACATCACGTGAAATTATAGTGTCGCCATTTGAAACTACAAATTTTTCATTTTCTGTTAATATACCAACTTGAATGGCATCTGCTATTTCTAAAGGTTGATCTCCTTTTACAGCCACAATATAACGCCCTTGTGTTTCGCTGAATAATTGCTCATGCTTAAGATTTAAAGTTACATCTAAGCCCATTTGATAATGTGCACTAATACGAGCTAATGTCATTAACAGTCCACCTTTACCAACTGTTTGGACGTGAGAAGCAATACCACTGCGGATTGCTTTTTTAATTGACTCTCCTCTTTTGACTTCATTTGATAAATCAATGGTTTCAACCTCGTGATTCACTTTACCGTAAAGTAATTTTTCAATTTGGCTCCCACCAAAATCGCTATGTGTATCGCCTACAATATAAAGCGTATCACCTGCTTTGGGCGTGAAATCATTGAAATAATCAATTTCTTCAATCAAACCAACCATGCCTACAACGGGTGTAGGGAATATTGAAGTCTCTTTTGTTTCGTTATACAGAGAAACATTACCCGAAACTACTGGCGTCTTTAATATTTCACAAGCTTCTGCCATACCTTTCGTAGAATCTGCTAATTGTTGATAAATTTCTTTTTTCTCTGGTGATCCATAGTTCAAACAATCAGTCATCGCTAAAGGCGTAGCACCAACAGAGATCAAATTACGGTATGCTTCTGCTACTACCATCTTTCCACCTTCATATGGATTATTAAAGACAAATCGTGCTTCACCATCTATCGTAGAAGCAATTGCTTTATTTGAACCTTCGACACGAACAACGGAAGATTGTAATCCTGGTTTGACAATCGTATTCGCACCAACTTGTTGATCATACTGTTCATATAAATAGCGTTTGGAAGCAATTGTTGGATGAACAAGTAAACGATTAAATATATCTTCAACATCAATATCACTATAGTCATTTTGTGGTTCATTATATAGCGGTGTTTCACCTTCAAGTACATATACAGGCGCTTCATCAGATAATGGCTGTACTGGTATATCAGCGTAAATTTCATCTTCATATGTAAGGACAAAACGATCTGTATCTGTAACTTCACCGATAACTGCACTATCCAATTCGTGTTTATCAAATAAATTCAAAAATTTAGCTTCAGATCCTTTTTCTACTACTAATAGCATACGTTCTTGGGTTTCAGAGAGCATCATTTCATAAGGAGAAATACCTTTTTCTCTTGTTGGTACTTTTTCTAATTGTAGATGTAAGCCACTGCCACCTTTAGCAGCCATTTCTGACGAGGATGATGTTAGACCAGCAGCTCCCATATCTTGGATGCCAACAAGTTCATCAAACGTAATTGCTTCTAATGTCGCTTCCATAAGTTTTTTACCTACAAATGGGTCACCAATTTGTACTGATGGACGTTTACTTTCACTATCTTCGCTTAGTTCTTCTGAAGCAAAAGTAGCGCCATGAATACCATCACGACCTGTTTTCAACCCTACATATATAACCGAATTACCCGAACCTTTAGCAGTACCTTTTTGAATTTTATCGTGATCAATAATACCCACACACATTGCATTCACCAGTGGATTGCCATCATATCTATCATCAAACTCTATCTCACCCGCTGTAGTTGGAATTCCAATACAATTACCATAGCCACCAATACCGGCTACTACACCACGTAATAAACGACGATTTTGTTTTTCTGTCAATTCACCAAAGCGTAAACTATTCAATAAATTTATTGGTCTAGCACCGATGGAAACAATATCTCGTATAATGCCTCCGACACCTGTTGCCGCACCTTGATAAGGTTCAACAGCTGAAGGATGATTATGTGATTCAACTTTAAATACCACTGCTTGATTGTCACCAATATCTACCACACCCGCACCTTCACCAGGCCCCATCAATACATGTTCGCCTGAAGTTGGAAACTGAGTTAAAAATGGTTTTGAATGCTTATAAGAACAATGTTCACTCCACATTACAGAGAAAATGCCAATTTCAGTAAAATTGGGTTCACGACCTAGAATTTCACATACTTTATCGTATTCTGACTCTGATAATCCCATATCTTTATATCGTTTTTCTAATTTGATTTCTTCCACACTTGGTTCAATAAACTTAGACATTTTGTTCCCTCCAACTATTTACCATTGCTTCAAATAATTTAACGCCACTATCAGTTCCTAATAAAGCGTCCATTGCGCGTTCGGGGTGCGGCATCATGCCACAAACATTTCCATTTTCATTGACAATACCTGCAATATCATTGTACGAACCATTGGGATTATCCTTATACTTTAAAATGATTTGATTGTTTTCTGCTAATCTGTCATACATTTCTGATGTACAATAGTAATGACCTTCACCATGCGCTACAGGATATATTACTGTTTCATTTTCTTCATATAATTTGGTATATGGCGTTTGGTTATTTACAACTTTTAATAGCTCATTTCGGCTTACAAATAAATGTGAATCATTATGCAATAAAGCGCCTGGAAGCAAACCTATCTCAGTAAGAATTTGAAATCCATTACAAACACCTAATACTGGTTTCCCTTCATTCGCGAAACGTTTAACTTCTTCAGTGATAGGTGCAACACTTGCCATCGCACCTGAACGTAAGTAGTCACCAAAAGAGAAACCACCGGGTATTAACACACCATCAAAACCTTCTAAAGATGTATTTCTATAGTCCACATATTCTGCTTCTACACCGGATTTCAATGCTGCATTATACATATCCCTATCACAATTAGATCCTGGGAATTTTAGCACTGCAAATTTCATTATGCTTTCTCCCCTTCTTCCAATACTTTATAGCTATATTCTTCAATAACTGTATTTGCAAAAAGTTTTTCGCTTAAAGTAGTAATGACATTGTGAACTGCAGCATCAGTAGCTTCATCAACTTTCATGTACAATAATTTACCAACGCGTATATCATTAACTTGTGTGTATCCTAGATCATGTACTGCGCGATTTAAAGCTTGTCCTTGTGTATCTAATACTTGCGGTTGTAATGTGATATGCAATTCAATTGTTTTCATTTTATAGTTCCTCCAATTTATTAAGAAAAGTTTGATAAGTTTCTATGATTGAACCCGTTTCTTCACGATAAACATCTTTATCAAAATTTGTATCACTATATTTATCCCAAATACGACATGTATCTGGTGAAATTTCATCTGCTAATAGAATTTGACCATCCTTGCTGCGCCCAAATTCTATTTTGAAATCTACAAGTCGTAAATCCATACCATCCATTAATTCAATCAACACTGCATTAATTGTTTTTGCTGCCTCTTTTAACTTTTCAATTTCTTCTTTACTAGCTAAATGTAATAACTGTATGTGATCTTCTGTAATTAAAGGGTCATTTAAATCATCGTTTTTATAGAAGAAGTCAACTAAAGGACTTTCAAACGTATGTCCTTTATCAAAGCCTAATCTCTTTGTTATAGAACCCGCAGCGATGTTTCTCACTACGACTTCTAATGGGATAATTTCCACAGATTTCACGAGTTGTTCAGTTTCTGATAGTTGCTCGATAAAGTGACTATCAATATCACGTTCTTGAATAAAACTAAAAATTCTAGAAGTAATTTGATTATTTAAACGACCTTTACCTTCAATAAAATCTTTTTTCGCTCCATTGCCGGCTGTGACTTCATCCTTATATTCAATTCGAAGCACATCCGATTGCGCCGTAGAAAAAATTCTTTTTGCTTTTCCTTCATATAACAAAGACATTAGCTATGTCTCCCTTCAAAATGATTTAGTAAAGTTTGTTCTGTTTGTTCTACATGATTTGTCAGCATAGTAAGGTGACCCATTTTTCGGTCAGGCTTGCGACTTATTTTGCCATAAATATGTACATGCCATTCAGGATGAGCATCGAATTTATGTTCCAGCAAATCTAAATCTCTGCCTAATAAATTCATCATTACACTAGGTTTTAACAATTCAATTGTTTCTGGTAACCGGTGACCAGTAACTGCTAATATATGTGTATCAAATTGCGAATAATCGCATGCTTCTATTGAATAATGTCCAGAATTATGAGGTCTAGGTGCAATTTCGTTCACAAACAATTGATTGCTTGTATCAATGAAAAACTCCACCGTGAACGTGCCCACAAAATGAATATGTTTGATAATTTTCTCAACTTCTTTTCGTGCCATTTGTTCAATTTGTGGTTGTACACGAGCAGGTACAACTGTCTTAAATAATATTTGGTTTTGATGTTCATTCTCTTGTAATGGAAAATAGATGATTTGATTATCGTTACCGATGGTTACTGTTAATGAAACTTCTTTTTGTAGTTCTAAAAATTTTTCAGCAACACATTCTTGTTTATTAATTAATGTTTTAGCATTATCCAAATCTGCTTCATTTGTAATAAGCGCTTGCCCTTTTCCGTCGTATCCACCAAATCTTGTTTTTACCATAAACGGAAAACCAATATTTTCTACAGCTTGAGATAAACTGTCTGCATCGGATAACTTCACAAATGGTGCTACTTGAGTTCCGGCATTTTGCAATGTTTGTTTTTCAATCAATCTATCTTGTAATAGTTGTATAGCTTGGTAACCTTGAGGAATATTATATTGGGAAACTAATGTTTGCAATTGATTCGCAGAAATATTTTCAAATTCATATGTGATAACGTCGGATAATTCACCTAGTTGAACAAGCGATTGTTCGTCATCATAGTTTGCATTTATAAACTGATGTGCTACATGTTGGCATGGACAATTTTCATCGGGATCTAACACAATGACTTTAAAACCCATTTTCTGAGCAGATTGTGCCATCATTTTACCTAATTGCCCGCCACCAATAATTCCAATCGTTGATCCAAATGATAGTTTATTGAAGTTCATGTTGCATCTCACTCACTTTCTCAACCAATGATTTTTCATAATTTTCCAAATTCTTTTGGACTACTTTATTACCAATGCTGAGCATTCTGGCAGCAAGTATCCCCGCATTTTTTGCTCCAGATTTCCCTATAGCTGTTGTAGCCACAGGAATACCACCTGGCATTTGGACAATAGATAGGAGAGAGTCTAATCCTTTTAAGCTTTTAGATTCTATAGGTACACCAATTACTGGTAACGTCGTCATCGAGGCAACCATACCTGGTAAGTGTGCTGCACCACCAGCGCCAGCAATAATGACATCATAGCCATCATCTCTGGCTCCTTTAGCAAATTCATACATTAATTGAGGCGTACGATGTGCAGAAACAACTTTCTTTTCATACGGTATCTCTAGTTGCTCTAACATTTGACAACTTTCTTTCATAGTCTCCCAATCGGAAGAACTACCCATTATGACTACCACTTTCAAAATGAACACCCTTTCAGAAATTTGAAATGTTATGACTATTAGATGTATATTACAGATATAGCATAACAACTAAAAATCGCTTTTTCAATCAAAAATCGAACTTTAACACAAAAAAATCGTTAAATTTTCGTCTTTTGGTTGAAAAACATGATGGTAATTATGTTAAAGTTAAGTAAAGTTCATACATTGGAGGAGGATTTTTTCATGGTCGCAAAAATTTTAGACGGTAAACAAATCGCAAAGGATTATAGACAAGGTCTAAAAGATCAAGTCGAAGCTTTACAAACTAAGGGTTACACACCAAAATTATCAGTAATATTAGTAGGTAACGATGGTGCAAGTAAAAGTTATGTGAATTCAAAAAAGAAAGCTGCAGAAAAAATCGGTATGATTTCTGAAATCGTACATTTAGATGAAAGTACTAGTGAAGATAAAGTATTAAGCGAACTTCAACGCTTAAATGAAGATGATAGTGTGAGTGGTATATTAGTTCAAGTTCCACTACCAGATCAAGTAAGTGAACAAAAAGTATTAGAATCGATTAATCCTGCTAAAGATGTAGATGGATTTCATCCTGAAAATATAGGTAAATTATATATTGACCAACAAACATTTGTACCTTGTACACCACTTGGTATTATGGAGTTACTAAATCATGCTGACATTGATTTAGAAGGTAAAGATGCTGTTGTTATAGGTAGAAGTCATATTGTAGGTCAACCAGTTTCAAAACTATTATTACAAAAAAACGCTTCAGTTACGATTTTGCATTCTAGAACTAAAGATATGCATCAACATTTAAAAAATGCTGACATTATCGTTAGTGCTGTCGGACGTCCTGGTCTTGTTACTAAAGATGATGTTAAAGAAGGCGCAGTTGTAATTGATGTAGGTAATACACCTGACGAAAACGGTAAATTAAAAGGTGATATTGCCTATGATGAAGTTAAAGAAATTGCCGGAGCTATTACACCTGTGCCTGGTGGTGTAGGCCCAATGACGATTACAATGGTATTAAACAATACACTTATGGCAGAAAAAATGCGTAGAGGCATCGAATAACACTATTGTTTTAAGAAACATATTTCAAAAAATGAACAAATTTGAGACACCTTATCTTTAATTACCAATAAATAAACGTCAATTTCTAGATTGTTACAATAGAAGTTGACGTTTATTTTTTATGTAATGCTACAACGCTTTTACTCATTGATCAATATGTCTTGTTTCATTCAAAGATAGTTTTAATCTTACTTATTCCTTTCAAATCACTTAGTTTAATTGTAGAAGATGCCTATTATTTTAATGAGATTTCTGCCCCACCACATATCTACTTTTAAGTAATGTTCTAAAATAATCCATCCATTTTAAAACATACATTAATGACGTTTTCTTCGAATATCACTCAATTTTGTTTAATTGCTATTATGTTAATCAAAAATATTACAATTAACTGAATTTTTTCAAAAAATTATCACTCAATTTACACTATTGCGTTATATTAAGACTATAGTACGATGTAATTTCATTCAAAATAACATATAGTGTATTTAAGATAAAAAATAAATGACGCTCATACGGAGGTTTACGTTATGAATAAATTAATGCAGTCATTATCAGCACTCGGTGTATCTGCAACACTTGTTTCACCTAATTTAAGTGCAGAAGCTACAGAAAATTCTATACCTGAATTAAAAGGAACAAACGATGTAATCATTGATAAAGGAAATAACTATAATTTATTAAATGGTGTACGTGCCTATGACAAAGAAGATGGTGACTTGACGCACAAAATTTCAGTAAATGGAAATATTAATACAGAAAAAGAAGGAAAATATAAAGTTGAATATACTGTAGAAGATTCAGAAGGTGCAATGAATAAATCAGTAAGATATATCGAAGTAAAATAATTTATGAATACATATGTCACTATGAAATTCACATCAAATCATTAATATTTGGTGTGAATTTATCCTATCGTCTAAAATATGACACTTTTCACAAAATGTACACATAATTTTAACAAATCTTTGAAAGCCCGTCAGACGTTGAGTTTGTTGGGTTTCTTTTAATTTTACAATAATTTTTTTTACACAAACACTTGTAAATATTGCGTAATATCTTAAAATTGATGGTAAGCCCTACAATTGTAGTATTAGGAGGTCAAAAAAGTGTCAAAATTTAAGTCTTTGCTTCTACTCTTTGGCTCACTAATTATACTTAGTGGTTGTTCAAATGTAGAAGTTTTAAACCCAAAAGGGCCGGTAGCAAGTGACTCGAAGTTCTTGATTATGTATTCAATCATCTTCATGCTTGTTATTATTGCCGCCGTACTTATCATGTTTACTCTGTTTCTATATAAATATAGATTACACAAAACAGAAGAAGCAGGTAAGATGCATCACAGTGCTTTAATGGAAACAATTTGGTTTATCATTCCGGTGATCATCGTTATCGCTTTAGCTATCCCTACAGTAAAATCACTTTACATGTACGAAGCTAAACCAGATAAACAAGACGATCCACTTGTTGTTTATGCGACAAGCGCTGGTTATAAGTGGTTCTTCAGTTATCCTGATGAAAAAATTGAAACTGTTAATCATTTAACAATACCTAAAGATCGCCCTGTTGTCTTCAAACTCCAATCAATGGATATGATGACAAGTTTCTGGATACCACAATTAGGTGGTCAAAAATATGCGATGACTGGTATGACAATGGATTGGACATTAACGGCTAGTGAAGAAGGTACGTTCCGAGGACGTAACTCAAACTTCAACGGTGAAGGATTCGCTCGCCAAACATTTGATGTTAATTCAGTAAGCCAAAGTAAATTCAAGGATTGGGTAAAAGATGCTCAAAGTCAAAAGGAATTAGATCAAGATACTTTTGATAAACAACTTTTACCAACTACTGAAAATAAAAACTTAACTTTCAGTGGTACGCACATGGCGTTTGTTGATCCAGCAGCTGATCCTGAGTATATTTTCCATGCTTATGATCGTTTCAATTACGTACAGAAAGATCCTAACTTTAACACACCTAAAGAAATTAAAGAGGACGTATTAGATAAACCTAATAAACCTGCACGTAAACCACAAATCACAAACGCTAACTATGAACGTCATGGTATGAAAGCTATGATTCTAGGCAATAATGAACCATATAATAGTGAATTCAAAGATGAAGAATCACATAATATGGATGAAATGGAAAAAATCTCAGAAGGTGCTAAAGATGAAGAAGCATCTAAAGCTGAGAAAAAAGACCATGAACATGGAGGTGGACATTAATGAGTTTCCCATGGGATCAATTACTCGTTCAAGGTAACTGGATGATAACAATGGCACAAATTGGTGCACCGTTTGCTATCATCGCAGTGATCGCAGTAATTACTTATTTTAAATTGTGGAAATATCTATACAGAGAATGGTTCACATCTATTGACCATAAAAAAATTGGTGCTATGTATTTAATCTGTGCTGTATTAATGTTCGTACGTGGTGGTATTGATGCCCTAATGATGCGTACACAATTAGCAATTCCAGATAATACATTCTTAGAAGGAAACCACTATAATGAAGTCTTTAGTACGCACGGCGTAATAATGATTATCTTTATGGCGATGCCTTTCATTTTTGGTTTATGGAATGTTATTGTACCTCTTCAAATTGGTGCAAGAGACGTTGCATTCCCTGTATTAAATAACGTAAGTTTCTGGTTATTCTTCTCTGGTATGTTGTTATTCAACCTATCATTTATAATCGGAGGCTCACCTGCAGCTGGTTGGACTAACTATGCACCACTTGCAGGAGAATTCAGCCCAGGACCTGGGGTTAACTACTACCTTATCGCGATACAGATTTCTGGTATAGGTACCCTAATGACTGGTATTAACTTCTTTGTAACAATACTTAGATGTAAATCACCTACGATGAAATTTATGGAAATGCCAATGTTCACGGTTACTACTTTCATTACAGCATTAATCGTTATTTTGGCTTTCCCAGTATTGACAGTAGCTTTAGCACTGTTTACAACAGATAGAATCTTCGATACTGCATTCTTTACAGTCGCAAATGGCGGTATGCCAATGTTATGGGCTAACTTCTTCTGGGTATGGGGGCACCCCGAAGTTTATATCGTTATCCTACCGGCATTCGGTATTTATTCAGAAATCATTCCAACATTTGCACGTAAACGTCTGTTTGGTCACCAAAGTATGGTGTGGGCAACAGCAGGAATCGCATTCTTAAGTTTCTTAGTTTGGGTTCACCATTTCTTCACTATGGGTAATGGTGCATTAATTAACTCATTCTTCTCGATTACAACTATGCTGATTGGTATACCAACAGGTGTTAAAATCTTTAACTGGTTGTTTACGCTTTATCAAGGCCGTATCACCTTTGAATCACCTATGTTATTCGCATTAGGTTTCATACCTAACTTCTTAATTGGTGGTGTAACAGGTGTCATGCTTTCTATGGCAGCAGCCGACTATCAGTATCATAATACGTACTTCTTAGTTGCTCACTTCCACTACACATTAGTGGCTGGTGTTGTATTTGCTTGTCTAGGTGCTTTAATTTTCTGGTGGCCTAAGATGACTGGATTTAAATTGAACGAGACATTAAACAAATGGTGTTTCTGGTTATTCATAATCGGATTTAACGTTTGTTTCATACCACAATTCATTCTTGGTTTAGATGGTATGCCTCGTCGTTTATACACTTATATGCCAGAAGATGGATGGTGGATGTTAAACGCAATCTCTACTGTCGGAGCATTAATGATGGCATTAGGCTTTATGTTCTTAGTTGCTAGTATCGTATACAGCTTCTTCAAAGCACCACGTGAAGCTACTGGTGATAACTGGTATGGCTTAGGACGTACATTAGAGTGGTCAACTGCTTCAGCAATGCCACCTAAATACAACTTTGCTGTTACGCCAGATTGGAATGACTACGATACATTTGTGAATATGAAAGAACACGGTAGACACTACTTAGATAATCACAATTATTCTGATATCCATATGCCAAATAATACGCCAGTTGGTTTCTGGATGGGAATTTTCTTCACAATCGGAGGATTCTTCCTTGTCTTTGAAACAATACTCCCTGCAGTTATTTGCTTAATAGGTATCTTTGGTACTATGATTTACCGCAGTTTCCAAGTAGACCACGGTTATCATATCCCAGCTTCTGAAGTAGCAGAAACCGAAAAACGTTTACGTGAAGCACGTATAAAAGAAAGGGAGGCTGTAAGTCATGAGTCATGATGCAAACACTATTGATCAACGTTCGCATGAAGGTAATTTAAATAGACTTGGCTTTTGGATATTCCTTACAGCAGAAGTCTCATTATTCGGTACGCTATTCGCAACCCTATTAACGCTTCAACACGGTGGCGACTATGGCGGTAAAATGACAACTGAGATGTTCGAATTACCCCTAGTTTTAATAATGACATTTGCGTTATTAATTAGTTCGTATACTTGTGGTATTTCTATTTACTATATGAGACAAGAAAAAGCAAAATTAATGACAATATGGATGGTTATCACTTTACTATTCGGACTTGTGTTCGTAGGCTTTGAAATTTATGAGTTTGCTCACTATGTTTCAGAAGGTGTTAACTTAACTATTGGTTCTTATTGGTCTAGTTTCTTTATTCTATTAGGAACTCACGGTGCCCACGTATCATTAGGTATTGTTTGGATTACATGTTTATTAATTCAAGTTGCAATGCGTGGATTAAATAAAGATAATGCTCCTAAGTTATTTATAGTAAGCTTATACTGGCACTTCTTAGATGTTGTTTGGATCTTCATCTTTACTGCCGTATATATGATAGGGATGGTGTTTAGCGGATGAATACAATTGTAAAACACACAGTCGGTTTTATTGGCTCAATCGTATTGACTATTTTAGCAGTATTCGTAACCTTATACACATCAATGGCACTTAATGCTAAGATTACAATCATCTTTGGCTTTGCCTTTATCCAAGCTGCAGTACAATTATTAATGTTCATGCACTTAACTGAAGGTAAAGATGGAAACTTACAAGGATTTAAAGTTATATTTGCGGTTATCATTACTCTAATTACAGTTATTGGTACGTATTGGGTAATGCAAGGTGGACACTCAAGCCACTTATAAACCCAAAAAAGACTTCTCTTTCGAGAAGTCTTTTTTTTATAGTTTTATTTATTAACCTCCCCTATGCTTTCAATCTATAATTTACTTTGTAACATTTCTTTTCACAAAAGATGTAGAATATAATTGATAATGTTATTTTTTGCAATAGGAGGATTAGATAAATTATGAAACAACCAATTATTATTGATACAGACCCAGGCATTGATGATGCAGCAGCGATTAGCTTTGCAATAAACCATCCAGAATTTGATTTGAAAATGATTTCTACAGTCAATGGTAACGTTGGTATCGAAAAAACGACTGCTAATGCTTTAAAACTCAAACGTTTCTTTAATAGTGATATACCTGTACATAGAGGTGCTTCACAACCACTATTATCAGATATTGTAGATGCAAGTGATGTACACGGTGAATCAGGAATGGAAGGATATACTTTCCCAGAAATCAATGAAAGTGATCTCGATTCTACTCATGCTGTTGAGGCCATGAGAGATGTTTTAGTCAAAAGCGAAACACCCATCACACTTATTCCCATTGGCCCGTTGACAAATATTGCATTATTATTAATGACTTATCCTGAAGTAAAGACATTTATTAAAGAAATTGTGTTAATGGGTGGCTCAGCATCTCGAGGTAATGTAACACCATTAGCTGAATTTAACATTTATTGTGATCCCGAAGCTGCTCAAATCGTGTTTAATTCTGGTCTACCCTTAACAATGATAGGATTAGACGTTGCTAGAAGTTCTAGTTTAACGCATGACACAATCAATGAGCTAAGCTCAATCAACGATACAGGAAAGATGTTACATCAGTTATTCAAACATTATAGAGGAGACGATTTTGAAAAAGGCATTAATGTATATGATGCCTACACATTGCTTTACCTACTACATCCAGAACATTTTGATGTATAAGAAGCTGATGTGCAAATTGAAACAGATGGTAAATTAACCAAGGGCGCTTCAGTAGTTGATTTCAAATCTCAATTCCCTAATACAACCGTAGTAATGTCAGTACAAGCAAATATCTTTAAGCAGATGTTTATTGATGCTTTAAAGTATTGTAAGTAAATTTTAAATACACAAAACGGTTATAACAAAAATATACGTTTTCAATAAAAAAGAAGTAAGACAGAAATTTAATTTTATTAAAAAGATTTCTCATTACCACCCCAACAAAGATGACTAGAATTGGTAAAAATATAAAATGATTACCTGAGCTAAAGCTCATGCATAACTCCCACTAACTCAATAATTGAGAAGTGGGAGTTTCTATTTTCAGTTCAGTCATCCGCTAACAATATAACTGTGTCTGAGATGAATCAATGGTTCCCTAGAATCTTTTTGAATCTTGACCGTTTTAATCATGGGTATAATTTCGAATCTGGACTTTTTCTCATATACGATTATCCAGTCAGCACCCTACAAATCATAAAAATAACTATTTTGTAGATAAACAAAGATACTTTCATCTCATTAAATTCATAGATAAACTAATTTAATGAGAAATCTTAAATATATGAATTTAACATTAATCTCAGATTCACTCTTAGAAGCATTAATTTTATTGAACTTGAAGCATTTTTATAAAAAGTAAAAAACCGTCAATTTCTATAAAAAAACGATAGAAATTGGCGGTTATGTTTTTATAAGAGATATTTATACACCTATCACTTAATTTTTCAATATAGCTGTTTCACTCTGTTATAGTGACCACCTTGATGTAATAACTTAAAGTAAATATGTTTCATTTTATATTCGTTATTAATTTTACTGTTGTCATAATTTGTTGCTAATACAATTACATAATTATCATTAAAATATACTGTGAATATATTACCAAAAAAGATACCATTAATTCTATTTTTATCAGCAAATGAATAAAATCCATATCGATATGGTTTAGGATATTGTGTAGTTAAACTTTCATGAATAAAGGGCATGGTAGTTGTTGCATCAAAAATTCTATTATCTTGCAAATTTAATACTACTTTCCCCATATCATAAGGAGACATATAAATGTTACCTGCCCCATCATATTGATTTAAAATATTAGGTTTTTGACGGATACGTTTTCCAGTTAATTTATCATTTTTATAACCAACAGCCATATATTTTTTGAAATTCACATTATTATATCGCGCTGTATATTCTAAATTATATGGCTTTATTAATCTATCATTTAAATTTTGCGTATAAGATTTATGTGTTACTTCTTCTATAACTTTTGACAATATTAAATAATTAGCATCGTTATATTGATATTTATTATATTCTAAGGGATTGATACCTCTCTGTTGTATTGCGTGTGTTGCATCATTTAAATCTTTAAATTTTGGATTAGCTTTATATTTATATAATCCACTTTGATGTAACATCAGTTGTTTAATAGATAGTGGATAATTTGAGTCAAACCATTCTAAATAATGCTTCACAGGCGTCATCATATGAATCTCGTCTTCAATTTCTAACTGTTTTAACATGATGCCTGTCATAAATTTTTGTGCTGAACCTATTAAAAACATCGTATTGGCATTATTTTCTTCATTCTTTTCAAAATCTTGATAACCATAGCCTTTATTCAGTTTGAGTTTACCTCTTTCAAAAAGCGCAATGGTTCCATTAAAATGAGTTTGTTCTAAATACTCATCAATTTTATTAATTTGTGGATGTTTGTGATCAACAACCGTTTTTAACTTTTTTTGTTTTTTCGATAATTGCTTTTCATTTTCCTTGGTCAAAATCTTTGAAGGACTGATATAATCTTTCATTTGTTTATAGTGTCTGTATCCAGTAAATCCTAAAATCAAAAATATGAAAATGATCAAAACAATAAATATTTTAAATTTGTTGACTTTCATGTTGTTGCCTCTTTGTTGTTATTTTATATGATTGATATATTCATCTTTAAATTGGTTTGTTAAGGCATCAATATCCTCTATATTTAACGAGAAGTACAATTTAATTTTAGGTTCAGTACCAGAAGGTCTCAATGCAATGAAACCTTCATCAAAAATAAAGCGAATTAAATTTGTCTCAGGTAAAGATAAAGTTTCGGTACTACCCTCTGTTACATTTTTAATGGTACCTAGTTGATAATCTTCAATTTGTTTTACTTCAAGACCACAAATTGTTGAAACATCTTCATTTCTAAATTGGTCCATTATTTTAGTGATCTTTTCAATACCTTCTGCACCTTCAAAAGTCGGTGATAAAGTTTTATCTTTATATGCACCGATATGAGCATATATATCATCTATCGTATCTTTAAATGTCATTCCATTATTCGCTAATAAATTTTTATATTTGATTAATAAAGGTACCATTTGGATTGCATCTTTATCTCTCGAAAATGGTTTTGCTAAATAGCCATGACTTTCTTCAAAAGCAATTAGTAATTGTTTATCTTGTTGTGTGCTTTCTTTTTCCAATAAATTTGAAATATATTTAAATCCTGTTAATACATTATTTACTTCAACATCTAATGCTAAAGCTAGTCTTTCCGCAAGTTCACTTGTGACTATAGATTTAATCATGTAAAGTTGCTTACCCTCTTCTACTAAATCTTGAAATCTTAATTTAGTAAGTAATATACCAATTTCATTTCCATTAAAATACCTATATGTTTCGTCATCATAACGTTCAATTAAACCTAATCTATCAGCATCAGGATCAGTTGCTATAATTAATTGTGCATCAGTATCATTTGCCAGCTTAATACCACGTTCGAACACAGCTTCATCTTCAGGATTAGCTATCGCAACAGTTGGAAAATTACCGTCTGGTGTGGATTGCTCTTTTTCAATAACAAAATTATCATAATCTAATTCTGATAATATTGTAGAAGTTAAAGGTAAACTTGTACCATGTAAACTCGTAAGTACGACTTTTGCATCTTTTTCAGGAATGTCCCCCACTAAATCTTTCACTTCACTTTTATAAGCTTCAGTAACTTCATGTGACATATATGTGATTTTTTTATCATTTAGTAATGAATTAAAATTGCCTCCATCAATTTGCAATGGACGTTCAATAGCGTTTATATATTGACTTAAATCTTCTGATTCATCTGGCAATAATTGGCCACCATTTTGATCGTATATTTTAATACCGTTATAGTTTTTAGGATTATGACTGGCAGTGATCATCACACCTGCACTTGATTTTAAATACCTAACCGCAAATGATAATTCTGGTGTAGATTTATAATTTTCTGATAAAATCGTAATAATATTATTTTGAGCTAAAACAGACGCCATTTCTTCTGAAAATGCTTTAGATAATAATCTTGTATCAAAATGGATTACGACGGATGGATTATCATATTTTTCTTTCAAATATTGTGATAAGCCTAATGCTACTTTACGAACTGTAAATGCATTCAATCGACCCGGCCCTAAACCAAAGGTACTACGTATACCAGCAGTGCCAAACGTTAAATTCCCACTAAACCCTTCTTCTATTTCTTTGTCGGTTTGTGATTCATAAAATGTTTTTACTAAACTTTCATCTAATTTATCCAACCATTCTGACTTCATGGTTATATCCTCCTTGAAACTCCAATATATTAAACAATTTTTCACAAGGTATTATCTCATCGTCTGATTGATTTAATAAATACCAAAAATCGTTTTGAATTTAAAATCTCTGTTTAAAAATTTTACTTTAATAAAAATATTAATGTTATCAATAATCTATAACATTTAACATATGCTAATTATATCGTAAGTTTATAAATAAATCATTTTTAGCCATGTCGATTTTCTTATAATTATTTCTTTTATTTTCATTAAGAATATTTTAATGGTCAATTGTACGCCAATTTATAATTCAAACTTTAGTAGGATAAATTCTTAGTTGATATTTTTTTATGTTAGTTATAAAATTATAAGTTATAGTACAAATTTCTCTTTACAATATTTTAATGAAAAAATTAAAAACTTAACATTAGATCAATATTGTAATATACAAAAAAATCACATACGATGGGGAGCTTCATACATGAATAAATTTTTAAAATACTTTTTAATATTTCTATCTTTAATTCTTGTAGTTGTTCCAGTTATATTTGCCGTTTTATTACTTAAATCGTCACAAGGTGCATTTGAACATTCATTGAATACGAGCGATACATCAAGAGAATCAAGTGTTCGTGAATCTAAAGTAAATCCGTCTAAAGATCCAATATCTATTTTATTTTTAGGTATCGATGATAATAGTGGTCGTGAAAAGAATGGGCAAAGTGCTGAACAATCAAGAACTGATGCAATGATATTATCTACTTTTAACGCAGATAAAGAACAAATTCGAATGTTAAGTATCCCACGCGATACAATCAGTTACATTCCAGAAGTCGGCTATTATGATAAAATTACACACGCGCATGCATACAATGGTCCTACAGCTTCTATGGATTCTGTAGAAGCTACATTGAATGTTCCTGTTGATTATTATGTAAGAATTAACATGGAAGCATTCGTAGATGCCGTTGATGAACTCGGTGGCATTGAATATGATGTGCCATATAATATTTCTGAACCAAATACAAACGATACTGGGAAAATTAAAGTAAAAAAAGGACATCAAAAGCTAAATGGAGATGAAGCTTTAGCAGTTGCTAGAACACGTCATCAAGATTCAGATTTAAAACGTGGTCAAAGACAGATGGATTTAATCAAAAAGCTATTTATTAAAGCTCAAAAGGCAGATTCTTTCAGTAAATTAGATGATGTAATTGAAATAGTAGGAAAAAATGCTAAACATAATTTAAGTTATAAAGAAGTAAAAGCATTAGCCACTTCTTACTTAAAAGATGATGTTGAAATTAAAAGTAAACAACTAGAAGGTCAAGATGATTATTTGAATGGTGTTTATTACTATAATCCTAATATTAAAAATATAAAAGATACTGCAAATCTTTTGCGCAGCGATTTAAATTTACCTAAAATTAAGGATACAGACGATTTCTTGAATAAACGTGTTATCGACTTTTATGGTACACTCGTACCACAAACTGAAATTGACAGTAGCTTATTACGTAAAAATCAAAAAGATAGCTCTGAACAAGATGAAGACAATTCAAATTCACAATCAGAACAAAATAATTCAAATTCACAAGGCACAAATTCAACAGATGAAAACCAACAAGATAATATGAATCAACAAGATAATAATCAAACGACGCAGCAACCAAACGATTCATATCAACAACCTGATTCAAACCAACAAATAGATCCTAATCAACAGCAACAGGATCCAAACCAACAACAAAACACGCAAGAATTACAAACAAATTTATATTAGGCTGTAGAGAGGAGATCGCGACATGTCACGAAAAACATATGAAAAATTAGCAAATATAAACGGTATGTTTAACGTTTTAGAACAACAATTAATCCATAGTAAAGATATGGCACTTTTTAGAAATGAATTTTTCTATGTTAATCACGCACATCGTGAAAACTATGAAGCTTTACGAATCTACTACAAGGATAGTGAAACCAATCCTGTTGTAGATGGCGCATGTTATATCGTAGCACTACCTGAAATTTTTGATAAAGTTGATGTTTTTGAATCAGAACTACCTTTTTCTTGGGTTTATGATCAAAATGGTATAACTGAAACAATGAAAGAACTCAGTGTACCGCTACAATATTTAATTGCAGCAGCGCTTGAAGTAACAGATGTTAATTTATTTAGACCATCAGGTTTTACCATGGGCATGAACAATTGGAATATTGCACAAATGAGAATTTTTTGGCAATATACTGCATTAGTACGTCAAGAAGCTCAATAATTCATTAAATAACTACCCTATTACATTATAATTGTGATAGGGTAGTTTTATTATATTTAAAAAAGTGAGGTTTTATCATGTTCGAAGTAGTTACTACATCCGAAATGTTAGATGACGCATATGAAATTAGAAAAGCAGTTTTTGTTCGTGAACAAGGTGTGCCAGTTGAAAATGAAATAGACCAATTTGAATCATCCGCCACTCATGTTATTGGTTATGATGAACAGCACTCCCCTTTTGCTACTGGAAGATTTAGACCCTATCAAAATGGAGCGAAAATTGAGCGTGTAGCAATTTTACCGACACACAGAAAGTCAGGTTATGGCAAAGCATTAATGCTTTTTATTGAAGAAGCAGCTAAAAATCGTGGATATCAAACGTTATCGCTTAACGCCCAATGTCATGCGCAACGCTTTTATGAATCCTTAGGTTATAAAGCTTCAGGTGATATTTTTTTAGAGGAAAATATTGAACATATTTTAATGAATAAAACAATTTAAGCTAAAGGATTTAATAAAGTTGTATTTAATGTACATCTTTACAATGTAATATTCTAAAGAGTGTAATATTTTAATATATTTAAAATTAGGCGTATTTCCGCCTTTTTTAAATTATATCTTCTTTTATAGTGTCTTAATAAGATTAATTTTATATTACAAATCTATGAAATCAATTCAATTAAACTATCTTCGTATTATAATGGTATTAAATATTAATAATAAAAGAGGCAGTTAAATGACTAATAAAAAGTTGAATTATAAGGTACCTTCAATAGTTGCATTGACATTAGCAGGTACAGCTTTGACAACCCATTATGCACATGCAGCTGATAGTACACAAGATCAGAAATCAAATAAAAATGTGTTAAATGATGAAAATACCTTAAAACAAAGCGAAGAAATAAAATCTGAAGTAAGTAAACCAACGACAAATATTTCAGGAACACAAACATACAATGATCCAAGTCAAGTGCAAGAGCTTAAATCTGATGAACCTGAAAATTATGATGCACAGTTAGATGAACTTAATAAAGACACATCAAGTCAAAATACATATCTTACTCAGAATCAAGAAGACCAAAATAATTCTGACGTCAATAATTACACAGAGACTCATACTGAACAATTAGCAACTGACGCTCAAAATGAAAGTGCTCAAGATGAAAGTAATGATGCTTCTAACGTTACAGGTAATACAGATGATAATGCTAATGTTGTTCAAAATGACGATACTTCAGATGTTTCTAATACAGAGGCACCTTCATCTAATTCCGAAAATGAAAATCATGTTGCGTCTAACAGTTCTGAAGATACAGACGACAACACTAACGTTGCTCAAAACGATAATGATTCAGAAGTTTCTAATACAGAGATAAATTCTGAACAACCAACTTCTGATTCGCAAAATATAAATAATGATGCTTCTAACGTTGCAGATGATAAAGATGACAGCACTAATGTTACTCAAAACGATAATGATTCAGAAGTTTCTAATACAGAGGTAAGCTCTGACGATTCAACTTCTGATACTGAAAATGAAACTCATAATGCTTCTAACGAGACTGAAGACAAAGACGATAACACTAACGTTGCAGATGATAAAGATGACAACACTAATGTTGCTCAAAACGACAATGATTCAGTGGCTTCTAATACAGAGGTAAGTTCTGACGATTCAACTTCTGATGCTGAAAACGAAACTCATAATGCTTCTAACGAGACTGAAGACAAAGACGACAACACTAATGTTGCAGATGATAAAGATGACAGCACTAATGTTACTCAAAATGATAATGATTCAGAAGTTTCTAATACAGAGGTAAGCTCTGACGATTCAACTTCTGATGCTGAAAATGAAACTCATAATGCTTCTAACGAGACTGAAGACAAAGACGATAACACTAACGTTGCAGATGATAAAGATGACAGTACTAGTGTTACTCAAAACGATAATGATTCAGAAGTTTCTAATACAGAGGTAAGCTCTGACGATTCAACTTCTGATACTGAAAATGAAACTCATAATGCTTCTAACGAGACTGAAGACAAAGACGACAACACTAACGTTGCAGATGATAAAGATGACAGCACTAATGTTACTCAAAATGATAATGATTCAGAGGTTTCTAATACAGAGGTAAGCTCTGACGATTCAACTACTACAAATGATTCTAACAAAGAAGCACAAACTGAAAAGGTTAATACTTTAGATTCAGATATAAATACTTCAGCTAAAACGGGTCAAATTTATAAAAGTGATGCAACACCAAAATTAAGAATGGCTAGATTAGTTAGTACTCCTACTATAGCTACAAGATCAGCTGTCACTAAAGAATCTACAACTAAAAGTTCATTACCTAAATATACGCCAAAAGTAAATTCATCAATAAATAATTATATTCGTAAAAACAACTTCAAAGCACCTAACTATGAACAAGATATCGCAAGTTATTTACCAAAATACCAATATCGTTATGGTAAACCTGAAGGTATCGTTATGCATGATACTGCAAACGATAATTCAACAATTACTGGTGAAATTAATTACATGAAAAATAATTATAATAGCGCATTTGTACATGCATATGTAGATGGTAATCGTATAATTGAAACAGCAAATACAGATTATTTAGCATGGGGAGCTGGCCCAGCTGCAAACGATCGCTTTATTCATGTAGAATTAGTCCATACACATGACTATGATTCATTTGCGCGTTCAATCAATAACTACGCAGACTATGCAGCTACAAACCTACAATATTATGGACTTGCTCCTGATAGCGCTGAGTACGATGGTGTTGGAACTGTTTGGACGCATAAAGCTGTAAGTAATTATTTAGGTGGATCAGATCATATCGACCCTCATGGTTATTTAGCTAACCATAATTATAGTTACGATGAACTTTATGATTTAATTTATGAAAAATATTTAATTAAAACAGGTAAAGCTGCTGCTTGGGGTACTACTTCATCTGGAAGTACAAGTGGAAGCAAGAACGAATCAAATGGGTCTACTACAAAACCATCTACTAATACTGGTAAATTAACAGTATCAACTAACAACGGTGTTGCTCGTATAAATACAAGTAATGATGGTTTATATACCACTGTTTATGATCAAAATGGTAAGAAAACAAGTAAAACAAATCAAACTTTAAAAGTTACAAAATCAGCCACTTTAGGAAACAAAAACTTTTATTTAGTTTCTGATTATAATAAAGGTGATTTAATAGGATGGGTACATCAAAATGATGTAAGTTATAACTCTGCTAAGTCTGTTGTTAAAAACAACCAATCCTATAAAATCAAACCTGGTGAAGTTGTTTATACTGTACCTTGGGGCACTAGTTCTCAAAAAGCAGGCACAGTTTCAGGTAGTTCTAGTCAAACATTCAAAGCATCAAAACAACAGCAAATTGGCAAAACAAATTATGTTTATGGCACAGTAAATAATTTATCTGGTTGGGTAAGCTTAAGTAAATTAACTTCGACAAGCAAAACAGCTACTTCCCCTACTACAAATAATCATTTAACTGTCAATACACTTACAAATCAACAAGGTACAGTGGCTAAGACAAATCATGGTGTTTATACATCTGTATATGATAAAAAAGGTATTCAAAAATCTTATGTAAATGGTAAAACTTATAAATTAAGTAAAAAAGCTACATTAGGAAATAATTCATTTTATTTAATTACAGATAATAAAACAAATACTAACTTGGGTTGGATGCAAACAGGTGATATCACTGTTAAGGAAGCAGTTACAAAAGCTACTGCTACACCAACGACATCAGTTAGTAAAATCGGACAATTAAATACAAATAATTCTGGTATTAAAGCAACTGTTTATGATAAAAAAGGTAAAAATGCTTCGAAATTTGCTGGCCGTACGTATACGGTAACTAAACAACGTACGCAAGGTAATAACACTTACGTGTTAATTCAAAATACTAAACAAAATACACCTATTGGTTGGGTTAATACTAAAGATATAAATACTCGTGACTTAAGCAAAACAAAAGCTAAAACTGGACAATATACTGTAAAAGCAACGAACAATGGTTTATATGCAATTCCATGGGGTACAAAAGCTCAGCAATTAGATACTCAAAATAATATTAAGAATAGTAAATTTAACGCATCAAAATCTGTGTTTGTTGATAAAGATGAGTATCTATATGGAAATGTAAATAATAAAACTGGATGGATTTCAGCTAAAGATTTAAATAAAGCTCAAACACAATCAGCTGTCACACCACAAAAATTCGACTATGTTATTTACAATGCAAGCGGTAATTATTACTTGAATCCTAACGCTACAAAATCAGCTGGATCATTGAAAGGTTTCCATGAAAGCATCTTTACTGTTTTTGAAAAACAAATCATTAATGGTGTAACTTGGTATCATGGTAAGTTATCAAACGGTAAAATTGTTTGGATTAAAGAAAGTGATTTGCGTAAAGAACTAGTAAAATATTATAAATCTAATCTTACTTTAGATCAGGCTGTCGCGTTACAACATGGTATGAAATTCAAACCTCAAATTCAACGTACACCTGGAAAATGGGAAGATGCAACAGCGAGTGAGATTAAAAATGCTATGAATAGTAGTAAACTTGCTAAAGATCCAACCCAAAAATACCAATTCTTACGCCTAGATAAATCTCAAAATATTTCTGGTACTGATTTAGATAAATTACTAGTTGGTAAAGGTATATTAGAAGGTCAAGGTGAAGCATTTAGTGAAGCTGCAAAAACTTATAATATTAATGAAGTTTACTTAGTTTCTCATGCTCTACTTGAAACTGGAAACGGTACTTCTAAACTTGCTAATGGTGGCGACGTAGTAAATAATAAAGTTGTTACTAATGGTGCTAATAAATATTACAATATGTTCGGTATTGGAGCAGTTGATAAAGATCCTGTAAAACAAGGTTTTGCTACCGCTAAAAATAATGGTTGGGATACTGTTAAAAAAGCAATTGTCGGTGGTGCTAAATTCATCGCTAATTCATACATCAATCAAGGGCAAAACACTTTATATAAAATGCGTTGGAACCCTGATAATCCAGGCGTACATCAATATGCAACTGATGTAGCATGGGCATCTCATAATGCTACACGTATTAAAGGGTTCTATGATTCTATGAATAAATTAGGTAAATATTTTGATATAAACACATATAAATAACAAGAAACCATAATTATGTATATTTAAAAACATAGATAAACCTTAGGTGAAATTTTACCTAAGGTTTAGTTTTTATATAATGTGATACAATTTAGGGATTCTATTACTAACTAGAGCCTATAGTTCTGTTTATTAGTCACATTGCTTTGTTTATTTTATAGCAACACGGATTTTCCAAATTATTTTAGAAACCTTTAAAACTATGACAATAACTTTTTTTGGGTAATTCAAACTCTTTTTCAATTATTAAATATGAATTTTAACTTTCTGTTTCTAAACGTTTTGATTAATTTGAGCTTTATAACATTAAAAAGAACTAATCCTTATTCATAGGGATTAGTTCTATATTTTAATCATAAAAATTTTGTTGCAGTCATTTTTAATTTTTATTATCAGATGCTGCTAGAAATTTTAACGATTGTTTATCGTCTATTTTATATAATTATGATGGTTGTTTAATTTATTTAATAAGTAATTTAAGTTTTCAATATCATTTGATGTTAAATTTTGACATCTTGCTTCAATCAAAGCTACCCTAACTTCGTTAATTTGCTGGACAAGGGCTTTCGTTTTTTCTGTAATCATTAAATCTTTACACCTTAAATCTTTATTTGACTGTTTGCTGGTAATATAGCCCATTTGGCATAACTTTTTGATCCACCTAGACACTATAGACTGTTCTTTATTAATTTTCATTGTTAAATCGTACTGCGATAACACATTATAATGATACAAAATCCTTAACATTTCTAACTGTTCGGAAGTTAAATCTGTACGTTGACCGAACCTTCTACTGACTAAATTTAAATCATTACTTGTAAGTGTAATTAATTGTTCTAGTTGTTTATACATGTTGTTTCATCTCCACTACTTTAATTAAAATGTTCAATAGCATTTAAATTTATTATTTTATTTTCTAATATTATAATGTTATTCCTCATAATATACAATAATAATCTACAAAACAGTCGGTTTTGTTGCATTTGTCATATGTTTTATAATAAATTAGTAACAGTGATTATAAATTTTTACCAGCATTAAAAAAGGAGCAACTACATGACACAGATAAAAGAAAGAGATTATTTCTTTGACAATGCGAGAATGATATTAATATTTCTTGTTGTATTTGGTCATTTATTACAACCATATACTGAAGAAAGTAAATATCTTTCGTCACTTTATTTAACTATATATAGTTTCCATATGCCATGCTTTTTATTCATCTCAGGTTATTTTGCTAAAAAAGCAGGCAAGGCTGGTTATCTAGAAAAAGTTTCAAAAAAATTATTGGTACCTTATTTTATTTTCTTTGGCTTTTTTACCTTTTACTACTATTTCACTGGAAAGGAAGACAGTGTTAAATTTGATCCATTTGACCCTGTATTTGCATTATGGTTTTTACTTACATTATTCTTCTTCCATGTCATATTAGTTATAGTCAAAGATTATAAACCATATTTTGTATTACCAATATCCATCATTATTTCTTTATTTGCAGGTTATTCAGATGATATTGACAATTATTTAAGTTTTTCAAGAACAATCATGTTCTTCCCTATTTTTTATTTAGGTTATTTATTTACTAGTGAACATACACGTTTATTAAGAAGTAAAAAATTCATGCCGATCGCTGTCAGCATCCTACTCCTTTTTTATATCATCTATACTTTACATCCTATAAATGCTGATTGGCTTTTAGGTGATTCACCGTATATGTCACTGGAAGGTAAACAAGATTTATATAGTCCAATTAAACGATTACTATTATACTTTATTATTTTAATTACAATGTTTTCTTTCCTTAATTTAGTTCCTGAAAAAGAAAGGTTTTTCACATACATTGGTCGTCGCACAATGTATGTATATTTACTACACGGCATTGTAATTGGTATTATTCGTGGGTTTGATATTTATCCATTTAAAGATCAGATTTCTATAATGACATATATATATCTAATCTTACTCACAAGTATTATTGTATATGTATTATCAACAAGATTTATATCTAAGTGGACCAACCCAGTCATAAACTTACAATCCCCTGCTAATTTTAAAGATTAATACAATATTCAACCGATTTGTAGTTGATTCAAATATGTTATGATAGTATTAATTTGATATTAAAAGCTAATCATACTTATTTATCTACAGATCGGTATTTTTATTTTGAGGTGAAAAACAATGAAGCTATCTTTAAACGACAATTCTAAATATTTAACGGCACCAAGTATTAGGCAATTTTCAAATAAAATTAAAGATATTGATGATTGTATCAATTTAACAATTGGACAACCAGATTTTCCTATGCCTGATGTTGTAAAAAACGCATATATTAATGCAATAAAAGAAAACCAAACAAAATATTCCCATAACAAAGGGTTACTTGAAACACGTAATGCAGTCAGTCGTTATTTTAAACAGCGCTATGGTTTTCATTATAGTTCTGATGAAATCATTATTACAAATGGTGCTAGTGAAGCACTAGACACAGCTTTGAGAAGCATTATTAACCCAGGTGATGAAATATTAATCCCAAGCCCTATTTATGCCGGTTATATCCCATTAATTAAAACACTAGGTGGCGTTCCTGTATATATCGACACTACAAAAACAAATTTCAAAATAACACCTGAAGCAATCAAGCAAAATATATCGTCAAAAACAAAAGCAGTTCTTTTAAATTATCCAACAAATCCCACTGGTGTTATTTTAACTTATGATGAAATTCATGCACTTACAGAAATGTTAAAAAATGAAGAGATTTTTATCATTAGTGATGAAATTTATGCAGAGAATACGTTTAGTAATAAACACTCTTCTTTTGCTGAATTTGAATCAATCCGTGATCAATTATTGCTTGTAAGTGGATTAAGTAAATCTCATTCTGCTACTGGTATTCGTATTGGTTTTTTAATAGGTCCTGAATATTTAATTGAAAAGTTAACATATATGCATGCTTATAATTGTATATGCGCAAATGTACCTGCTCAAATTGCTTGTATAGCAGCTTTAAACGAAGGATTAGACGCACCTCATTATATGAACAAAGCATATATTGAAAGACGAGATTTTTTAATCACAAAACTTCAGGCTTTAGGTTTTAAACTCGACGCTAAACCAGAAGGTGCTTTTTATATCTTCTCAAGTATTGAAAATTTCACTGAAAATGATTTTGATTTTTGCGTAGATGTACTTGAAAAAGCACATGTTGCAATGGTACCAGGTTCTGCTTTTACAGATATCGGTAAAGGCCATGTGCGTATTTCTTACGCCTATGAACTTGATGCTTTAAAAGAAGCTATGAGAAGATTAGAGCTTTATATAAAAGAACACTATAAATAACAATATGTTAAGTTGTAGTTTAAATATTTTTATTAATGTTAACTATACCTATATATGTATTCAATATTTGAGACTAAAACCTAATTGAATACATACATGTTGTTTTATGCGTATTAACATCCAACATCAGACTTCAGCATAAAAATTGATGAACTGTAACATACAGTCAGTCATTATAGTGATTAAAATACTTGTATTTAAATTGATTCGTTGAAATGAGGCGTATGAGGGGAACTTTACTGATATATGTCTACATATTTAGACAGAGGTGAATTTCTGCAAAAACATCTACGTTTTAGGAAATACGATATAAAAGAGGCTCGTAAATGAATTTCAAAGAAAATTCATTTACGGGCTTCTTTTATATTATGATTTATTTTTCAGATATATAAGCTTTATTGATAGATGTTTTTTTCAGCAAATTTTTTCATTAATTTATAATATATATCTATATCTTCCGAACTCATATTAAACTGTGTTAAAACTTCATCTGAAATTTGTTCAAATTTCTCTTTTAACCCACTTCCCTTTTTGTCAATTGGACTTTAACTCTACGCTCATCCTCTTCTGTTCTCATACGTTCAATTAATCCTTTTTTTTCGAGTCTTTTAATAATTGGGCTTATTGTACCGGAATCTAAATATAATTGATCGCATAAGGTTTTTATAAATACAGGTTTCGAATTTTCAATATATAACATCACCACATAATTGGGAAAGCTAATATCATACTGCTTTAGATGTTTATTAAATTTATTTACTATCTCTTTACTAGAAACATAAAACAGAAAACACATATCCTGCATAAGGTCTTTATTTTTATATTGTGCCATTCATTACTCTCCTCTGCCCTTTTTTATTATATTAATAGAAATTTTATTTTTGGTCAAATATAATAACAAAATGTTTAAAAATTTTAACATTACTAGTATTAGTCAATAGAATATTCTGAAAACGAATTTCACTCAATTTACATGTTTTACAATTGCTTTTTAATAATAAATGTAAAAATTATACTTTCATATTATATTTCAACTTTTTCTTTAATGAAATGTATATTTTATAAATATTGGATTTATGAATTTGAACACTTTTTTTGATCCTAATACTTACGACTAAGTATAAAATAGTGAATAAATGGCTATAAAATTGTATAAAAAAATCGTTAATTTCTATATTATCTAATAGAAATTAACGATTTTTGTTAGCTTAGCCTCATAACTTATAGTCACAACACATTAATTTATTAATGTATTGCATTTAAGCAATTTTGCTTACGGAAATTTAGGGAATTGATCAAAATCAGGGTTACGTTTTTCCTTAAACGCATCTCTACCTTCTTTAGCTTCATCAGTTGTATAATACAATAGCGTAGCATCGCCCGCCATTTGTTGTAATCCTGCTAATCCGTCAGTATCAGCGTTCATTGCCGCTTTTAAGAATCTTAATGCTGTAGGAGAATGTTGCATGATTTCTTCACACCATTTTACTGTTTCATCCTCTATATCAGCTAAAGGTACAACGGTATTTACTAAGCCCATATCTAAAGCTTCTTGTGCATTATATTGACGGCATAAATACCAAATTTCACGTGCTTTTTTATGTCCTACAATGCGGGCTAAATATCCTGAACCATAACCAGCATCAAATGATCCTACTTTTGGTCCTGTTTGACCAAATATTGCATTATCTGCGGCGATTGTTAAGTCACAAACAACATTCAAGACATTTCCTCCACCGATAGCATATCCTCTAACCATCGCAATTACTGGTTTTGGAATAATACGTATAAGTCTTTGTAAATCCAACACATTAAGACGCGGAATTTGGTCATCACCAACATAACCACCATGGCCACGTACTTTTTGGTCTCCACCTGAACAAAATGCCTTTTCACCTTCACCTGTTAAGACAATAACTGAAATACGTTGGTCATCTCTAGCTCTTGTAAAAGCATCTATCATTTCTTGTACCGTATTTGGTGTAAATGCATTACGAACTTCAGGTCTATTGATAGTTACTTTTGCTATACCATTATAAAATTCGTACTTAATCTCTTTATATTCTTTAATTGTTTCCCATTGTCTAGTCATTTTGCTCCTCCTTAAAAATAAAACCTAACACTATTTTATCAAATTCTGTCATTTCTTCCACATGTACAGTATGACCACTACCATCAACTTCATATAAGCTTGTTTCTGGTATTAAATCGCACATATTATAAGCAGTTTTTATAAATTTTTCATCTAAACTTCCTACAATTATACACGTTGGAACTGTAATGTTTGCTATTTCGGGCCATAAATTGGGCATATGGCCTGTGCCATAGTCTCTTAAAGCTTTTGCTAATTGTATAGGGTTTTGTTGCAATCGCATTCGACGAATTTTTTGTTTTATTTCTGTACTTAAACCATACTGACTTTGAAATAAAGGCAATTTTTCCCAATCATTTACAAAAACTTCTAATCCTGCTATTTCTAAAACTTTTGCACGCGCTTGATCAATTTGTATTCTTTCTATGCGATCATCTTCATCTGCAATACCTGGAGAACTACTTTCCAATATTAAACCATCTATGTGATGTGTTCCATGAAGTGCGTAATATAAAGCAATTCTACCACCCATAGAATAACCATGTAAAAAAATACGATATGATGACTTAAATGAAGTTAGTGTATCATCTAATGATTCGCAAATAAATTCAAAATTCCAAGTATGATTTTCACTTGATTGATCAAGCCCATGACCTGGCAAGTCAATAGTTAATACATTTATTTCATCTGTGAACGTTTTGATATGTTCATCGAATGTCGATTGATCACTTATAAATCCATGCAATAATACGAGTAAATCTTTTGAGTTATTTGTTGCTTGATGAAATTTATAATGTAACATCGATAATATCACTCAATTTCGTATAGAGATTTTGGTGTTGATTTAAATTCTCATCACGGTTTGTAATAATTTCATATATATGCGCACCAAGTTTTGATAGCTCAGCATATTTAAAAGTTTCAATTGTTTCAAAACATCTGTAAGAGAAATCATAAAGTAATGCAGCATGTTCAAAGTTTAATCCTGTCGGTGTACCAAAAAGTCTTTCAAAATAAATATCAGCTGACGACTTTTGTGGTAGAAAGGAGAAAATTCCGCCGCCATTATTATTTAAGAGTATGATATTTAAGTTGATATTATTTAATTTTGACATGAGCAGACCATTCATATCATGATAGAATGCTAAATCACCTATTAATAGTGTTACGCGTTTATGTGCCGCCATTCCTATCGCAGTAGAAACAACACCATCTATGCCATTAGCTCCTCTATTAGCATAAACCTCTGCTTCACAATCTACAAATAAATTATCGACATCACGGATTGGCATACTATTGCTAACAAACAGCGCATCTTCTTTTGTTAATTTATCCAATACATTCGCTACAAAGGCTGATTCATCTGTAGCAGTTCTCAAATAGTCTTTGATTTGAATATGTGCTTGTTTTTCTAATGACTGCCATTTTTCTAACCAATTTTTGCGTTCTACAGTAGGAATTTCAGATAGTTGTCTAAAGAAATCATTGGTAGACATTTCGTAAGATACATGTGGTACCTTTGGAAATGCATCTGGTTGATCATTATTTTGCACTAATATTTGAAAAGCTTCTGTGGCTTTTAACCATTGATTTACTTTTTTAGAAATCACTGGTTTACCTACGCGAATAATAAAATCAGCATTTATAGATAACCCCGACCTATACAATAAATCATAAGTAGTCACTACATTAGGATGATGTTCTTTACGTAATTGGCTCAAAGGGTCTGCAAATATAGGCATGTCATGAATCGTCGCAAAAGTAAGTATTTGATCGACATCTTGATGTTGCATATCACCTACAACAATAAGTCCTTTGCGTTTTTGCATAACCGCTTTGATTTCATTCAAACTTGCTGTCTTTTGATAATGTGGCAATATCTTGCTATCTGAACTTAACCATTCTACTTTTTCTAAGTTAGGAGTTAATGGTTCCCTAAATGGTAAATTCAAATGTATTGGCCCACGATGTGGCCCATAAAAATATTGACTTGCTTTTTGCATTTGAAACTTTATAGTGTCTAACAAATAATCTTGTGCTTCATCAGCATCCGCTATTGGAAAATCAAATTGATATTGAACATAGTTCTCAAACATATTTGTTTGATTTATCGCTTGAGGTGCACCTATTCCCCTTAATTCATGTGGTCTATCACTCGTCAAAACGACTAATGGTAAATGACTTAAATTACTTTCTGCAATCGCAGGTGTATAATTGGCAGCCGCAGTACCTGATGTACATAAAATTGCAACTGGTCTTTCACTGCCTTTCATTAATCCCATTGCAAAAAAAGCAGCACTACGTTCATCTGGATGAATCCAAGATTTTAATTTAGGATGTGCCTCTATAGCAATAGCTAAAGGTGTTGAACGTGAACCAGGGCTTATTACCACTTCTCTTATGCCATATGCATATAGTTCTGAGACTAATGTAAAAACTTGTTTTGTTAAAGCATCTGTGTAATTATTCATATTTCTCTACTCCTAAAGCTTTCATCATCGGATTGAATTTAACAGCTGTTTCTTCTACTTCACTATCAGCATCAGAATTTTGTACAATACCGCACCCAGCAAACAATGTAGCTTGATTCTTTTTAATTAACATAGATCGAATCGCTACGACAAACTCACAGTTATCATACATATCAATATAACCTACTGGAGCGCCATATAGACCTCGAGTACCAAACTCATTGTTTTCAATATAAGAAATAGCTTCTTCTTTAGGATAACCACCTAATGCTGGTGTAGGATGAAGATTATCCAATAATCCAATATATGAATTCTGGATTAAATGCCCTTCAATTTTTGTATATAAATGGTATAAATGATCGTTCGTTAAAATTTGTGGTTTTTTATTAAATGTTATTTGCTCTACATAAGGCTTGATATCATTTAATATACTTTTCACAACAAAATGATGCTCATTTAAATTTTTTTGATCATTTAAAAATGCATCAATGTTTGCCTTATCTATATCATCTCGATGTGTTCTTTTAATCGTACCAGCAACTGCTTTAGTTGATAGCACATCATCTTTTACTTCCATTAATTGCTCAGGGGTTTGAGAGAAAAACACACTGTCCTTTGATTCAAGCACAAATAAATAGCTATTATGTTCACCTTGCATTGCCCTATTTAATATATATGGAATATTAATGTTTTTATCAAACATAATAAGTCTTTTTCTTGCAAGTACAATTTTTTTATTTTCATCTAAAATATCAATTGTATCTTTAACTAGGTCACGCCATTCGTCTTTATAGATATCGTCAATTCTTTTTATTTCCCCTATCTCATCACTAGGTTGAACGTCCTTTTGCGTAAGTTTGTCAATAATTGCTAAGAAAGCATCCATCTCAAACTTATCAGCTTCGACAGTATACGTTATAAAAGATTGTCCCTCTTCCATAGTGACGAGTACTTCAGGCAAGACAAAATGATTAATGCCAAACTCACGCCATTCATCACCTGATTTGTGTGTTGAAAATTGGAAACCACCACAGATTTTCAAATGATGTTTTTCAGAATTTGGATGTATTAACTCAATATCATTTTTATACTTTTCCCACTCACGAAAAATAGATTGTTTATTTTCAAAATCGTTTTTAAATCTCGTAATAGCATGATAGCCAAAGAATGAAGTTTCGTTGTCATTTTTCTTGAAATAAAAACGGTCTCCTGCACAATCTTCGGTTAAATGAAATAATAATGTAGGTTCTAATTCATAATCTAATTTTGCTTCTACAGAAACCCAAGTTTGGTTACTTTCGTATACCGCTTCGACAATTTCACTTTCCTTGACATCTAAAGTCATCTATTTCACTTCTTTCATTTCATTATCTGTTTACACTCATTATAATATTGTACCACTTTTCACAATCTGTGTACGTTTTTCAGCTTATTTCATGAAGACATTTTTTACGTAAGTTGACCTTTACAACTTCTTCTATTAAAATTAATTTGATAAAAATTAATTATATTAAAAGAATTCGAGGTAAATTATTATGGCATCTCAATACCAACAATATTCAACAGTCAGAAAATACTGGCATCTAATGCGGCCACACACTTTGACTGCTGCAGTGGTTCCAGTTTTAGTAGGTACTGCAACTGCAAAAATATTCCTCCTAGGTAGTGAAGATCATCTAAAACTTAGCTTATTCATAGCTATGTTAGTCGCTTGTTTACTTATCCAAGCAGCCACTAACATGTTTAACGAATACTATGATTTTAAAAAAGGCTTAGATGACCATACTTCAGTAGGTATCGGTGGCGCAATTGTGCGTAATGGCATGAGTCCAAAATTAGTCATGAACTTAGCCATAACGTTCTATATTATCGCAGCAATATTAGGCATATTTATCGCTTCCCAAAGTTCATTCTGGTTACTACCGATTGGGTTAGTATGCATGGCCGTAGGTTACTTATATACGGGTGGACCATTCCCTATTTCTTGGACGCCTTTTGGCGAACTATTCTCCGGCATTTTTATGGGCATGATCATTATTTTAATTGCCTTCTTTATCCAAACTGGTAATTTACAAAGTCTAGCAGTATGGATTAGTATTCCAATCGTAATCACAATTGGACTTATCAATATGGGCAATAATATCAGAGATTGGGCAAAAGATAAGGCAAGCGGCCGAAAAACATTACCCATTTTATTAGGGAAAAATAATGCTGTACGCTTTTTAGCATTGATGTATATCGTTGCTTATTTACTCGTTATCTACATCACTTTCTTTAAACCTGGTGGTTCAATTTTCTTCTTGCTAGCCTTATTGTCATTCCCAATGCCAATCAAAGCAGTTAGAAGATTTAAAAAGAACGACACACCCGAAACAATGATGCCTGCAATGGCTGCTACAGGAAAAACTAATACTTTCTTTGGTTTCCTTTATGCATTAGGTATCTATATAAGTGCTCTATTAGGTGGTATTTAATAACAACTAATTTAAAGCTTTATGCTTATATATACAAAATCGTTCTTCATTCATTTGATGAACGATTTTTTATTTTTAACAAATAAACGCTAAATATGTACTAAGTGATAATGCATATGACCATATAAATCAAATTCGCTCGTAATTTCAAAACCTAATTTTTCATAGACGCGTAATGCTGTAAGATTATCTATATCACAATTTAAACTCCATTTTTCATCTGGGTAGTTCGCAATGACATGTTTGATCAATTTCGTTGCTACACCATTCCCACGGTAATGAGGAAATGTTGCTACAGTTTCAATATACCATTCATCATCATTAGCCTCTTTCATAGGCATAGGTGTACCATAGGATTTTATATCTGCTTCTAAATCCATGTCTAGCCACGCTTGTTCCAGTTCTAATTCCTTATTGCCTGGATATGCAATTAAACATCCTGCTACATTGCCATCAATTTCATACACCCATACATTACTAATATGCCCTCTATATTTTACATCTACCATGCTTTGTTCCATTATATTAAGCAAACGAAACTTTTCGACTTCTTTTACCATATCTATATCTAATTGACTCCAAATGATATAACATAATTCTGCAATATCTTTTTTGTCACTAGGTTTAGCTTTTCTAATCATTTGATTTCTCCTTTATTTATAGCAATGATTAATTCTATTATATATGAATCAAATTAAAATTTCGATGTAATAACAACTTTATAACTCAAATTTTGTCACATTGTTTTGTTTGTTCAATTCTACTATTTAAGAGATAATTAAAATAACAATCTAGATAACGAAAGGATATTATACACATGAAAGTAAACAAAGTCATTTACGTCGTGCTTGCATTTCTTTTAGGATGGTGTGGCATCCATAAATTTTACTCAAACCAATTGCTACAAGGTATTATTCACTTAATATTTTTCTGGACTGGTATTCCCTATATTATTGCTATCATTAGTGGTATCTTAACAATTTTCTTTAACAAAGCAGATGAGAACGGGCTTATTTCTTTCGAAAAATAGTTTTAAACTAACGTTTTAAAAAATACCCCTATATTTTCATTACACTTATAAAAAATGGGTAAAAGTATGTAAGTAGCATGTATGAGTTTCGTTTAGGAGGTAAAAATTTATGAATATTATAAAACGTGTTTTTAGAACACTGATTGTCGGTTATATTGTAAGAGGAATTAGAAACTTAATAAGTAAAAAAACAAAATAAATTCAAGCCCCACTAACTCAATATATTGAGTTAGTGGGGCTTAAGTATGAGCAATGATTCTCTAGCCACATTGCAATAACGGAAAATAAAACTATATATTAATAAAACATCCTCTATTCTGTCCCCATTCACAACTAAAGTATTCATTCAAACTTACTTTTATGTTTTACTGAAAGGCAATTGTCATTTCTAATATTGTCGCATAATTTGTTTTACGTATTTATCGAAAATTATCCGGACATAACAAAAACCTTTAAATCAACGTATTACTTACGTCAACTTAATGAGAATACTTTATTATCTTTACCGTCTTTTAAATCTTCCATTTGTTATGTGATAATGTTGCACCGACTTTACCAGCTTCTTCATAGAATTTTAATGTTCGCCTCTCTGGATTACCATTATGTAAGTTTTTATCTACATTCCATTGTTCTACTTGTATTACTAATTGATCTAATGTGTTAGTAATTTAAACGTTATCCCATATCTAACAATATCGTTAGGTTTTATATATTGCTTCAAATTTATTTTTTAAAATGTTTTAATTGTGTTGGAGGCGATTAAATTGGAACATCATAATAAAAGTCAAAATATTTTATCTGCACTAAGTTATTTCAGTATGCTTTTCGCACCAATTATATTTCCAATATTAGTTTGGATATTAGCTGAAAAGCCAACTTCTACACATGGTAGAAAAGCATTATTTAATCACATTTGGGTATATATTTTCTTTTTCTTAGCAAATGTAGGTTTCATCTTTTCTCGAGAAGTCTTCGATAAACCTTTTGACAATCAAGAAGTAATATCTAATGTTTCATTCGGAATAGGAATATTTTTATTACTAATTGCAGGTATTTTCTTCCTTTTTAACATCATTCGTGGTATCAAATTACTTACGAATAAGTAACATTCCCCATCCTTAACTGGGTGGTTTTTTTATCTAACTTCTATATTTACTCGCTGTCCAACTTATGTGACAATTTTGTCATTTTATTTAACTCACACTACCTAAAATGTTTAAATATAATAGTATCCAATTCATTAGGAGTACTAATATGAGCCTTATCATTTATACATTATTAATCTTTTTACCTGTATTCATTGTAATAGGAATAATTGAATATTTCACACGCAAGAAGAAATGACATTCTTGTAAGGCTTGTTTAAATGCTCTCTTCAATATGTTGTAATTAACTTATCAACTTTATGAAGGAGTTTTCTATATGTTTACAACTATACTTGTAATACTTACTATCCTTGCGATTATATTAGCTACAGCAATTCCAATAGCATTCATCGTATTAATAATTAAAGTATTAAGTAATTAACTTTTTATAGCCATAATTGGCGATATTTTATGTTTATTCGTCTCCCATATCGCTTAGTAGATTTCTAAATTCTTTTGTGCCGTCTATTTCATACATTTTCCGTAATATATTTCTATAGGTTTGATGTTTAAACTTTATAGGGAGTTGTTTTGCAATACATATACTCTAATAAATGCTTTTTTCAACTCTTGCATACGTTCTTTTGTTAAAAACGTACTATCCACCTACATTAAAAAGGATAAGATACCAAAACAATTTTAAGTATGTGAATTTTCCTCTTTTATGAATCACACAATATTTTTTATAAAAATTATATTGTACAATCGCACACATAACCACCGTAAACTAATAAATGGAAATGTATATATTGAAAGAGAATAATAGGTCATGCAAACTTTGAAATTACTTGGAGCGTATATAGTCATATACATGAAAAATTAAAATCATATGAAGATAATCAGCTAGATGAAGCCCTTAATTTTTAATTGGACAACTAAACGGACAAAATAATTTTAAAACTGGTCAAATTGTCCACAAGTTGACCAAAATTTATAGGATTCACTTTTATGTATTTTTCACAAAATAAAAAGAACGCTGATTTAACAACGTTCTTTTGTTATCCAAAGTATTCACTTGGAATGATTTTTCTGTTTTTACGGAAACGGAGGGCATTTGTATACTTTCGGATATAATCGAAAACCGCATAACTAAAGGATTTTTGAGTATATACTTTAGAAAGAAATAGAACGAAACAGAAACATTTTGACACGTATTTGACACGTGACCCACCAATTAAGGTGGGTTTATTTTATCTCTACAATATCCATTAAACTAATTCTACTTAATCCAGTTCCTTCATCTAAATATAACTTTTATTCATAAAAAAACCACCCAGTGACATGTGTGGGTGGCGTAGGTTTAAATAAGTATTTACTTACAACTACTTTATATATATTATACCACAAAAAAATAGGGCAAGCACCGCTATGTGCCTACCCTAGTATGATTACGTGGTATCTACATTATACACACTTTATGAAATAACCCCCCACAAACTTCCCACAGAATGACGTGGAGGAGGCGTGCCATCCCAATTTCTGATTGGAAGGTAGTATCTTTTATTTTTCCATTCGTATTCAATCCATACGTGGTTATCTTGGAGTAAAACGCTTGTATAATCACACCATCCACCTGGTTGGAAATCATAAGCGTATGGACAACTTCTAAATGGTCCAGTTGTTCTAACCATAATTGGTTGACTACCGTTAGTGAAACGTGCCTTCTCGCTCATATACCATGTACCATAACTGTTACGTTTCCATGCACCAGCTACAGTTGATTTAGTATTACTTGATGCGCTAGTACCTTTGGCAACAGTTGCAGTAGGTACTTTTCCTGCTTGGTAAGCCCTAATTTGCTTAATAAAATAGTCTTTAAGTTTAAGTTGTATCGCTTGTGAAGGTACGCCTTGCGTTACTGGGTCGAAACCAGCATGCAGTTTCATTGATCTGTGTGGACAGCTAGTTTGTGAAAATTCCATATGAATTCTCACTGAATTACGATTAGCTTTCAACCCCCACTTATTTAATAATCTTGCTGCTTCTTGAAACGCTGCTTGCTCATTAGCTAGGAATACTTTATCACTTGCGCCAATCGATTGACATATTTCTATACCATATGAGTTTTTGTTGCCGTTCTGATTGGCTGTATGCCACGCTATACGGCTTTCTGGTAACGCTTGGTATACTGTATTCCCACTTATATATGAATGGGCTACACCAGCCTCCAAACGTGATAGAGGGGCATTCACTAATCCACGATGATATGCTTCTGCAGTAGCACCAACACTTCCTGCGTCGTTGTGTAAAGTTATTGACGTTGGTTTATATCCACGATTAGGCAAACGATAACCTTTTACTTCATCACGAATATAACTTAATTTTTTCATTTTCTTTTTAGCAGAAGTTTTCTTTGTAGTCGATTTAGTAGCAGATTGTGCTGATTTCTTCGGTGTAGTTTCATTTGTTTCTGATTTGAATTTAGGACGGATAAACCACATAGGGAAATCGTAATCGTGTTTGCGTTTAGTCACAGTTTCCCAACCTGTACCATTCCAAATACCTCCAGATGTCCAACCACCACCTAACCAATTTTGTTCTAGCACAATGATGTAATTTAAAGTAGCTTCAATTACCCAAGCTACGTGACCATAACCGCCACCATAATTCCTATTAAATACCACTAAATCTCCAGGCTTAGCTAAGAATTCTGGAGTATTGTTATATACAGTTGCTTCTCTTTTGAAATTGTTTTCATTTGGTATATCTGCAGCGCCTTCACCTTTCAGTTTATGACCATATAATTTTAACCAACCTGTGTTTGCATAATCAACACATTGGAAAGCTGCGTATCCATCTTCATCGTATTGTTTACCTTCCGTTGATTTTAAAAATTTAATAAATTCCTTATGCGTTAGTTTTGCTGTCATCTTCATCACTCACTTTCAATACGTCGTCATCGTGGTAACGACTAGCGCCACGTTTTAATTCTTCATCATATTCATAATCTGCAACATCAAATTCTACTTCGTCAGTATCATCAGTGAATGGTTCAGATGTGTCAAATTCTGCAGGCGTTAATTCTTTTCGTTCTGGTGTAATTTTTTCATCACTAACCACTTTCTGATACTCAACTGGATTTTCATTTTCATCACGTGGTTTTGAATAGGTTTGTGCAATACCACTGTCTTTCATCCCTTTAGTAGTAGGGTCGTTTATTACTCCGAATGTGACTAATACAGCTAATAATCCATTAATACCATCACTAAATTGTTCCAGTTGTTCTGTATAGTTTAATCCTAATGCTTGCGTTATATTGTTAACAAAAAGGACTATCGCCGAAACGATAGCCACCCAAAATGATTTCTTTTTGAAACGTATTTTCCAGTTAATACTCTTCATTTAATAACCTCCAAATATAAGACGCTGAGAAACGCCCTGTGTTGCATCGAGAAATGTATTTACCTATCGTTGTGAATAATAAAAGCCGACACATGAGTGCCGACTTATTTAAAGAAGATGTTTGCTACCAAAGAAATAAGCGGGACTAATACAACACCCGCAAATCCCAACCAGTAGCCAATTACTTCTCTATTTCCTTTTGCTTCTGCTTCTACAGTCCCTTGCAAACTTTTAATTTCTTTCTCATGACTTTTTGTTTCGTATTCTAAATCAGTAACTCTAGTTCCTACCGTCGATAATGATTCACTCATTTTTTCTAAATGTTTCTCAGACCTAGCTTGTGATTCAAATGACTTTTCTTGCACCAATGTCTGTCTATCTACTTTATTTAGCAAACTATTAAAATTGTCTGTGTGTTTGTTATCCACTTCGTTTATGCGTTCGTGTATCTTGCCCCTTGATTTTTCCCATTCGTGTCTTAATACATATTTATCTTCGCTCATAAATACCCAAACCACCTAAGAAACCGACAAATCCAAGCCATGCTGTTATAACGATTAACTGTGCTGGCGTTAGCCAATTAAGTGCATTATACACAGCTGCCGACGACATTAAGAAGTGTATGATGGCACTTCCTAACCCACCTATTAACATAAAGTAATCCGAAGTATTTTTCACAGATCGTTTGCCGAAAAATAAACTTGATAGAATCAGACAAGTACCGAATATAAGCAGTAACAAACCCCAAATCCAAATGGACATAACGTCATTTAACGCTTGATAAAAAGCACTCTCTTTAGTTACATTTTCGGGACTTACGAACCAGTAGAGGCCTCGTACATCTACAAACACGCCTAATCCAAATAAAGATAATGTGGCTAGTTTATCACGTATTGTAAAAATTTCGTTCATGCATTCACCCACTTTCTACAAAATAAAAAGCCGCTAAATTAATAGTGACCTTCTGGTATTCCATCTTCTTCATTATCTTGATATTCTTCATTAGTGATTCTTGTGTAATCCTCTTTAGTTAAACATCCTAATTCAACATAGGTTTGTATATCTTCATTTGTATAACAATTAATGTCGTAAAAATATTTAATACTTTCAAATGTTGGCCACATTATTCAACACTTCCTTTAAGTTTAGAAATCTCAAGCATAGCGTTTGCTAGTTTTTCTTGAGTTTCTCTTAATTGTACATTTCCTTTAGCAATTTGCATTTGTAATTGTGAAACTATGAGTTCTAAAGGGTCGGGTTTTTGTGTGCTTCCGTTGTCATTTTTTTTTGTATCATTTGCTGTTGCCCCATACCATTTTTCACCATCAAACTTACGTGGTGGATAAAGATTGCTAGGTGGCATGATTTCTGTATACTGATACACACCTTGTTCTTTTAAATCTTTTTCTGATAAACTTCCATTTTCATTAGTTAATACTAAATAAGGATTGCCGTTATAGTCGAAAACTTGTTTATACATTCAATCACCCCACAATATAAGTTAATTGTCCGTAGACAAAATCACCTGTATTAATCGTATTCTCATTGTTTTGCCATATTCTAAATACTTTATCTGTTGCTTCATAACTACATTTAACAGGGTTTTTACCTGAGTAACCATTTGTTCTAGCAAAAAAACTAAATGGGTATTTTGGAAGGACATTAGATGGTAATGTTAGAAAATCAGTCTCCGGTTTAGAAACTGTCATTTTAAGATTGAATATGATATTACAAACCCCATTTTTTACTCTATACACTGACGGTCCTAATGTCGTATCAGCTTCTACACCACTCATTAATGGTAAGTCCTGCCACCCTGTATCTTGAAGGCTATTATCTATATAGGTTTTTGCATCTGCTAGAGATTTATTTGCTTTATCTTGAGCGCCTTTAGTTGTTTCCATATCTGCAAGTACATCTGTCCAACCGTTCCAGTTATTATAAAATCTGTTAATATAATAGTTGTTTTTATTATAAGGCTGGAAAACAATGACTTTAACTGTTCCTCTTTGTAAGACATTTAAGAAACCACTTGAGCCTGACGGGGAGCTTACTGGACCAGATACATAGTAGCTACCAGGTGTTAAAGTATTCAGATACTCATTATTCAATAAGTCTGCCTTTGTTAAGTCTTTTGATGTGCCATCATCGTTAGTTAATTTGTATTTTTGCCAGTTGTCTGTAGCTGATGATTTAACATAACCTCCAGCCTGAACATCGCTGTTAAACTTATTAATCTTTTCATCCATCGTGTTATAGACTGTGTTTAATTGGTTGGTATAATTACTTCCTGTATCTGTGATTTCTTTTAATGTATTAGCTTTAGACGCATTAAGTTCTTCTAAACTTTGTGTCTTTGCTGTATTAAGGTCATCTAATCCTTTTTCTGATGCATCCAATACAGCTTGTGCTAAACTCTCGCCGTTAGCAAAAGTTTCTTCCATTCGTTCGTATCTTTCAGTGATGTTCTTCTCTAAATCTGCAAAGCGTTTGATGTGTATTAATTTTGTTTCAGCATCTATACTATCAATTAAAGTTTTAGCTATATTAAAAGAGAACAACCGTTCAACAACAGTGTCCTCTTTCCCTTTAATTGCTATATCAACTTGTCCTGTTACTTTACCTGTGTGGCGTAACATTTCATCTGATAATGTATACGATAAAACACCATTTATACCATCCTTTATCGTTAAATCATCTCTCACTATAGATCCATCCTCAAATTCTAAACTTATATTTGTAACCACATTACTTTCACCCAATAACAATGGTTTGTGATTTCTAGTTACAATAAAATTTAATATCGATGTTTGAATATCTCTTGTGTAAAAATTAACGTCTAAATTAGATAATGGTTGGTACTTTGCAGTAGTTTCTAAAGGTATATTTGTCTGTTTATTCATAGTCATTATCAATACACACCTTTCGTATTCGTTTTTATAATGTTGTTATAGTCCGATACATTCCAATAACCAATTTTCGTATTAGCGTCACCATCTATAAATATGCCGCCAGAGCCACCGTTATTGAATATAGTAGTGTTTTTCATATTAACACCACGTATAGCAAATGATTTATCTGAACCGTAGGCGTGATTATGTGCTACTTCACCAGTGTCAAAGTTATTTAAGTAAATACCACCACGTTCGTTACCGTCGATGTTATCAGTATTTGGATTTGAAACAGTATTAGATCTAACAAAGGAATACGACGCATGTTGAACATATATGCCATTTTTACCTGTAGTATTAACTAGGTTGTTCAAAATGTTAATGTATTTATTTTGTGCGTAATATCCTGTGTATGGTGATACTTCATTATACATACCTTCTGTTTTGATATTATTAATATAGTTCTTCTCAATAAACACATTGACACAACCTTTATATCTAATACCACGATAAGCATATGATATTGTATTGTCTTTAATGTGCATATCATCACACATGGTCATAACAATTGCTTCACCTACATCGTTGTTATCAGATACAAAGAAATTATTGGTAACTTTGATGTTCTGCACGGGTGCGTTTATACCATTGTATTGTTGTCCAAATACTGAAACACCTGTTTTCTTGTATTCTTCAAATGAATTGTTATTGATAGCAAATAATCGCCCTGCTTGTGGCGTTCCAGAAGGAATTCCATTTACATCGCTAGCACTCTTATCTTCACCACCAACAGATGAAATGCGTACACCTTCATAGCAACGTCTGAATGAATTCTCTGTTATTTTCGTATTCACCCACTTATAAGGTCGAACTGCTGCTTGTTTGATGTCCTCGAATGTATTCCCTACAATTTTAATGTCTTCTTGATAGATATTATGCACACTATAGTGATTACCAATTGCAACATCAAAACTACCTAATATATCTGACTTTCTAAATGTACAATTTTTTACTGAAACTTCTTTACATGGTGTCCCATCAAAATGACCTGCACCACCGATACCTTCAGCAGTATATTCACCTATTTGTATAGCTTCTTTAAAATTGCTACCTGTTAGATTTATAAATCCTTCAAATGTACAGTTATCAAACGTTAAATTTCTAATACCGTTTGCATCTACACAGTGATAACTAATTAAGTTTCTGAATTTCACGTTATTAAAGGTGATGTTCTCTGCATGTTTTAATATCACCATGTCAATGGCAGTAGTTTTGAATTTATCAATTTGTTCATAGTTAGAATCTAACGTACCACCTTCAAAATGGATGTTTCCTCGACCTTCATAACCGTAGAATGCATCTTCGCTTGGTCCATTCATGAAGAAACCGCCACCCCAACCACGAAGAAGAATTGCATTGTTATCCATTTTCACTGTTGTATTCTCATAAATAATAAGTCTTTTACCTATTAAATATTTACCAGCAGGGATATAAAGCGTACCTGAACCATTATTATGAATTCTGTTCAAAGCATCTTGAATATAATCAGATACATCTGTCTTACCAGTTTTATCTGGGTGATACTCATCAATGTTTATAGAACTGAGTTTTCCTTCTACACGATTGATGTCTGTATAAACATCTGCGAAATCTGTAAAAAGTCTTTGAGATAATATATTATGTTGCGTTCCATCTTGACCCACACGTGCATCTGTTACTTCTTTAATGCCATCACCGTCGACACCTACAACTAAATTTTTAACTTCATTTAATAAATAAATTATCATCTTATCTAATGTAGTGTTTGCATGAGTAATTTGTTTGCTGTCATGTGCTTTCAACTGATCGTATTGATGGAAAATCATATGACTTTCATAATCGTTAGAAAACTTTTGTATCTTTTTGAAATTACTTATTGTTTCATTACGCCAACGTTGGTCTAACTGACCACTCATATTCGTTTGTAGTCTTAACATTTTATCCATCCACCCTTTCTGTACCTAACACGCCTTTGTCATCGACAGTTAGTTTGAATCTTTGCCCAGTTGGCGCGATGATTGTTGTGTCGCCTCTTAAATATTGTGCGACAATAGATTCGATTAAATCTTCTAAACCTATAACACCTTCTGTATGCGTTTGTGGAAATGCATCTTCTCCGCCAAATTCAAAACGTACAATTGGTATTTCTTTATTCATCTATTAACACACTCCCTACTATCGAACCGTTGACACCACTCGAACCAGAATAAATGTTGTTAAGTTTCGATTTACTTAGTGCAGCATTTACATTTTTTATTTTGTTATTTAACACATTACTAATTTGGACGATGTCTTTTTTGTTGTTACTAAAACCTATTTCGTCTGGTTCTGGATTTAATGGATGTGTTTTATTAAGTGATACAACCTTTAAATCTGTGTTATAGCCCATAATTTCATGTATGAACCAAATTGCATCACGTTCTCCTATATCTTCGTTGCCAATGTAATTAATATCCAGCTCAATGTCTGGTTCGTCTTTTAATTCGGATTTTATTTTTTCTTTAATTTTGTTATACTCTGTTTCTTGTTCGTCAAAATAATCAGGTGCTTCTCTATGACCGAAAATTGAATAATTTGGTGATTTATACTCAACATATGAACTGTACAAATCTTTTCCTTTTAATTTTGCTGTAGTGTTAATCACAACCGCTTTAGATGTTCCTACATACATACATGAATTAGATTTTTTGTAATCGACACCTGATTTCTTTCCTTTGAATATTGCTTTGATTATATGCTTGCCTTTGCTCGCTTCTTTGTCTAATGTGATTTTTTGTGTATTAGCCGATTTACTATAGCAACTATATTCACCGATTTTTTTGTTATCATAATAAAGGTCTAATAATCCACCTTTGCTCATACGTTTAAGATTGAATACCACAGTTTCATTACCGTATTTGCAATTTAAAGTATACGAAAAAGACGCTCCGACTTCTTCGGTGCGCCACGTTCCTTCTTTTATAAATTTTCCACTATATGTTAGATCACCAGGTTTAGCTGGTGAATAGTTCTTTGTATCGGATGTGGTTAGTTTCTTACCATAACCACGAATAACAGTTTTTAAATCTTTAGTATCAATGCTCGCTTTAACTTCACTATTGTTATATTTGTATCTAATTATTTTTTCTGTTTGAATATAAAACGCTTTGTCATCATAAATATATATTTTTTTGTTATCAGCATAATAAATATAGCCAAACAATTCAGCGCCTTCAACAAGATATTCAAGTCCGTTCTTAGACCCCAATTCTTCTAACGATACTTTAGAATTGAACGTACCTTTAATTTCATAAGAATAGCCTTGTTTATTACCTTTGAAACCATAATCTAAATATTGTTTGAGTGTCATTGAAACCTTTTTTTCTTCGTTTGAATCTTCGTTTATCGTTTCGCTATCTACATCTTTACTCACATAATGATTTTGGAATTCAAACATAATGTGAGTGGCAGTAACTTCTTTAGTGTGGATAACACCGTCGAATGATGGTGAAGCATTTTTAATTACATACCTTTGCCCTTGATAGTCAATGAATGATTCGTTTTGAAGTAAATTATACACGTCTTCATTTTTACTTGTTTTATAAGCGATGAATGAAATTTGACGAGTGTTATTACGTTCATATTCATATTTGAAAGTGTCATATGCAAAATCTAACAATAATTCGGACATACTCTTTTTAATATCGGTAACTATAATATCTGAACTCAACTTCATCACCTACCTATAAATAAAAGGGAAAATGAATTGTAAATTAACACGACTTACACTTCCCCAAATTTCAAAATCGTTATAACCAGGAGCTAATGTGATGATTGCCTTGTTGGTTAATCTCCCACACCTTTTATTTTCAATGTAGGGGTATGCACCATCAATTAAAAAACTTTGATTGGTTTGCAACTTACCCTTGTATTCAAAAATATCACCAGTTGTTTTGTTGACTAACCTAAAACCAGTGGTAGTGTTTAACCTAATCCATATTTGCAAATCATGTCGCATACGTGGGTTGATTGTGTCACTACTTCCATTGTAAATAGAAAATTTTTGTCTGGTGTGCTTATAACTTATATCTCTATCTGGCATTATTCCACTTTCAAACTGCCATTTATCAGACAACAAAGAGAATTGATCAGTTTTATACAACGATTCAGAATATCCTTTATAAACTTGAAAAGTTATTTCAAACGTTCCGAATTTGCTCGTTAAATCTTCTATAGCATTAGATTCACAATACACTGCGTATTTTTTTCCAGGCATATCTGAATGAAGGACGTAATAGGGTTTTCGTTGATATAATATGTTTCTTAATTTCGACTTCATCAACTTATAATCTGTTATATCTTCTGCTAAATAAGAAAATCGCAAAATCAATTTAAAAGGACCGAAGTTACTCGGCCCAATCATTACACCATCTGTCCCTCTGATTTCTTGGGAGTTTACAATTATTTCCACATCCTCTTCTCTAGCCTCTAAAAACCTAATGTGTGGGATAACTTCGTCTAAATAAAAACTTTTATCGTCATCAAATATTTGCACTCTTTTTTTCAATTAAAAACTCCCTCCTAAACTATAAGATTCTAAACCTAACCTTTTAGCTTGTTGTTGACTAAGTTGTTTCTCGCTCACACCTGTAGGTTTCTGTTCTAAACGTTGGTTACTAGCTACAAGTTGTGTTAGCAATTCTACTTGTCTTTGTGTAGCTTCTAACTGTCTAGCCATAACATTTATCATTTCGTTGTCGTTATTGTTGCTAGTGGAAGGCGTACGCATTTGATTAGGGCGTTTGTTTTTCTTATTGCCTTCTATTTTTTGAGTGGCAATAGCGAGTAACTTCATTGCGTCTGATTGTCTACTTGGGTCTGTAGGTATTACAAACTCCGGATGACCTTCTTCTGCCAAGTTATATAATCCGGATGAATTAATTAAGCCTCCTGTAGCATATGGTAGACCATGACCGATTCTATTAAGCATTTTCTTAGGTCCGTAAGTTGCTTTAGCATATCTCATACCTGCAATCAAATTGTCTAATGGATTCCAAATATTGCCATGACCAGGTAATTTATATTGATTGAACGTCCCTGGCTTAACTTGCACCAATCCAGACGCACCACTAGGGTTTTTAGCTTTTGGATTAAATGTAGACTCTGTCTTAGCTTGACTTTGCCATGCTTTAATGTATTTGCTAGTTTGTGGCAATCCAGCCATACCTAAAGCTTTTTTAATTGTACTGCCATATTTACCGCCGGCTTTGCCACCGCCATCATTAGCTTTCAACCATTTTAATGGGTCAATAGCCTTGCCATTTTTTCTTACTTCAAAATGTAAATGTGGTCCAGATGACATTCCGGTATTACCAGAAACACCTAAATAATCACCTGGTTTTACTTTCTTGCTACCACTAAAAGCGTGTTTACTCATATGCCCATAAATGTAGTCCATATTACCACTTTTAATCCACATATGTTTACCAAAACCGCCTGCTGTAGTTTTAGCGGTTGCTGTACCCGATGCAACTGAATACAATTTGTCATATACATATCCAAGATCAATTCCCATGTGTGGATAAGGGAATGGATAGCCTGGCGCTCTACCATGCGGACTGAATGGGAAGTTAATACCTTTAGAAAGGTCGATATATCCGCCATCGCCACCACCTTGTTCTTCAAACCAAGATGTGAATGTATCGACAGCCGCCTTTTTGAGTTTACCAAACATTCCTTTCATCATATCGTAAGGTAACTCTGCAGCTTTAGAAATACCAAATCCGTCTAGATTTACACCAAACCCTTCAAGAACTTTATCCAATAACTTTTTAGGCTTGTCTATCCAATCCATAACATCGCCAATTTTTTCTCCAAGCCATTTCTTGCCTTTAGCTGCAGTTTCCAGTGTTTTATTAACCACTGCTTTACCACTGTCTACAACTTTACCAGTAGCAACTTTTGTGCCTGCCTTTATACCAGTAGCTACGTCGCCAAAGAAGTTATCCCCTTTCTTTTTCTTCTTAGGCTTTTTGTTAGATAAAGTACCTTTAGCAAATTTAGGCAATCCGCTTAACATAGAATGTGTCTGCATACCATTCATAACAGATGAACCTTTAGGTAGGAACGCTGTTGTATCTCTGTTAGGTGTAAGCGCCATTTTACCATTAGGATATTTAATAGCTTCATGTCTGAAACCATTAGGACCATTTCCACGTCCTTTATCACCAACAGTGGCAAAAGTATCACGAGCAATCTTGCCATTCTTAACAACATTTGTCGTTGTGTTAGTGTGTTCAGTACCAGTGTGTAACTTGAGTTTAGGTAATTTATCCATACCAAGTTTTCCACCAACCCAGTTCACACCATCGATAAGTTTGTTTAATCCACCTTTAACTTTGTCTATCATTCCAGAGAAGAAACCTTTAATATCACCAGTTACCGACTTGATAACGTCACCCATTTTGTTCATAACACCAGTGATTTTATCTTTCATTCCAGTAACTATATCAACCGTTCCACTCTTGATGTCCTTCCATTTTTTAGACATGAAACCACCGACGGAATTCATTGTGTTACGTGTTCCTTTGGATAAAGAACCCCAAGCACCTTTAACGCCAGACCAAAGTGACTTAGCTTTATTGACTGTTCCAGTTTTAATACTATTCCATTTGGAACTCATGAAACTACCAACTGACTTGAATATGTTAGTGGTACCTTTTTTAAGGTTGTTCCAGGCATTTCTTACACCAGACCATAAAGCTTTTGCTCTTGAAACGACAGCGTTTTTAATGCTAGACCACACTTTTAACGCAAAGTTTTTGACTGCGTTGAATATTGCAGTCGTACCTTTTTTTAGCGCATTGAATGTGTTGCGAACACCATTCCAAAGTCCTTTAGCTCGGTTTATAACACTGTTTTTAATAGCGTTCCAAACTTTAATAGAGAAGTTCTTAACAGCGTTAAATATAGTTGTTACAGTATTTTTAATTCCTTTGAATATATTAGCGATACTGTTTCTTAAAATTCTAACAATATTTAGTATGCCATTTTTAATTGCATTCCAAACTCTTATAGAAAACGCCTTAATAGCGTTGAATATAGTCAATACAATTCTTTTTACTAAGTTGAAGTTAGATCTAACTTGTGCTACATAAGCTCTAATTATTGCTAAAACACCATTTTTAAGTAATGTCCATATTTTAATAGCTGCTGTTTTCATTCCATTCCATAAAGCAGATAAAACGTTTTTCAACGCTTGTATAGGATGTTGAACAGCAAATTTAATGCCATTCCATATTGTTACAGCACTTGTTTTGATGCCGTTCCAAATGGCAATTGTGGAATTTTTAATGGCGTTCCAAATATTAATGATATAAGGTTTGATAAATCCAAAGATAGATATTGCTGCGTTTTTAATTGCATTCCATGCAGTTATTACAGCGTTTCTGAATGTGCTATTCGTTTTCCAAAGGTAAATGATAGCGCCTACTAGAGCAGTAATCACAGTGATAACAATTCCAATTGGCCCAGTCATAAATCTAATTGCTAGACCTAGTCCTTTTGTTGCTAATGCTGCTGCTTTAGTAACACCAGTCCATATTGTCATTGCGGTTGCTGCAATTTTCGATTTAATTGCTTGTATTGTTTGAGAAGTGGTTAATGCAGTCATTGCAGCTCTATATCCGTTGGCGATCCCTCTAGCTGTAGCAGTAACACCATTCCATATAGCCTGTGATGCAGCAGATACTTTAGCCGCACCATTATGTCTAATGAAGAATTGTATTAAACTAGACATTCCACTAAACATACCACCAATAGTGCTTGCCATCTTACCGAATATAGTTAAAACTGGACCCATCGTTACTAATGTAATACCTAACCATTTGACTATTCCGCCTAATGTCTTTTGAGTGGAACCGTCTAAACTTTGCCACCAGTTTATAATACCTTTAATACCATTTGCTATTTTAGAAAAGGCGCTACCTAGTTGTTCGCCAGTATCTTTAGCCCATTGTTGCGCTGCGGGTGATTGAAGTAATTTTTCAAATTCTCTCAAGCCGTCTTTAGATTGTTCGAACACACCACTCAATAGGTTTTCTCCTAATATACCAATATAGGCTTTTGTGTTCTGAACCATACCTTGCCATGACTTAGCATAAGAGTTTGCCATACCACCTGCGAAGTCATCCATAACAGTCATGAAATCTTCTGAAGATACTTTACCTTCTGTAACCATTTTTCTAAATTCTTCTTGTGATACACCTAGATGTTTAGACATAGCCATTGCAAAGCCTGGCATACCTTCTTCAATCATGTTCAATTCTTCAGTCATAAGTTTCCCCATGCCTTGAACACGGTTGAAAATCATTGCCATATCCCCAACTGGTCTGTTAGCACCTACTGCAGCATCACCGACTAATTTGATGTAATGTTGTAAGTCTTTACCTTCTTTCACACCTGCCGCTAATGCACCTGCTGCTACGTCAGTACCTTCTGCCATTGTGGTCATACCACCTTCAATAGCTTTCGATACTTGGTCAGTGATTGAGCCAACTTCTTTCGTTGAATAGCCTAGTCCTTCAAGTTTAGCTTTAGCACTGTCTAAACCAACTAATCTATCGAAACCTAATTTAGCAGTGATACCAGCCATAGCAGTACCAGCAACTAACGCAGGTTTAGTAATACTGCTCGTTAGTGAACGACCCATACTTTGAGCTTGGCCACCTACACTTTGCATGCTAGAGCCTATACTTTTAAATGAATTACTTAATCGACCAGCCATAGAAAAGTTTTCTCTATAGTACTGATTTAAACGACCGTATTCGTCTTTCATAGCATTTATAGCATTAGCTTGCTTGTTATACTCTGTTTGCAATCTTACCGCTTTAGCGCTGTTTGCACCTTGTGATTGTGCTACTTGATTATATTGCTTTTCTAGTTCGCCTAAATTTGATGTGCCAACTTTAATAGATTTGTCGAGATCGTTCATTCTCGCTTTATAAGATGATGCACTCTTTTCACCATATTTAAAGTTGTTACTAGATAATTTCAAACTAGAGTTCAAAGACCTAAACTCACGCTTAATACCAGCTAGTGTTTTACTAACTCCCATGTCGCGCATGGATAGGTCGATCTGTAACCCCTTTATTCTTTCTGCCATTACTCCACCTCCTTACTTGTGAGATGTATTACATGAATGCTTGAATCATGCTGTCCGTTTTCTTGACGTTTTTCTTATTACTTTCGTCAACTAACTCCATGAAGAAAGCGAAAGGCATATCTAGAATATCGTTAATATCCTTGCCGCCTTCCTTCATCATTTGCAGCATGAGTTTCTTCATGTTTTCTTTATGTTCTTTATAAGAGAGAGATTTTAAATTATTCTCGCTAGTTCCTTTTTTCTTTCTTCGTCCATTTGTCCCTGCGCGATAAATTCAATTTGTTGTTGTAATTCTTCTACAGCATCTGGAGCGTTAAGACGGTCAAGCAAACTGTCTTTTGTAAATTGGTTATTGTAGATGTCTACGACCATATCTAACATTTGGTCGATGTTTTCTTGTGCGGAAGTATTTTCATCTGATGCGCCATCCATCAAATCCGCAGCATCATATATTTTTCTAAATGGAATATGTGTAGGAGTAATGAATGTGTCGTATTTAGCATTGCCTTCTGAATCTGTTACTGCGTTACCTTTTTTGTCAATTTGAGTTAATTTAATGAAATTACGTTTAGCCATATTTAATTTCTCCTTTAATTTTGGTTTTTATTTATTATTAATAGATATAATGGATTCTGTTTTCTCGTTCTCAGCTATAGCATGTAAATCAGTTGTGTATACTACTCATTTAAGAAGTTCTGTTTTGCTTGGATGCGTATAACATTCTGTGATTTGTGGGTATCCTTCTTCAGCATCGTCTGTATATTGAACGCTAAATGCTGTGCCATAAGGTTTATCTAAATCTTTCGTATCCCACTCAAAGTTAATTCGCTGTTTTAATAGGATTTTTTTACCTTGATAAATCACGGTTGGTACAGAATTAATATCCTTCTGAGTGATGACTAACAAATTTTGTTTACTTTTCTTTTTTCTAAAAAAGTTAATTAGCTTTTTCATAGTTAGTCTCCTTTAATTTTTATTTGCAAATAAAAAGAGGGCATTTAAGCCCTCGTGTTAGCTATTCTTCTGTTTCTTTGATTAATGCCTTACCACGTTTGTTATCGCTTGTAGAAAGGTCTAATATGCGATCGTGAGACACTTTTTTGTTTGCTGGTTTAGGATAAGTATCACCAGCGTTATATACTTTGTTCTTATCCTCTAAATCGATGAATTTGTGTAAGACTTCATATTTTTTCTTAGCCATAATCAAACCTCCTGTAAGTTATGCGCCTAATTCTGATTCTGCTGTGCCATCACTTGGATTACTGCTTTCTGCAGATTCACCGAAGATAGCTTCCCAAATAGCATCTTTCATAACAGTTGTACCTTTAGCATCGTGACCTAATAACATTGCTTTTTCTTCTTCAAAGCCTTTAACTGGTGCTTGCATGAATTCGGCAGTAGTAGAATCTGAACTGAATTCAACGCCATCCTCTTTTGTGTTGCCTTCTAACTCTGGGAACGTGAATAACCCTTTAGGTAATCCTACATATTCACGAGAACCATCTTCCATAGTTTTAGCGAACATAACAGCTACATATGGAGGCGTATCGTTACCAACTGATACAATACCATCTTCTGATTTTTCTAAGCCAAACAACGCCACTCTGTCCTCTAAAGGTAGTTTGTGGAAACCAGCTTCTACTTCGATAGTACCGTTAGCAACAGCCATTTCTGCTACTTGGTTATCACCGTATGCTTTTTCAATGTCTTGGTCTTTTGATACTGAAATTTCTTGTAAATATTTAATACGTTCTGGATCTGTAACTTGTTGTACATCTTCACCATGAACTTTGTAATAAAACTCTGTTAAACCTGTAAATGAACGGTAGTTTTTCTCTGCCATATTAAAACACTCCTATAAATTAAAATATTGTTTACCTTCAAATCGTTTAGCTTGTCGGTAGATATTGAACTCCTTGATATATTCGGGTTTCATGGAAGATGCTTCGCCAAATCCCAATACTTCCCACATCATTCTTTGCAATAAAAAAACGAGCCTATCTGATAGGACTCGTCCGTTTACACCTTGCTTTTGCTTTACAAATACATCTATTTGATAAAAGTATTCGTAAGTTAAATTATCGTCATCGCCGAAATCAGAAGGTTTAGGTGTATCCAATGGATCTATAACAATCACTACATCTTTGATTTCTTGTGCGTTGGGATAATCGAAGAACTTTATATTGTTCTTAGGAACATGCTCCATAATTTCTTTGTTATCTATAATCGCTTGGTATATCTTCATTGTGATGTCATCCAATAAGTTACACCCTCTTCCTCATTTCTTCTTTAACTGTTCTGAAATACGTTTCTCTGCCTTCACGCATAGCGTTTTCAATAACACCTTTACCAGCTGTATTAACCCACTTTCCAGCACGGTCAAAGTGGCCATATTCATTTAAGTGGATAATCCTATAACGCTGTTTGGGTCCACGCCAATGAATTTTCACTGTGCGTACACCATTTATCGTCATAGGTTTAGATACTGTCGTTTCTTCGACAGATTCACCAGTATCTTTAAATGACTTCATGTTGTTTTTGATTATTTGAACAACTTTCTGTCCACCTTTAGTTAGTGCAAAGTCTGTTATGCGCTTAGTAGCAGATCTGCCGTATTTCTTTTCTAAATAAGCGATTATTTCTTTATCACCTTTTACTGTTACCGTCATTGTTCTTCACCTACGACTTTGACGTAGTTAGGTGACTTAGCAGGTGCCACATTTTTGACATTAAAAAACAACCCTGCATACATACCGTTCTGTATCTCAAACGTTTGGTTTACGTTAGGTATAAATTGAGGTTGTGCATCTCTAATATTTAATGTGACTGACCTTTTGCTAAGTTCTAAGTTTCCTAACTGAACGTCTTTTTGTGTAGGCTCATACAATCCAGCAAAACAACTATATAACTCGTTTCGTTCATTCATACCAGCTTCTGGACCGTCATTAGTATTCTCGTAAAACGTAACTCTGTAATCTAATTGGTTAAGATTCATCGGCTATCACCTCGATGTTATCTCTGCGCCATTTAGCTAATTTAGCTCTTAATGTTTGTATTCCAGATAGGTATGATGGGTTATCAAAGATTTGCTCATTTGAAGTTCGAGAACGATTATCCTGCATATGAGCAATAGTAATTAACACCAATCTATTGAAAGTGGGATTGTCTTTGAAAAAAGGTTCATCACTTTCATTTAAAGAAACGGCTGTTTTTACGCTGTCTATAGCGTTTGGTAGAAAGACGTGCATAATTTCATCGTCATCTATGTCATAGTCCACTCTAATAGACTTCTTAATTGATTCAACGTTGTCTAATCTAAACATTGAAGTCACCTACTTTACTTATGCTCCTAAATCTCCACTAGGTTCTGTTGCTGCATCTTCAAATGTTACGAAGAAACCAGCGTTTTTGTCTGCTTGTTTAACATCGAAACGGAAAGCACCCATCAAGTATTTACCGTAGATTTCGTTTTCAATCCATTGCACTGACACGTCTGTACGGTCTGCAAATAACACACCACGTTTTACATCACCGATGAACGCTAATGCGTCTCCGTTCTCACCTAATAAGTCATCACGTACTACAGTTACATTCATACCTAATACAGTATTACCAGCAGTGTTGATGATGCTGTCTTGTAATAAGTAACGTCCGTTACCGTCTTTCAATGTATCAAGTTTTTGGTAGAAGCTTTGAGTACAGATGATTTGACGGTCATAACCAGGATCTAATTTAACGTTGATGATTGCTTTTAAGTCGTCCACATCAGAAATAGATGTCGGATTGAACGCTTTTAATACATCTCCGATTTTTTCGTTTAAAGTGTTGATTTTTTGTTCGTTGATGTTTTCAGACACAATAGCAGTTAAGTTAGCAACTGAATCGTCTAATGCTTCTTGTGAGATTGGAATAGATCCACGATATGTTTCAACTTCCCAATTTACTGTTTCGAATTCTGGACGAGCTAACTCTGGGTTTTTCTCTAATTCAGCAACAGTGTTGAATTTAGCGTTAGCGCGTTTTAAGATTGGGTACTTACCACTTGCAGTTGATACTGATGTTTTTTGTACCAATTCTGATAAGTCTTGTACTGTGTTTACTTCTTTTTCAGGAATATATTTAATATCCTCTGGGATAGTTACGCCAACATCGTCTGATTTAACGTTGTCACGTTTAGCCCCTTTTGATTTCATGTATTGTTCAAAGCCTTGTACTTCTAAGCTTTCCTCTGGGTTTTGATTTAATTTCGCCATAGAACGTTTCGCTCCTTCTTTTTTCTTTTTGTCTTTTTCTTCTTCTAATTCTTCTTCAGTAGGTTCTTCTACTTTCTCGATAGCAGGTGCTTCTGGTTTTTCTTCAGGTTCAGGTTTAACATCTGGTTTTGGTTTATCATCAGGTTTTTCTTCGTCTGACGGTTTCTCCTCTTTGTCGTCAGATGGTTTACTTTCTGACCCTTCTCCAGTGTCATCACCTTTGTTATCTTCGACTTCTGCACCTTCACTTTGAGGTGGCGTTTCTTCTAACTTAGGTGCCGATGCTTCAATTTCTTGTGAAAGCTGTTCGAGTTCTTCAAATTCTTTTTTCTGTGCATCAATATCAGCTTTTAAATTACGCGCAGTTTCAAGGTCGCCCTTTTCGACTGCTTCTTGCGCTTTAGAAATCAAACTAGCGATTTCTTTTTTGCGCTCATCTAAATTGGCCATGCAATATCACTCCTTATTAAATTTGTGCATAAAAAATAGCCTTACGTTTCAAAACGAAGGCTTTCTATGTCTAGCGCGATTTTCATTTGTTCCAACTGTTTGAATTTCTTTAAATCTTTTGCACGTTGACCGACTTCAACCGATGTGTCTTTGTATGCAGGTATTGTAACAATACTGACTTCAATAAGTTCATCGATTTTATTTATGGTTTGAACGTACTCATTATCAATGTTTTGCCATGTGCGAGCTGTTGAGTCATTAGGTGGTAATGTGTAGAAGAAACTACACTGGTTTACATTGCCTGCTTTAATATTTTCATAAATATCTCTAGCGTAAGATGTGTTAGGTAAGTGGCACTTAAAGTACAATCCTTTTTCATCCACTTGTAACTCAAGCGTTCCTGCTTGTGTTCGACCTATAACATAACTGAAATCGTGGTTAATTAAACATTTCACATCGCTTACATCTACACCGTCTAAGGCATTTGGTGCTACTATTTCTCTGAATCCACCCAAGTCATCGCTCGTTGAATTAAAGATAATTGCGTAACCTTCAACAACCATGTCTTGTTGTCCAGTGTCAACGTTACTGTTCGTCATACTCATCACCCCCTTTAATGGAGTTCTTTTCGACTTCTTTGTCTATCTTAGATTCTTGATAGTTCTGTAAAGTAGAAAGTGGCGCTCTGTTAAGGTCCACAAGTGGTTGTTCACCATGTTCAATAGGTTGATAACCAAATACACTTCTTGCCTCGTCTGTAGATATAATCCCTTTACCATGCAATTCTGTAATACGTTGTAATTGTAGTTCTGGGTCTATGTCTATCAGACGTGATGAATCAAACTCTAATTCATAACCCGAATCAATAAACTTAAATATCTTGGTTTCTAATTCTGAAATCATCATCTTAAATATTGGATCTAATGTACTTTGCAAATACTCAAGATTTGCTTGTGTGATAGATGTATTAACTGTTTCAATACCTAACTTAGATACCGGCAAACCAAACGCTTTAGCAACTTGTGAAGTACTGAACTTATAACTGTTTAAGAAATTCAAAACTTCAACGGGTATTTGCAATCGTTTAAAGTCCATCGTGTCGTCAATAGCAACTAATCCACCATTGTTTTTCAACTGACTTTCTGCAAAGTTTTGTTTCAAATCCCTTAATTGTTCTGCGTTAATTTGACCTTTTTTGTATTGCAACACAGACGTTGATGTACCACCATTATCAAAGAAGTTGCGTAAGAAACTCTTTGAGCCTTGTGATATACCAATCTCATGTGCTAACGCATATAAAGGACTATAGCCAACATATCCATCTAATGTGATATATCTAAAGTGCAATATATCTTCACTGGTTATCTTAGCTGCATTACCCTCCACATCTTCACTAACGTTATAAACAATTTCGCCGTCTTTTTCCTCTATTCCTACTAAATCGTTATGTAAGAAGTGGAAACCAACCGGGAAATCGTTTTTATCACGTATAATTTCAACGAAAGATTGTCCGTTAAGCAACATATTCGCAATGATTATGAATTTGAAATGCCAACCTGGTAAATCAGAATGCGGATTATTATTGAATAGATCTAATATTTGATTCATAACCGTATTTGTTTCGTGACCTTTAACCTTTAACTTAGTACTTGCTATGTCTGCAGATATAATACGTGTCGCAGTGAACACATCACTATTACGCAAAGCGTTTATACCAACATAGCTTGCATGTGTACCGTGTTCTTGCCAATACAATAATCGTTCTAAATCTCTATTCATCTTTTCTTGCTTACTTGTAAATCCTAAATCAAGTAATGGCATCTTTAACTGTCACCCCCTTTCTGACTTATCGAGGTATTGTCATACGCTTGGTTTAAAACGCCTGAGAGGCCTATGAGCAGCAAACCACCAATAATATAGGCTAATGGCTCCCAAAGTATAAACAAGCCGTAGAACAGCCCTATTAAGCCCACAACGAATAGTAATATCACCACAAGTGCGTATAAGGTTTTCTTCATCGTCACACCTCCTATAAGAACATTGGCATAAACGTTTCTGCGTCCCATTCATGCTCACTTGCTATCACATAAGCGAATATAGTGGCCATTAATGGATCAATTTTATGTCTGTTCATTTTCTTTTCAATCATGATTGAATCGTTCACATTCTTAGCAACAGCATTTTTTACCGCTGTATCTAACAATGGGTTTTTATGATGCTTAATATCTCCGTTGATTACGTTTAATCTGAAGTCTAAATTAGGATTAGAAAGTGTTTGTGGCCCTTGTCTTATTTCATACAAGTCGTAATACCATTCTCTACGCTCAATCTCTGCTAACACACCGTGTATTGAATACGGGTCATAGCATATAGCTTGAACATCTAGGTTGTGTCTGTTTACATACGTTTCAATGTAATCTAGCACTTGGTTAGTATTAATAATCCCGCTAGACAAGTCTGTGATGGTGCAGAAACCATCTTCTGACAATTGACGATAGTCAATAAGGTCACGTTCTATCTTGCCTTGTAGGCCGCCCTTTGTGCCTACAAATGAGTGTGACGTTATATAGTATTGTTTATTCGTTTCATCTAGGTGTATGAATGAAATTGCCGTTAAATCATCAGCGCGTGATAAGTCTAAACCGATATACACTTTAGAATAGTTAATGTCAAAATCAGTTTCGTTCTTTTTCCAATCGTTAAAGTCTAAATAGGACTCTGTGCTTGCTGCACGCCACATATTGAAATTCTTAATCAGTATGCCGTTTAATCCACTTCCACTATCTAAAGCCGTTCTAACTTCTGGTTGAATGTTTTTGGTCAGCAATTTTTTGAGTTCTGGCAACTCCATCAATGGATTAGATTTAATCCATGTTTCAGGATCATGTACTTCATCTTCATTATCTTGTTCAGCACAAAATATGAAATAATTATCATTAGGTGAGATACCGTCTAATATTTTATCTATATACAAATATTCTTCGTACATAGGACCATTCATATTAGTGCCAGCAGTGGAAATAATAATTAAGCTAGGATTGTGTAATAACACTTGCCCACGTCTTAATGTTTCGTATATCTTTTTGTCTTTTGCTTCGTGGTATTCATCGATAATTGCATAACTGAATTGGTGACCTTCGAGGTTGGCAGCTTCGTTAGAAACAGCTTTAATCTTACTCCGGTCATTCGTATTCAATATTTCTTTAGCACTAGGCGTAATCTTAGTTAATTGCTTCATCTTAGGTGAAACGCGTCTTATTGCACTAAGTTGCGCGTATGTCATGTCATAAGCAATACCTGCTTGGTCACGACTGTTAGCACTTAAACCAATTAAACGCTCATTGACTGGATCATCGCCCATTAACATTTCATATAATCCTAAACCACTTACTAAAAGTGTTTTTCCGTTCTTGCGGGAGAGTGATATATATGCTTTAGTAAACCTTTTGTAGCCTTCGCTGTCTTGCCAACCGTATAAACTACCTACAATAAACTTTTGAAAACCTGCAAGTTCCATTTTTTTACTTGTTTTTGGGTCAGGTAACATTTCAAGGAATTTAATAACATGATTTGCTTTATCTACGTAAAAATCGTAAGGCAAATCTTTATTATTCAAATCATCTAAATGTCTTTGACACACTTTCACGTTTTTATTACTAGCTAATATTTCGCCATTAACTACTTTTTGAGCATATTCGGTAACAAAATCTTTATTTGTCATCCATTAAATCCTCAAATGGGTCTGACTTTTCTTTATCGTTGCTAGGTGCTAGTATTTTCAAACGTGATTCAACGGTTAATCCTAATTTAGGACAAATGGAGTTCATTGTGTTTACGCTATCTCTTTGTACTGTGTAATAACTAGATAACTTTGTCCCTCTTTCTGTTTCAATGACCATCCCTTCTTCTTCTAATTTGAGAGTCGCGTTCTTGTAATTGCTATACGTTTGGCAATAAGTTGCTAATAAACCTTTATCTAAGTCTTTCACGGGTAATTCTTTAATCAGAGGTAATATTCGTTTCCATTCTTTTTTAGCATCATTGTCTAACCACTCTGGCGCTTCATCTGTTAAAGGAGTAAGTTCGTTCATAGCTTCTTCCGTAGCTTGTTTTTCTTCTTGCACCTCTTTTGTACGTCTGCTTTTTTGTTGTGATAACAATTTACGTTCAGCCAACTCACTCACCTCCCTTTCAGAAAATCATCTAATGATTTAGTTTTCTTTCTAGTGTTACAATCACGGCACGCCACCATTACATTATCCCAAGAATGCGTTCCACCTTTAGATATAGGCACTACATGCTCTATAGTTGGATATTTCGGATGATTAAAATTGTATGAAAAAAGGACATCGTCACCGCATAAGTAACAACATCCTCCATCTCGTTCTATTAACTTGTATATATCTATATCAGCGTCGAATTGGCCATTTTTTCTAGCTAAGATCATTCGCTCACTACTTCTATGTTTGTGCGCTTTTTTCCCACACTTTATGCTACAATATACGCCTCTTTTAGAATGCCAAGAATTGCATATCTTACACTTTTTCAACTTTCTTTTTCTGTTTCTTCTTTTTATCTCGTAATGTTTATCTGCACATCGGTCTGAACAATATCTTTTTTTGACTTTGCTCAGTTCTTTTGTTTTACAATATTCACAATCCACTTTATAAAATCTAATTTTTCGTCCTCTATTTTTATCTTTTTCATATTGTTTTTCTTTACAGCTAACTGAACAATAACTAGAACGGCCATTTTTTTCATATAGATTGCCACAATACCTACAATTAGCTATTGTTTTAGGCTTTTTAGGACGTTCTTTATCTTTCCAAAAATTGTGTTGTCTACAATTATCTGAACAAAATCTTTGTATTTGAGACGCGTAGTTGGAAGGATAAAATACACTTCCACAATTAACGCAAGTTTTAGATGAATCTAGTCTATAAACACCAGCTTGTTTTATTCGTCTTGTTACGCTGCTTCTTGATACATTAAACTTTTTAGCTATGTTGGTGAATGTTTCACCATTTTTATACAAATCTAAAATGATTTCTATATCAGATTGACTTAATTTAGCTATTTCATCCACCTCCATTGTGTAAAGCATATTTACTTTACGAAATTTTACGTTTTATTTTCAACATTTTTCAAAGCGAAAGTTGTGCTCGTTTTCGAACGCCGTCAGACCGGCACCGGGTTTTTCAAAGCCTACCAAAAATTATTCTCAAAAAATAAAATCTCAACAAATTATTTCCCATGAATTTTGTTGTGGCATGAAATGCATACCGCCTCTAAATTTTCCATATCCAGTCTTTTCGACCAATCCCGTTTCAATTCAATCTTGTGATGGACAATTAAATCTTTGTCGTTCACAATGCCTTCAGCCAAGCAATGTTGGCAAAGATAGTTATCACGTATTAACACCTGTTGACGTAGCTTACGCCACTGTGTGCTATTGTAGAACGCTGTATACTCCTTATTACGTCCATTCTGCCTAACCTCTTGGTTATACCTTTTGGTATTGGCTTTCCTATACCTTTGCAACTCGGTTTGAGTATAGTTCTTGTTACCAAGTCGAACCTTTGGTTGAACAAACAAATGAATCAACTTCTTTCATTTGAATTTTATTTATTTAATTTTGTTTTATTAATTTCAATTTGTAATTTAGTTTTAGAAATAATAAAAGACAAAACGAAATAAGAAATTATAATCTCAAATCATTTTGTCTTTAACTTTAGAAATTGTTTCATCAATCAAATGCAAATTAATCTAATAAAGTTTATGATCAATAAAACAATTCTTTTAATATTCAATTGTAAAGAAACAACAAACAAACTTTATATTCTAATTATGATTTAATGTTTCAATTAATCTCTTAAACTAATGAAACCTTTTTAATATATAAATGAATGTTCATCGTTCTATCTGTCATACACTCAATGTGTAAGTGATGACCTTAAAGTATGTGACCTTAATTAGTATGACCTTTAATCCCCACCTTAATAAGTAGTGTCCTTTAATATGTGCGTCCTTATTGTGTGGGTCATTAAGATTAGGTGCATACAAAAAGACACGCTACAAAAGTAACGTGCCTCATATAATATAGTATTAAATTTACATACCTACTGAATAATAACTTCACCTCTAAAGCTACCATCCAGACTTCCTATGCATATATTATATAACGTATTAATATCAAACGCCTATCATCGTTCGATGTGTTCGATTGGTTCGATGTGTTCGTTTCGTACACTAATCGAAATGACCTTGTTGTGCGTCCATGTATACATTTACTATCTCATTTAGACATCCATAAAATGTTGACTTGCTTTTAATCTCCATAAGGTCCATGACAGTTTTATGTTGTGTGCCTAATTTAATCATTTGTAGAATGTGGTAGTTCATTTCATTAGTTATATGTTCCTCATACTTATCAATGAATTCTATCTTCTCTATCAGTTTAATGTTTCTTCTCCACGCTTTGTTTCTGTTCATGACCTTAAGTAATACTTTGTCACCTGTTTGTCCTTTAGCTTTAGGCATAGTAGATTCAATACCGTATTGTGCAACCGAAGTACTATCTGCATCATAAACTTGCGACGTTACAATATTGTTCATCCACTTATAATTGTCTATCATTTCTCTTATATCTTCACGTGTATACATGCGATACCTCCCAGTTAAATTATTGAATTGATTACGTTATTATATGCTTTCACCTTTTCTTCGTCAGTCAGTTCTCTTTCTGTTCGAAACCCCTTAATAATTGTTGGCAATTCATTGTATCCATCTGTACCTATTGCAATAGGTTTTTCATAATCTATCCTGTAATGGCAGTTATGACATTTAAGATAGTACCCTTCAATTACAAGTTTATTGTCTTTGTGTTCAACAGGATATTTAACTTTAGGTAAATCTAAGTCAAGACTAGATAGTGTTTTATCACAATTGGGACAAACCCACTGTAACGCTTCGTATCTACGAAGTTTTAAAAGAACCCCTGCAACTTCAGAAAAATCATTATTTTTTACTGATTTAGTTTCACTCATACTTTCACACCTACTTCATACGTTTATCTAACTCTTCTTTAATCTTGCGTATATCTTCATCGTCCAACTCTCTCTTAGGCAAATCCTTTTCAAATATTGTGTATAACAGATAACCGACTTCATACTCTAACGCATTTATCTTTGCGTCTTTGATGGCATTGTATATAAGCGTGAGTATCGCAACACACCCTAACACGATTGTTGTTATTATCCACATCATTCATTCACCTCATAATCCTTCGGGACCATATCATTCGCTTGTATGCGGCAAATGATTTCGTAAGTGACCTCTTTACTTAGTTCATAGAGTGCAAGTGTTAATAATAGTTTTAGTATTTGTTTCATTGGTCATTGTCCTTTCTATTAATATTTTTCCAATCCGTTCTTTCGTTGTGTTCCTTATACCACTCCAACGCATCTTCCTTATTCTCTGCATCCACTACAACGAACTCTTCATTCTCCTTAGCTCTGGTTACATCAAAGAATACTTCACCTGTTGTGTGGTGTGTTTTGCGTACTAGGAATTGTGTCATTTACGTAGCACTTCCTTTACCTTAGTCAAAATATCTTTATCTTGTTCCACTTGACCCGAACCCTTTTTCTCCTCTTGCTGTTTCACTTTCAAATTCCTCCACTGTTTCTAACTCTGGTGTCCATATTGGTACGATAACTAACTGTGCTAGTCGGTCGCCTTTGTTGATTTTGTATGTTCCAATTTTATATTTTTTATTATTGTTTGTTTCCCAAACGCCTTTACCTGAAATATCTAAGTAGGCTAGACTTCTTCTTTTCTTCTTAATTGGCAAACGGTCATTCTTAATATTAATCCTCATATGACCTTGAAACCCTGCGTCAATCTTGCCTGTTTCAACTACTAGATGTGTCTTACTACTCACACCACTTCTGCTTGTCAGTAATCCTACATATCCTTTAGGAATATTTACTGCTAAATCAGTTGCAATTAATGCTTTCTGTTGTGGTTCAAGTATCACTGTTTCTGCTGCGTATATGTCATAACCTGCACTGTCATACGCTCGCTTAGGTTTAGTTGCGTTGTTGCTTAGTAGTTTGATTTGTAGTGTATTGGTCATTTTGTTTGTCCTCCTTGATTTTTACATATCTAACATCTTCAAAATATAAAATATGTTCTACATCTACTAAAAATTCGCTATTATCAAAATTTTCAGGGTAATACAGACTTTGTTCGAGAACTTCTGCTTTATATTCTTTTTCAAATCTTTTTTTAATTTCATCAAACGCCTTCGCTTTGCGATATACCATTTCTAATTCATTAATAATTTGTTGAACTTTTTCTGTAGTTCCCTGTTGTTCATGCACTCTTTTAATACAACTTTCTATTGCTATTTTATTTTCATACGCCATACTACTTAACCCCCAACTGATCTAACTTACTTCGATATTCTCTATACATTGAACTGCCTTGATGCAGTGTTAATTTATAATCTATAAGCTTTCTAAACTGTTTCAGTAATGCGAGTTGTTCTGCGTTTTGTCGTTCCAACCGTTTATTATTCGCACGCAAGACGATTAAGTCATCTACGCAGTGTTGATACGCTTGTTTGTATTGGTCACATTGCTTTTTCACTTTCTTCAATCTTGCGTCCATAACACTGACATGAAATTTCGTTTCTGAATTCATATTTAACACTCCTTATAATTTCGTGTATTCCATATCTTAACTAATTTATCTACACTATCTGTTTTAACGTGTAACCATGTAGAAGGTTGTATTTTACACTTGGTGTTTGTACACTCAATAAACGCTTTGTCAAAGTTGTATCTCATATCCGCTCGACCACCACAAAAGGGACAGGGTTTAATTAAATCCACTTGTCATCACTCCTCTAGTAAATGTGGGTGCTGAAATTTACTTCCTATAACTTTAATTTGGTGGTTATGGAACGCTAATACCGCACCACCTCTTATACTGTCTATACGCCATTCTCCTGTTCTAGCTTGAACAATTTCAAAATTAGTATTCTCAAAAAACGGATTAGGTACAGGGTTATGTTTAACTACATCCCCCTCAAATATTTCCGTTCCATTAACATCTTTAAGCCCTGTGGATTGGAGGAGTTCGACTTCTTCAAGTGCAATGTATTGATTTTCAACACCGTTAAACGGTTCTAATATAATTTGCTCGCTGTCAAAATAAATCGCTTTGACTCCAACTATTCCTATACCATCGATGAAACATCTAAACTTCGGTATCATCTACTCCACCAGCCCTTTCTCAATCGTCCAGATAAGTGTCATTGTTCTATCATCATTCATAATGTAAAAAGCTATAGAATCACCATCTTTCACATCATTTATAGATGTACAATTTTTAGTTCCTTTAAAACCGTAAACTGAATAGTGTGCTAGTTTAGATATTTTTGTATCTTCCGTAATTTCTTCCTCGACTTCGACTGTGAAAACAGAATCTTTAGTACATTTATCAACTACTAATTGACCATCATCATAAACCTGAACATAAGCACTTGTATTATCAGAATCTTTCCACTTGTGCCTTAAATTATTAGCCCAAATATGCTCAATCAACTGTGGTAAATTCATAGTTTTCTTTTGCTTAATCTTTACCATCTTCTCAACCCCTCCATTACTTTCTTGTTATGTTCCTTATCCTCTGGCAACACTGCCATGACAATACTACGTGGATTTACAGAGTATAAAAACCCTCGAACTCCCCAATCTCTTAGCAGCTTTGCCATTTGGACAGTATTTCTGCCTTTCGTATCTATTTTGTACTTAACTTTGATAGTGTCGGATAGGATCATGATAATTTATATTTCTCCATTACAATGTCGTACTTCTCAATAAATTTATATCTGTCTTGATGTAACTTCTCACTCCACTGTGTATATTCATCCATTGCTTTAAGTTGTTCAATTAATCCTTTTATTTCTCTCTGCGTCTGTTCAGCGGCAGCCACTGCTTTCCAGTATCTACTTGTACCAACTTCAGCTTCATAACTTGTATGGCTATATTTTAAAAATTGTTTATAGGTTCTATCAGCTCTTTGAAATAATGATTTAACAATTAAGTCAGAATTTTTTAATAGTATGTCGTTAGGTGTCATTTACTTCACATCCCAATTCTCAAACGCACGTTGGATATACCATCTAGCTTTACCAATATCTTCTTTACCGTTCTTTCTAGGCGCTCTCCCAATGTACTGAATAGCTTGTCCTATCCATGCAGCAACAACTGGATTATAGTGTTTGCAAATAGCTTCTACGATTTCGTACATTTCAAAATCATCAAATTGATAATAATCTGGTTTTACATTCTGTTCCTTACGCTTTCGTTGTTGTAAGTCGTTGGATTGAAGCATATTTCTTCTTAGCTCATCAATTCCTTTTTCCTTTGCTTCCTCTAAAAGCTTTTTATCAACAGTAAATCTACTTAACCCCTTCTGATTACACATACTCTCTGTCTTATCTGCTATCTCTTTCGTCCACAACTCAAAGTCGTTGAAGTCTGTGATTTCATATCTGTGTTTAGGTAGCGATTCGATAATCGCATAGTTTCCTTTACCGTCAATCTCAACCACTCTACCTATCACACGCATGCCACTGCTATACTTACCTGCACCTAAGTCATTCACAACAACGTAGTTACCTATTTTTAAATCGCTGATTTTCATCTAATGCACCGCCTTAGGAAAGATACTCGTATTCATTAAATACTGGCACCACTTACCTCTGTCATGGTTTTGTGGCGTACCATCGTATAACCAAGGACGTTCTTCCTTGTGCTTTTCTTCTCTGTAATTAATCTTCGCCTGTGTGTTATCTGCCTCGTACTGTTTGGCATAGTTGATATAAACTAAATCTTTAGGGTCAATGCCTTTAGGTACTTGGCAAGCTTCTGCTAACGACCAACCTTTCAACAGTCTACCTCTTAATAAACCATCTGATATATCCAACTTCTCTGCTAACTCGTAGTTCTCGCCTTTGATTTCATATATTACGTCGTGTACTCTAATTGTTTTGACCATCTCAATAACCCCTATCTATAATTTTTACGTCTTCAAATTCTAATGGTTTTGCGTCCATGTACTCATCTCTTAATGGCCACATTTGTTTATCTATTTTATCTATCGCGGTGTTATCATCATCGCCGTGATTAACATACACTCGCTTTTCAACGTAGACCTTATAGCGAATAGTCGCTGTTTCTTCATTCATTTAGATCACCTTCTTTTCCAAGGATAATTATTAAACAATTCAGACAAGAGGTTACATAAATTTTAAAAATGTAACGCAATGTAACCTTTTTGTAACTCTTGCTCTCTTACTCTCCCAAGGGATATATTATTTTAGTTATATAGTTACATCTTTTATAAAGTTAAAAGTATTTCTATAAAGAGAGACGTAACTTTTATGTCTATATTCTCTGAGAAAAAATCTTGAGCGTTATTTGTTGTAACTTTTAAACCAAATCCTCTAAACTCTTACTCTCCCAAGGGTTTTGACGGTTACATTTCTCAAAAAACCATGTAACCGGGATGTAACGGTCGACAATAAAATCTCTCTAACCCTTGGGAGAGTAAGGTCGACATGTTTTCAAAAATGTAACGACCCTAAGAATTTTTATCTCTTTGATGTGGAGAATAAATGTATTCGGGTATTTTTACATATTCACTAAGTTCATAAACCCATCTTTTCTTAGCTAACTTACCCATTTGCAATGCTTCACATAAATTTGCAATTTGATGAACACCGGTAAAATAGTATTCACCTTTTTCTATACTTCGAATTCTTTTCAAGCTTAAACCTGACTTCACGCTCACATCATATTGTGTTAAACCATGTCGCTTTCGAACTTTTTTCATCACTTCATTGAAAGGAACTTTAGGCACTTCAATCACCCCAAATCAATATATTCATGATCTGAGTATTCATTAAGTTCAATTCTTGCACCTTCTTGATAAGCTTTGATAAATTCATCTTCAGTTTCAAAATCTTCCATTGTAATAGTGTTATCAAATACAATTTTGCAATGTTTGATAATGTTATATAGATCTTCTATTTCTTTGATTGATACTTTCATTGTTTATACCTCCTGATAAGCTCTCATTGTTTTGCCGTTCTTTTTAATAGGTTTCGGCATTAAATTAAAATCTTCTTTTATGTTTGCTTGGAATTGTTTACGGCTCATTACGTTTATACCGTTTTCTTCACAAAACACTTCATACTGATCGTAAATTTCAGGCGGTCTTAACCCTTCTATGTCTTCTTTTTTAAAGTCCTGTAAAAATAAACCTGAAGTATCGTTTTCATTATGATAATCTTGATTAAATTTATTGACGCTTGGGCTTTGTGAAAACTCAACGTTATTGTAAAGTCGCATGTATCCATCTACGATTAATCTAATCCAGTACTTCATTGCTGCTGGTGTTGTTAGTTTTGTAATAAATTTAGGGTCTTTCTTAGTTGGTTTTGAGTACATCGGCAGCCAAAGTACTCGACGTTTATATGAAGCACCTTTTTCAAAAGATTTCAAGATATGATTCGATGTAAAAATCAATGTGCAAGTTAATTCAACGTCCTCTGATTGTTTATAAAGCTGACGCATCGATACATAGTCACAAGTTGAAATATTCTTTAGTAATTTCATTTGATCATTGTTAATAGGTTCGTCTTGAATATCATCACCAAGATTGGCAAGTTTACCTTTCATTGTTGTAAAGTATCTTTCATCAGCCATATTGCGTATTGAAAGACCTGTAACGTTCTTTCTATCTAATATGGAACGTATTATTGTAAGTAAAGTCCCTTTACCATTTCCACCGTCTCCAACGAATATGAAGAACTTACCCATAAGTCGTTTGAACTCTGGATTAACTATTAAAGTATGTCCCATGATTTCATGTAAGAGTTTTTTATATCCTTCATCTTGATTTGTAAGCAGGTCTATATATTCATCAACTTCTTTAACAGGTTTAGCCTCTGGGTCGTATTCGATGTCGATAATATATGGCGTAAACTCTTGGTAATTGATTGGAATAAACTCACCATCTTGAAGTATTCCGTTTTTAAATCTAATAGGAAACACAGTATCAGATGGAATGCGATGACTACGATATTCAACTTGTTTCATGACTTCATCTATAAAGTTAGTTTTCTTAGGTCCTGACAATCTGAAAATATGTTGCCTAAGAATAGCTGTATCATCTGTAAACTCACCGTCGTTATCTTTGAAGTACAAGGTGTCTCCATAAATAACTGTTTGAAATATATTCATGATCTCTGTTGCTTTAGCGTAATGTTCGTCTTGATCTGTCGAACCTGAATCACTTGAACGAGATACAGTTTCAAATTCTGATTGTTCCATTGGTTCTGCAAATATATAATCATTAATAAATGCTAGTATCGCATCTGTATGTTTATGTCGGTTAAGCTTCATTTTATGCTTGTAAAGTTTTTGATTGCGTCCATCATTTTCTTCAAGTCCTAACAGTGAATCTAATTTGCTAACTGAATTCGATAACACGAATGGTAAGGCTTCTCTAACACCTTGGTTCTCAATGTTTCTCATTTCACCTTTACGTTTAATTGTGACCGATTTAGTATTTTTCAAATGTTTGTACTCTACTTCAAAACCGAGTGGCGTGACCGCACCTGCACCTCTAAACGTGGCAGGTTTTTTGAAGTAAAGATGTACACCTCTATCAGTCCAAACTGTTTGGGTGTTAATGTTGAATGTTTTAAGCATTTTTTTAATAGTTTCTTTAGGTAGGTTATCGATATCCACAACAAGATCGTTATCAGTTAATAACCAACCGGCATTTCTGAAACTATCTGAGAATTCACTCACATCAGCATCATTTGTTGCGTGTTTTGAGTTGTCGTCTTTGTATTCTACATACAATGTGAACTCTCCTTTCAAATAAAATTGTTATACAGGTTCTTTCCATCGTTCTAGTTTTTTCACGAGTATTTGGTAGTAATGATTAATATCTATAAATTTCTCAAAGTCAGGTATAAGTGAATTACCTTCATTGTCATATATTTCATGATTCCAAACTTTCATATTTTCGGGTGCATCAGGGAACCTTGCCCAAGATTCTTGATCATCGATTTCTTTCACTTTGTATAGTCTGTATGCTTCACCAAATTGCATAGCAGCAAATACACGATTAACCTTTTGTAGTTTTTCCTCATTGCTATCATATGTTCCTTTGTATGTTCGTCCGGCTTGTAAAATATATTGATATAAGTGAGGTTGATTTCTATATTCTTGTAAGGTTTGAATAAGAGATTTATCGTAAACTAAGTAATCTACAAGTGCGATATCTAAAATTCGAGCATTATTATTTTTAAATTTTGCATCACTGTGATACCTATTAACGTCTCCACCTTTGACTTTGATCGCACCGTTGGGTTCAACAGCGATATAGTTATTAACATCTTTTTGGATAAGTGTTTTGAATTTATCTTCTTCGAGTGTAAGATTAAATTCTTGTTCCCAATCTTTCCAAACTTTTTTATATTCTTCAGAATCAGTAGTGAAAGCCACGCCATCTGTATTGATGTTCAATATAGTGCATGTTTCTGAAAGTCTTTTGCATAGTGTGTATAAAGCAATTTGACCATAGACACAGACAGCCAATGCAGCGTTGTCGTTTCTTAAAGGACTGTATTTGTTTTTAAGATTACCGTAGACACTGTTTAAAATGAGTTTCAAAGCGTCTGATTTTTTCTTATCTACATGTTTGATTTTGATACGTTCGTTTAGTATTTCTTCGTATTTTTTAAGTGCTTTATCAGGTAACGCTTTAATGTTTAATATTATGTGTGGATACATTGCATGTGTTCCGATAGTTTGTCATCCTATCGGCATGGACTATGTCATAAAGTTTAATTACTTTGTCATCGCTTCCGATTGTGTATCAATAACAACCGTACTCTCTTTCGAGATAGTCTCTACACTTTCGTTTGTATATTCGTAAGTAAATCCATATGCCATATTGCGTTCACCATCGCAAACAGCTTTTACTTTTGTAGCTTTGTTTCTTGATTTGAAATTTGTGTTCTTATCTAACCATCTAGCGCATGCTCTTATGCTTTCGAATTTCAAGTTTAATTCTTTTATTGTTACTGGCTTCATTCTTTCAGAATGCATACTTCTAAACATTTTTTGATATTTTTCAGTATTATATTTCGCTTTTCGTTGTTTGATCTTTTCTTTAGTGTTTGATTTTTCAATAGCTTTTTTCCTTATTTCTTCATGAACGAACATACATTGTTCTGGTCTGAATTGGTTATACTCTGGTTTTAACAAATCAAAATAATATTGTTCTTTTGTTATTAGTTCATCTTTGTCACATTCTTCTAAGACTATGAAATCAAAGTCAGTATATTCTGATGATCTTATATCTCTATAAAATTCAGAATCGTAACGATAAGAATCTCTATTCATATGATTCGAGAAACGTCCTAATATGTTGATGCTTGAACCTATATATTTTTTATTATTCTTTTTGTTTCGAATCATATATACTCCGATAACATTCTCTTTAACACCGTATTTCATAATTCGCCTCCTCTCCGTAGTTTTCGAATATACAAACGCTTAGCACGAAATTACCCAATAACTTTGAAGGGTTTCTTCGTTAGCAGCTTATTAGCTACACCCTTGATAAGGTTCAATGACTTTTAATTGCGCCAGTTTGTTAACGCAACGTCTAGGAGTTTTACATCGTGGGCTTTGTAAATGTGCTTATGCACACCATGAAGGCCTCCGAAACCGAATTCTACTTCACAATCAAAATCTTCTATTTTAATTGATTTCTTATTCGATTTCTTTGATGTCCACATGTCTTTTACGTTTTCGGGTACGTTGTTAAAGATACCTTCAGGCAAGTAATATTCGATATTTCCCCACATAGTTGTAGGTTTCATATCACCTAATAAAATGTTTGAAGATATTGTTGTAGTGTTCCATTTTAAAGCTTTTTTATCACCTAACATCTCTACTAAGTTTTCTTTAATATCAAAATAGTTAGTTTTACGTTCCTTAAATACGTCTATTGTGTTTTCAACGTCGTAAGCACAGTACTTCATTTCTTGTTCTAGTTCTTCATCGGTAAGTTCTCTATCGATGTCAAAACCTATATCAGTTTCTAATATCATTCGACCAGTATTACCTTCTATTTTCTTAAGTGAAGGATTTGATACATCTATTTGTTGAAAACAATCAAAAGTAGTATTAGGTATGCTGGCGTAGTTTACGTATTCGCCAGAAATAATGTTGTCATTAATTTGTTTGATTTTGGCTTGTTCTTTACCATCTACCATTGCCCTTAATATTTTGTTGTCATAGTAATGGTTGTTATATCCTATTAAAGTTTTGTCTTTGATGAACTTACGAAGTCCTTCAAATTTTTCATTGTTAGTGAAAATACCTACTGTTTCTTTATCAATGTTTTTAAAAACAACGAATGAATTATGCTTATAAACCTCAATATCGAAGAAAAGTAAATTTTCCATAGTTTTTCCTCCTAAGATTTGTTTAAAGGAAAAGCGGGATAAACCCCGCTTTATTCAATTAGTTACTTTACTTAGATGTTATTTCTTCTTAGGTATTGGTTTAATTTCAGCGTAAGGGAATTTACCAAATGCAACTTTGACTTCGACTGTAATTTGTTCACCGATAAGCTGTTCTTTTTCAGTGATTGGTAATTTAAATTTATTTTCAAATTTTTCGTACTGTTTCTGTTTCTTGATTGGATCTACAATGAATTGTTTATTTGCTTCTAAATAATCTGAGTACGTCATTTTAGATTCATATTTGTTTCCTTCGTATTCAAATCGAATATGAATTCCTACATTATCCTCAGTAATCTCAGATATTGTTGTTTGGAAAATAAGTCCTTCCTGGTCTTTATCAAATTTCTCAATCATCTGAACTTCAAATAAAGAATTAAATTTATCGTATGCGTAAATATCTTTATGTTGTCCTACAGCATCTTCTAAATCATCAAAACTTTTACCGAATTCGTCTTCAGCTATTTTTTCAGCTTTCTCAGCTTGTTCAGTATCTTCAAACCATTTATTTTTGTCGCGGTCGTATTTTTTCTTGTTGATATTGACCTTACGAATTTCCATATTTCCTTCATCCAGAAATGTTAATTCTGCTTTTCCATCTTCTACTGATACCTCTACAAGTTCCAATCCTTTTAATAATTCCATAATTTACATTCTCCTTTTAATTAATAGTTTTTATATTCGAAATTTATATTGTTTTGTTCTAGTAATAATTTTGTTATTTGCGCTTCCTTATCATCACCGATTGTAAAAACGTGATACGTTGTTTTAGTCGGTTGTTTAGTGTGTTTTTGCTGTTCTTCAATTTTACGTTTGCGTTCATTGCGCTTATCTACAATTTCAAAGGCCATTGATAGATCCTGTGTATTTTGATATTCGATGATAATGTCTTCTTTATTTTCTAATCTGTTGATAGTTTCTAAATCTCGTTTAGTTTTTTCTAACCATTCTACTAATTCATCTTCAACCTTGTTCATTGATGTAGATTTATTTAAATGTTGTGGTTTAATAAAGTCAGCAAATCCAAGAATCTTTTCAAAATCATAATGTTGTATACGTTTATCGAATAATTGCGCTATTGCTTCACGTTTTTCTTCACGCTCTTGTTCAGTAAGTTCACGTTCTTGTTTTTTAACATGTGCAACTGCTTCATCAATAACTTGTTTAATTGTTTTTACCTGTGATTCAAATTGATTATATGGTTCAAGCATTGATTTTTTTACATCTTTTCTGACATTCTCTAAATCTTTAACTTTGTTATTCATAGAAGCCATTAGCTTTTTAGCTTCTTTAACGTTGTCCTCTGTCACTTCGACAGTCTTAACATGATCTGCTAAATTTTGAGCCTCTGATAAAAGATTGTCATATTCTTCGAAGTCAACTTGACCTTGTTTGGTAGTGACTTTATAATCATGTTCTTTAATTAATTCGTTCATTTTACAATCCTCCTTAAAATAGATTTGCAAGCCTTATCATCAGTTTGATACGTTCTTCAATTTCTTCAGGGTCGCTTGATTCTTCGAAAGCAATTAATAATTGTTGTTCTATTGTCATGTCTGAACCTCTGTAATTTATTTAATAAAACCGATTACTGATTCATATCAGTAAAACCTTTCTGATTTATGAAGTTCAATTAGTTCTGAATTTTTGTCTCTACGGTTCAAATAGTAAAATGTTTTACAGTCCTTTGTACTCAGATGTCTAAGCCCTGAAAGATACGGATCATATCCATAATTACTTCGTTTACCTCTTGCAAGTTCTAACTTTGTCTCATCATAGTTAGATTCAAGAAATAAATAATCATATTTCTTTGTAGGTGCATTTTTTAAAGTACTTATATCAGTCGCATAAATAATATTTTCGTTTTTATACTCCCATGTATAACCATATGTTATTACGTCATGTTCGCATTCAAATGCTTCAAACGTATAATTATCAATGTCTATTGGAAAACCTGCGTTGATAATGTGATCTATTTCAAATAATTGGGCGACTTCGTAGTTGCCAATCACTCTAATATGTGGAAATCGCTTTTTAATATTTACTAATGTCGATGGTTTGATATGGTCACTGTGTATATGGGTTAAAAGTAAAAACCTAACATCGTATAAATATGGTTTAAGCTTTTTAAATGAGACTCCACAGTCTACGAGTACATCATTGATTAAGACTGAATTACCTTTTGAACCCGAAGATATAATTTCATAATTCAATTACGCCACTCCTTATTGTTTATTAGTTGAAAATTGGGTATAATAAGAAGTAGTGAACTATTAAACGTTCATATAATTTAAAAATACATTTATTAATCTCTTTGACCGTTCGCTAACCCTACATTAGCTAGCGGTCTTTTTTATTGCCTCAAAAAACTTATCCCAGAACCAATACAATCCGAAACCTGTTAATACTGATAGCAACATACCAATGTAGAAATCGTTTGTTGCTAAGCCTATTGCTATTGTTGAGAATGGCATTGATAGAAATGTTAATAGTGTTCTCATGTAATCACCTCCTTATAAATTAGTTTCTTTAATGAGTATGTTTTGTTCGATAAAATCTATTGCTGGTCTGATTTTGATGTAGCGTTTGTTACCTTTACCAAATCGGTACATACACGCTTCTTGGAACTCTTTATTCGGATAAACTTTGCTTTCTAAGTCATCCCTTGAAATGCCACTAATCGAAATAAATTCCTTTGCATCTGCGAATCCGATAAATTCCATTTGATCAACTCCTTTCTTTACATTGTATTAAGTTGTCAATTTGGAAACTCTATGTGTAAAAAAAATACCACAATCTTCTTCGCTTAATTCTAAGATCTCAAATGTTTTTGCCAGGTCGTCAACATTAACTCTTATCTTCCCATTCTCTTTTTTTGAATAAGTGCCTTGAGTCATGCCTAATTTATCTGACATCTCTTTAAGTGAAATTCCTTTTGCAATACGCTCTGCTTTCATTCGTCTTACGTTGAATTCGTACATGTTGTTTTTCACCTCGCTTTCGTACTGTAACCAATATTAAACTCATGTTTCCTTTTTGTCAACAATATACTTCAAAAAGTTTTAAAAAATATTAAAAATACCATTTGTTTCCTATATGGAAATATGGTAATATTAAATTATCAAATAACGGAGGTAACATATTATGAGAAATTCAGAACAAATTGGTAAATACATAAAGCAAATACGACAACAAAGACAAATGAGTGTAACTGATTTGGCGAAGAAAGTGGATATAAATAAATCTACTTTATCAAGATATGAAAATGGAACTCGTAAAATACCAATGGAAGATATTGCAGATTTTGCAAACGTATTGGGTGTGACTCCTGAAAGTATTTTATTTGAACAAAAAGAAAACAATAAAAATAAAAATTCTTTCAAAACAATCGCTGCTCACTTAGACGGTGATTTAACAGAAGAAGAATGGCAAGAAATATTGGATTATGCAGAATTTGTGAAAAGCAAGCGTAAAAAATAAGGAGTGTTAGTATGGGGAGTTATGAAAAATTATTAGCACAATATGATGATGAAATCATTATAGAAGAAACTAATTTAAAAAAAGGCCTTTCGGGTCTGTATTTAGGTGAAGTCATACTTATTGAAAAACGCTTAAATTCTGTAAACAAACTCGAAACTTTATGTGAAGAAATAGCACATCATTTAATTACATATGGTGATATTAGAGATCAAACGAAAATGTTGAATCGCAAATTTGAACTAAAAGCTAGACGTTTAGGTTCAGAGTTGGTCATTTCGCTTGATGGTTTAATAGATGCTTTTCATCATGGAGTGCAAAACTTATATGAAATGTCACAATATTTTGATGTGTCAGAAAAATATATTTTAAATGCACTCAACCATTACAAAATGAAATATGGATTAGATGTCTACCACAATGGATATGTAATCAAGTTCGAACCGTTACAAATATTTGAATTTAAAAATTTAGATTAAAAGGAGTAATATATTATGGCTAAAAAAACGAAAAACTTATCATTAGTTAAAGAAACAGTACTAAATGAAAATGAAGAAATACAATATAGTATATTTGGAACTTATGAAACTAAAACGTTAGGACAAGAAACAATTAAAAATGGCGTTTTAGTAGCAACGAATAAACGCATTATTTTTTACGCTAAAAGATTTAGCGGTTATGATTTAGAAAATTTTGATTATAATAAAATAAGTACATTTGAATTAAGTAAAAAATTTACTGGGAATACTTTGTCTTTTTATTCCAGTGGTAATAAAGTTAATATGAAATGGATAAATGATTCTGAATTGGATGATTTTATAGCTTATGTAAATAATAAAATGCAAGATACAAAAGAAAAACCTTCTCAAACTGAAAATAAAAATGATAACTTAGAACAAATCAAACAATTAAAAGAACTTTTAGATATGGAAGCAATAACGCAAGAAGAATTTGATTTAAAGAAAAAACAATTGTTAAATTTGTAAATTTGCATATACGATATGTTAGGTGAAGAAAAATAATTGGTCGTGTTGTAGCAAGTCAAAAAATATATTAATATTAGCGTCCTTAGTGGCGCTTTTATATACAAAAATATAATTAAGGAGAATGTAGAATGAAAAAGGTTTTATTTTTAATATTAGCAAGTTTCTTGGTATTAGCAGCATGTGGACAAGAAGAAAGTAAATCGGAAGATAAGAAAGAAACAAAATCTTCTAGCAAAGAAAGTAAGAAAGATGAGAAAAAATCTGATAATAGTAAAAAAGACAATAAGAAATCAGATGAAGAAAAATCTAAAACAGATGATAAAAGTTCTGAACAAGTAGCAGATAATGAAAATGTAAATACAGAAGAACAATCTACTACACAAGAAACTGTACAGTCACAAGAACAATCAAAACCATATGAACCGACAGACCAAGAAAAAATGGAAGCTAATGCTAAAGTAGCGAAAGAACATGGTTATACTGGTATTCCTAATGGTGATGCAGGATTATTAGATTCAGATGCTGCCTATAAAGAAGTGAAGGAACAAGAAGCTGCCGAACAAGCTGAACAGGAAGCTAAAGAAGCAGAATTACAAGAAGAATATTTTGACCTTTCAGATAAGATGTATGGTGAAAAGGACTACAGTGATGAAGAAATGGAAGCTATGGAAAGAAGGCAAAATGAAATATTAGACGAAGTAGAACCTATTAATTAATATTTTTGGGCATTTAACTATGCCCTATATATTTTTTATCTTTTTTTTTAGGAGGAATGAAAAATATGACAACTTTTACAGTAACAAAACGTAAAAATAAAACATCTACTACATGGCAATACGATGTGAAAGACCCAAGTTTTAAGTCAGGTAAGAAACGTAAATCGGGCTTTAAAACGAAAGCAGAAGCTACATTAGCAGCTCAACAACTTATCAGAGATTTAGAAGATGGTAATAAAATTGAAGATAATAAAAAGTTTGTGGACTACTATAACGATTGGTTGGAAATAAAAAACAAAAAAGATCTATCACAAGGTCAATTTTATTGGTACGAACGTTCCCTCACTCTGTTTGAAAATTATTTTGGTGAACAAATGTTACTGAAAAACATTAATAGAAGTGAATATCAAAAGTTTTTAAATAATTATGGCAAGGGCCATTCAGACGAAACAGTAAGGAAAGTGAATAGTTGTATTGGTCCATGTTTGAGAGAAGCAGTATATGATGGATATATTAAAAAAGACCCTACATTTAATATTATGATTAAAGGAACTGTAAAAGCTAAAGAAGAACATTTTAAATATATTAGTATTAAGCATTATTTAGCATTAATGAAATATTTCAAATCAAGAGATGAGCAAAGTTATATTTTCTTATATTTATTATCTATAACTGGCGCTAGATATAGTGACGCTATCAATATGACAATCGAAGATTTAAATAAAGCAAGTGGTGTTATACATTTACCAGGTACAAAAACGAAGAATTCAAAAAGAGATGTGGAAGTTAGCAACAAAGACATTATGATAATTAAATCTAAATTATCTAAATTACCTATAAGATTTGATGGTAAACTATTCTCTTTAAGTCATACAGCAGTGAGTAAAGCATTTAAACATGCAAAAGACGAAGTGGGACTAGATGATGATAATGTCACGCCTTATTCTTTAAGACATACTCACACATCTTATTTGCTTTCTAAGGGTATACCAATTGAATATATTAGCAAACGTTTAGGACACGCTACGATTTCACAAACGCTAGACACATATTCCCACTTACTAGAAGAACATAAAAAAGAGCAAGGTCAACGTGTCAGAGAATTATTCTCTTGACACATATTTGACACTTACTCTCGTGAAACCCTGTTATATCAAGGTTTGTATACGGAAACGGAGGGATTCGAACCCTCGCGCCGCTCTCGCGACCTACACCCTTAGCAGGGGCGCCTCTTCAGCCAACTTGAGTACGTTTCCAATGGCTCCACAGGTAGGACTCGAACCTACGACCGATCGGTTAACAGCCGATAGCTCTACCACTGAGCTACTGTGGATAAATAGTATCTCTAATCAAGCACAAGTATTATTATATCAATTAATAACAAATTTTCAAGTCATATCACAAAAAAATATGCAGAACATTTACACTAAATTAATATAATATTCCGCATATTCTACTTTTACATTAATATTTTTAATAAACTTTACTATTTGCTTTCAAATAAAGAATATTTAGCGAGTGCTTCATATATATTTAATTGAGGTTTTGTATAATCTATGGGAGACTCTGGATCAAAAGTGGCAACTCTTGCTGCTCTATCCATCATATAATAGTAATAAATGCCATTTAAATATTGATGTTGCATGCTATGAGCTGAGATATTCACAACGATAGATTGATTATCAACAAAGTTCACTCTACATTTTTTATCTTTTAGTGATCTAATACTTTGAACATAATGGATATTGATCCATGTATTCTGTGTTTTTCTATCTGAATGTGTCGGGAAAAAATAAGTGGGAAATAATGGAGTAAATAAAATTGGGGGCTTGCTACTAATGCCTGTAATACGAATTGTGTCCTCTTTTTTAAAAACATAGCTACTACCATAAAATCTACAAGATCGATCAATGATTTTGTGGGTGCGTTCTTTTATCGTACTTTCGTCTTCTTTATATCTTAGTACTCGTGTACCTTCATATTGGCCAACAGGCAAATGGCACGGTTGTAATGTCATATCACCTTTTTTAATAATATACGGTTGTATCATAGTTGTAACCTCCTTGCAGTTTTGGTGATACTCAAATAATATACTATCATCATTTTAAAATCAACTTATATTATAAAATAATTTCTATATATTCTACAATTAAATTTTAGTTACGAATCTTTTTCTATTTTTTAATTATTGAAAGTTTCGTTTTACACTTATTTTTTCGGAAAAGTCAGAATATTCGTTGATTTAAAAATCAAAACCTTGTATAATATATTTTAAATATAGATAGAGGGGTTGTGTTGACAATGAAACATAATACACATGTAAAATACAATACTTTAGAGTCTTTTGTATCTACAATTAATGACTTAGGTATTGAATTAATTATTGATGAATCATTAAGGAATGTACGTAAACAACAACTAGAAAATCTCATCGATCGTGCGCTTAAAAATAAAAACGAGAATGATTTCAAACGTTATACAGAAGAATACAAAAATTTGGAGGCATATCTCGTTGGTTAATTTAGTCATAATTCATTTAAAATAAGGTCTATTCACTAATTAATTATAGTTAGCGAATAGACCTTTTATATTGTTTATTTAAGACATTAATCTGATTAACTCATATCTATCAATATCTCCAAAGTAATGATAAATATCATAATCTGCTAAAGCTTCTTCTATACTATCAAAGTCATGCAATGTACCTTCCAATGCATGTTCTAATTCAGTAACGTCTCCTACGCCAAAGAAGTCACCGAAAATTTTAGCATGTTCAATTCTTCCCTTTTTAACATCCAATTTAATTTGAACAAAACCTTTTTCAAATTTTTCTTCTCGTTCAAAATTATATTTAGGATTTCTACCGTAATTCCATTCCCAAGTTCGATATTTTTCATTACTCAATTGCTCTATGTTGGACCAATCCTCGTCTGAAAGTTTATATTCTTCAACTTGTGTCGCCTCACCAAATATTGTTTTTAAAATAATTTCTTTAAAAGTATCAATATCTAATGGTTCAGTTAAAAATTCTGAGATGTTTGCCACCCTACTTCTCACAGATTTAATGCCTTTTGATTTGATTTTTGCAGGGTTCACACGCAAAGCATTTTGAACTTCATTTAATTCACTATTTAGCATTAAAGTTCCATGACTAAACATTCTGTCTTTTACTTTGACCATCGCATTGCCTGATATTTTGGCTTTACCGACTTGAATATCATTACGACCACTCATTTCAGCATCTAAGCCAAGTGATTTCAATGCTTCTACAATAGGTTCAGTGAACTTTTTAAAATTATGAAAACTATTGCCATCATCATCTGTTATAAAACTAAAATTAAGGTTCCCTGTATCATGATATACGGCACCGCCGCCAGAAATACGTCTGACTACATCTATACCATGTTCATCAATATAAGGTTGATTAACTTCTTCAATCGTATTCTGGTTTTTACCAATAATAATTGAAGGACGATTGACATAAAATAGAAAATAACTATCGTCATTCGGCATGTGTTTTAAAACATATTCTTCCATTGCCAAATTTAAAGTTGGATCGGTAATATCATTATTACTAATAAATTTCATTTACTGCACTCCTTTTCCTTTTATTGCCCTTACCTTATTTATGCAATATTTTTGTTAAAAAAGCCAATCATTTAACTGATTTATACTAATTTTTCTAAAAAAAGAATGATAACTGTATATTTAAAGGTTATTTGTTTATTTGTCTGTAGTTTTTTTGTATAATACTATCTAGTTAGCATTTCTAGGGAGGATTCAATATGACTGTTGCAGAAGTCGGAAATATAGTGGAATTTTATGACGGTTTAAAAGGCCGCGTAGAAAAAATTAATGATAACTCTGTAATTGTAGATTTAACAATTATGGAAAACTTCAATGATCTAGACCTGCCTGAAAAAACTGTCATCAATCACAAACGATATACAATCGTCGAACAAGAAGGATAGTTTATATGAATAGAATTTCAAACGCTTTAATCTGGTTTATTGTAAGTTTTATCGTATTTCACATTATTTTATATATAATGTGGGGTGAAAAGCAAGAATACTGGTACCTTTATACTGGTATCATGCTCATCGCAGGTATCAGTTATATCTTTTACCAAAGAGATATTGAATCAAAAAGACTATTAACATCTCTAGGGATAGGTATTATTACTGGTATCGTGCTCATTATTGTACAGCTTATTTTAGCGGTTATCTCATCAGATATTCAGTATACAGCACTGATTAAAGAGTTAACGCGAACAGGCGTATATTTTAAATGGCAAATGTTAGTTACATTATTATTTGTAATACCATGTCATGAACTCTATATGAGAACTGTATTGCAAAAAGAACTACTCAAATTAAACATTCCCATGTGGTTAAGTGTATTAATAACAGCAATTTGTTCTGCTTCTTTATTTTTCTATCTAGATAAAATGTGGATTGTTTTCTTTGTGTTTATCGTTCAAATTGTGCTTTCATTAAGCTATTATTATACGCGCAGAATTGCTACGACTGTAATAGCACAAATTGTTGCAGTTGTTATTCTATTAATTTTCCACGGTTAAATTGAAACGGAAACTCAGGCTTATGAATGATGTGAAAAGGGATTGAGATATTTGCCCTTTTATCCAAATTTTAAAAGAGATTAGCCATTAATGATCTCTGCACGAAAATAAACGCCAACTTCTATTGAAATAATATAGAAATTGGCGTTTTCTTTGGTTTCATGACATTTTTTATAGTTAATGATGACATTCAAAATTTATGTGTCATATCATATGATAACGTTAAATGTTTGTTTTTGTTCGATATGGTAATCATTATCTTTTAAATTTCTAGAAATTAATTCTACCATTGTAATTTCTCCAGTTTCATGTATGACAGCATTTTCTAAATATTGCTTGTAGTTTCTATAGCAGTAATCAGTCATGCTTACACGATACATGTGATCCAATTTAATATTTTCTAATGTTACACGGTGATAAGGTTCAGCATTCATATCTATGGTGTAATGAACACCTTGCCAAAACGTACATAAGGTTTCATCTACAATTGTTAAGCTCAATGCGCCGTCACTAAATTCTATATGTGAATAGCAATATTCTAAAATATCGTGAATTTGTTGACCTTTCATTGTTAAATCAACAGGAACATCTGGATGAGGATAAGCATTGAATAAATCTTCATTTGTAATGATGCCTCTGAGTCCTTCTTCACCACTCGTTGGTAAGTGCACACATGATATATCATAATCATAGGCTAACCGAATACTATCATGCAATAACTGTGTAAATGGATGTGGTTTTGTAATAACATCACTCAAACCATCTACCTCAGCTGATAAAGCATTTTCGTTAATGCTTTCTTCACTCCAATTACAAACTGTTTTTCTATCATAAAAAGTCAAATCTAATAATGCTTGGTCTTCTGGATAATGATTTAGATCTACGATTTTAGAATTGACATTTTCTAATTCATATGAATTTGTACGCTTTTTAAAGTTAATTTTCACATGAATAAGTTGTTCAGCATTTTGTCCAGCTTGCACATAAAGCGTTTGATCATCTCTACCAATGAACGTTTGATGTTGATGACCAGTGATTAATAAATCAATAACGCCTAAAGTTTGCATTATTTTTTCCGCTTCATTAACATTTTGTTCACGTTCATTTGATGTTTTATTTAGTTGATTAAGTCCACCATGGTATATAACAATTAAAAAGTCAGGCATTTCACTTTCGTGAATAAATCGAATCCAGCGTTTAGAAGAGCGTAATGTCTTTTCAATCCGTACATCATTTTCCATTTCAAAATGTTCACGCTCCATTAAACCATCCGAAGTTAAGCCCACAATTGCGATTTTCACACCTTCAATTTCTTTAATTGTATATGGTGTAGAAAAATATGGTTCTTTCGTACGTTTATATTCGATATTTGCAGATAACCAAGGAAATCTCGACAAAGATACAGCCCTCGAAAAGAATGACAGTCCAAATTTAAATTCATTAGGACTAATACCACTTGCATCGTATTGCATGGCATTCATTAATTTTATCATTGGATGACGCTTATACGGTGCTACCACTGCATAATAAAATGCTGCTAACGAACCTGCTAAACTACCACCACTATCTAATAGAATAACGTGATCATTTGTTTCTCTAATACTTTTAACATAAGCTCCTGCTCTATAAATATTTGAATTATTTTCGCCACTTTGAAAATAACTATGCATATCAGAAGTAGTAATAATGTCTATTGCGATTTTTTCACTTTTTTTCATACGCCTCTCCCCTCATTAATCATAGTCTAACACGTTTCTAAATTAGCTTGAAATAATTATGAACATATATGATTTGCTATATATGTTCCCTTTACTTCAAAATTAAAAGCACCAGCACATCATTTGTTAGATATACTGGCGCCATGGTCTCACATATTATTAAGTTCAGATTTACTTTTGACAATCAACCAATTTGAACGCGTTCTTTAGGATAATGGAATTTATCTGGTTCTCTACGTCCACCAATCATAATGATAAAACTGATTAAGCCAACACGGCCAATGAGCATCAATAACATCAAGACGCCTTTACTCATATCATTCACATCACCTGTAATACCCAACGATAATCCACATGTTCCAAATGCTGACATGACTTCGAAAAACGCTTGTAAAAATGATACCTTTCCATTTTCAACAACTAGTATAAAAATCATGCTCGTAAAAGTTAATATACTGGCCATGATAAATACAGCAAATGAACGTTGAACATCAGTAATGTGAATCTCACGATTAAATGCTTTGATAGATGTTTTCTCAGGTTGGTTACTAAAGTTTAAAAGGAATAATATTAAAATAGCAAATGTCGTTGTTCTAATACCACCACCAACTGAACTTGGAGATGAACCTATAAACATTAGTATACCCATAACGATATTCGTACCTTCACCAAATCCGCTTACATCAATAGTTTGAAGTCCCGCACTTCTAGTGGTTGCTGATTGAAACAATGCATAAAATAACGATTTATGCCAACTCATATTTTGAAAAGCTTGGTTATGTTCAAATAATAGAATAATTATCACACCAAAAATAAACAAACCAAAATATGTTACCGTTGTAATTTTTGCAAATAATGAAAATCTAAAATTAGGAATTCGATTTTTTATATATGCTTTTACTTCTATTAATACAGGAAAACCAATTGAACCTAACATAATTAAAAACATAACGATTGTTTGTACAAAATAGTCATTTGCATAAGGTATAAGTGACTGTCCTGTTATATCAAGTCCACCATTTGTCGTCGCCGATACTGAAACAAATAATCCTTGCATGATTGCATATTGTATATCCGGGTTATCTCTATAAAAATAAAATGCTAATAGTGATGCACCAACAAGTTCTATAATGATGATTGTTCGAACAATATCTAGAATCAATTTCACAGTGCCACTCATCGTATGTTTATTATTATCTAGCATGATCAATTGACGTTCGCGCATACCGATATGCTTACCTAAGACAACCCATAACATGGTTCCGATGGCCATAACACCAATCCCGCCCAAATTAAGTATCAGCATGATTATAACTTGACCAAAGGTGGTGTAGGTATCAATAATATTAACTGGCGTTAATCCTGTTACACTGACACCAGACACTGCAACAAACAATGAATCAATTGGATCTACAGACACATTGGATTTATGAACAAAGGGCAAGTTCAGCATTAAAAATGCCACAATAATAGCCACGATATAATAAATCACAATCCCTTGTTGAGGACTTGATTTTTTTAACAATTGGTTGAAAATGGACAACGTTTCTTCACCTCAACGTTACTTCAGTTTAATCTTAATATCCTTTTCTTTACCATCCCTATAGATTTTAGCTGGTAATGTTTTTAAATCATCTTTATGATTAAAGATAATTTGTCTGTATCTAAGATTATCTTCTAATTCTTTACCATCTAATTCTACTATGACATCATTTTTTTGCAACCCAGATTTTTCACCTAATGAATCTTTTTTAACTTCACCTATAAATACGCCTTTTTTAACGTCTTCTGGTAAATTAATAGATTGCTTTGTAGCCTCATCAATATCTCCAATATTAGCAATCTTCACGCCAGTGTTAGGATATTTGACTTCACCTTTAGCTTCTAACTGCTTGGCAATATCTTCAGCGTCATTGACTGGTATAGCAAAGGCGATACCCTCTACATTATCCATATCTATTTTTAGTGATGCTATGCCTACTAACTTACTATTTCTATCGATAACTGCACCACCTGAGTTACCTGGATTTACAGGTGCATCTATTTGAAAAGCACTCATTAATACATCATATTGATCATCTTTATTGATATCTACTGGTATGTGTCTATTCAAACCTGAAATAATACCATCAGATATACTTCCTTTAAAGTCTACACCTAAAGGATTTCCTACTACTATGATTGGTTCACCTAGTACTAAAGTACTGGAATCACCTATTCTAATCGGTTTCACTTTACTATCTGATTTTACTTTAGCTTTAACAACAGCGATATCTGAATATTTATCCATTCCAATAACTTTTCCAATGGAATAGTCATCATTACCATATGTAATCTTTTGCTCTTTTTTATCTCCAACCACATGTGCGTTGGTCATAATAAAAATAGAGTCGCCCACTTTTTTGTAGACGACACCTGAACCTAATTCATTTTCTTTACCTGCTTCTTGTGTCTCTTTTTCAGCAGAAGTTCTATCATCACTCGTATCATTTTCAACAGTTACTACGGAATGAATTGCACTGTTCGCACTTTTCATTGTTGTTGTATAAGTCTTATCTTTATTTTGATTATCATGAAAAACATGATCATTTGAAGTGCCATTTTCATCAACATTTTTGAATATAGCTTGTATGAGTGTCAGTAAAACAATAACTGCCACAACAATTAGAATTTTGGCCCAATGTTCAATAAAGAAAGCCTTAACTTTATCAAGTGTGTTAGTCGTATTTTGGTACTTAGTTTCAGTATTAGAATTCGAATATTCCCTAGAACTTTTTTGTTGTGAAGTTTGCTCATCATTATTCAAATAATAATCAACTCTTGATTGTTGTGCATTTTCTGAATAAAAATTCTGTTCTTGTTCTTTTTTAGGTGGGACATGTTCTTCATTTGACGATGTACTGCTATTTTGAGTCTCGCTCTCAGTGTGTACTGATTTTGAATCTATTTTATTTTCTTCCTCCACCATATCATCGTTTTCATTATACGATTGATTGATATTATTTGCTGAAGTTGTTTCATTGTGCTGTGTGTTTTCTTGCGTATGTTTGGAATTCCGTGCTGCAGCAATTGCTTGTTGTTGCTGAATTTCTTCTTGTGTTAGCTTTTCAATACGTGCTTTTCTTAAATTTTCTTTCACACGTTCTTCATTATTTTTAGCAAGTATTTCAGCCTTTTCTTCGCGCTGTTTTCTAGCTTTACGTTCTTGTTGCACACGTTGTTCTCGCTCCTCGTTATGAAAGTATTCACGTCGTTTACGTCCATACTTTACTTTTGGGATGACATGTTTTTTATTTTGCGTCACAGTAAGCCCCCCTATTCCTTTTGATTACAATTCTATTATGACATAACATATATAATTTTTCTGCTTTATTTTGTCATATAAAGTTAGCATACTACAGATTATAGTCTCTTTTAGTAAAAAATTCTAACTTTATCACATATAGAACAAAAAAGCCTGAGTCATAGATTTTATGACTCAGGCTTACATATATTATTTATGTTCTTTTTTATTATTTTTAACAGATGTTAACCAACCGATAATTACAAGTGCAATCATAACCGTCCAGAAAATTGATTGCCATAATACACTATGTGGGAAATGTTCTGGTAATATTTTAATATCAGGGTGTGCTAGCACCATGATTACTAATTTAATACCTACCCAACCTACAATCGCAAATGCAGCGCCTTCTAAACCAGGATATTTGTTCAATAGATTTACAAACCAAGTGGCTGCAAAACGCATGATGATCACACCTAGCATACCGCCTAGGAACATGACTGCAAATTGTCCAAGGTCCATACCACCAAAGTGTATACCAACAGTAGGTAAAGTTACTGCAATAGCAAGAGCAGCTAACATGGAATCAATCGCAAATGCTATATCAGCAAATTCTACTTTTAATACCGTGCCCCAAAATGCCTTTGGACTCGCATGTATTTCCTCACCCGATTCATCATAATGATGATCATCAGTACCATCCTCTTTTTGATGATCTTTTTCTTTAAAGAATGATATGAGATTTTTAATAGACATGTATAATAGGTAAATTGCGCCTAGCGCTTGAATCCACCAAAAATGTGCAATAATGCTTATTAAAAATAAAGAAATAAAACGGAAAATAAATGCACCTAACAGTCCATAGAACAATGCTTTTTTACGTTGTTCAGGAGGCAAATGTTTAACCATAACTGCCATTACAACAGCATTATCTGCTGCTAATAAACCTTCTAAAAATACCAGTACAACTAGAACCCATAAATAAGGTAAAATCAAACTCGGATCCATTTAGGACAACTCCTTTAGTTTTTTACATAAAAATAGAGACCTAAGCTCGTAAATGCTACACACATTTTAATCATATACACGCACTAAAGTAAATTAAACTTTCGGTCTTATATAATTTGTATGTTTGTAACATTTATAAGCAAAGGTCTCACTCGACAGTGTTTTTCCTGCCCATTTTACCGGAAACGTTTAACGTTTCGTAATGACGACAAAATGACTATGTTAAAAAGATATATAAAACAGATATTTTATAATGATATTACTATCTCATATATCCCTTTAAAAACAGTTGAGTTACTCCCCTCCGACTACAAAGTCATAGGTATTCTATTAATAATATAGTATTATACACAATTAATCATGTTATAACAAACTGTATAATTTAATTTCTGGAAATTTTTCTTCAAACCATCTCGTTGCAAATTCATTTTCAAATAAGAAGACGTAATTATTATAAACATCTTTAACTAATATAGAACGAGAAGAACTCATTTTATCTTTAATATCTTCTTCATTTTCAATCCATCTTGCAATTTTTGGACCAACTGGTTCCATGATGACATCAACATTATATTCATTTTTAAGTCGATGTTCAAAAACTTCAAATTGTAGTTGACCAACTGCACCAATAAGAATTTGATTAGTATGCAATGCTTTATAGTATTGAATGGCACCTTCTTGAACTAACTGTTCAATTCCTTTGTGGAAATGTTTCTGTTTCATGACGTTTTTCGCAGAAACTTTCATAAATAATTCTGGTGTAAACTGTGGTAATTCTTGGAAACTGAATTTTTGGTTACCACCTACTAATGTATCTCCAATTTGGTAATTACCCGTGTCATACAAGCCTATAATATCTCCAGCGACTGCATGATTAACAGTTTCTTTATCATCAGCCATAAATGAAGTTGACCGTGTTATTTTTTGTTTCTTTTTAGTTCTTTGTAACGTAACATCCATACCCCGTTCGAAAGCGCCACTAACAACCCTCATAAATGCAATTCTGTCTCTGTGTTTGGGATCCATATTCGCTTGAATTTTGAAAATAAAGCCTGAGAAATCTGTATCATATGGTGTAACTTCAATATCTTCTTTCGTTTGTCGAGCACTTGGCATAGGTGCATGGTCAACATAGGCATTCAAGAAATTTTGTACACCAAAGTTTGCTAGCGCTGATCCAAAGAACACTGGTGTTAAATCACCTTTTCTCAAAGCTTCATTATCAAATGTTTCTCCCGCTTCTTCTACCAACATTAATTCTTCGATTGCTTGAGTAAAGGCGCTATCATTTTTAATTTTATGATCTTCTTCCAATTCATAATCATCATTTAAATGAAGCACATTTTGTTCGTCTCTAAAAGGCTCAATCGTATGTGTATCTCGATCAATGATACCAAAGAAATTTTGTCCCATACCCACTGGCCAATTCATAGGATATGTTTCGATTTCCAATGTAGACTCGATTTCATCCAATAATTCAAACGGTTCTTTACCTACTCTATCTAATTTATTGATAAATGTGAAAATAGGAATGCCTCTCATTTTACAAACTTTAAATAGTTTTAAAGTTTGAGGTTCAATACCTTTTGCACAATCTATAACCATTACAGCACTGTCTACGGCCATTAATGTTCTATATGTGTCTTCAGAAAAATCTTCATGTCCAGGTGTATCTAAAATGTTAATTTTGTAATGATCATAATCAAATTGCATCACTGAACTTGTAACTGAGATACCACGTTCTTGTTCAACTTTCATCCAGTCACTCGTCGCAAATTTACCGCTTTTTTTACCTTTTACAGTCCCTGCTTCTCTAATTGCACCACCAAATAATAGTAACTTTTCAGTTAATGTTGTTTTACCAGCATCAGGATGGGAAATAATCGCAAAAGTTTTTCTGGATTCTACTTCTTCCTTTATACTCATTTGTTCTCTCCTTTAATTCGCAAATATCGATTGACCAATATCATCAGCAATTTGTACTGCTGTTGACTCATCAAGTAACGTAAACAAGTGTATCACAAGTTCCTCCTTGATATCATCATCATTTAACGAAGTATCAATTTCTAATGACCAATTTAAGTCTGGTATTGCCAAAAGCAAGACTTCATCGTTATCATTTTTATAAATATAACTACGGACTGTTACATCATTTAGACTGATAAGCCTAATTTCCAACTGGGCCACCGCCAAACTTTTTATAAGCTGCTTCTAAGCCGATTAAATCGTCTCTGTGTGGTACTTTTACATGACCAGGCATAATTTGATAAGGTTCACGTCCCTTAGAAGCTAAGACAACTGTATCGCCAGGATTAGCAATTTCAATAGCATGACGAATCCCCTCTGCACGGTCTTCAAATTCTATATAATTATTATGTGTTGCGCCCTTAGCGAGTTCGCTTGTTAATTTTTTAGGATCGTCATTTGCTGGATTGTCTGGTGTAAAAATAACGTAATCCGCTCTACAAGCAACGCGCCCCATTTCAGGTGTTTTGCCCATATCTCTTTCTCCTGCCATACCGCACAAGAAAATTAATTTTTGTTTTGCAAAAGGTTTCACAGCATCTATAAGTTTATCCATACCATCTGCTGTATGTGCATAATCAATAATTAGATTAATTGGCAATTTGGGGTCTAAAACTTCAAGTCGACCTTCAACAGGTTCTAAGTTTTCTACGGCTTGAATAATTTCTTCTAACGTTGCACCTTTTGCCCAAACAGCTATCATTGCAGCCATAATATTAGAAACGTTGAAGATGCCTACATAAGGTGACTTTACAGGAAATGTACCTTCAGGTGTATTAAAATCAAACGTTACGCCTTGTAATGACTCATTAATGTTTTCAGCCATAAATTGTGCACGTTCATTAATGCCATAGGTAAAGACTTCATAAGGTGTAACTGAAGCTAAATATTCTGAAAATCTATCATCTTGATTTAAAACAACATATTTTTCTTTTGATAAATCTTCACCTAACTGGCTGAATAATAATGATTTAGCATGACCATAAGCTTCCATTGTGCCATGAAAGTCTAAATGATCTTGCGTTAAATTTGAAAATACCGCCACATCAAAATTAACGCCACTTAAACGTCCTAATGATAAACCATGACTTGATACTTCTAAAGTCATGGCCTGTGCTTGCTTTTCTACAGCTTCATGAATTTTTTTAGTTAGCGCAACTGTTTCAGGTGTTGTGTTTGTACCTTTAGATTTTTCCTCATTAATTTGGAAACCATTAGTACCTAAATAAGCACTACCTTTATCTAATTTTCTATATATATGGTGTATCATTGTCGCTATAGATGTTTTACCATTGGTTCCAGTAACACCATATGTAGTTAGTTGTTTACTTGGATAATTAAATAATACATTTACGAGTAAACTGGCAACGCGCAACGTGTCAGGAACGATAACTTGTGTTACATCACCTTTCAACAATTGTTCATGATTTACTACAATGACTTTACAGCCTTGATTTACAACATCTTGACAAAATTTATGACTATCGACTGTATAACCTTTAGAAGCAACAAATATACTTCCTTCTTTAGCAGTACGCGAGTCTGTTGTTATATCATTAACGTTCATATCTAATGTTCCTATCACTTGTTTAACTCTTATTTTTTTAAACAACTCATTTGCATTCAACATTAACCGCTCCTTTATTTCCAATAATTCTATTATACACATTTTTAGTTGATTTTATAGAAACTAATATTGCTAATTATTTCTTTCTCTACTATTATATATTTTTCGTTTTCATTTAAAAAATTTTATAACTATCATGAGCCTAAACGAGATTCAGTTTGTTAATCATATGTAATTAATTGTGTAGATTTCCTTTTTTATTTGTTTAGTTTCTTTTAAGGTCGCTTATTTTAATAGAAAGCGTGGTATGGTATACATATAGAACAATCTAAATTTAGCGTGATATAATTTTAAAAAATAAGTATGAATCATTTTCTATGCGTTTGTAAAATGATATAATCTCTAATAATTATGTTTTTTCTTTCGCATGACAATAAAATGCGTTAAACTTAGCATGAGCTAAATTTATACTATTGGAGGGTGACTCAAAATGGTTACTCGTAACAAAAAAATATTGATTATTACTGGTTCTTTTGGTAATGGACATTTACAGGTTACTCAAAGCGTAGTAAACCAATTCAATGAAATGAATCTAGACAATTTAACTGTCATTGAACATGATTTATTTTTAGAAGCTCACCCAATTCTGACTTCTATATGTAAAAAGTGGTATATCAATAGTTTTAAGTATTTCAGAAATATGTACAAATCTTTTTACTATAGTAAACCTGACCAAATAGACAAATGTTTCTATAAATATTATGGATTAAATAAATTAATTAATTTATTACTAAAAGAAAAACCAGATTTAATATTGTTGACCTTCCCTACGCCAGTAATGTCTGTATTAACTGAGCAATTTGATATGAATATCCCAATTGCCACAGTTATGACAGATTATAGATTACAAAAGAATTGGGTTACACCACATTCTCAAAGGTATTACTTGGCAACTGAGGAATTAAAAGATGAATTTGCTGAAATAGGGATCCCAAGACATCAATTAAAGGTTACTGGCATTCCAATTTCTGATAAATTCGAACAAGATATTGACCAATCTTCATGGTTACGTCAAAATAATTTGAATCCAGATAAACCTACAATACTTATGTCCGCAGGTGCTTTTGGCGTTTCAAAAGGATTCGGTCAAATGATTAGTGATATTTTGACTAAAAGTCCACAATCACAAGTAGTCATGGTTTGTGGTAAAAATAAAGAGTTGAAACGCACATTATCTAGCCAATTTAAAAATTATGATAACGTACTTATCTTAGGTTATACAAAACAGATGAATGAATGGATGGCATCAAGTCAGTTGATGATTACAAAGCCAGGTGGCATCACGATTTCTGAAGCACTAACCCGACAAATTCCAATGATTTTCTTAGATCCTGCACCTGGTCAAGAGTTAGAAAACGCGCTTTATTTTGAAGAAAAAGGTTACGGCACTATCGCTTATTCACCTGATGAAGCTATTCAACAAGTAGCATCATTAACAAATCATCCAACTTCACTAGTAGAAATGTCTAAAGCAATGAGTGAATCACGCATTCCATATTCAACATATAAATTATGCAAAGATTTATTAGATCTTCTAGACCATTCAACACGTTATGAAGAAGTTTATGGAAAGGTTCCTTTATATGCAAAGCTCTTCGTTAAATAATACTAACTACAATTCAAGTACAAATTTTATTATTATGTTGATTATTTTATTTTTAATGGAGTTTGCTAGAGGTATGTATGTGTTGAGTTATTTAGCATTACTTCCAACGGCAACTTCTATTGCGGTAGGTGTTACATCTATCGCTATTTCTATTCACTTTATTGCTGATGCAACAACCAACTTTGTCATAGGTTTTTTACTTAAACGCTTAGGTACAAAGCTTGTTTTGACAATTGGATTTTTATTAGCGTTTGGTAGTTTGTTTTTAGTCATTTGGTTTCCTACATCACCTATCGTGCTAATCACAAGTGCAATATTGCTAGGTATCGCCGTGAGTCCTATTTGGGTCATTATGCTTGCAAGTGTTGATGAAAATAATCGTGGTAAACAAATGGGTTATGTTTATTTCTCATGGTTACTAGGTTTATTAGTTGGAATGGTTGGAATGAACTTAATCTTTAAATTCCATCCAACACGTTTCGCTTTTATGATGTCATTAGTCGTACTGATTGCATGGATTCTATACTATTTCGTTAAAATAAGACTGACTAATTATAATACAAGACCTGTAAAACAACAGTTAGGTCAAATTGTAAATGTGACTAAACGCCATTTAATTCTGTTTCCAGGTATTTTATTACAAGGTGCTTCCATCACTGCCTTAGTACCGATATTACCTACATATGCAACGAAAGTCGTGGGCGTTTCAACAGTTGAATATACGATTGCAATTATCATTGGTGGCATAGGTTGTGCTATTTCTATGTTGTTTTTATCTAAAATTATAGACAACAATGGTACATTATTTATGTATGGTATCATTTTTAGTGGATTTGTTTTATATACTTTAATGATATTTGCGTTATCTATTATTACGGATATTAAATTAGTTTGGGGCTTGGCATTATTTATCGGCCTAATGTACGGCATCTTGTTACCTGCATGGAATACTTTTATGGCAAGTCATATACACATGGATGAACAAGAAGAGACTTGGGGCGTGTTCAATAGTGTACAAGGTTTCGGCTCTATGATTGGTCCACTCGTAGGTGGTTTAATCACAGAATTCTCTAAATCTGTTAATAATACTTTTTATTTTTCAGCATTAGTATTTTTATTTTTAGCAATATTTTATGGTATTTATTTTGTTAAAAGTAAACAACAACACACACACACTTAACTATATTTAGTAATGTTCAATATACAAAAGAGTCGCTATCAAGTTTTTAGATAAATTCTAAAATGATAGCGACTCTTTTAAAGTTTCAATATTATCATTGATTGAAATGATAACTTTATATAAAAAAATTATGCAAAATTAAAATTCTCTAAGACTTTCCATTTTTCCGCACTTTCATCGTAATAAACTAAAGAAAGTTGCTCAATTGCCTCTTTATAGTCAATACCCGCTAAGTTCAATTGACCAAAAATGTCTTCGAACTCTTGACTAGTCAAACCTTGTGCAATTGTAAAATGTGGTACAAATGGATGTTCGGGACGGCCATAGAAATCACCACTATTGAATTGATTAAATAATTTTTCTAAATTGTCAGTTTTGGCAACTTTAAAATAAATTACATTTGTAATTGGCGCAAAGTTTGAAGCCTTTGTCGCGTGTACTTCAATAGGTGGTATCCCCTCGATTCTTGATTTGATTGTCTCTTTGACAGCGTCAAGATCACCTTCGTTTATTTTAAAATGCTCTTTAATCGTAATGTGTGGCATTATCGTTGCATAGTGAGCATCATAACGTTTACGGTATGCATTTACTTCATCTTGAAACGCTTTTGACGGAATTAATGCTAATCCTAAAATCATTTAAATTCCTCCTTTGTTTAACATAACTACATTATATCAAATTTCACAAAAATTCGTTACTTTTAACTAAATTTCCTACAGATAATTAAAAAGAAATATTATCTGATAAAAAATATTTTAATAAATCTTCTAATAAATGCTTCCAAGATTTCCATCTATGACCACCATCAAACTCTGCATAATGATAAGTTATATCACTATGTTCGATAATCGATTTAAGCTGACGATTAGGTGTTAAAAAATCCGCTTGCTTACCTGTCGTTGGTAAAGCAAAGTTTTTTTCTTCTAATCCAACAGTATGCCATATTGTCAATTGTTCTTGAAATTGACATCGTTCGATTAATGTTTGTATCACTTCATCATGTTGAGGACTCAATAGTCCCACTTGGCTAAAAATTCTCGGATAAGATAATGCAGTAATCAAAGCCGCACTTCCAGCTAAACTGTCACCTAAAATAACCCTGCCATTTCCTACTTTATACGTTGGGAATTGAGCATCTATAAACGGTAAAATTTCATTCGCCATACATTTTACCGTTAAAGCTGTTTTTGCTCCTTGGGGATGAAATTCTGCTCTTCTTTTTTCAACATCTTCATAATGAAAACCTACAAATATTGCTCTTTCTACTTCATTTGCTTCCCATAATTTTTCATATGTTCTGTGTATTCTGCCAAAGCTAAAAAAGTCTAAACCATCAAAACAAAAGACGACTTTGTATTTAAATAGTTCTGTAAAATCTTTAGGTAAATAAATAGATAGTGTAATGTCTCTATCTAATATGTCACTAGAAAAATTAATCTTATTAATTCGCCCTGCTTGAAAATTGTCCATAAAATAATGCGCCCCCTCGTAGTCTTAATGACATTGTATCAAGAGACGCAATATTTTAAAATAACTCGCTTTTTATTTATCTAAGTGACATATTATTTTTAGTCGTTAATATCCTCTTTTTTTAGACGTTCAGGATAATCTTTCAGCCAAAATACAGCATTAGGTACTTTTTCAGGGTCTGGTTTATAAATAGCTTTTTTACCCGATCCTAAACGTTTTTTCTGCAATTCATAATCTTTCAATGCGCTTATAGCTGGTTTGTGTAATAGCCAAATTGCAATGATATTAAGCCAGGCCATCATACCTACACCTAAATCTCCCATTAGCCATGCAATATCTGCCGTTTTCACTGCGCCATAAACGGTTGCAAGAATTAATACAATTCGCGTTATATTGATAAATATAAAGGAAGTCCTATAATTTGCGTTTCTTGTTAAGTATGCAATATTGGTTTCTGCAATATAGTAATAAGCCAATATAGTAGTAAAGGCAAAGAAAAACAAAGCAATTGCTATAAAATAAGATCCAAATCCAGAGAACGATGGGTCAAAATGATAACTTCCACCTTGTAATGCTTTGTCTATACCTGCTTGTACGTACATTGCGGTTCCAGAATAATCTTTATCTCCATTTGACATTTCAACAAAGATCCCATTATCTTTAATTAAACTTGCTTTATCACTTGGTGTGTTACCGCCATCCGTTACATTATATGTACCAGAAAGCAAGATGATTAATGCTGTTGCAGTACAAACAAACAAAGTATCAACGTAAACTGAAAACGCTTGCACTAAACCTTGTTTTGCTGGGTGTGATACCTCTGCTGCCGCAGCTGCATGTGGTCCTGTACCTTGTCCAGCCTCATTTGAATAAAGACCTCTTTTGACACCTATTTCAATCATTGCACCTAATATCCCACCAAAAGCAGCTTCCATACCAAATGCGGATTTGAAAATTAATGCAAATAAAGAAGGAACCGCTTCAATATTGAGTATGATAATAATGACCGCCATTAAAATATATAATACTGCCATAAATGGTACAACTGCAGTCGCTGCATTAGCAATCCATTTTATTCCCCCAAAAATGATTAAGCCGATAATAATTGCTAAAAATATGGCTACAATCCATGGATTTAATTGAAATGCATTTTTCATAGAACTAGATATAGCATTTGATTGAACACCTGGTAATAACAATCCGACTGAAATCACAGTGACGATCGCAAAGATCAAACCATATATTTTACCCAGTTTCCCCTTTATACCATATTCAATATAAAATGCTGGTCCACCTCTATATTGTCCCTTTTCTTCACGTTTATATATCTGACCTAATGTCGACTCTATAAATGCACTACTCGCTCCTAAAAATGCTGTTGCCCACATCCAAAATACGGCTCCCGGTCCACCAATAAATATCGCTGTTGATACCCCTACAATATTACCAGTACCTACACGACCTGCTAACGATAATGCGATTGCTTGAAAACTTGAAATACCTGTTGGTGACTTTTCCCCTTGAAACATAAGTCGAATCATTTCTTTAAAGTGTCTGACTTGGAAAAATTTCATAAATAGTGAAAATAATATACCAGTGATTAACAAACCATAAACTAATGGTTTGCTCCATACTATGTCATAGAGCCAAGTAAAAAAACCTTCTATCATAACGTATCCCCCTTGTTATACCATTAAAGAAAATGATATTTTTTAATATTATACACATATGTTATGTTCCGCGCAACGCATTATATAAGTTATTATTTTCACAAATTATATATTTTTTTATGAATTTTTTGCATAAATAACATTAATATATTTAATATTTATATTATCTTATAACGCACTACGCATTACTGTTTCCCCTTTGTTATCACTCTGAAATTGTAATCAATCTTCACATGCACATTAAGTACAAAGTTTCACAAATTTATCTTTTGTTCTATCTTTTTTTAAGATATACTGAATTATAAATTAAAATAAAGTTTTATAGGAGGAACCGTTCTATGCTTAACAAAGTATGGTTTAGAACAGGTATCGCTTTATTAATCCTGTTTTTACTAATCAAACTGATTATGGAAGTACATAGTATTTTCACACCATTTATTATTATCCTTCAATCAGTATTGTTACCATTATTATTAAGTGGCTTTTTATTTTATATTTGTTTGCCTTTTCAAAAAATACTTGAAAAAAATCATGTGCCACGTTGGGGCAGCATTACTATAATCTTTATAGGTTTAATTATTATAATTAGTATTGTTATTGGTGTGTTAGCTCCGTTAATTGCAGAACAAATTGAAAACTTAGTACATCAAATACCTGCATTACAACATGAAGTGCAGAACATCATCAATTTTGCACTAGATCAAATGGAAAGATTGCCGAATGATGTAACTGATAGAATTAATAAAATGGTACAATCTATTAGCGACAGTACTGCTGATATTTTATCTAACTCTTTAGGATACTTAACATCATTTATTTCAACGCTTTTCTTATTGATAATGGTTCCGTTCTTTTTAATCTATATGTTAAAAGATCATGAGCGTTTCATCCCTTTCATTGCAAGATTGTTTAAAGGAGATAGAAAAGTTTTCACTGTGGAATTATTGAAAGATTTAAATGAAACTGTTAAATCTTATATTCAAGGCCAAGTTACAGTAAGTATCATTCTTGGTATTATCTTATACATTGGTTATTCAATTGTAGGACTTAACTACACATTATTACTTGTTATGTTTGCATGTGTAGCAAATATGATACCGTTCTTAGGCCCTTGGATGGCATTTGCACCCGCTGCAGTCATTGCAATTATTCAAAGCCCTTCAACATTTATATGGGTATGTATTATTACGTTGATTGCTCAACAATTAGAAGGTAATGTGATTACACCGAACGTAATGGGTAAATCACTTAGTATTCATCCACTAACAATTATTGTAGTGATATTAGCTGCAGGTAATCTTGGAGGTTTCGGTTTAATCTTAATAGCCGTTCCGTTATATGCTGTAATTAAAACAGTTGTCAGAAATGTCTTTCGATATAGACAAGCTATCATTGCTAAAGCAAATAGTGATGTCAAGGAATAAAATAACGTTATAAAACAAAAAGACTATTCGTTTCTGTTGTTGAAACGAATAGTCTTTTTTAATATATAAATCTTCAATTATGTTTTAAGTCATAAATTATTTAACGATATGATAACCACTATCTACATGGATATTTTCGCCTGTAACACCACTTGATAAATCACTTAATAAGTACGCTGCAGTTTTACCTACTTCTTCTTGGTCTACATTACGTTTTAATGGTGCACGTTCTTCAATTTCTTTCATGATTGTGTTAAAACCGCCAACGCCTTTAGCGCTTAGTGTACGAATTGGACCAGCTGAAATCGCATTGACACGGATATTATCTTCACCTAAATCTAATGCTAAATAACGTACATTTGCTTCTAAACTAGCTTTAGCTACGCCCATTACATTGTAGTTTTGTACAGCATATTCGCCACCTAAATATGTTGTAGCAACGATACTACCACCTTCAGGCATAATTTTTTTTGCTTCTCTGGCAACAATTGTCAATGAATATGAACTAATATCTTGTGCCAATAAGAAACCATCACGAGATGTATCTGAAAAACGGCCTCTTAAATCTTCCATATTAGCAAAAGCAATCGAATGATAAACACCGTCAATGTTACCTACTTCTTCTCCAATTTTTGCGAAACCATTGATAACATCTTCGTCTTTTTGTACATCTATTTGATACATTTTAATTGTTTGTTGATCTAATTGTTCTACAAGTTTTTCCATTTCTTTTTTACTACGATCTTTACGATATGTAAAAACTAAATTTGCACCTAATTTGTCTAATACTTTAGCCACACCAAAACCGATACTACGTTTATTAGCAATACCCATAATGACGAATGTTTTATTTTCTAAATTTAACATGAAAATAACTCCTTTTTTAAATTTTCATTTTAAACTGGTTCGAGAAGTTATAATCGTATTCCTATCACTTTGCTCGATGCCAATTCTAACAAACTTTATTTTAACATTGGTTTCATTGTTTAAACAATTCATATTACATTCTATATACGAATTTATCATTATTTATATGTTACAAACTTAAAATGCTTACCAATACTTCACTCAATAAATAAATATTAACAACTCAAAATAGCTTTCAGAAATTCATTTACTGCTAATCCTACATCAGTCTGAGACATAAATCATATCCCAGACATCGGATGTTAATAATAAAACTCTAATTCACGTTTTAATTCATCAACATATTCTTTAGAACCCGTTACAATAACACGGTCTTTATAGCGTAATTGTGTATCACCATGAGGTACGATTGATTCATTATTTCGAATGATTCTCACAAATATGATATCACCGTCAAACGGGAAATTACGTAATTGAATTTGATCATATTTATGATTTAACATCGCAATTTCATACAACGATGTTTCCACATTACTCAAAAGATTTAGCATATTTGGCGTTTCTATTAAACCTTTCAAGAGTATTTTATTACTCATAAAACCACTAAATACTTCAATGCCTTCACTTTGTAGACCTTCATCACCCGTACTCGCCTCTAATCTACAAATAACTCGATTAACACCATGTCTTTTAGCCATTAGCGCCACTTTTCTATTAATATCATCATCATTTGTAGAACAAACAACGATATCTCTTTCAAATAAACCTAGACGATCTAATAACGGTTCTTCGTAATCTGCAATTTCAATCATCGAAATCGCATCTGATAATTTACGTTTATCACTTAAATCATTTCTATAATAAAGTGAAACTTGGTAAAGTTGTGATGTTAAATTCTGAGCAATAGGAATGGTTAATTGATTTTTTCCTATTAAACTCACTTCAATTTGTCTTGTAGCCTCATCTGGCATTGGGAACATTTTTTTAAATATGATAGGTACAAAGACACATGTAATGACTGCACTTAAAATTAAAATACCTGATATTTCCGATGATATTGTACCAAGTTTTTCAGCAATTTTTGCAGAAGCAATGACCAATGATAAAGTAGAGGTTAACAGAAATGCTGAAGATATTGTCGTTTTCATATCAAACCATCGACGTACGTAAAACACTGGTATTAATTTAGATACTACAAATGCGAGTATTAAAAATGGAATAATAAGTAGTAACGAAGGTTCTTTTATTAACATTGGTATATTTAAATCCACACCAACCATGATAAAGAATATCGGTATAAAGAAACCATAACCAAAAGAATCTAATTTCTCCACCATATCCTCATCTGGCCCTAATAAAGAAACAATCACACCTGCTAGGAAAGCGCCTAGAATATTTTCAGCACCAACGCCTTCTGCTAAGGCAACCAGCATAATGATTAATGCAAATACAGCACGTATACCTATCTGTGTGGTACCATCCATCAATTTCTGTAAAAATTGTGCTTTTTTAAATATGCCACCTAAGAAATAAAAAACAAGCGCAAATACTACTAAACTGCCTATTAACCATAGAGATGCACCACCTGAAGCATGTAGTGTCCCATATGCAGTTAACAATATCATTGTCACTAAGTCAGCTAATACTGCTACTAATAATATGAATTGTCCGATTGTAGTACGCATAATATTCATTTCTTTTAGTGTCGGTACAACAACACCTAATGAAATCGTAGAAATGATAATAATCATTAATAAGACATCATCAATTAAGCCAAACCACTTAAATGCATAAGCAAATACAATTGAAATTATCATAATAAATAAAAATACAGTAAGTGCTAATTGCAGGTGACCTGGTTCTTTACTTTTATCCTTATCTCCAGATGATCCTTTATCTTTTTTAAATGCTTTAAAATCAATTTCTAAACCACTTAAAAACATTAAGAAGATAAAACCTAATGTAGACAAAATATTTAACATAGCATCACGCTCTACTATGTTTAAAAAAGAGTGTCCTATAAGAATACCCATTAGTATTTCTGCTACAACAACAGGTAAGAATGTAATTCGTAATCTATTGATTAGTATCGGTGTAAGGAATGCTGCCATTACAACGACAACAAGTGATAAAAATTCCATGTAACCCCCTATAATAAGTAAGACATGAATGAAGTTGCTAATCCAAAGTAAATCAACATACTCACAATATCATTGATCGTAGTTATAAATGGACCACTTGCAACTGCAGGGTCAATATTTAATTTATTCATAACTAATGGAATCATTGATCCCACTAACGTACCTACTGTCATAGCAATCGTTAAACTGCTCGCTACGATCGTAGCTAAAATTGGTTGTCCATAAAGCACCAGTATAATAATAAATAACAATATAGCACAAATCAAACCACTTAAAAAGCCACTGCCCGCTTCTCTTAATGCGACTTTGAAATTACTTTGTTCATCAATTTCACCAGTTGAAATATTACGTACTGATACGGCAAGTGATTGTGTGCCAGAATTACCAGACATACCACTGATAATTGGAATAAATGCTGCCAGCAACGATACTTGTGCTAATGTATCCTCAAATGATCCAAGTATCGTCGCTGTAATCATTCCTAAAAACGTTAAAATGATTAGCCATGGCAAACGCTTCTTAGCAGTTTTAATGACCGAATCATTTGTTGCATCAACATCAGATACCCCGGCTAAACGAGAGTAGTCCTCGCTCGCTTCTTCATCCATAACATCTAAGATATCATCGATTGTTATAATACCTAATAAATGATCTTGATAATCGACAACTGGCATAGCGATAAAATCATAATCACGCATTTTTTGCGCTACGTCTTCTTGGTCATCAGCAGCGTTAGCACTGATCACACGTTCGCTCATTATGTCTTCTATATAAGCATCATTTTCTGCTACGATTAAATCTCTTAGTGATAAAACCCCAGCTAATTGTTTATGCTCATTCACAGCAAATATGACATAAATTGTCTCAGCATCTGGCGCTTGTTCTTTAACTTGCATTAATGCTTCTTTTACAGGCATTGTTGACTTTAAAGAAATATATTCCGTCGTCATGATACCACCGGCGGTATCTTCTTCGTAATGTAGTAATGCTTTAATTTCTTTTGCATCTTCACGATTCATTAGTGTCAGCAAGCTAACAATTTTCTGTTTAGATAATTGATTCATAATGTCAACTGCATTATCGTATGACATATTTTCTAACACTTTGCTAGCATATGTAGCATCCATGGTATCGAATAGCGCTTCATACTCTTCTTCATCAATTTCTAATTGTTCGAAGAAATCCGCTACTTCTTCAGGGGACAATACTTCAAACATTTTTTGCCTAATATCTTCATCACTGTCTTCAAAGTATTCACTTTGTTCATATGTGTGCATCGCTAAGAATTCTTCTCTAAATTCACCTATATGATTTTCATGAAGTAGTTTATCTAACATTTCTTGATCATATACTTGCTCATCTTCTAAAACGATTTGATCTTTTTCATTTGCCAAAAGTCCCACCTCCATAGTTACTCAAATTATATCATATTAAATATATTTTCTATTGCATCATATCTATCCTGTATTTCAATTTTTTTATCATAGATTGGATGCATAAAAGATATTTTAAAACATCGTAATAACTGATGTTTATAGCTCGAGTGTCCACCTCCATATAAATCATCACCCACAATAGGATGTCCTATATGTTGAAAATGAACGCGAATCTGATGTGTCCGACCTGTTAATAAAGCAATTTCACATAAACTGTAATTACTGACATGGTCTAAACGCCTATATTTAGTTATTGCTTGTTTGCCATGTGAATTGACTTGTCTTGTAATAATACTAGAAGGATCCCTAGCAATAGGTGCATCTATAATTCCTTGTGCTTTCATTTCACCAAAGCATACGCATAAATACGTTTTATCAATGTGTATGTTTGACATAAGATGATGTAGAAAACCATGTTTTGCAACCACAACAATACCTGAAGTATTTCGATCAATCCTAGTGACAATATGTGGGACTATGTTTTGTCGTGATTGTTTAAAATAACCAAGAATTTGTTCAGCTAAACTAAAATGTTTGTGTTCCCTTGATGGTGCACAATTTTGATAAGCTTCTTTGGAAACAATTAATAAGTATTCATCTTCATATAATATATTTAAATTTTTCTCAAACGGGACCAAGTTGTGGCTTGCTGTTTCTTGAGCTAAATGTACCTCCACTTTATCGTCTTTCTGTAATTGTTTACGCACAGTTTCTGTTTGTCCATTAACAATTAAAGCGCCATTATGCTTAATGGCGCTAATTGTATTCTTAGAATACCCTTGTTCCTGTAAAAAAGTTCTTAACATTTGAGGGACTCTAATTGTATACGTAAATTGCATTATTCCTCATCTCCGCTTGAAATAAAGGAATCATGTACCCTTTTCCAAAATGGAAACGGTCTAAATCTAGCAAATCTAATTTTTTCATTTGCCACTCTAAATTGGATCGCATTAACATTCTTATGTTTTATACTGACATGGTCTATGGTCGTTAAAATCTTATCATGATTCACTGGTGTAATCAGACATGTGTGATGTTTGGGCAATACTAGTGGTGAACCAACAGTTCTGAACACTCTATTATTAATAGAAGCGATTTCTGCAATTTGCATTGCTTCCAAAGAAGGATGTATCAATGCACCACCTAACGCCTTATTATATGCAGTGGAACCTGATGGTGTTGATACACACAGCCCATCTCCTCTAAAACGTTCAAATTGGTTTCCTCTTATATTCACATCTACAACAAGTGTAGAGCCATTTTCAGTTTTCATTGTCGCTTCATTTAACGCCAAGTATCTCGTCTCATATCCATTATCGTTATAACGAACAATGATTTCTAATAGAGGATATTCTATAACTTGGAATTCTGAATTATTAATTTCAATAATTAATTTCTCCACTTCATGTGGCAACCAATCTGCATAGAACCCTAAATGTCCTGTATGTATCCCTACAAATGCACACCGTGATAACATATGGCTATACTGATGAAAAGCCTGTAATAATGTACCATCTCCACCAACTGATATGACTATTTCAGGATTTTCCGTATCTTCAACCATTTCAAAATCTTTCATGTGATTAATCATCTTATGCTTTAAAGCGTTAGACTTTGAATCACCTTTAGATAAAATTGTATAGCGCATGATTACTCCTCCTAGTCATTATCATGCTTTTTAGCACGTTTTTTGGAATAGTATTTTTGAGCTTCTTGTATTTCTTCTTTAATTTCCGACATTTCTTCGTCAAGTAAAAACGCTGCTTCAGCCGCACGTTCTAGTCGGTGCTGGATTTCTGGTGGATAATCTCCGTCGTATTTATAACGTAATGTATGTTCGATTGTTGCCCAAAAATTCATCGCTAATGTCCTGATCTGGATTTCAGCTAAAATTGATTTTTCACCTACAAGTGTTTCAATTGGATATTCAATAATAACATGATATGAACGATATCCACTTTGTTTTGTATTGTTAATATAATCACGTTCTTCTACTACTTTAAAATCTTGACGTTGTCTCAAGAGATTCACCACAATATCGATATCATCTACGAATTGACACATTAATCTCAAACCCGCGATATCGTACATTTCTTCGTGTAATCGATCAAATGAGATTTGTCTTTTATTCGCTTTATCAATAATGCTAGTCATAGGTTTAACACGACCTGTCACAAATTCAATTGGTGAAGCATTATCTTCTACGTCATACTGTTTTCTAAGCCCTTTTAATTTAACTTTTAATTCATCAACTGCTTGTCTATATGGAGATAAAAACTGATCCCATTGATTCATTGTGCTTCACTCCGCTTCACTCTAATTCGAAAGTATCTTCCACAACAGAAACAAACTCCTTACCATAGTTTGAATTACCTTGAATATTTTCTAATATATAATTAAACTCTCTGTCGAATTGTTTTAGTTCTAATTGATCATTAATGATAATCTTCTTATTTTTATTCTCATGTAACATAGACCAGGTTTCTTGAACAAAAATCAAATATGAATATGACTGGCCATCATCTAAGATATATGCAAAACTATAATTATCACTATCAACAAGCATTTGTCCTGCTTCTTGTAAGCCTTCTGTAGATTGTTCTGTATAACACTTTAAACTATCTTCTGTTACTTTAATTTCATTCACATAAATACGCATGCTTGTTCCTCCTTATTCTTCATCATTTTAACATAATTATGACGTACATAACACGTTACATGACTATTATCATGTCATCAATTGGCTTAACGTAAATATAATAATTTTTAGCGTATAATGCAATCTAATTTAAATTAACTCACAAGTACTTTAAAATGAATTATCATAAGTATTTAAGGAGTGTAACGCGTGGCAACTAATAATGAAATTGAATTTAAACAGTTATTGTCTAAAGACAATTACCTAGCAATATACAACACTTATTTTTTAGATACAAAACCATTTAGTCAGACCAATTATTACATCGATACACGAAATTTCGATTTAAAATCACATCACTCAGCTTTGAGAATTCGTATTAAAGATGATACTTACGAAATGACATTAAAAGTACCGGCTGAAATTGGCTTGATGGAGTATAATTTCGACACAAAGGTTGAACCCAAACTAAACAAACACATCAAAAGTCAGGACCTGCCCCAAGATATTTTAAACCAACTCTTAAAAATGGATGTAGATATTGATGCATTAACCGTATTAGGAGCTTTAACTACCGAACGTTTAGAAAAAGAAATTCATGGTAATTTACTTGTCTTGGATAAGAATCAATATCTGGATTTTGAAGACTTCGAACTTGAATATGAAGTAAATGATTATGATGAAGGGTTAATTCAATTTAAATCAATCCTTCATCAATTCAATATCAATCATGAAATTCCAAACAATAAAGTCCAAAGATTTTTCAATCGCAAACATAAATTAAGCAATAGTTAATTGTGCGCAATATTAAGAAGTCGAATTACTTCCAAATGTAAAAATTCATGTTATATTAGTATTATATTAATAGGATATGGTGATACTATGACACAAACACCTTACGAGGTTATCGGACAAGACGCCTTATTTAAAATGATTGACCATTTTTATTATATGGTACAACGTGATGATAGAATCAATCATTTGTTTCCTGGAGATTTTGAAGAAACAAGCAGAAAACAAAAACAGTTTTTAACACAATTTTTAGGCGGTCCTCAACTGTATACAGAAGAACATGGTCATCCTATGTTAAAAAAAAGACATTTAGAATTTGTAATTACAACGCACGAACGTGACGCATGGCTTGAAAATATGTATAAAGCTATTCAACAAGCAGATTTTCCTGCAGGCGTCGGGGATTATTTATATGAACGATTACGTTTAACAGCGAATCACATGGTTAATTCCGAAAATTAATTGTAGGTGAAAAAACATGGCTGAAGAATTAAAATTAATAAATGCTAATAGTCGTGAAGATGCAAATCTTTCACCTTTGAGTAAGATTGAAATTTATTCCTTTTTCGATCCATTCAGTAAAGAGTGCTTTAAATTGTCTGCTATACTTTCAAAATTACGACTTGAGTATAAACAATATATCAGTATTAGACATATTTTAAATCCTTCCTTACGAGTATTAACAAAATGCCAAGCTCAAAGTACATCTAATTTAGATAATATCGCACTTGCCTATAAAGCTGCTGAACTCCAAGGTCGATTACGGGCTGAGCGCTTTATACATCTTGTACAAAATGAGATAATACCAAAACGAGATATTATAACTGAAGAGATGGTCAATAATTGTATTAGTAATGCTGGACTTGATTATGAAGTCTTTAAAGAAGACTTACATAAGAGTTCATTAAAAGAAAGTTTACAAGTTGACCTGCATATAGCTCGAGAAATGGAAATTGAAGAGGCACCTTCCCTTGTATTCTTTAACGAAGATATACATGAAGAAGGTTTAAAAGTTGAAGGCTTATACCCTTATCATATATATACGTATATCATAAATGAACTTATTGGTTCACCAATTGAAAAAGAACTTCCACCAAGTTTAGAAACTTACATTTACCAACAACAATTAGTAACCAAAGAAGAGTTGCTGACTATTTATGAATGGCCTGAAAAATTATTGAATAAAGAACTGAAAAAATTAGCATTACAGCAAAAAGTAGAAAAACTTAGCTCACCAGAAGGTAAATTTTGGAAGTCAAAAGTTTGAAATTTTGCTAGTATTCACAATAATATATGCTTTATTTTCAAAATTATAAGTTTCACTTTATTTGAAACAGATACTGTGGCATGTATTTTATTGTTAAAAAGGACTGTCGACAAAGTCTCTGACTTTGTTGGCAGTTTTTTTTGGGCACGCTTTCCGCGGGTACTGCATTAGACTGTAGTCTTCGGCTAGTGCGCTTCCCTTAGGAGTCCGCCCAAATCACTGCCTATATCGCACTGAAAATATTACTAATTCAGAGACTATTTTGTCTCAAATCAATGAAACAAACAATCAAAGAAGCTGTGAAAAAAAGTTACTTTTCACTTCCAAGAAGCATTGGACAAAGGATTAATGCATAACAAAATGGATTAGTTTTTTAAAAAAGTTATCGATTGGGATTATACTGCCTTACACAGAAAATGATTTAAGTCTAAAACCTCACCCTTAGCTTAAATTCTCATCGATCGTCACGTTACAAATTTGCGGTAAATGATGTGTTTTAGCTCAAAAAACACCTATTCCGCACTTAACTAATTACGGGAAGATGAAACAAAGTTGCACTTATATAAATTTAATACCTTAAGTATTTTCAAATCGTCATTTAATACAAAATTTCATAAAAACAAAGAAAACGCCAACTTCTATATTATTACTAAAGAAGTTGGCGTTTTTATTGCCTTTAGTTATTATATCTCAATTGCTTTTTGTAAAATGAATATCTATACCTTTTGCTTATTTACTAATTGCTAAACATTATTTTCAATATACATTAGTATTTTATATAAAATTCAATGCAATTTATATGTTGAAATATCTGAATAGTTATTCAATTTCTTATACATCTCTTAGTTATTTAAAAATGGATATAAAAAAACGCCGTGTCTGATTACACGGCGCTAAACAAAGGGGATGGGAGAAATTTTTCACTTCAAACAAAGGGGTATATTTGTTATGTGATTAATTTCATGTATATAATATAACACGCTGTTATATACCTTTCAACCATTAAAATTAAATAAATACCCTTTGTCACAAACTTGTCATATTGTAAACGAATACATTCATACTAAGCTTTCATTAACTTTTCAAAAGCGTCTAATTTTTGTTCGAATACTTGGCAAGCTTGTTCAATTGGTTCAGGTGTTGTCATATCTACACCAGCATTTTTCAAGATTTCAATAGGATAATTTGAACTACCTTTTTTCAAGAATTCATTAATATATCGCTCAACAGCCGGTTTACCTTCTGTTAAAATTTGATGACTTAAACTTTGAGCTGCACTGTATCCGGTTGCATATTGATACACATAATAATTCATATAAAAGTGTGGAATTCTAGACCATTCTTTACTAATATTTTCATCTGTTTCAACAGCATCTCCAAAATATTTTCTATTGAGATCTGCATATTCTTCATTCATACGGTTAGCAGTTAATGGTTCTCCAGCTTCTTCTATTTGATGGATTTTATGTTCAAACTCTGCGAACATTGTTTGTCTAAATAACGTTGCACGGAAACGTTCAAGTTCTTGGTTTAATAGTAGTAATCTGCGTTTGTCATCTAAATGTTTATCCATATAGTCACTTAATAATGCTTCATTACAAGTTGATGCGACTTCTGCAACGAATATAGTGTAATCACTTAAATTTGATGGTTGATTTTGACGACTAAAGTAGCTATGTGCTGAATGACCAAATTCATGTACTAAGGTATATAAATCAGAAACTGTATTTGACCAATTCAGTAATATAAATGGATTCGTTAAGTGAGCACCTGATGAGTATCCTCCAGAACGTTTACCTTTATTTTCAAAGACATCTACCCATCGATGATTTAAACCTTCTTCCACAACTTTCATATATTCTTCACCCATTGGTTGTAATGCTTTCAACATCCAATCTTTAGCCTCTTCATAAGGCATTTCAAACTTAATGTCTTTGACAAGTGGTGTATATACATCATACATTTTCATATCATCTAAGCCTAATAGTTCTTTGCGTAATTTAGTATAACGATGCAGTAAAGGTAAGTATTTATGAACTGTTTTCACTAAATTATCATAAACCGCTTCTGGAATGTGATTATTACTCAAAGCGGCTTCTCTTGCCGTTTTATAATTATGTGTTCTAGCATTAAAGACGTTTTTCTTAACTTCTCCAGCTAGTGTCGCACTTAGTGTATTGTTATAAGCACCATATGCCTTGTATAAGTTTTCATATGCAGATTGTCGTAATACGCGATCATCTGATTCCAGACACTTAATGAATGTCCCTTGCGTTAAAGCATGTCGTTGACCTTCACTATCAATTGCATCTTCAAATTCTAAGTCTGCATTGCTAAACATGCCATACACGTTGTCAGGTGTAGACAATGCATCTTGCGCCTCTGTCAATAATCTTTCTTTATCAGCACTTAATACATGCGGTCTCTTTTCATTAATTAATTTTAAATCAAATTTATAACGTTTCAAATCATCATTTTCATCAATAAAACTTTGAATCGTTGCTTCATCTATTTGTAGAATTTCAGGTACTAAAAAACTCCATGCTGAGCTGAATTTTATAATTAATTGATGCGCTCTAGATTCATAACCTGTGTATTTATCATTCGCCGTATCTTGATCTTGTTTTAAATAGGCATACACATATACTTTTTCCAACTTGGAACCTAATTCATCTTCTAATGCTAATGCATTAAATAGAGTCGATGAGCTATCAGCTAAATGGCCGACATATTGTTGTTCTTCACCTATATTATTTTCAACATCTTTAAATGCATCCTCAAAAGCATTATCAGATTCAAAGATGGTAGATAAATCCCAAGTATATTCTGGATATTGACGTTCTTGCTCTTCTCTTGTTAATTGTTGTGTCATAATATCTAGTAAACCTCCTATAAAGTCTATTAGTATAATTTTCTCACGTCATAGTCATTTTTGCACGCTATAACACCCATGATTATAATAGAATTGTTTGAATTTTTGAACAATGCTATAACTTATTTGTGTTTTATCTATTTCATTATTATAAAATTGGTTTAATTCTAGCAGTTGTTTAAAATGTGTCATATTAAAAGTGTTCATTTGCCACATATATATAAGTTGTAATTGCCAATACACAGGATGTGACTTAATATACATTTGTTCTGGATAAATGATCCCTAGATATTTACCTACCCATTCATCAGTTAACTTTAAATTATACATCACACTTAAACTTGGCTCTAAAACTGAATGCGTCTTACGACATAGACTTAAATAACGTCTTATAGCACGATTTGATAGTTTTAACGTTTGTGTTGCAGCATGATAAACATCCTTTAACTGAATTTGATTAACTAAATGCTTTAATGGTATATCATACCTTTTCGCAATAAATTGTTGTCCACCAATAAAATTAATCACTTTATAACCAAAAAGCATTTCATGTGTTGTATCCCATGATAATAACAATCTATTATAAATATTAATGAAATTTCTTTCGTATTTTGATAAGTATACAACGCTATTATTTTTATTATATTTTACATCTTTTATTATCCAATAAACTTTATAACCGGCATTTTGTAAAGCTTTACTGCGTCTTGAAATACACGCTAACGTTACTTTTGAAAATTGTATTTCGAATACAATTTCATCATCTATAATTAAATCAGGATATTGGTAACTTTGTGGTACATATGGTTCAATGCTAACTTTATGATTTAAATCTTTTAGCTGTTGAGCAATGCGGTATTTTAAATCAGAATGTGCTTGCGATTCATTTTTATGGCAATATATACGATCATTACGAACATGTGCAAAATGAGGTGTATAGTATGCCCCCTTTTTTAATAACACTTTTCCTTTACAAAATGGGCAACGATAGTTTTCACTTTTTATTGCATTTTTTGCCCACACGGCCTGGTTTTGATCATTGTTTGCGTATAACATTTCGTCACCTCATATAATTACACGCAGAAAGTCATCAAATTACTATAACTTTATTTAAGAAAAAATTATTAATACAAAAAGCCATAAGTTAACAATTAACTTATGGCTCAGTATCTAAATAATATTACTAATCAAATCATAATCAGTATTGATAATAATTTATATTAGTTTTTAATTATCATTATTCAGTTGTATCAGGAAAATAACGACGTACTTGTGAAGCGACATTATGACTCATAATAATTTTTGCGTAATCGTTTAAATATACTTCCGATTTATCAGTAGGATATGCGAACTCAAGTAATTGACTGTAACTATCGTTAATTGTTTCTTGTCCAACTGTTTCATCAAAGTGAACAGCGTAGTAATATACATTATTAAGACTATATAATAAATCTTCAAACTCATCTACACTTTGATTATTATGGTAAGCATAATCAATTACTTCTTCTAAATCATTAAATCTAACTATAACAGTACGCGTATTCTGTGGTTTACGTTTGTTGCGTTCTTGATCTTGTTGCGTTTCTTTTTGTTGTTGACGTTGTTCAAATAAATCCTCTAAACTATCATCTTGCTCAAATGTTTGTGATAATAAATCATTAACTTGATGATCTAATTGATCATTGTCTTCATCAGACATATTGATAAGATCTTCGTTTTTAGATTTAGAAATCGTTACTTCAACACCTTTTTCAAAAGCATGTACTTGAATCCATAAAGGACCTTCAACAACAAAATCTTCTTCTTCATTGATTTCTTCCATCATGTTCCAAAAGAATTCTTCTCCACGTTTGCGATTAGTCCATAAATCTTCACGTTTAAAGCCTCTTGCTTCTATATCACTATATGTTATAAATAGTTTAACGGTAGTGTCGTCAACTCGCTCTATTCTCATATCATCTCACTCCTTACAGTCGATGAATAGTAATCATTATTGTATTAGAACGTAGTAAGAATTACAATTAATTTGTTTGATTAATTTTTACTATTTTCTATTTGGTCTCTTATAATAACATATACCCTTATAAAAGGCCAAAAAACAGCACTTTCTCTAGAGTGCTGTTTGAATTCAGTCAATAATCATTCACAATTGAATAACCGATTTGTTTGACGTAAGTATATATTTATCTGTTACGGTAAATACAACAAAACCACAAAGCAACATCACAATAACGTTACTTTATGGCTCAATCGCTCTATCTATACATTAATCAACCATACGTTGCGCTTCTTGCAATTGGAACGTACGTACTTTTCTAGGTAAAAAACGTCTAATTTCGTCTTCATTATAACCAACTTGTAAACGTTTATCATCTAAGATAATTGGACGTCTTAATAAACCTGGGTTATCTTGGATAATTGAATATAAGTCTTGAAGTGGTAAAGCATCAATATCTACATTTAATTTTTGATAAGTTTTAGAACGAGTAGATATGATTTCGTCTGTTCCATCTTCAGTCATTTTTAAAATTTGTTTGATTTCATCAATTGTTAAGTGTTCTGAAAAAATGTTACGCTCCGTATACGGAATGTCATGTTCTTGTAACCATGCTTTCGCTTTACGGCAAGATGTGCAACTTGGTGAAGTAAATAATGTTACCATACATCTCACTCTCCTATTTTTCATGAATATAAATTCATTAGATTTCAATTTTATATGATTAAGAAATTTTAAAGTAATTTTTATCTCTCTTAACCTTACAATTAAAGTATACCCTATCAACATTAAAATTAAATGAGAATCCTCTAATTTTTTTAAAAAATTTCAAATAAGCTTAATTCCCAATCAATTTAGTTAGAAATATTGATATGTATACAGTTTAACATAACTTACAAATGATTGAAATACTGTTATACTATTACTAAAGTATATAAATTAAATTATTATAAAGGTAGGCATCAAAAAATGGAAACTTTATTTTCTGGTATCCAACCTAGCGGTATTCCAACGCTTGGTAACTATATTGGTGCGTTGAAGCAATTTGGTGAAGTCCAAGATGATTATGATTGTTTCTTCTGCATCGTGGATCAACACGCGATTACAATTCCACAAGACCGATTAAAACTACGTAAACAAACAAGACAACTAGCAGCAATTTATTTGGCATCAGGCATTGACCCAGAAAAATCAACATTATTTATACAATCTGAGGTGCCGGCGCACGTGCAAGCGAGCTGGATGTTAACAACTATTTCATCGATTGGTGAATTAGAACGCATGACACAATTTAAAGATAAAGCAGTAAAACAAACTGAAGGTATACCTGCTGGGTTACTTACATATCCGCCATTAATGGCAGCAGATATCGTCATTTATAACACAAATATCGTTCCTGTTGGAGACGATCAAAAACAACATATTGAATTAACTAGAAATTTAGTAGACCGATTCAATTCACGTTACAACGATGTTCTTGTAAAACCAGAAATACGCATGCCAAAAGTTGGTGGTCGTGTTATGAGTTTACAAGACCCAACGAAAAAAATGAGTAAAAGTGATGATAACCAAAAAAATTATATCTCATTGTTAGATGAACCCAATGTGGGCGCTAAAAAAATAAAAAGCGCAGTAACAGATTCAGATGGTATTATTAAATTTGATCGTGACAATAAGCCTGGCATTTCAAATTTATTATCTATCTATTCAAGTTTAACTGATAAAACAATTGATGAACTCCAAACACAGTATAAAGATTCTAACTATGGTGAATTTAAATCAGATTTAGCTGAAATTGTAAAAGACTTTTTAGTTCAGTTCCAAGAAAAATATGAGTATTATTTCAACTCAGATGAATTAGATACGATTTTAGATAATGGTAGAGAGAAAGCTCAAAAAGCTTCATTTAAAACATTAAAAAAAATGGAAAAAGCAATGGGCTTAGGTCGAAAAAGATAATCTAAAAATCAAAAAAATTGGCATACATCTCATTCTAAAACAGACCAATCCAAATTAAAGGATTAGTCTGTTTTTTTCAACTTTCGATACATATATTAACCTGGTTGTTCCCCCCGATTTCATCATTCCTTCTACAACTATCCACGTGATTTTAGCAAATTACAATTTTGTTTAGTTGATGTATGCTACATTAACACCGTAATTTTTGAAATATATCAATTTGGTCTTACAATATCAATAATCATTTATTGTCAGTTCTTCTGTTGGAAAGTAATTATTTAACAAGGATTAAAAATATATGATATCAAAGAATACGCCACTCTCTATATAATGACATAGAAAGTGACGTATTTTCATTATTTCAATAAGTTGTACTCAAATTTCATTTTTACTTATTTTATTTCTTTTTACCAGTTTCACGGTCAATTGATTTATCAATGCTTACTTCTTTTAGCGAAGTATCACCACCAATTTGGTGATAGAATAAACCTTTGACTTGTGGATTGGTTAAATGTGCTTCCCCTTTTTGATATATAGGTGCTACAGGTGCATCATTGAGTAATAATTCTTCCGCTTCTTTCATCGCTGCATTACGTTCTTCAGGTTTTTTCAATAATTTACCATTCGCATCTTTAACGAGTTGGTCGTATTTTTTATTACCCCAAGCGGTATTATTTGAAGGATTACCTGTTGTCATAATTTCCAAGAATGTTAGAGGATCTGGATAATCTGGCCCCCAACCTGATAACGATGCTTCAAATGTTTCAGAATGTTCTTGATTTACTCTCTGTTTAAACGGTAATTGTTTAATCTTCAAACTGACACCTGGTAAATTCTTCTCTACTTGTGCTTTAATATATTCTGCTGAAATCTTTGCATCTGGTGTATCTTCAGTATTCATGGTAAACGTCAATTCTTTCACACCTAAATCTTTTTTCGCTTTTTCTAAGTGTTTCTTAGCTGCTGTCGGATTATATGCAAGTGGTGAATCTATAGATTCGGCAAAGTCTTTGCCGTCAGGTGTTTCTGCCGTTAATTTAGCTGTGAACCCATCTGTCGCTTTTGATCCATTATTTTTTACAGAATTCACATACCCCTCTTTATCAATCGCTTGCGAAATAGCTAATCGCAAATCTTTATTTTTAAATTCAGGTACATTATCTTGATTTAACTTCATATAGAACGTACTAGCCAACAAACGTTTCTTCAAACCAGGATTTCCTTGATATTTATCCACTTGGTCGGCGGTGATAGTAGTATCATCTACAGAACCAGTGTCATAAAGTGATGCTCCTGCTTGCTGGTCTTTTAACACTTTATAATTTACACGGTCTAAATGAACTTTTTTCTTGTCCCAATAATCTTCATTTTTAACTAATTGAATTTTATCTTCAACTTTCCAATCTTGAACTTTGAACGGACCATTAAACACTGTTTTATCTGCAGTTGTAGCATATTGTTCACCATGCTTTTTCACAACTTTTTCTTTTTGAGGCAAGTATGTGCCAAATGCAAGCATTTCATTAATGTATGGTATTGGCTTATTTAGTTCAATTTTTAATGTGTGGTCATCTAACGCTTTTACACCTAATTTATCAACATCTTTTTTACCCATATTAATGTCTTCAGCATTTTTTAAGTCATACATTATGTAAGCATATTCTGAAGCTGTATCTGGATTGACAACACGTTTCCATGCAAAAACAAAATCTTGTGCAGTAACTGGATCCCCATTAGACCATTTGGCATCCTTACGCAATTTAATTGTCAAGGTCTTACCGCCATTACTTTTCTTTGGCATTTCTTTAGCGACACCTGGTTGTGCTTTATCATTCTTATCCAAAGTGTAAAGACCTTCATAGACTTGATTGAATAAATCAAAAGATACGGTGTCGGTCACTAGTGCAGAGTCTAATGAAGAAATATCTTGTGGTATCACTTTTCTAAATACTTGTCCTTTATCCGAGTAGATACCTTCAGCACTGCTACATCCCGCTGTAATCACCGTTAAAGCTAATAAAACTACAAATAGTTTAATCCTTTTCATATTAATCCTCCTTTCCCTTATACTGATGGTGCTTGTATTTGAGATTTTAATGTTTCTGCTTCCTCATCCGTAGTAAATACAAAATGCCCTGGTTGTATTTCGTTTAAAGACCGTTGATCGTTTTTGGACGTGTCTTCTTTATACACTGTTCTTTTTCGCGAACGTTCACTTTCAGGATCTGGTTGTGGTACTGCTGAAAGTAATGATTTCGTATATGGATGTAACGGATGATTATATATTTCATCTGCAGCACCTAATTCGACAATCTTACCAAAATGCATAACTGCAATTCTGTCTGAAATATATTTCACCATCGAAAGGTCATGAGCAATAAATAGAAATGTAATATTGTGTTCTCTTTGCAACTTTAATAACAAATTGACAACTTGTGCTTGAATTGAAACATCTAACGCTGATATCGGTTCATCTGCAATAATAAATTCTGGTTCTACTGCTAATGCACGTGCAATACCGATACGCTGTCTTTGACCACCTGAAAATTCATGTGGATAACGATTGGCATGTTCCTTACTAAGTCCCACCGTTTCTAATAAATCATAAACTCTTCTTTTACGATCTTTTGTTCCACTAGCAAGCTTATGGATGTCTATCCCTTCTGCCACTATATCCATGACTTTTAACCTTGGATTTAATGAAGCATATGGGTCTTGGAAAATCATTTGCATCTTTTTATTAAACTTCAAAGAATCTTTACGGTTTTTTATTTTTTGAATGTCTACACCGTCATAAAGAATTTCTCCACTAGTTACATCATTGAGTTTAATAATGGCTTTACCAGTAGTAGATTTTCCACAACCTGATTCACCAACTAGTCCAAATGTTTCCCCTTTATAAATATCAAATGAAATATTTTCAACTGCTCGTACTTCGTTACGTTTGCCTTCATTAAAATATTGTTTAACATTTTTCACTTGTAAAAGTATGTCTTTATTTTGCATCATCAAACGCCACCCTTTCTACCTGTTGCGGCTTATCGTAATTATTAGGCATCTTACGTAAACGTTTTTGTACCATTTTTGGTGGTTCAACATGCGGTGCGCGTTCATCAAGTAACCAAGACTTTACAAAATGTGTATCAGAAATTTTGAACCATGGTGGTGGAGTTTTAAAGTCTACATCTAATGCATATTGGCTACGTTCAGCAAACGCATCTCCTTTAGGTGGGTGTAATAAATCTGGTGGTGTACCTGGAATAGCTAATAATGCTGTATCTGTACCAGTTGTCAGATCAGGCATCGATGATAATAACCCCCAAGTATAAGGATGTTTAGGGTCATAAAATATTTCATCTACATCTCCTGTTTCAACCATTTGTCCTCCGTACATAACAGCTACTCTGTCAGCTATATTAGCAACAACACCTAAATCGTGTGTGATAAAAATGATTGAAGTACTTATTTTGCTTTGTAATTCTCGCATCAATTCTAATATTTGTGCTTGCATCGTTACATCAAGTGCAGTCGTTGGCTCATCTGCAATTAATACTTTCGGTTCACATGCAAGTGCTGTCGCAATGACTATCCTTTGTCTTTGTCCACCTGAAAATTGATGTGGATAGGCATTAAAACGTTTTTCAGCGTTTGGTAAGCCTACAAGATTTAATATTTCTAACGCCCTTTTCTTCGCATTTGCCTTATTGTAATTTCTATGTTTCATTAATGGCTCCATGACTTGCTTGCCTATTTTCATTGTTGGATTAAGCGAAGTCATTGGATCTTGAAATATCATAGAAATATCTTTACCTCGTAATTTAATCAATTCTTCTTCTGATTTTTTAGCTAAGTCTTCACCTAAGAAATTAATAACACCTTTTTTAATTCTTCCAGTATCGCCTTGGAATAATTTTGTAATAGCTTTTGTTGTCACTGATTTCCCTGAACCTGATTCACCAACAATCGCCAGCGTTTCTCCTTTATCTAGAAAGAAATCCACGCCACGTACTGCCTGCACTTCCCCTGCGTCAATATCAAAGGAAACATGCAAATCGTTCACTTCTAATATTCTTTCTGACATAAAATGTTGCCCCCTTTTTTATTTACGCATTTTCGGATCAAATGCATCGCGTAATCCATCACTAAATAGATAGAAGAATAGTATTAATAAACTTAAAATAATAGCCGGAATAAATAATTCATGCGGATGAATCAATAACATTGCGCGACCGTCATTTACAAGTGACCCAAGAGAAGTTCTTGGCGCTGGTACCCCGATACCAATAAAGCTTAAGAATGCTTCGAAGAAGATTGCATTCGGTACTGTAAACATGGATGTAACTACAATAACCCCTAAAGTATTAGGTAATATATGTTTAAATATTAATTTAAGTTTAGAGGCACCTAGTGTTTTGGATGCTAATACAAATTCTTGGCCTTTTAATTTCAAGAATTCCCCTCTGACTACACGGCTCATGCCAATCCAACCTGTGATAGCCATCGCTAATATAATCGTCCATATAGATGGTTCAAAAATTAAAACGAATAAAATAACAACAATCAACGTTGGGATAGACGCAACAATTTCAATAATACGCTGCATCACATTATCAATACGGCCTCCAAAAAATCCTGAAATCGCGCCATAAATAACACCTATAAAAATATCAAGCAGTGCTGCAACAACACCGATGAATAGTGATACTTGTGCACCTTGCCAAGTACGAGACCACAAATCTCTACCTAATTGATCTGTACCAAACCAAAAATTCTCTTTCACTCCAGCTTCTTTATACGCATCTTTACCTTGAGCACCTTCACCATCAAATGGTAAAAATGAAATTTGATCTAGAACAGGTATTTTTGCTGGTAAGTTACGTCTTTCAACATCTTGTTCAGCATAGTCATGTGCACTAAATAAAGGTCCAATTAACGCTAAAATAATGATAATAATTAATCCTATCATACCAACTACCGCTAATTTATTACGCTTTAATTGTGACCAGGCATCCTGCCAAAAGTTTTTACTTTCTCGCTGTATTTCTGGCTCTTTTTCAATATCATTGTTACTTCTAATAAAATCTGATGCTGGTATTGCTTCTGAGGTATGTGACATAACTGCATTTGAATAATCTTGATTTAAATTTTCATTTTTATTATCAGCCATTATTTTTTACCTCCTTGTACACGTATACGTGGATCAATAACACCATATAATATATCTACAAGGAAAATAGAAACTATAAATAGTGTACTGAATAAAATAGTTGTCGCCATAATTACTGGGAAATCATTCGTGGTAATCGATCTTACGAATTGATCCCCTAACCCTGGCACACCAAAAATATTTTCAATTGTCAAAGTACCTGTTAATATACTCGCCAACATTGGCACAATAATTGTAATTACTGGAATCAGTGCATTTCTTAATGCGTGTCCAAATAATACTCTCATTGTTGAATTACCTTTGGCACGTGCAAGTAAAATATAATCCGAACTCAACACTTCTATCATTTCTGCTCTTATGTATCTTGCTACCGTCGCTAAAACTGCTGCTGATAGTGCTAAAGATGGTAACACTGCTGTTAAAATACCTTCCCAACCTGCTACTGGAAACCATTGCAATCTTACTGAAAATACATATTGTAATAAAACAGCTAATACGAATGATGGTACTGATACTGCTATAACTGAAATTACTGTAGCTGTATAGTCAGCCCAGGTGTTTTGCCGGACTGCCGCAATGACCCCTAAAATTAGACCGAGTATGACACCAATCACCATCGCTGTTAAACCCATTTCTAAAGATGGTAATAGTCTCGGTTTGATTAAATCCCAAACTGGCTGATTATCATATTGGAATGAGTTACCAAAGTCCCCCGTAACAACATTCTTCAAATAACTTGCATACTGAACTGGTACTGGGTCGTTCAAACCATATTTTTCATTCAAAATTTGCTTTTGTTCTTCGTTTAATTTTTCATCGTTAAACGGTGAACCTGGCATAAGTTTCATCAAGAAAAATGTAATGGTAATGATAATGAATAATGACAAAATCATATAACCCAGTCGCTTTAAAACATATTTAAGCATATCGTATCCCCCTTTGAATCGAATTAAACATTCCCTTCACAATATTCAGAATATTTAATAACATTATACGTTTAGTTAAGATTTTAATCAATATTCTATTGCTTTACTTTATTAAAGAAATTAAAAATTATTTAATTTTAAACTTCTAATTAAATACTGTTGTTAACGAATTTATAGTAATTTTTATTCATTTTTTAGTTAACTTAAGTTACAATTAATTTAATTCTTTTTAGGGGGCGCCAACATGAAATATTTAAAGCACCTAGTAATTTTTTTACTTTTTACACCCATCATTTCATTTATTTTATGGCTATTTTCAAACCATACTTGGATAAACTTTATTAATACTTTATTTTATGTGTCTATGCTCTTAGCAATTGTCTTTTTTATCATTTTGATTGTACAAGAAGGCATTTTAGATCCCACGAGTTTTGGTTTTAGAAGGCTAAAATACCAATTGACAAAAAAGAAACATAGAAGTGCGTTTGAAAATGATGAATTTTTCAAACCTACTCAACCTAAAAAAGATTTTTATATTGTCTCTTCTTGGGTAAAAATTGCTTTTCTTTGTAATCTTATTTATGTCATTATTTCTATTTTCATATCATTTGCTATATAAAAAGACTGGATTAGAAATTGTATTTAATAACAATAACTAATCCAGCCTTTTTTGTTTACGATTATCAATGTTGGGATTGCAGAAAAGTGCATAATAAAGTAAGACAAATCCTAATAAAACAATGACTGCCACATAGATTGACATCATCCATGGCAATATAAATGCGCCAATAATAAGCCCAAAACGTGCTAAAATATTTCCACCGTAAAATGATACCATCGCAAATGTGCTATACGTACTACGTTTATCTTCAGGAATCATTAAGAATCTTTGTGCATTTTGGATAGGTGAATATATTAATTCTCCTATCGTCGCTACAATTGAAAACAGACATAGAATCCAAAACGATGTTGCAGATGTCAAAATACTGTATCCTAATGTATACAAGACAATCCCAATCATAAATGCAATTCTAGTTGAAGTCGCTGCAACAATTCTGTTGACAGTAAAAGTTAAAGTTGCAACTACTACTGTGTTAATAATCATAATGACCGTGAACATTCTGACACCATCTATATAAAAACCTAAAATAGATAATGGTTCAAAAGCATCTTTCAATCTTACCACGACATAAGAATTTAAACTTAATTCAGCCATAATGACCATCATATAACCTAAATTTAGCATCATATAATACTTGTCTTTAACTACATCTCGATAACTATCAAAAAAATGTTTAAACTTAGTCGTTAAATCTCCCTTTTTGTTAATGATTTGTTCAACATTATAATACTTTTCAAATAAATACCAACTCACTAACATTGCGATAAAGAAGAGGATAAATAATAAATGTTTATGTCCCAAGTATAACAACGCACCTAGTGCCATACCGATAGCTGTACCAATATTGAACATCCAATAATTTAATTGGTATACATATTCTCTAACATCTTCATATATAGCATCCATAATTGCCGCTTCAAATATTGGTTCACTTGCAGCAAACAATAATTGAAAGATAAATACAGCAATGCAAAAATGAGTAAGCCGATGCCATTCATAGTAACCGTAATACTTAGAATAATTAAGCAAATTGCGTATAAAAAATGGATATAATTCACTATTTTCTTCCTATTATAATTATCGCCTAAATATCCACCTAGGAAAGACACAATAAAACTCACCACAATATTAACAATTAAAAATATCCCTGCAAAAACTGCGTTCACTTTACTCGTTAAATAAAGTGCTATAAAAGGCATGATCGCCTGACTTGCAATAATCAAGATAAAATCTGCAATCATTCGTGTTTTCAAAGTTGTTGATAAAGATGAGAAGCGTTTCATCTTGACTGCCTCCTTTTAACCTAAATATAAAGCACATTATACATTAGGTGTACGTCATAAATATACAAAATATCAAAATTAATCATGTATTTTACTATTAATTATCTGCATTATTAATTTTTCATAATTTATACAATCCAAAGCTTATTTATAAAATTTCCGTATCTGTTAAATAAATTTAGCCAAAAATAAATAAGGCTGGACAAATAAATTGTCTCAGCCTTTAACATTACATATTATTTTAGTCGTTAAATTTTTTCAAAACAAGCACGGCGTTATGGCCACCAAATCCTAGACTATTACTCATTGCATAAGTAATATCTAAATCTTCAGCTTTATTAGGAACGATGTCTAAATCACATTCTGGGTCTGGAGATTCAGCATGGATGGTTGGTGCGATACGTCCATCTCTAATAGATAAGGCAGAAAAGATTGCTTCTAAGCCACCAGTTGCACCTAATAAGTGACCAGTCATTGATTTTGTAGAGCTAATTTTTAAGTTTTTAGCTGCTTCACCAAATGTATTTTTAATCGCTTGAATTTCAGTTAAATCACCTACTGGCGTACTTGTGCCATGTGCATTTAAATATTGTATATCTTTGGCCTCAATGCCAGCATCATCCATCGCAGCTTGCATTGCACGTGAGCCGCCTTCACCTTCTGGTGCTGGCGCAGTAATATGATAAGCGTCACCTGTTGAACCATATCCAACTACTTCGGCATAAATTTCTGCACCACGCGCTTTTGCTGATTCTAATGATTCAAGTACAACAATACCTGCACCTTCACCCATCACAAAGCCATCACGACCTTCTTGGAAAGGTCGACAAGCTGTTTCCTTATCTTCATTCGTTGTTAAGGCACGGCTTGCACTAAAGCCAGCTATAGCCATATGTGTGATTGGTGCTTCTGTACCTCCAGTAACCATAGCATCAGCGTCACCACGTTGAATAATCTTGAAAGCTTCTCCAATAGAGTTTGTACCTGTTGCACATGCTGTAACAGTAGCACCATTAGGACCTTTTGCACCTAAATCAATAGATACTTGGCCTGTAGCCATATCTGGAATTAACATCGGTACAAAGAAAGGACTCACACGTCTAGGACCACGCTCTAGCAATTGACTATGTGATAATTCAAATGTTTCCATGCCTCCGATACCAGAGCCAATCCAAACACCAATTCTATCAGCAGTATTTTCATTAATTTCTAGTTTTGCATCATTGACCGCTTCTCTTGCAGCAACTACTGCATACTGTGTGAATCGATCCATACGACGCGCTTCTTTTTTATCTATATGATCTTCAATATCAAAGTCTTTTAATTCACCAGCTAAATGAACTTTATATGCTGATGTATCTAAACGTGTTATTTCGTCTATACCACTAACACCATTTAGTGCATTTTTCCATGAAGTTTTTGCATCATTACCGATTGGAGATAAAACACCCATACCAGTAATTACAACGCGATGTTCCTTGCTCATAAATTATCCTCCTATTTTCCCCATCTTATAGTTACAGCACCCCAAGTAAGACCACCACCGAATCCTACAAGTACTAAAACATCATCATCTTTAATTTTACCATTTTCTAATTCTTGTGCGATACTTAAAGGAATTGAAGCTGCAGAAGTATTACCAAATTTATCAACTGAGACGCTCATTTTTTCTTTTGGTATACCTAATCTTTCTCTTGCAGATTCCATAATTCTAATATTAGCTTGATGTGGTACAAACATATCGATATCTTTTGGTTCTAAATTTGCTTTTGAAACTGCATTATTTGAAGCTTCACCCATGATTCTAACAGCAAATTTAAACACTTCTCGTCCATTCATAAATATCTTACCATTTTCTGGATTTAAATATAAATATTCTCCTCCAGAACCGTCTGACCCAAGTTCATAACTTAAAATGCCTCGGCCTTCAGACACTTCACCGATAACTACTGCACCAGCACCATCACCAAATAATATAGCTGTTGAACGATCAGTGTAATCCGTGATCTTAGATAATTTATCTGCTCCTACAACTAAAATATTTTTATAATCGCCTGATTGTACGAATTGTTTAGCATTGATCATTGCATACATGAAACCACTACATGCAGCTAATTGATCCATAGAAGCAACTTTTCCGATTCCAAGTCTATCTTGTAATATATTAGCTACAGTCGGAAACGGGAAATCTCCTGTAGATGTTGCAACAATAATCATGTCTATATCAGTTGGTTCTATACCAGCATCATTGATAGCTTTAACACTTGCTTGATAAGCTAAATCAGACGTCTCTTCATCTTCATCAGCCCATCTTCTTTCTTTAATACCTGTCATTTTTGAAATCCACTCATCTGAAGTTTCTAAAAATGATTCAAAATAGGCATTCTCTACTACTTTTTCAGGCGCATATGCACCGAAACCTTTAATACCCACGTTCATGGTTGTACACCTTCTTAATAATTTTTTAATACCAGGTATTAATTTAACATAATACATATTTCCAATACAAGAACTTCACCTAGTATACTCATTAAAATCACATTATTTATTATAGTTTATCGTAAATGTTAGCACAATTAAAATCTATACTTTATTAAGTTACTACTATACAAATACTGCTTTCTTATTTATAATGAATGTATATATATTAAATTGGAGGCATTACATAATGAAATACCTCGCAGTGTTATTTTGGTCTATTGTCTTATTACAAATGGTAAATTTCGTACTTAACAGTCTTTCAGGTGGGGGCGCACTTAATTTAATTACCCCTATTATTGGTGCTATTGTATTTACAATCATTGTCGTATTATTTGACTTGATTATTAAACCTTCAAAGCATGAGACGAAAGAACAACATTAAATTTTTATCACATACAAATAAAAAAGTTCAGAACGTAAAATACCTCGAACTAACAAAAAATGACAATTTCTNNAGAAATTGTCATTTTTTGTTACTACATCCTATCTCAAACGATCTATATGCCATGAAAGTTTAGCATTGATATCATTTGTTAATTAGCACTATGAACATTCAAAATTCTGAATTAATATAATAACAGCCCGTAAAAGAACTGCTTCAGTTCACTTACGGGCTTATTTTATGAGCGTTGATATCTCAAGTACTATTTATTTTCAGTTTATATTATTTCTGGTCTGATTTCTTCAAATGTTAAACCATCATCTGATAAATCTATTTTTATTAACGTACCTTCTGGTAAATTTTCTCTAATCATTTTGCGTGCAAGTGGTGTTTCAATTTGTCTTTGAACAAATCTTTTTAGTGGTCTTGCACCAAATTGAGGTTCATATGCTTCTTCACCTAACCATGCTTTAGCTTTATCAGAAACGTCAATTGAAATACGTTGTTCCATCAATCTAATGTTTAATTGTGTTAAAATTTTATCAACAATTAAACTCATATCATTTACGGATAATGGTTTAAATAATACGATATCATCCATACGATTTATGATTTCTGGTTTGAAGTATTGATTTAAACTATTCATTACTGCTTTTTCTGTTGATTCAGTAATCACGCCTGTATCTTTTACATTTTCTAATAATATTTGTGAACCAATATTACTTGTCATGATAATAATAGTATTTTTGAAGTCTACTTCTCGTCCTTGTGAATCAGTTAAACGACCTTCTTCTAATATTTGTAACAACACATTAAATACATCTGAATGTGCTTTTTCTATTTCGTCTAACAAAATAACTGAATAAGGATTGCGACGAACTGATTCTGTCAGTTGTCCACCCTCTTCATGTCCAACATAACCGGGAGGGGCACCTATTAAGCGAGAGACAGAGTGTTTTTCCATATATTCACTCATATCAATACGAATCATATGTTTTTCTGAATCAAATAAAGTTGATGCTAATGATTTCGCTAATTCTGTTTTACCTACACCTGTTGGACCTAAGAATAAGAAACTACCAATTGGTCTATTAGGATCTTTAATTCCAGCTCGCGCTCTGACAACTGCATCAGCAACTAAATCTACAGCTTTATCTTGACCTACAACACGTTCATGAAGTATATCAGCTAAGTTCAGGAGTTTCTCTCTTTCGGTTTCAACTAATTTTGATACTGGAATGCCTGTCCAAGAACTAACAATATCGCCAATTTCTTCATCTGTAACAATTTCACGAATGATGCGATCATTGTCTTCACTTTGTTCATTTTGGAAAGCGTCTTCTAATTCACGTAATTCTTTTTCTAGTTGTGGAATTTTACCGTGCTGTAATTCAGCAGCTTTTTCTAAATTGTAGTTATTTTCAGCATCTTCTAAAGCTTTTCGATTTTCATCTAATTCTGAACGTTTCTCTTGCAGTTTAGCTATTTTTTCTTTTTCTTCTTCAACACGTGATTGAATAGAACTTTGTTTTTCCTTTTCGTTTGCTAGTTCTTCTTGTAACTCTTGCAAACGTTGTTTACTGGCATTATCAGATTCATTTTTCAATGCTGACTCTTCAATTTCTAACTGCATAACACGACGATTCACTTGATCCAATTCTGTTGGATTTGAGCCCATTTCAGTACGTATCGTCGCACATGCTTGGTCTACTAAATCTATGGCTTTATCTGGTAAAAAACGATCTGTAATATAACGGTCTGATAATTCTGCTGCTGCTACTAATGCTTTATCCTGTATACGAACACCGTGATATACTTCGTAACGTTCTTTTAAACCACGTAAAATAGAAATAGTATCTTCTACATTAGGTTCAGATACATTTACTTTTTGAAAACGACGTTCTAAAGCTGAATCTTTTTCAATATATTCTCTATATTCATTTAAAGTTGTCGCACCAATACAATGTAGTTCCCCACGAGCCAACATTGGTTTAAGCATATTACCTGCATCCATAGCACCTTCAGTTTTACCAGCACCTACAAGCATATGAATTTCATCAATAAACAAAATAATTCTTCCGTCTGATTCTTTGACTTCTTTAAGTACTGCTTTCAATCTTTCTTCGAATTCTCCACGGTATTTTGCACCTGCTACAAGTGCGCTTAAGTCAAGTTCAAAAATTGTTTTATCTAACAGTGATTCTGGCACGTCTTTACGTACGATACGCTGCGCCAATCCTTCGACAATTGCTGTTTTACCGACACCAGGCTCACCTATCAAGACCGGGTTATTTTTGGTTTTTCTACTTAATATACGGATTGAATTACGAATTTCTTCGTCACGTCCAATGACAGGGTCCATATTACCTTGACGAACTTCTTCAACTAAATCACGCCCGTATTTTTCTAATGCTTCATAATTTGCTTCTGGATTTTGTGATGTCACGCGATTGCCTCCTCTAACTTTTTTTATAATTTCTTCTATTACTTCTTTTTTATTTGCTACAAATTGTTTGGTCGTATCATCTATATCCATAGCAGCTAATACGATATGTTCCATGGATATATATTCATCTTCATATTTTTTCATATAAGTTTCAGCTTTATTTAATAAATTGTTAGCATTTTGACTTATATATTGACCATATTGAATATTATCCCCTTGGACCGATGGATATTTTTTAAGTTTTTCTTTATATGATTGATCTAATTTTTCTGTATCAATATGCGCTCTATCGAAAATACTTTTAAATAAACTTTCATTTTCTGTTAATGCTGCTGATAATACAGCTTCAATTTCAATATTTTGATTTTCATTTGTTTTAGCTAATTCAATTGCATTCTGTAATGCACTTTGAACTGCATAGGTCATTTGATTTATATCCAAATTGATTCACCTCACCATTTAATGATTGATCAATAAAGTAAGTTTGACTTTGACTTTCTTTGACCTTATCTATATTATATTACGCTTCTTGACAAGAATCAACAATAAAGGGTTCGTTTTTCAATTATTTTTTAAAGTTTTGAACGCTTACCATATCATAACTTTTGCCCAACACACATTTGTTAAAACATCCATATAGATTACATAAAAACTGTTAAATTAACAGCGATTTTTATACTTTCAACGATAGCACATATCTCATTACGTTAAAGTTATGTTAGCATTATTAACAATGGAGGTTAAATATATGAATAATGTAATCAAAAGACCAACCCCGCCGTTTAATAAACAGACAGCTTTAGAAAAAGTGAAATTAGCGCAAGATGCATGGAATACCAGAGATCCTGAAAAAGTATGTCTTGCTTATACACAAGATTCACAATGGAGAAACCGTAGTGAGTTTTTTGAAGGTCGAGAAGCAATCAAATCCTTTTTATATAGAAAATGGCGCAAAGAACTTCACTACAAGTTGATGAAAGAATTATGGTGTTACACCGACAACCGTATTTCAGTTAGATTTGAGTATGAATGGTATGATGCCTCTACAAATCAATGGATGCGTACACACGGCAATGAACATTGGGAATTTAATAATAATGGCCTCATGACGAGAAGAGATATGAGTGCAAATGATTACCCAATCAATGAACGTGATAGAAAATATTGAGTTCACTTTACCTAACAATTGCAACTCATAAATAATAAATACTTATCATTTAATATATTCTCAACTTAATATGAGTACAGCCATAGTACAAGGTTAGTAATATCGTTTCAAAACGCATAAAGACGATTGTGAATTTTCATTTAAAACACAAATAAATTCAAACGAATGTTTTTCGAAAAATTGTATCAATAACAAAGCAAACGCCAATTTCAATTGAAATTGGCGTTTGTGTATGATTAAACTACAATAATATCGTGTTTCTCTGACCTTCTGATTTATTTTGAATCGTTTGCTATATGTTTTAAAATCTCATCTGTTAATGCCTCTACACCTTTTGTTTCTAAATGAATACCATCTGGCGCAAAATATTCTGTATGATCTTCAGAGCGTTTGTACCAATCAATAAGCGTTACATTTTTATGTGCTTTAGCGGCATCTGCCATCAATTTATTCACGTGACCTTCATAACTTCTCGGAACGCGTGTATTCACTAAATAAATTTGTGCATTTCCGAATTTATTGATTAACGTATCTAATTGTTCTTTACTAAAGTCACCATTTGTACCTAGTTCTAGCACAATTTTATCGGAACTCTTATTATATGATTGATAGTGTTTTTCTACAAGTGGTGCAACATCATATAAATTACGTCCAACCTCACCATCAATTTTTGCGTTGGGCACCCTTTTTTTAAAATTTTCACCTATATCAACCATCACTGAGTCTCCAATGAGTAATGGTTTAATATTTGTATATACTTCTGATTTTGTTATTTTTTTAGAATTTGATTTATCAAAAAAGTTTACTTCATCAATTGGTATAGGTCGCACCAATTGTTTATCAAATTCATCTGTTTTAAACGTTGTTTTTTTATCCGTAATCATATCTTTCCCTAATTTATCAAAGCTACCAGCTAAAACAAATAGGCTTGGAATCATAAATATTAATAAAATAGCTGTTCTTACTAATGGTAATTTTTTATTTAATTTTATAGAAAATGCTTTAAAACCTTCTTTTCTAAAAGGTGTTTCAATATAGCGATACGAGAGTTCAGCTAAAATGATTGTCAATATGATATCTAAAAAGTACACATAATTCGGTAATTGCCCAGCAACATAATATGAATGTACAAAACTAATAACTGGAAAATGCCATAAATACAAACTATAAGATCTCTTACCAATAATAACAAAAATAGGATTACCGATAACTTTAGCAAAATAACCTGATGGATGAACAGCACTCATTATGACAAATAACGTCATTGCAGATATTAAATAAAAACCACCGTTATAAATCCAATCACTATTATCATTAACTTTATAAAAAAGTAAAAGTAAGATAAAAATTCCAAAAACACCAATACCATCTATGATATGCGTTAGTGTCTTTTGAGGATTTTTCTTCAACTTAAATGGCGGCCATAAAAACGCTAGTATAACACCCAATAACATTGTTTGAAGTCTCGTATCTGTACCAAAATAAACTCGAGAATGAGACATATGCGGTTGTGAAATGATAATCATCACAAGTAAAGAAATTAATGAAATTATCCAAAATATCAAAACAACATTGCGGTATTTTTTTAATGCTAATAAAAGGAATATAAAAAGGATTGGGAATACAATGTAAAATTGTTCTTCAATTGCTAAGGACCATAAATGTTTTAATGGCATAAAAGCAAATTGTTCAAAATAATTTACATCTGAAGCGATGTACCACCAATTAGAAAAATAAAAAATTGCTGCTATTGCATCCTTTTTTATATTAACAATTTCTTCTGGTTTTAATACCAATGTTGCTACTACTACAACAAATACTAAAGTTAGTACTGCAGGTATCAATCTTTTGAAACGTCGTACCCAAAAGTTTTTTAAATTAATTATCCCTGTTTCTTCATATTCTTTTAAAAGTAAGCTAGTAATTAAATATCCAGAAATAACAAAAAATGTATCAACACCTAAAAATCCACCAGTTAACCATTGCTTATTTAGATGGTAAATAATAATACCAATTACTGCAATTGCTCTTAAACCATCTAAACCAGGCATATAGCGCGTGTTACGTTTCACACGATTATTTTCAAGATTATTGTTCATTTCCCCACAAACTTTCCTAAAATTACGTAAACATCTAATTTATTCACCTAGCTATTGTAATATTAATGTAATACAACTGCAATTATTTTAATGAATTGAACGATAGAAATAAAAAATTTTAAAATAGCCTGACATAAAGCGTCCACATGTTTTCTAAAATAAAAAAACTAGCTTAAGTTAGCAATACATATTCAAACGTATTGTTACTTAAACTAGTTATCTATCTTTTATTAACCTATGCCAAGCGCAATTTTAGCATAACGTGACATCATTTCTTTACTCCATGGCGGACTCCAAACAATATTTACTTCTGTATCTGAAATCTCAGGAATTTCTGCTAAGACCATTTTTACTTGGTTCATAATCTGTGGTCCAAGCGGACAACCCATAGAAGTTAATGTCATTTCCACTGTACATAAGCCTTCATCATCAACATCTACATTATATACTAAACCTAAGTTTACGATATCGATTCCTAACTCAGGGTCAATTACCATCTCTAAAGCATTTAGTATGCTATCTTTTAATCCTTCATCCATACATCTCACCTCTTCGTATTTAATCATACTAACAATATATCAAATATCTTACAAAACGCCAATAAAATGCTATGATATTCATACATCATTTATTAAATTTAAAGGAGATTTACATGAGTTCTTATTTAATTTGTTTAGACTTAGACGGAACACTGTTAAACGATGACAAGAAAATTACACCTTATACTAAAAAGGTTTTAACTACATTACAAAAGCAAGGACACAAACTAATGATAGCAACTGGCAGACCATACAGAGCCAGTCAAATTTATTATCATGAACTAAATATGAATACACCTGTAGTTAATTTTAATGGTGCTTTCGTGCATCATCCAAAAGATGATCATTTTAAAAATAAACATGAAGTACTAGATTTAGACTTATCACATGAGATTATTCAGACACTAAACAACTTTGGTGTTTCCAATATTATTGCTGAAGTAAAAGATTATGTCTTTTTAAATAATTTTGACCAAAAATTATTTGATGGTTTTTCAATGGGAAACCCTAAAATAGAAACCGGCGATTTACTTAATTCTTTAAGTGAATCACCCACTTCTATTTTAGTTGAAGCTGAAGAGTTTATGATTCCTAGAATCAAGCAAATGCTTACACGTTTCTATGCTGAAAACATTGAACACCGAAGATGGGGCTCACCTTTCCCAGTTATTGAAATCGTAAAACAAGGTATTAGTAAAGCAAGAGGTATAGATTATGTAAAATCCTATTTAGATGTGGATAGAAATCATATTATTGCATTTGGGGATGAAGATAATGACTTAGAAATGATAAAATATGCCAAACATGGCATCGCTATGGAAAATGGTTTAGATGAACTAAAACATGTCGCAAATCATGTAACTTATTCAAATAATGACGATGGTATTGGTCGCTATTTAAATGATTTTTTCCATTTAAATTTATCTTATGAAACAGTAGTAGAATCACATATTTAATCATTAAATTTATAGGGGGCTATATACTATGAATAAAATTGTAGTGGTTGGGGCTGTTGCTGGAGGTGCAACCGTTGCTAGCCAAATCAGAAGATTAGACCAAGAGAGTGAAATCACCGTTTTTGAAAAAGATAGAGATATGAGTTTTGCTAACTGTGCACTGCCTTATTATTTAGGAAATGTCGTAGATTCTAGAGACAAAGTATTAGAAGCAACGCCAGAGTCTTTCTATGATTCTAAAAAGATTGTTGTTAAGCCCTATCACGAAGTAACTGCAATTAACGACAAAACGCAAACAATTACCGTTTTTAACAAACAAGACAAGACGACGTTTGAAGAAGACTATGACACTTTAATTTTAAGCCCTGGCTGTAGCGCGAATTCTTTAAACTTAAACAGTGATATCAGTTTTACATTAAGAAATATGGAAGATACTGATGCCATTGAAAACTTTATCGAGCGACAAAACGTTAAAACAGCACTTGTCGTTGGTGCGGGGTATATTGGATTAGAAATATTAGATAATTTATATCATAGAGGGATTGATAGCACATTAATACATCGTTCAACTCATGTGAACAAATTAATGGATAGTGATATGAATCAACCCATTTTTGATGAAATGAAAGCAAGAGATATCAACTATCGTTTAAATGAAGAAATCGTAAAAGTGAATGGTCATGAAGTTCATTTTAAATCTGGTAAAGTTGAACACTATGATTTGATTATTGAAGGAATTGGCGTTAAACCTAATTCAGAATTCATTCAATCATCAAATGTAACTTTAGACAGTAAAGGTTACATTCCAGTAAACGATCAGTTCCAAACGAACATTGAAAACATTTATGCTCTAGGTGATATTATTACTTCTCATTATCGTCATATAGACTTAAATGCACATGTACCTTTAGCATGGGGTGCTCATAGAGCAGCAAGTATTATAGCAGAACAACTAGCAGGAAATACTTCTGTACACTTTAAGGGTTATTTAGGCGCAAATATTGTAAAATTCTTTGATTATACCTTTGCCAGTGTTGGCGTAACGCCACAAGAATTAGATAACTTTGATTATGAAATAGTAGAGGCTAACCAAGGAGAACATGCAGGTTATTACCCAGGAAATACTAAGTTACATTTACGTGTCTATTTCGATAAATCTAGCAGACGTATCATTCGTGCTGCTGCTGTAGGAAAAAATGGCGCTGATAAACGTATAGATGTTTTATCTATGGGCATGTTGCATAAATTAACCATTGATGAACTTACTGAGTTCGAAGTTGCTTATGCTCCACCTTATAGTCGACCAAAAGATATTATCAACATGATAGGCTATAAGGCGCGCAATAAATGATTTTTAGGAACTAATTCAGAGATAGAAATCACTTCATATTGATCTATTTTGTTAATTGATTTATTCAATATAATAAACACCACCACTGTATAATATAAATATTATACTATTTTCAGATTAATGGTGGTAGTGATTTGGGCCGTCTCATGCTAGAAACGCACTAGCCGAAGACTACAGGCTAAGACACTGCCCGTGGAAAGCGTGTACAAAAAAACTGCCAACAAAGTCAGAGACTTGGTCGACAGTCTGAGCGGAGACAATTTAATGTCTCCGTTTTTTTACATACCAAACATTTGAGTGATTGGGCCTTGCGGTAAAATAACACCAATAATCATAGTAATGATAATTAATGCAATCGTGCCCCACATCATACCATTGCTTGATTGTCCTTTTTTTCGTTTTGTAACTGTAACTTCCATTAACGCAACTACAGCAACACCACATATCATTTTCAATGTTAATAACATGTGTCCGCCTGAATTTCCATCACCAAATGCTTGAATCCAAATCCAAAATCCTGAAATTAAGACTAAAACCATGAATAATCTTAATAGCATATGAATTGGTTTAAAATAAGGTGTTGCACCTTGTTTTTCTGAGAAATTAAAGTAAGCTGCGAAAAACAAGATAATTAATAATACCCAACTTGCAATATGCATATGTAACATATATGATACCCCCACACTATTTTTACTTTTTATAAAAAATATAAATACATAATTGCTTTTAATTACAAAACTAAAAGCGTACTTCTCTAATCATACTGAAAAAGTATATGTTTTTCAAAAAGTTCTGCACTTCACATTTTATCTTTAATTTCAATTTAAAGCAATATCACTACTTTATTTCAAAAAAATTAGGCTAACTTTATTATCATTAGCCTAATTCGTTTATTTTTATTTTTCTGATATGAAATTTGTTAAAGTACCAATATTATCTATCGTTACTTTTACTTCATCACCTGGCTGTAAGAACTTAGGAGGTGCCATACCTGCACCCACACCAGCTGGTGTACCAGTAGCAATAATATCACCAGGATGTAATGCTACATATTTTGAAATCTCTTCAATCAATTCATCGATTTTAAGAATCATTTCTCCTGTATTACCATCTTGGCGAATTTCATTATTTACTTTGGTTACAATATTTACATCTTCAGGAGTTGGTAATTCATCTTTTGTTACAATATATGGACCAACTGGGCAACCGCCAGTTAAACTTTTAGATAAGAATGCTTGGTCCTGTTCGTTTTGCGCTTTACGGTCAGTAATGTCATTAATAATTGTATAGCCATATACATAGTCAAGTGCTAAAGCTTTAGGAATTTTTTCACCTGATTTACCTATTACAATACCTAGCTCACCTTCATAATCTAACTGATCTGTAATATCTTTATGGTTTGGTATTACACTATTATCACCCGTTAACGATGAAGCTGCCTTTGTGAAGACGTATAAACGTTGTACCTCATGATTCAATTCACTTGCGTGGTCTTGATAGTTACGTCCAAAAGCAATCACATTATTTGTTGGCGTTACTGGAGGTAAAAACTCAATATCTGTAAATGCAACTTTATATGCTTCAGCTCTGCCGCTATCTTCTGCCGCTACGACTGCTTTACGTACTTGTTCTTGGAAATCTAATATTTGGTTTTGTTGAAGACCATTCAATAATGTCTTAGGATGAAAGTCTCCTTCCACAAAATCTGCAAAGACTTTTTTCAAGTCCCAAGCAGCTTCTTCTCTTTTAACTTTCACACCATAAGATGTCTGTTCATTATGTCTGAATGATAAAAATTTCATTCAATATCAGCTCCTCATCTATATCTTATTACATATTATAACTATATTTAGTAACAAATCACAAATAAATACCCATTATTTTCAAAAAATTCAATAAACACCGTCTTGGATATCGCATCATTATTTTAAATAAGTCATTTTACGCCACAACCACTCAATAGGTCCATATCTATAAAATTTCAGATACATATAACAGAAAATAAGTTGCAAACTATATACAATAAATACGATAATATACGATTCATAAAGTGGTAGCTTATTATAAAAACCTAAGCCTACAAAAATAAATGTAAAAATAAAACTTTGCATTAAGTATACTGTTAAACTTAATTTTCCTGGATACTTAAAAATACGCACTATTTTAGTAAACTGGTTAAATTGACAACAATAAATAAACAATAATATGTAACTAAATGCTACAAGCGGACCGCCAATCATAGCACTAATGATAGCAAAAGCTTGGTTTCCATAATCAATTACATATGGCATTTTAAAAGCATATCCTACAAGTAACATAACAAATACATATAAAATATGACGATGACGATTTTGATTGGATTGTACTTTTTCAATCAAGTTATATTTTTGTGCTGCCATTCCTAAGAACACATACGGTAAAAATTCAAAATATGCAGAAAAAGTTACTGTATCTATAATATTATAGATATTTTCAGCAACATTTATTTTTAAATAGTTAAAATATTCACCACTTTGCTTTAAGTTGACGATTTCAGAAACAGTATATCCGCTTATGTTAATAGTACTGTATGGATCATCGAAGAATGTCACTAAAAAAGTAGGTAAGATCAAGATAAATACTTTTATTACATACAAAACAATTCCTATCTTTAAAAGTTGCTTTGCATTTTTTTTAATAAATAACACTGCAATCATCCCAGTAAATGCATAGCTGAATAAAATATCACCTGAAAAAAGTAAAAAACCGTGTAAAGCACCTAATATTAATAAAAATATTAATCTCCTATAAATAAAAGGATAGTATTTCATTGATCTTTTTAGACTATGCTTATACATTATGGCTAAACCATAACCAAATAAAAAAGTGAAAATGGGATAAAAAGAACTAATTACAAAAAGCGTAACACCTCTTAATAAACTTTCATCTATACCCTGCACTAAATCAGGAAGAAATGATTCTTCATATGGCATACTAAAAGTCAAAATATTCATCAATATAATGCCTAACAAACTGAACCCACGTAAAGCATCCAATTCAAATATTCTCTGCTGTGTCGACACTGTTTAGCACTCCTTTATCAAAGCATTATTTTATCGACTTATCATCTATTGAAAGTTGACCAAACTTAAAGAAGTATAGATAGCCTTTAACAGATTCACCAAGGATGGTCTGTAAGGTGTTTCTATAATATTCCATTTGTATTTTATAACGGGTGCGTAATTGATTTCCGACTTCTTCATCTGACATATGCAAACGTCTATTAAAAGCATCTGTTTTATAATCAACGAAGTAATATTGATCATCTGTAATAAAAATCAAATCAATCATCCCTTGAATAATTGATGCATCTGTTTCTACATCTTGCAACTGGTCTACCTTTGCTTGATTAACAACGAAAGGTAATTCTCGATAAATATAATCACTTTGCGCTATCGTAAGATACAAATCGCTTTCAACAAATTTATGAATATCTTCAAATTGAATATCAGCTTTTGCATCTTTAGGAATGATAGATTTAACAATTAACTGCTCAACAAATGCTTCAATTTCTTCTAAAGTTAACCTTTCTTGTTTAAAAGGCAAATGCTGCATTACTGTATGCATTAATGTCCCAACTTCATTTGCTTTTCTTTTAGTTTGATGACTTAAAAATGCAGGTCTTTCGTATGCAGTAGTACCAATACGATACTGTCGAACTCTATCATAATTTGTATCCGCTTGTTCCGTTTCTAATTGTCTTTTTAATTCAGAAACAGACTGTTTTGAAGGTTTTACCATGGCTTCCTGATATGGATAGACGTAACTTAATTGTTGATGTATTTGTGTTTTTAAGGTGTCATTGCCACTATTCATATTCTCAATGTCACTAACAGTTCGCTGTTCACTATCTGAAATAACTTGTTCTGAAGCAACATCTTCATAAAATTCTGTAGTCAATTTCACATAAGGTTTCATCGTAGCATCAATATCATCTATCGATTGCTCGAATCGCATTTCACTTGGTAATGACAATGATTGATATTTTGCTAATATTGGATATATCATATCAATCGGTCTTTGAGCTGTAATTCTATAACTTACTGGTAAATGTGTTTCCGAGACAGAAACCTGCTCAAGTTGTGTTAATTCTTTCTCATCTTTAACACGACCGATCAAAAATAATTGTTCCTTAGCACGCGTCAATGCCACATAAATCAATCTCATCTCTTCTGAAACCATTTCTTTTTCTGCGATTGCTTTCAAAGTAACTGAAGATAATGAAGGATACGCTAAATTTGACTCAACATCGTAATACGTCATACCAAGTCCATAATTTTGGTTTAGGATTACAGGTTTGTGTAAATCGTCTCTTCTAAATTTACGTGATAAACCAGAGTAAATAACAAATGGAAACTCTAACCCTTTACTACTATGAATTGTCATCATTCGCACAACATCATCATTAGGACCTATAATATTTTCTTCGCCGAAATCTTTTCCGCGATCCATAAGTTCATCAATAAACCGAATAAATTGATATAAGCCGCGAAAACTAGAATTTTCAAATTCTACTGCTTTATTAAACAATCCATATAAGTTCGCACGTCGACCTTTGCCACCAATAAGTCCACTAAAATATTGAATAACATAATGATCATTGTAAAATTTATCAATAAGTTGATATACAGGATGATTTTGACTGTAGTCTTGATACATAGCTATATCATTTAAAAATGATTTTAATTTTTTGACTAGTTTTTTATTGGCAACATCATTATCCATATAATGTTGTATAGATTGGTAAAAATAATCATCATGAGGACTAAACACTCTAATGTTTGATAATTCATCTTCTGTAAATTGATAAATAACAGAACGCATTAAACCCACTAAATAAATATCTTGTAACGGGTTGTCAATTGTTCTTAAAAAGGACAATATCAATTGTACTTCTGTTTGTTCAAAATACCCTTCCTTACTATTCACATGAAATGGAATATTATGATCTTTAAATGCTTGTTGTATTTTTCGTGCTTGCCCATATGACCTTTCTAAAATAACGATATCCTTGTAATTAGGTTTTCGATATTGTTGTGTTTTAATATCATAGATTTCATGATTATTCATTATTTTTTCAACTTGTTGCACAATGTACTCTGCTTCTTGTTCAGAACCATTTAAATCAGAAGATGCATCTTCTACTAACATATTTAAATTCACATCATGTAGCTTGTTGTCAAAGGGAGCTCCATAATATAACTGTGCTGCATCATCATAGTTAATCTCTCCTACAGATTCATCCATCATATGTTTAAATAAGTAATTAGTTGTTGTTAACACTTCTAATCTTGAGCGGAAATTTTGAGATAAATCTATACGTAAACCATATGATGAACCATCTACAGTAAAGCGATTGTATTTTTCGATAAACAAACTAGGATCTGCTTGTCTAAATTTATAGATCGACTGTTTTACATCCCCTACCATAAATAAGTTGCCATCATGTTCTGCACCACGTTTAATACAAGACAAAATCTTTTCTTGTACTCTGTTTGTGTCTTGATATTCATCTACTAATATTTCTTCGAACTGTTCACGATAAGCTTGTGCAATGATTGAAGATGAACCATCATCATTTGTTAAAATTTTCAAAGCAAAATGTTCATAATCTGAGAAATCTAAAATATTTCGACTGCGTTTTTTTTGATTAAAAAGTGTTATGACATCTTTGGTAATAAGACTAAGATAAGCTACTCTAGGCGCTAAACGTTGCATATCTGCTTTTAGATTTTCTGAAGATCTTGAAAAATAATCATTTTTAACTTTTGACACTAATTTTTTATAATTATCATAATATGCTTTGCCATCGTCATAAGCATCTATCATCATTTCATTCGCTTCTTTAATCTTTTTATCTTTTCGAGGAAATGTTTTTTCAAATTCGTGTTGTACGATTGCTTCATGATTGATATGGCCATTTTCCATAGCTTTAGCTAAAAATTGTTGTTCTTTTTCGATAACTGCAATTTGCTTATCTACTTGCTCAAGCATCATAAATAAATCATAACTTTTATTTAATGACTCTAACGCTGACTCCATAAATATCATTGCCAACTCATTAAGCAATTTTAATAATGTTTCCTGCTGTGCTTCATCTTTATATGGTGTTGAAAGATGACTTAACCAATGCAAAGGATTGGGATTAGCAACACTAAAGAAATACATTTTTTTTACGATATCTCTAAGTTGCTCATCATTTCTATCTGAAGACAGTTGTTCAGTCAAATCAACAAAATGAGGATCTAATATATCGTAATGTTGTTCTAAAACTTCATCAATGGTTTGTTCAAGCAGCAAAATATTTTCCGCTTCACCACTTGTTTTAAAGTTTGGATCAATATCTAATACATCGTAATGTTGCTGAATTAACTTTAAACAAAAACTATGAAGTGTAGAAATTTGAGCTTGATGAATTTTAATGCGTTGATTCTTTAGATGTGTATTACCAGGTGATTCAATAAATGCTTCTTGAATACGTTGGTCTACGCGTTGCTTCATTTCTCTTGCACTAGCATTAGTAAATGTTACGACTAATAAACGATCTACGTCGATTTTATCTCTAAGAATGCGTTGAATGATACGTTCAACTAAGACCGCTGTTTTACCTGAGCCTGCAGCTGCTGCTACAAGTATATCTTGGTCTTTTGCAAAGATACTTTTCCACTGATTATCAGTCCACCTTGTATCAGCTGGTTTTACAGGAATCTCACTTATCATTCTTCTTCCTCACTTTCTAACTCCATATTTTGTATCGCTTCAATTGGGTTAATTGTTTCATCTACAGTTCTATAGCGTTTACTATCAATCATGCCATCAACATGACAGACTGGTTTATAGCTACAGAAATCACATGGCAGTGTTTGATTATATTTCATGGGTGCTACTTCTGTATGACCGTCCATAATATTAGATGCTGTTTCTATAAAATTTTGTTTATTATGCTGGATTAATTTGTAAATAGTCTTTTCGTCCGCAACTTTACTATTAGACTTAATCCCACCATCTTTTTTCAAACCTAAAGGTACAATATCTGAATTATAGCTTGGTTCTATTCGAGTATCGAAAGCGTCTAATACTGCTTCATCACTATTTAATAAGCCACTTAATTTAAAAGATTGAATAAATTCTAAATCTCTTTTCGTTTCATTTAATTCATTCCAAGCAAGTTTTATACGTGGTTCATGAACATGAAAATACAATAACCCACCTGGTTTAGTCATATTAGTTAGCCCGAGTCTAGATTTATTTTGTAATACAATATCCATATAGGTCATCATTTGCATTTGCATACCATAATAGACTTTTGTTAAATCTAAGGTTCCACTATATTTTGATGATTTATAATCAATAATATTTACAAAACTTTCATCTCCATGGTTATACGTATCTATCCGGTCAATTTGTCCTCGAATATTGATAGGAACCCCTTGTGTTGTTTGTAAAGGCTGAGCATATAGCTCTTGATCGTCCCTTGGTCTTTTTCTGAAGCTAGCTTCAAAGCGTTGTGGCGTAAATTTACTGTAATTACCTTGATATTTTAACGCAGTTAAAGTTGTTTCTACTATTGAACCTATGCGCTGTGACAAATAGCGATAATAAGCTGTTGAATTTAATAAATTAAATTGTATCTCTGGGAGAATTTCAGATAATGCGTCACTCGTTAATTTTTGAATTTGCTTGACGTTTAAATTTTTGAAGTCACCATTAATTTTTTCAGAGATAAATTTTAATACTTGATGGAATATATCACCTAAATCAAAGTTTTCTAGTTTATATTTTGTACGTTCATTAAGTCGTAAACCATGTGAAGCAAAGTGTTTGAATGGACATGATTGATACCCTTCAAAACGTGATACGCTAGCATTAATAGTCGTACCATATAAATCTTTTGATAATGCTTCACTTAATTGTACTGTTTTATTATCGTAAGTGAGTGCTGATAATAAATAACTAAGTCCCGCATTTAATTTCTCATCATCTCTCATAACTTGATATGTATCTAACCATGTATCTGCGACAATTTCTTCATCAAGCCACGCTTTGAGTGATTCAAATAATGCAATTTTTGTTTGATGTGGATGTTCCATTAATGTTAGTGGGTTTGCTTGATGTTGACGATGTATGTTTTGTACTTCAAGATTTGTAAACAGTTGCTGAATTTGACTTAAAAATGGACTTGCTTCTTTTTCATCTCCACTTGCGCCCATTAATGAATACGAGAATGTCACTTCTGAACGTCCTCTCGTCATAGCAATATAGCAAACAAACGCTTCATCCATTTGTAATATGTCTGATGTTGGACTTAATTCAATCGCAGATTGTTCTTCGAAGTATTTTTTCTCTTCATCTGTAATTAAGCCTGAAGCACTAACAGTCTGAGGTAAAATACCGTCATTTACACCAACTAAATACACATGCTGTTTATTATCAACTTTTGCTAGGTCCATGGTACCAATGCTAACTTGATCAAGTGTTTGAGGAATCATTACAAATTCCAATTGATCCAAACCAATATCTAATAACTCTAAAAATCTACTTTTTGTTAAATCTTGAGTACCAAATACTGTCACTAAATCATCTAATGTTTGAATAAAACCATGCCATATTTGATCAATTTCTTCTGCTTTACGGTGTTCGCCTTCAGCATCTAACGTATCACGTTCTGTCATTAACTGGCTGGGTAAATCAAATGATTCGATTGCTTCGTAAAATGCCGTTGCAAAATCAACAGCTGTTGTTGCATTAGCCATTTGATTTTCAAAGCGCATAATTTTATCTATCACATCTACTTTTAATTGGATGACCCTCTCAAATGTTTCACGTTCTTCTTCTGTTAAAGGTTGTCGTTTTAAACCCATTTTTCTAAATTGTTCAATTTGGAAATATTTATCATCTATCCAACGTTTTCCATAAATACCACGTTCTAATACAAAATTTTCTAAAATATCAATTAAATATTGGCTGTCTTTAAATTTTTTAGTTAAAATATTTGTTTTAAATAAACGCATGAGCGGTTCAAAGTTCCAATTTGTCTGAAGTACTTCAATTAATGAACGGAACATTTCCATTATAGGATGATGTGTCATTGATGACTTGACGTCAATGTTATAAGGGATGTCATATTGGGGTAAAATAGATTCCATTAAATATGCGTATGTCTCATCTCTATATAAAATAGCAATATCTTGAAACCGTCTACCCAATTCACGATTTTCTTTTAGAATGCGTCTTGCAACTTCATTTATTTCTTCTCGCATCACTGATGATTCTATGATAGAGATGTGTCCTTTTGACGCAATGGGTTCAAATTGCAATGCATTAAAGTTTTGTTCCAAATGTGTTAAATCATCATGAATGAATCTTTGTTGTTGATAAAATTGCTTAATATTTAAATCAATATTTAATTCACTTGCGATATCTTGCATATGTGTTAAAGATTCTGACGGCTTTCTAAATAAACTAAAAACATCTTTATCTCCATCAGTAGTTAAAGCAACTGTAACTTTTTTAGTATTTTGAACTAATGACCGAATGATTTGATATTCGATTGTAGAAAAGTTATGAAATCCATCAATGTAAATCTCAGCACGTTGCAACCATTCAGACTGATTCATCACCTCAATAAATCGTTGCAAACTATCCTCAGTAGATACATATTCTCCACGAATTCTATCTTCCAATTGTTTATATATTAACGCAATGTCTTCTAATTTATGCTTAGTTCTCGTTTGTAAATGATTGGTTGCTATATAGTCTTCAATATGTTGTGGTGAAACCGCATATTTCTTAAAATCTTGTATTTGTTCATATAATTTTTCACTGAAACCATAGTATTTCACTTGTGATTGATACAATTTTAACTGTGACTGTTGTTGTTGAATAATGTCATAAATCATCATTTCAGTACCAACTTTGGATAACTGTTGTTCTGTTAATCCTCCAACTTCTTGAAAAACACGATGACTTAATCGTTCAAAATGGAGCACTTCAGTTCTCAAACTGCCATATAATAATGGATCGTTTACGAAGGCTTGTTCTAACTGAAAAGTGTTTTGGGTAGGTGCGATTAATATAATAGGATCCCCTAATGGATTTTGTTTCATTTTCGTTTTTATTTCTTCTATTACACTGTATGATTTACCAGTGCCAGCTCTCCCAATATAAGCATTGAATTCCATTGCATACAACAACTCCTTTGATTTATATTTTAACATATTAAGCATTGTACTTTGTTTATTAGTCTATGTGATTTACCTACATTTAAGTTTATATATTAATGAATTATTGTATTGTTTTCATGTTTACAAAATATTTCTCAAACGGTTAACAAACCACAAATTGTACAACCGTTCTATATAGAAAAAACCTGAGACATTTGTATGTCTCAGGATATATAAGCATATATTATCTATTCATAACTGACATCTGGATTAAATCCAAATGTCATTTTATTTAGTGGCCAATATCTAAACGAAACTTTACCTACTACCTTATCTTCATCAATCAAACCAAATGAACGACTATCTTTACTCACTTCACGATTATCACCTAATACTAACAATTTCCCTTCTGGAATTTTGTTTTTACCATCAACTTGGTTGATTTCTTTTGTTTTATAAGTACCTGTAATATATTCACCTAGTTTATGTTTTTCATTATAATCTAAATAAGGCTCATCAACTTTTTTACCATTAACATATAATTGGTCTTTTTTATATTCAATGTTATCTCCAGAAGTACCAATGATACGTTTTACATAATCTTGTTCTTTATTAGCGTGGAATACAATGACATTTCCCTTTTCTAAATGTCCTAGTTTTTGACCAATCATATTTACAACTACACGTTCACCATCTTTTAAGGTTGGATCCATAGAATCCCCTTTGACTGTGTATGATTTTGCAACAAAATTTGTAATCAATAATACTAACGCTACTGCGACAACAATTGACACAATCCATTCTAGTATTTCTTTTTTCACTTTTTACACCTCGTCTATTTATTTAAAGTTTACTGTGAAGTTGCTTAAAGGGTAATACCTTAAACTTACATCACCAATAATGTCTTCTTGTCGAACAAAACCTTCTGTTCTAGAATCATTTTTTATTTCACGATTATCATTCAGTACAAAGTATTTGTCTGGTGGAATAACATCTCCTTCAGAACCTTTAATATTTCTGAGGGAGAAATCATCAATACTTGACTCAGTATACCTTTCATCTACTTGTCTGTCATCTCTATACAATTGATTATTTTTAAAGGTTATAGATTGGCCGGGCTTCCCGATAATTCTACCAATATGTACATCGTCACCTTTGTGATACATGATGATATCGTTTAGCTTTAACATATTAAAAGTTGTTTTGATTTTATTAACAATCACACGATCGTTCTGTTTCAACGTCGGCGTCATCCTTTTATCTTGTATGACTGCTCCTGTAACAATAAAAGTCTGAATCAATATTACAATAATAATCGCAAATATTATAGAAATCAAATGTTTTACAATCTTACCCAAATTGTCACTCCTCTGGAGAATGCATGAAATATCGTTCAAGTTTTCTACCTATAAACCAAACGACAATAATAACAATAATAATGATAATCAACCTTAACGGCTCTGTAAATAGCGTCGTAATATCATTACCTAACCATCCAATCAAACCGATCATTATCAATTTCGAACTGAACAATACTACAAGATAAACGTGTGCTCTGATATGCGACAGGCTTACTACTAAGTTCACTAATGCACTTGGTGTAAATGGAAAACATAATAGAATAAAAATAGGGATAACCCCTTTTCTATCTATAAAATGAATTAACCTCTGAACTGAGGTACGTTGCTGTAACTTTTTCATATAACGTGTATGGTTCAATCTGCGAAAGCCTAAAAATACAAGATAGCTCCCTAAAACAGTACCCAACCATGCTAATAATGTTCCCATCCACAATCCAAATGCATTCACATTAACAATCACAAATACAATAATAGGTAGTATTGGGATAAAAGCTTCAATAAAAGGCAATAAAAACCCTACGATATAACCTAAACTGCCAAATAAATCAAACCAATACTGCACTTGTTCTTGAGTCATTTCATCATTCCCTACCATTGTTAGTCAACGATAATTATAAGTGTATTATAGCGATTTTGAAACAATTATGTATGCTTTTGTGCAAATATCAGTCTCAAGTACCAAAACGGTTAATGACATCTCATAGAAATGATGATGTGCATTGATAAAATAAGTCACATACAAAAAAATGATTTCCGCCTGATTAGTGCGGAAATCATTTTGTCAGTCATTTTTAAATTAATAAATAGATAAAATTATAAACGTTTTTCTAATGCTTCTTTTTTATCTTCAAAACCTGGCTTACCTAATAACGCGAACATATTTTGTTTATATGCTTCTACGCCTGGTTGGTTAAACGGGTTGACTCCAAGTTGGTAGCCACTCATCGCACAAGCCATTTCAAAGAAATAAACAAGATAACCAAATGTTTCTTCATCTAGTTGAGGAACATTAATCACTACATTCGGTACGCCTCCATCAGTATGTGCTAATAAAGTACCTTCAAAAGCTTTAGTGTTCACTTCATCAATTGTTTTGCCCGCTAAATAATTTAATCCATCTAAGTTTTCACTATCTTCTTCAATAGTAATGTTATGTTTCGGTGTATTTACTTTGACAACCGTTTCGAATAAGAAACGACGGCCCTCTTGCACATATTGTCCAAGTGAGTGTAAATCAGTTGTATAGTTTGCACTGGATGGATAGATGCCCTTGTAATCTTTACCTTCTGATTCACCAAATAATTGTTTCCACCACTCGTTGAAATATTGCATTGAAGGTTCATAGTTTATTAACATTTCAGTGTCATAGCCTTTTGCATATAAAATATTACGAATACTAGCGTATTGATAAGCAATATTATCTTCTAGGTTTTCAGAAGAAAGCTCTTCTCTAGCTTTAGCAGCACCACCCATCATAGCTTCAATATCAATACCTGCAACAGCTATTGGTAATAAACCTACTGCTGTTAAAACGGAGTAACGACCACCAATATCATCAGGAACTACAAACGTTTCATAGCCTTCATTTGTTGCTAATTGTTTTAAAGCACCTTTTTCTTTATCAGTAGTTGCAAAAATACGCTGTTTGGCTTCTTCTTTACCGTATTTGTTTTCTAAGATTTGCTTAAATAGTCTAAATGAAACTGCTGGCTCTGTTGTTGTACCAGATTTAGAAATAACATTAACTGAAAAATCTTTACCGTCTAAATAATGAATTAGCTCTTGTGTATATGTTGAAGATAAATGATTACCTACAAAAACAATTTCAGGATATTCATTACTATTTCTAAAAGCTGGTGTTAACATTTCAATTGCAGCACGTGCACCTAAATATGAACCACCAATACCAATCACTACAAATACATCTGAATTTTTTTTGACACGTTTAGAAGCTTCTAAAATACGTGAAAACTCTTCTCTATCATAATTAATAGGTAAATCAATCCAACCTAAGAAGTCACTACCAGCACCTGTTCCTTCATGAATTGTATTGTGAATTGATTTAACAATATCTTTTTGTTGCTGTAATTCATGTTCGCCGAAAAATTCTAAAGTTTTACCATAATCTAATTGAATATGAGTCATCTAAATTGCCTCCAGTGTTTTTGATTTCATACATATTTTACTAAGTTTATTTTGACTATTCAAACAACTAGCCTATAATACAGGATTTTTTATAAATGTTTTAGCTTATTCATTTATTATATAACAAACAGAATATCTAATTATATATTCATAAATTTATACATTTCTATAAATACGATAAAACCTCAAAAAATCCCATAAATGAGTACTATAAATAAAATTTAAATTGTAAGAAATTTCTACATTTTGCATAATTATGTATAAAAATGGTTTTATTTTCATAATTCTTCTGCTATACTTACTAATATCAAATTTATAAACAACATATTAAAAAATTCAATTGAGGTGTAATATATGAAGGAAAAAATAGTTTTAGCATATTCTGGCGGTTTAGATACAAGTGTGGCAGTAAAATGGTTGATAGATAAAGGCTATGATATCGTAGCTTGCTGCTTGGATGTTGGTGAAGGTAAGGACTTAGACCTAGTTCATCAAAAAGCTTTAGATATGGGCGCAATTGAATGTCATATTATTGATGCTACTGAAGAATTCAGTGAAGATTTTGTTTCATATGCAATCAAAGGTAATTTGATGTATGAAGGCACATATCCCCTAGTATCCGCATTATCAAGACCTTTAATTTCAAAAAAATTAGTTGAAATTGCTAGTAAAACAAATGCAGTAGGTATTGCACATGGTTGTACCGGAAAAGGTAATGACCAAGTTCGTTTTGAAGTTGCGATAAAAGCGTTAGACCCAGAGTTAAAAGTATTCGCTCCAGTTAGAGAATGGGCTTGGAGCCGTGAAGAAGAAATTGATTATGCAATCAAACATAATATTCCAGTACCGATCCAACATGATTCTCCGTATTCTATTGATCAAAATCTATGGGGAAGAAGTAATGAATGTGGTATTTTAGAAGATCCATATGCCGCACCACCAAAAGATGCATTTGACTTAACAAATGAAATTGAAGATACACCTGACGAAGCCGATGAAATTGTACTTACGTTCGAACAAGGCTTACCTATCGCTTTAAATGGTAAATCTTATAAATTAAGTCAATTAATTTTAGATTTAAACAAATTAGCTGGTAAACATGGTATTGGGAGAATTGATCATGTGGAAAATAGACTCGTTGGTATTAAATCAAGAGAAGTTTACGAAACGCCTGCAGCAGAAGTCATAATGAAAGCACATAAAGCACTTGAAACGATTACTTTAACTAAAGATGTAGCTCATTTCAAACCTGTTATTGAAAAACAATTTTCGGAACAAACATACAATGGTCTTTGGTTCTCTCCACTAACAGACAGCTTGAAAGCTTTTGTGGATAGTACACAAAAATTCGTTTCTGGTGATGTACGTATTAAATTATTTAAAGGCAGTGCTGTTGTAAACGGCAGAAAATCACCACATACACTATATAACGAAAAATTAGCTACTTATACTAAGGAAGATGCATTTAATCAAGAATCTGCAGTCGGTTTTATTGATATCTTTGGTTTACCTACAAAAGTTAATTCTATGTTACATGGTGGTTACTTAGATGAGTAATAAAGCTTGGGGAGGAAGATTTAGTGAGCAGCCCGAAGATTGGGTCGATGAATTTAATGCCTCCATTCACTTTGATAAAACACTCATTCAATATGATGTGCAAGGAAGTATTGCTCACGCTAAAATGCTAGCCAAACAAGATATCATAACTGATGAAGACTGTAAGCAAATAGTTAATGGTTTAACAGCGATTTTAAATGATTATGAACAAGGTAATTTAACGTTCGATGTTTCTTTAGAAGATATTCATCTCAACATCGAACATGAATTAATTAAACGTATCGGTGATGCAGGCGGTAGATTGCATACAGGACGTAGCAGAAATGACCAAGTCGCTACTGATATGCACTTATATACAAAAGATGAAGTCACTCAGATTATTGAGCTCGTCAATGAATTGCAACAAACCATCGTCAATATCGCAGAACAACATGTCAATACAATTATGCCAGGTTATACGCATTTACAAAGAGCGCAGCCCATTTCATTTGCACACCATATACTAACTTATTACTGGATGTTAGATAGAGATAAATCGCGTTTTCAGGATAGTTTGAAGCGTATCGATATTTCCCCACTTGGCGCTGCTGCACTAAGTGGAACGACTTATCCAATCGATCGTCATGAAACGCAATCTTTATTGAATTTCAGCTCTGTTTATGAAAACAGTATAGATGCTGTAAGTGATAGAGATTATATTGCAGAAACATTGCATAACATATCATTAACAATGATACATTTATCGCGTTTTGCTGAAGAAATTATCTTTTGGTCATCAGCAGAAGCCAATTTTGTAACTTTATCAGATGCGTTCTCAACAGGCTCGTCAATCATGCCTCAAAAGAAAAACCCTGACATGGCAGAGTTAATAAGAGGTAAAGTAGGACGTACGACAGGAAACCTAATGAGCATATTAATGACGCTCAAAGGTTTACCCTTAGCATACAATAAAGATATGCAAGAAGATAAAGAAGGCTTGTTTGATGCTGTTCACACGATAAAAGGTTCCTTGCGTATTTTTGCAGGTATGATAGATACAATGACTGTGAATGTCGATCGACTACATCAAACGGTTTATAATGATTTTTCAAATGCTACTGAACTGGCAGATTACCTAGTCAATAAAGGAGTTCCGTTTAGAACAGCACATGAAATTGTAGGGAAAATCGTACTATGGTCAATTCAACATAATGTCTATTTATTAGATGTGCCATTGAAAGAATATCAAAATGCGCATACAAGTATCGATGCAGACATTTATGATTTCTTAAAACCAGAAAATTGTGTTAGCCGTAGAATTAGTTATGGCTCAACTGGACAAGCAGCTTTGGAACACCAATTATCAGTCATTAAGCAGCAACAGAATTAAAATTAACAAACTTTATAAAAGAGTCTCGGACATAAATCCTAGATAAATAGCACTCAGATGATTTAATTCAATTCCTCTGAGTGCTTCTTTTTTTTCAATACTTCTTATTGTTGGCTCGCCTTCTTAGGGGATAGCTTCAGCATTTAGTGTTCGGCTTGCCCTATTCCCACAAGCGTCTCGCCAAAATACATCACAATTGTCCATAACTTTTTGTCGCAGACGCTTTTTTACATTATATAAACCGCTTCGCTTTATTACATTTCACTTACTTAACTCGATATACCTTTGTATAATTTTAATAAATTATTCAACATCACATATTTTTGAATAAAATCAATAACCCCCCTTTTACTATTTAGCTCAAAACTATATAGACGGATTTCTATATAGATGTTAATCTATTTAGTGTTTAGGAGGTATACATATGTCTTATAAAAGACTCTCAGCATTGCTTAAAGTTTTATCCGATTCAAGCAGATTAGAAATATTAGATTTACTTTCTTGTGGTGAATTATGTGCATGTGATTTGTTGGAACATTTTCAATTCTCACAACCTACACTAAGTCACCATATGAAGTCATTAGTAGATCACGAGTTAGTAAATACACGTAAAAATGGCAATAAACGTATGTACCAGCTTAATCGTGCTATTTTAGATGAAATCAATCAAAGTCTCAATATGATTAACACATCTAACCAACATTTCGTATGTAAAAATATGAAATCAGGTGAGTGTTAAACATGACTATTCTAGCAATTGTAATTTTTCTTTTAACATTAACTTTTGTCATATGGCAACCTAAGGGATTAGATATTGGTATTACGGCTTTAGCTGGGGCTATCATAGCGATTATTACTGGTGTAGTTAGCTTTTCCGATGTAGTAGAAGTAACTGGCATTGTTTGGAATGCCACGTTAACATTTGTTGCTGTTATTCTTATTTCATTAATATTAGATGAAATTGGATTTTTTGAATGGTCTGCAATACATATGGTTAAAGCTTCAAAAGGTAATGGCTTAAAAATGTTTGTTTTTATTATGTTGTTAGGGTCCATAGTAGCAGCTTTTTTCGCCAACGATGGCGCAGCTTTAATTTTAACACCTATCGTATTAGCGATGGTAAGAAATTTAGGATTTAATAAAAAAGTGATTTTCCCTTTTATTATCGCCAGTGGTTTTATTGCTGATACAACATCATTGCCCTTAATTGTAAGTAATTTAGTAAATATTGTTTCTGCTGATTACTTTGATATTGGCTTTATTGAATATTTTAGTCGTATGATAATCCCTAACATATTTTCTTTAATAGCTAGCATTCTCGTGTTATGGCTTTATTTTAGAAAATCTATACCAAAAACATTTGATACTGAAAATCTTACAACGCCTAGAGATGCAATTAAAGATCCCAAATTATTCAAGATTTCATGGATAGTATTAGCCATATTGCTCGTTGGCTATCTTGTAAGTGAATTTATTCATATCCCTGTATCAATTATTGCTGGTATCATTGCTTTTATCTTTGTGCTCTTAGCTCGTAAATCTAAAGCAGTTCATACCAAGCAAGTGATTAAAGGCGCACCTTGGAACATTGTGCTATTTTCTATTGGTATGTATTTAGTAGTGTTTGGATTAAAAAACGTTGGTATCACCACAATTTTAGCAGATATATTATTCAACGTTTCAAGTTATGGATTATTTAGCAGTATCATGGGTATGGGCTTTATATCAGCCTTTTTATCATCAATTATGAACAATATGCCTACTGTATTAATAGATGCTATTGCTATTGGTCAATCCAATGTAATTGGAACGATGAAAGAAGGCATGGTTTATGCGAATGTTATAGGGTCTGACTTAGGCCCTAAAATTACCCCTATCGGTTCTTTAGCAACGTTATTATGGCTACATGTTTTAACACAAAAAGGTGTAAAAATTTCATGGGGAACATATTTTAGAACAGGTATTATCATTACCATTCCAGTATTATTTGTAACATTGTTAGGTTTATACCTTACACTCATCATATTTTAAGAAAAGAGGTATTTATAATGGACAAACAAACAATTTATTTTATATGTACAGGAAATTCATGTCGTAGCCAAATGGCTGAGGGTTGGGGAAAGCATATATTAGGAGAAACGTGGCATGTCTATTCTGCGGGTATTGAAACACATGGTGTCAACCTTAAAGCTGTAGAAGCTATGAAAGAAGTAAATATTGATATTTCAAATCATACATCAGATTTGATAGATAATGAGATCTTAGAGCAAGCAGATTTGGTCGTAACATTATGTAGTGATGCAGAAAAGAATTGTCCAATATTACCGCCAAATGTCAAAAAAGAACATTGGGGTTTTGATGATCCAGCTGGTAAATCGTGGTCAGAATTCCAACGTGTTAGAGATGAGATTAAATTAGCTATTGAAAATTTTAAAAAAGATAAAACAATTAAATCATCAACATAGTAGCTTTAACTACAAGTAAACGTCAATTTCTATAGAAATTGACGTTTGTTTTGTTGATTTGATGTCTTATATGAAGATAGCGTGATACAGAAAATAATATTTCCTATTATATTTATACTAGAAAGGTTTTAATTGTTTTAATATATTGTTATAAAAATATTAACTTTATAAAACTTAAATTTTAATCCTGTAAATGTTATTCTCAAACACACTTTTATTTTGTAGGGTTGATATGTAAATACATATCGAGGAGTGACCCATTCTTGCAAAATTTTAAAAAAGTACTATCCACGAGTATAGCAATGTTATCTTTAACTTTAATTGGAACGACATCTATAACATCAGCAAACGAAAATAACCACAATGTTCAAACACAACAACATGCCACACCATCAAACCAAAAGGATAATAACTCACATAATCCAAATAGAGCACAAAATCTAACGGGCGAGAAATATACAACGGTCGCGCATAGAGGTGCAAGTGGCTATGCGCCAGAACATACTTTTTATTCATATGATAAAAGCCATAATGCTATGGGTGCTTCTTATATCGAAATCGATCTTCAGATGACTAAAGATGGTCATCTAGTTGCCATGCATGATGAAACTGTAGATAGAACAACAAACGGGACTGGTAGAGTTGATTCATATACACTAAAGGAACTGAAACAATTAGATGCTGGAAGTAAATTTAATGCCGCAAATCCTCAGTATGCTAATTCAAATTATGTAGGTGCTAAAATCCCTACATTAGATGAAATATTAGAACGCTATGGTACAAATGCAAATTATTATATTGAAACTAAATCACCAGATGTTTACCCAGGGATGGAAGAAGCAGTATTAAAAACACTAAACAACCACAATATGCTTAATGAACAATCACTGAATCAAGGACATGTCTTATTACAATCATTTTCACCTGAAAGCTTAAGTAAATTGCATCAGTTAAATAGCAATGTCCCGTTAATTAGATTATTAGATAAAGGTGAATTACGCTCTTTATCCCAACAGGATTTTAATCAAATTCGTCAATACGCAATTGGTGTCGGCCCTGAATATACAGATTTAACAAAACAAAATGTTAAAAATCTTAAAAGGGCTGGTCTACTCGTACATCCTTTCACCGTTAATAACGAAGCTGATATGCACCGCTTAAATCAATATGGGGTAGATGGTGTTTTCACAAATTACCCTGATTTATATAAACAAGTGATTCAAGATGATGAGCAAAAAAATAAATAAAATAAAAAGAAGAAGAAGTTCTTGAATACAAGAACTTCTTCTTTTTCTACAAATTAAAATATTTAATTAAGCCCAACCACGATAACGTGCAGCTTCAGCAGTACGTTTAATACCCACAATATAGGCTGCTAAGCGCATATCAATTTTTCTATTTTGTGATAACTCATAAATTGTATCGAAGGCTGTGATAAGTTTTTCACGCAATTTTGTATTCACTTCTTCTTCTGTCCAATAATAACCTTGATTATTTTGTACCCATTCGAAGTAAGAAACTGTTACGCCGCCTGCACTTGCTAACACATCAGGTACAAGCAATTTACCACGTTCAGTTAAAATACGTGTGCCAGCTGGTGTTGTTGGGCCATTAGCCGCTTCAACAACTATATCCGCCTTAATTTCATTTGCATTGTCTTCAGTGATTTGATTAGCAATCGCTGCAGGTACAAGAATATCACAATCAAGTTCAAACAATTCTTTATTAGAAATTGTTTCCTCGAATAGATTTGTTACAGTACCAAAGCTATCTCTTCTATCTAAAAGATAGTCGATATCAAGACCATCTGGGTCATGTAATGCACCGTAAGCATCTGAAATACCAACAATTTTTGCTCCCATATCATATAGGAATTTAGATAAGAAACTACCCGCGTTACCAAATCCTTGAATAACGATACGTGCACCTTTCAATTCTAGACCTCTTCTTTTAGCAGCTTGTTCTATTGCAATTACTACACCTAGTGCTGTAGAGCGATCTCTGCCTTGTGATCCACCTAATACAATCGGTTTACCAGTAATAAATCCTGGTGAATTAAATTTATCTAATGAACTATACTCATCCATCATCCAAGCCATGATTTGTGAGTTAGTAAATACGTCTGGTGCTGGGATATCTTTTGTAGGTCCAACAAATTGAGATATCGCACGCACATAACCACGAGATAAACGTTCAACTTCATGTATACTCATTTGTCTAGGATCACAGATGATGCCACCTTTACCGCCACCATATGGCAAGTCGACGATACCACATTTTAATGTCATCCACATAGATAATGCTTTAACTTCCTCAACGTCAACGTCTGGATGGAAACGTACCCCACCTTTAGTTGGTCCAACAGCATCATTATGTTGAGCACGATAACCTTTAAATGTTTGAACAGTACCATCATCCATACGTACAGGAATGCGTACTTCAAGGAATCTTAATGGTTCCTTTACTAAATCATACATCCCATCATCAAATCCCAATTTATGCAATGCTTCTTTAATAATTTGTTGCGTAGAAGTAACTAAATTGTTATTCTCAGTCATGATTCATTTCGCCTCTTTTTCGTTACTAATGATTTCGCTTTCACGATAATTGTAACATAAGATTTTGCTTTTTAAAGGGTTTTCAAAACTTAAGTTACAGAACATTTTTATTTAAAAACATTTCTTACTTTATCCAATGCAAAGTCTAATTCTTCTTTGGAAATAATAAGAGGTGGTGCAAATCTAATTACTGTATCATGTGTTTCTTTACATAATAAACCTTCTTCTTTTAACTTTTCACAATAAGGTCTAGCATTTTCATTTAGTTCTATACCAATAAATAATCCACGACCACGTACTTCTTTAATTGCTGGGTGATTGATTTTTTCAAGTTCTGATTTAAAGTACTCACCTAATTCTAAAGAACGTCCTGCTAAATCTTCATCAACTAATACATCTAAAGCTGCAATTGATACAGCACACGCTAGTGGATTACCACCAAACGTTGATCCGTGAGAACCAGGCGTAAATACGCCCAATACTTCTTCATCAGCTAATACAACTGATATTGGGAATACACCACCGCCTAGAGCTTTACCTAAAATATATACATCTGGTTTTACATCATCCCAATCAGTAGCAAATAATTTTCCTGAACGTCCAAGTCCTGCTTGAATTTCATCAGCAATAAATAATACATTATGTTCATCACATAATTCTCTAATTTCTTTTAAATAACCTTCTGGTGGGACATTGATTCCTGCTTCTCCTTGAATAGGTTCGATTAAAATAGCAGCTGTATTTTCATTGATTGCTTCTTTAACAGCATCTATGTTACCAAAATCGACTTTTCGGAACCCATCTAATAATGGACCGTAGCCTCGTTGATATTCTGGTTCAGATGACAATGATACCGGCGCCATTGTTCGACCATGGAAGTTACCATTGAATGCAATAATTTCAGCTTGATCAGGTGCAATATCTTTCACATCATAAGCCCAACGTCGCGCAGCTTTCAATGCTGTTTCAACTGCTTCTGCACCTGTATTCATAGGTAAGGCTTTGTCTTTACCAGCTAACTTACATATTTTTTCATACCATTCTCCTAAGTTATCACTATGAAATGCACGTGATACTAAAGTCACTTTGTCAGCTTGATCTTTTAAAGCCTGAATAATTTTAGGATGTCTGTGACCCTGGTTTACTGCAGAATAAGCAGATAGCATATCCATATATTTATTTCCTTCAGGATCTTTAACCCATACACCTTCAGCTTCTGAAATTACGATTGGAAGCGGCACATAATTGTGCGCACCGTAATGATTTGTTAATTCAATGATTTCTTCAGATCTTGACATAATATCTCCCCTTTGTATGAATTATATAATAATTTATTGGCAATACTCATTCATAGCATAACGTATTTATTCACTTACGAAAACTATTTTCCGAAAATACTATAAAATCGTAGATACAGAACTCACATAGCAACTTTTAAATATTAAATTTAGAATATAGCTATCAAAATGTAAGCCTTTACATTAATATAATGACACATTTCCGACTGTTTACACAAGCCAATTTTAATAAATTTATTAATTCTTCTTGATTAAAATCACTATCACAAGATTTATGCTAATTTTAGTGTCTGTAATTTATTATATTTTATATAAAAATCGTTAAATATCTACGACATATATGCTGTACCTGCCTAAAAAACACCAGCAGCAACAACCATGACTGTTATTAAATGTAAAAGGTTACTTTAACGTTCAACAAAATTTTATACAAACAAAAAAACGTCAATTTCTATATATTCAATAGAAATTGACGTTGCTTCATTAGTACAATGTTTATACTTACCTTCATTATGAAATTATAGTGGTGTTAAATACTATAAACATCTTCATATTCAATGATTTTATTTATTGTCTGTTCTTGGTAATGGGTAAAAGCCTTTATTAAATTGTTCCCATAATTTTGGTGGCAGATGGTGTTTATCTGCTCTTTGTGGATCAAAGTGAGATAGAATTTCATCTTCTTTTCCATCTTTAATTTTACTTACAAAATTATGATCCAACAAGATTTCTCGTCCTAATGCGACGAGTTCTACACCTGTTGATTCAATTGCTTCAATAGCCTGTTCAGCCGTAAAGATAGATCCTATACCTATTAGTGGCATGCGTCCATTAATCCACTCTAAAATGAGTTTAATACGTTCTTGCCCTTTGTACTGGCCTTCACGTGTTTGAGAGTGAATATCCATTAATGAAACATGTAAGTAATCTAAAGGTTTTTCCATTAATAGCTCAATTAGTTCTTTTGTAATTTCCATGCTTATACCTGGAGATTCAGCTTCTTCAGGAGAAAATCTATATCCAACGATAAAATCTTTACTACCATATTTTTTAACAGTTTCAGTTACTTCGTCTACTACACTTGTAGCAAATTTATAACGGTCTTCTCCCCACTCATCATTACGACGATTATAATATGGAGATACAAATTGATGGATTAAATAATGGTTTGCACCGTGAATTTCAACACCATCAAAACCAGCTTCAATGACTCTGCGAGTTGCTTCACCAAATGCTTTTATTGTTGATTCTATTTCTTCATTAGTAATTTCACGTGCTTGATGGGCTTCTTGCTCACCAAAACTTTTTAATGATATAGGGCTTGGTGCCGCAACATCACCATCAGGGGTTAAATTAGGTAAAGATTGTGCACCACCGTGATGTATTTGAACAACCGCTTTCGCACCATTTTTCTTCATAGCTTTTGCCAAACGTTTTAAGCCTTCTAAATTAGAATCATGCGCTACTGAAGGTTGTCCAGGAAAAGCTTTACCTAAATCTGTAACATTGCTTGCTGCTGAAATTGCTAGACCAACATCTTTAGAACGTTGTTCCATGTACACAACCTCTTCATTAGAAATTGTACCATCATCATTAGATGAAACATGTGTTAATGGGGCTAGTACAAATCGATTATCTAAAACAACTTGATTTGGTAATTTTAATTTTTCAAATAACGGTTGAAATTTTTTGTCCATTAAATTAAATCCTCCTAATATACAATATACTTAAGTGTCATTGAATAATCACTTTAAGCGATTTTAATTCTAACTTGCCTGATTTTAAATATAAAATTATATGCTCACGCATATAATTTTATAGCCCTATCATAACTTACAAAATTTAGCTTACATATAAAAAACACTAACATCTTAAAATAAAATGTTAGTGTTTTTTAAAAGATGACTGTTCATCTTTTATCGCGTTTTTGGACTGTTTAATCCAAACCGGTAAGCGTTCTTTAATTGTTTGAAACCCATATTTTTCGGTTTCTTTAATTTCATCTAATACTGATTGCTTTTCTTTTTTACGTTCATAATTTTTAAAATAGTCGTTATCTTTTAAAGAAAGATTTAGCTTTCCTTCTTTATCAATTGAAATGACTTTCGCTTTTACAATTTGTCCTTCCGATAAAAACTTTTTTAAATTATGGACGTAATCATCCATAATTTCAGAAATATGGATTAATCCTTCAGTATTGTCAGGGGTTTCTACAAAAGCGCCATACGGTTGAATACCAGTCACACGAACTTTGATATGTTGACCTACTTTATAGTGATTATTCAACGTGATAACCCCTTATTTCGTTTTACTTAACATGTTCATAATAGCATAAATCATTCAATGGTACTAATATTACCTAGAAAAATTTCACGATTTTTCAAAATTCAGTTATAAAATAATTGCTTGAATTGGGATTGCATCTCTTTATACAAAGGCATTTGAACAATTACTAAGAATGTTACTTGATTCAATACTTTCAAAATAAAAAATATCAAAATAATAGTAAGAGGCTGGAACAATTAATTTGTCCAGCCTCTTAGACTTCTCTATATTTTTAAAATAATCGATTAATATTTCATTAAAATTTCAAACGATAAAAGATTGTTTTAACTACTACCGTTCAAACTACGTTTTACATTATTTTTCAATAATGTCTATCGAATCAATCGTGATATCATGTAAAGGTTTATCTTGCGGTCCAACCTTTGTTGCAGCAATATCTTCTAACGTAGATTCACCTTCTAATAATTGACCAAAAACAGTATGTTTTTGATCTAACCAAGGTGTACCACCCTTTTCACCATAAGCTTTGACAATTGGTTCCGGCCAACCACCATCTGCAAGTTGGCTAAGCATAGATTCTGGTACTTCCTTCATTTGAACAATAAAGAATTGTGAACCGTTAGTATTCGGACCAGAATTTGCCATTGATAAAGCACCGTATAGATTGAATGCTTCAAGTGAAAATTCATCTTCAAACGGACCTCCATAAATACTTTCACCACCCATACCAGTTGCAGTTGGGTCGCCTCCTTGTACCATGAAGTCATTGATGACACGATGGAAAGAAATACCATCATAGTAACCATTTTTCGCATGTGTAACAAAGTTCTCTACTGTTTTAGGTGCGATAGCAGGTAATAATTTGAAAGCCATATCACCCTTATTCGTATGCATAACCATTTTTATTTCATTTTCATTTACTTCTGAATTTAGCTGAGGATAGTTCGACATTTTTATTCTCCATTTCATGTTAAGATGATATATGTATTCTAACATAAAATGAGGGGTGTATTGAATTATGTTATATCGTTTTGCACATAAAACTGGAAGTTATGGTGTATCAGTTATAGAGGAGGATGACAATCAAGTACTTGTTCAAATTGAACAGGTCATTAAACATCCAAAGCAAGGTGACTTGCACCATCCAAATGAAACGAAAAATGTATTTTTTCACGAGCGTAAAGCTTTAAGTCAATTTGAAAAGCGTTATACATCTAAATCCAAACTTAGACCATTTAATGTAAAAGAACTGGATTATATACAATCTTTACAAATCGCAATTACAAATTTAGAAAATAAATTAAAAGAAGAAAATACTGAATATGCTAATTGCTCACTTGCTAATTTAGCACAATTAAAAAAAGATTATTCAATCCAATATAAACAAAATTTTGAATAAAAATACCGTGTTTCTTCTTATTTAAAACAAACTTTAAATTAAAGCTCCACAAGGGTTAGCGTGGTTTTTCAGAATAGTCTTATTCATGTATAATGACCTTATACTATTTTAAAAAGGAGGATAAAATAATGAGTTTGATACATATAGCGGTATTATTACCGTTAATATTTGCACTCATTATTCCAATTGTATACCGCATACATAAGCGTATACATTTAGGATGGTTTGTGTTACCTATCCCCGTCGTCTTATTTATATATTTTCTATCAATCATTTCGACAACAATGTCAGGTAAAAGCGTAGTACATAAAGCAAATTGGATGCCTCATTTTGGCATGAATTTCGATTTATACGTTGATGGCTTAGGCTTATTATTCAGTTTACTAATAACTGGTATCGGAAGCTTGGTTGTATTATATTCCATTAGTTATTTAAGTCGACAAGAGCAATTAGGTCATTTTTATTGTTACCTTTTGCTTTTTATGGGTGCCATGTTAGGTGTCGTATTATCAGATAATATCATTATCTTATATCTGTTTTGGGAGTTAACGTCATTTTCAAGTTTTCTACTCATTTCATTTTGGAGAACGAAACAAGCATCTATTTATGGTGCGCAAAAATCAATGCTCATAACTGTGTTGGGCGGTCTTTCTCTGCTAGGTGGTCTTATTTTACTATCACTTGCAGGTAATTCAACTAGTATTCAAACGCTCATTAATCATGCGTCTGAAATCCAAACAAGCCCTTACTTTATATTGTCTATGATCTTTGTAATCATAGGAGCGATGACTAAATCAGCTCAGTTTCCATTCTATGTTTGGTTACCAGATGCAATGGAAGCGCCAACGCCAGTTAGTGCTTACTTGCATTCAGCAACAATGGTTAAAGCTGGTCTTTATTTAGTTGCTCGTATGACCCCAATATTCGCGCTTTCACAAGGTTGGATTTGGACGATTACTGCAGTGGGGTTAATCACTCTGTTTTGGGCATCGTTAAATGCAACAAAGCAACAAGATTTAAAAGGTATCTTAGCTTTTTCAACTGTCTCACAACTTGGCATGATTATGTCAATGTTAGGTATCGGAGCAGTAAGTTACCATTTCGAAGGCTCAGACAGTCAAATTTACGTTGCTGCTTTTACGGCAGCTGTGTTTCACCTTATAAATCATGCTACTTTTAAAGGTGCATTATTTATGGTAACTGGTGCGATTGATCACAGTACGGGAACACGTGATGTCAATAAATTGGGTGGCTTAGTAACCATCATGCCAATTTCTTTTACCATTACGTTAATTACATCATTGAGTATGGCAGGTATTCCTCCATTTAATGGTTTCTTATCAAAAGAGAAATTTCTTGAAAGTATGATTGAAGTTACGCACGCTAATATCTTCAGTTTAAATAGTATTGGTATACTCATACCAATCGTGGCAATTTTAGGTAGCGTATTCACTTTTGTCTATGCTGTTAGGTTTATTGGTCAAATATTCTTAGGCAGCTATAAACCAAATCATTTACCAAAATCAGCTCATGAAGTATCAAAATTAATGCTAATTTCTCCAGGTATATTAGCAATACTCGTCATTGTTTTTGGGTTCTTCCCTTCAATATTGACTGGGACAATCATTGAACCAGCAGTAAACGCAATCAGTCATAATACTAACGCAACAGCTGAGTTTCATATGTTCCATGGATTTACACCAGCCTTTTTCTCAACATTAGGCATTTACATCGTTGGAATTTTGTTAATACTTAGCTTTGGTTATTGGATTAGCTTATTAAAAGCACAACCTACAAAACTAACAATCAATTATTGGTATGATAAATTTGGAACGGTATTCCCAGGCTATTCAAGTCAATTTACTAACACTTACGTTACTGGGTTTACTCGTAATAACTTGTTAATCATCTTCGCGTCTTTAATTGTAATCACACTTGTGACATTATTAGTAACACCATTCAGTGTTAACTTCAAAGATGTTAGTGAAATCAGACCATTTGAATTGATCATCGTAGTCATTATCATTACAGCAGCGTCTATGATTATATTTGCACGCTCTCGCCTTTTCAGTATCATCATGGCAAGTGCAGTAGGTTATGCAGTAGCGATCTTCTTCATTTTCTTTGGTGCACCAGACTTAGCATTGACGCAATTTGTTGTAGAATCTATTTCTACTGCATTGTTCTTATTATGTTTCTATCATTTGCCAAATTTAAATCGACATAACGAAACAACTTCATATAAATGGCTGAACATTATTATTGCCATCGGTGCTGGTACCGTTGTAACAGTATTAGGTTTAATCACTTACGGTAATAGACACTTTGGCTCAATTGGAGAATTTTATAAAGCACATGTATATGATTTAGCACATGGTACAAACATGGTCAATGTTATTCTAGTCGATTTCCGTGGTACCGATACTTTATTCGAATCCTCTGTACTAGGTATTGCAGGTTTAGGTGTTTACACAATGATTAAACTTCGTTATAAAAATAAACCAAATGATGAAGGAGGAACTCACATTGAAAAGACAGAAAAATAATTTAATTTTCCAATACTCAGCTATCGTGATTTTCTTCTTAATCGTTATGTTTGGCTTACACCTATTTTTAACAGGACATTATACACCTGGTGGTGGTTTCGTCGGTGGCCTACTCTTATCAAGTTCACTTGTGATTGTAGCTGTGGCTTACGATATTAAGACTATGCGTAAAATATACCCTTGGGACTTCAAGAAACTCATTGGTATCGGGTTATTCTTTTGTTTAGTTACACCTATGGCGAGTTGGCTATACAATAAAAACTTCTTTACGCATACGCCATTTGAGATTCCATTAGGTATTTTAAAACCTATAGAAATGCATACTGCCACATTTTTCGATTTAGGTGTTTTATGTGCGGTTGTTGGCACAATAATGACTATAATATTAGCGATTGGAGAGAATGAGTAATGGAAATAGTGATGATTTTTGTTTGTGGTATTCTCACTGCAATGAGCGTCTATCTCATTCTTTCTAAAAGTTTGATACGCATCATTATTGGGACTACATTACAAACACATACAGCTAATTTATTCTTAATAACTATGGGTGGTCTTAAGAAAGGTGAAGTCCCTATTTATGAAAAAGGGTTCACTTCATATGTGGATCCAATTCCACAAGCACTCATATTAACAGCTATAGTAATTTCATTTTCTGTAACAGCCTTTTTCTTAGTATTAGCTTTTAGAAGCTATAAAGAACTAGGTACAGACAACGTAGAAAGTATGAAAGGGGTGCTAGATAATGATAGAGAGTAATCTTATTATTTCATTACTCGTCATACCAATGTTAACAATTATTGCATTAATTTTTATTGGTAAACGCCCTAAAATTAAACGCTACGTTGCATTAACAGGTACTGCAATTACATTAATTTTTGCTTTTATAAATTTAAAAAATATTCTCAGAGATGGACCTATAAAACTCGAACTTGGTTCATGGGATGCACCATATAGTATTGTTTTTGTTACCGATATTTTTAGTATTTTACTTGTGATTACAAGTTTAATTGTAACGATGTTGATTATTTTATATTCATATCAATCTGTAGGTATCGAGCGTGAAACATATTACTATTATTTTGCCATCATGTTTATGCTCACTGGTGTTATAGGATCATTTATAACTGGTGATATTTTCAACCTTTTCGTATTCTTTGAAGTGTTTTTAATGGCATCATATATTTTATTAGTTATTGGTGGCACACAAGTTCAATTGAGTGAAACGATAAAATATGTACTTGTGAATGTGACATCTTCTGCTTTCTTTGTTATAGCCGTCGCAATGCTTTATTCTGTTGTAGGCACATTGAATTTAGCAGATATTAGTGAAAAATTAAGTCAATTGTCAACACAAGATAAAGGAATTATCAGTATTATATTTATTATGTTTATCTTTGTCTTTGCTACAAAAGCTGGCGTGTTCCCAATGTATATCTGGCTACCAGGTGCTTATTATGCGCCACCTATATCTATTATTGCCTTCTTTGGTGCATTGTTAACAAAAGTTGGCGTTTACGCAATAGCTAGAACAGCAAGCTTATTCTTTGGTGATTCTTCTAACTTTTCACTGTATACCATTTTATTCTTAGCCTTACTTACAATTATTTTTGGTTGTGTTGGTGCAGTTAGCTACTTTGATACAAAAAAAATCATAATTTATAATATTATGATTGCTGTTGGTGTCATTTTAGTAGGCGTAGCAATGATGAATCAGGCTGGTATGATGGGAGCGATTTATTATACATTACATGACATGTTGATTAAAGCAGCACTATTTTTCTTAATTGGTGTCATGTATAAAATCACTAAGACACACGATTTACGTAAGTATGGTGGTTTAATCAAACATTACCCTGTATTAGGCTGGTCTTTCTTTATCGCTGCTTTGAGCTTAGCCGGTATACCACCGTTAAGTGGCTTTTATGGTAAATATTACATTGTTCAAGCTACTTTCGAAAAAGGATTTTATTTAAGTGGGATTATCGTATTATTATCTAGTTTAGTTGTACTTTACTCAGTTATTCGTATTTTCTTAAAAGGTTTCTTCGGAGAATCTGAAGGTTATGAAGTCAACCCTAAACTGCAATACAAAGGTATTTTAACAGTAGCTGTTATTGCAGTTGCTATATCAGTAATATTTGGCCTATCCGCTGACTTTTTACAACCAATCATAAAAGATGCTGCCGAAACATTCTATAATCCTAGTGTTTATATAGACAGCGTATTGGGGGGCAAATAATATGGCAATTCAAATATTAGTAAATTTAATTTTATCAGTGTTTTGGCTATTTGTAACAGGTAGCTATACATTTAATAATTTCCTATTAGGTTATATATTTGGTCTATTGTTAGTATTCCTGATGCGTGGTGTCTTACCCGGTAGATTTTATATTATTACTATTTATAAAATTATAAAATTATTTATCGTCTTTTTAGTAGAATTGGTTAAAGCAAATATTGATGTTATTAGAATCGTTACTAAACCTAAAATTAACAATGAACCCGCCTTTTTTACGTATCCAACAGATTTGAAAAAAGATTGGCAAATTGTGTTGTTATCAAACTTGATTACACTCACACCTGGTACGATTGTTCTAGGTATCAGTGATGATCGCAAACAAATATATATTCACAGCATTGATTTCAGTACCAAAGAAGAAGAAATAGAAAGTATTAAATCATCACTTGAAAAAGTGGTAAGAGAGGTAGGCGAGTATTAATGAACTACAACGTGATATTAATCGTGGCATTAGTTATTGTAACATTGTCAATGTTTGGTATGCTTGTTCGTGTCATTATCGGCCCTTCTCTTGCTGATAGGGTTGTGGCACTTGATGCAATGGGTATCCAACTGATGGCGATTGTAGCACTATTTAGTATTTTCTTGGGTACTAAATATATGATGGTTGCCATTTTATTAATTGGTATTTTAGCGTTTTTAGGAACTGCAGTGTTTGCAAAATATATGGATAAAGGTAAGGTGATTGAGCATGATAACAACGATCATCATTAGTATAGCTCTTATTTTGGTTATCCTTGGCTCACTCATAAGTGCACTAGCTGCGATTGGCCTCTTACGTTTAGATGATGTATATGCACGTGCGCATGCTGCTGGTAAAGCTGCTACATTAGGAGCAATGTTACTTATAAGTGGTGTTTTCTTATATTTCATAGGTCGTGAAGGTTACGTAAATATGCAATTACTTATCGGAATATTATTCATTTTGATTACGGGGCCGTTAGCAAGTCACCTTATTATTAAATCAGCATATAATTTGAGAACACCCGCTTCAAAAAGAACAAAACGTGATGACATACAAGAAGACTTAAAAGATACAAAATTGTAAATGCTGTGTTAGCAATAAATAGTAATATTCAAAAAGGACTCATCCGCATACTGCTGATGAGTCCTTTCAAACTGTCGACAAAGTCTCTGACTTTGTTGGCAGTTTTTTTGTGCACGCTTTCCACGGGCACTGCCTTAGCCTATAGTCTTTGGCTAGTGCTATTCCCGCAGGAGTCGGCATAAATCACTGCCAATATTATAATATATGTAAATTAAGCAGTGGCGATGTTTATTATGATGAATAAATCAATGGATAAAAGAGATCAATATGAAATGATTTCTATCTCTGAATTAGCAGAAAAGGACACACTCCATTATCAAGAAGAATTAAATAATGAAATTAACGAGCAAAGACTAGTTAAAGAAAAAAATCCTATTTGAAAAAATGATATAAATAGAAAATAAACAAACCCTTCGCAATTTAATGCGAAGGGTTTGTCTACGTTCTGAAAAGACTCATCCGCAATAAATGGATGAGTCCTTAATATATGAGTCATTTTTCAATACTTAATTTTGCATTTAAAAATCTATTTTCATTAAAGTAAATACCATTAATCTAATACTTCAATGCCTTACTGTCGTTTACGCGGTTTAATGGCAATTGTACCTCTCATAACGCATATCAATCTATCATTTTGATCTTTGATATCTATGTTCCAAACTTGCGTTGTACTACCTTCATGAATGATTGTAGCAGTCGCAAATATCGTTCCTTCAGTCGTTGAACCTATATGATTTGCATTCATTTCGAGACCTAAAGGGATAAAATGATCTGTGTCAATAATGTCAGCAGCTCCCATTGAGCATGCTGTTTCTCCAAGCGCTAAGCTCGCACCACCATGCAAAAAGCCAAATGGTTGTTTCACTTCATCTGTGACTGGCATAGACATAACCATAAGTCCATGTTCTTGTCGCTCTACCTTTATCTTTAAAGCATCAAGCATATTTGCCATTGAAGACACCTCTTTTTCTTATTCTTAGATCTATAATATCATAGCCGCAATAGTGCCAAAAATGATTAGAGGAATATTATAAAAAACAAAGTTTGGAATACATGTATCACGAATGTGATCATGTTGACCATCAACATCTAAACCTGCTGTAGGACCTAATGTAGAATCGCTCGCAGGTGACCCCGAATCTCCTAATGCACTCGCCGTTCCTATCAAAGCAATTAATGCCATGGTACTTAGTCCCAAAGATTCACCTAATGGCACAAACAACGTTGCAATAATAGGTATTGTAGCAAATGATGAGCCAATTCCTAAAGTCACGACCAATCCAATAATGTACATTACAATAATACTAACTAATTTATTTTCTCCAATAACACCACTAAGTCCACTTACTAAATTACCTATATCTCCTGTTTCATTCATTACACCTGCAAAACCATTTGCTGATAAAATCACAACACCTATAAATGACATGATTTTAATACCATCTACAAATTTTTGATCTAACTCAGTCCACTTATAAGCACGTGAAATGAAGAAAACAAGTACGCCGGCTAAAGCACCAAATATCATAGAATCAGTGAACATCTGTACTAAAAAAGTAGCAATAATAGAAATAATCGTTACTACGAGAACATAAGGTCTAATTTCAATTTCACTCATATCTTTAATGTCTTTATGTTCAGTGTATTTTCTAGGTTTTCTATAATAATAAATACCTGCGATTAAGCCAACAATATAGCCTAATGATGGAATCAGCATTGCTTTCCATATCATACCCATTTCAATTGGATGATCTGCTTTAGAGAATCCACTTTGAATGATTTGGTGGAAAATCTGACCGAAACCATATGGTAATAAAACATATGGCCAACATAAACCAAAGCCAATAATTATTGCAATTTGTCTTCTATCTATATTAAGTTCATTAAACAAACTTATTAATGGAGGTATTACAATTGGGATAAATGCAATATGTACAGGTATTAAGTTTTGACTCATTACACTCATAATTAATAGTGCACCGATAATAATAACTTTAACTTTAATACGTGACATTTTACTGTTTTCTGCATGAATCGCATTGATAATCTTATTTACTAAATAGTCTGTAATACCACTATAAGAAATCAACGCAGCAAATCCACCTAATAATGCATAACTTAATGCTACTTCAGCGCCATCAACAATATTTTTACCAAATACAGATACAATGTCTGTGACGCTCATACCTGCGATTAAGCCACCAACTAGTGCACTGATAAATAAGCTTATAACAACATTTAATCTACATAAACAGAGTACAATCATCAGTACCACTGCTATAACAACTGCATTTATCACAAAAGCACAACTCCTTTATTACGTTATCGAACTAAAGTATCACGAGATTTATAATAACAATTGCTTATCAAATTGTCAATCCTATCTTTAGATATATTTATTCAAAACTTTATACTAAAATGAGACATGTTTCATAAACTTGCCAACCTTTTTATATAAGTTAAAAAAGCTTCAAGTTAATCTACTAAAAATTAACTTGAAGCATATGTTTTCTTAATTTCAATGTTGTTTGATTTATAGGTTACGTAACCATTGTACGATTGTTGATATTAGATAACCTGTAGGCCCAACAGGTCCCTTATAACTTGGTTTATTCGTAGTAGCAGGCCCTGCGATATCAAAATGTAGATGAGGTGTATTACCTGCAAAATGATTGATAAATGTTGCCGCAAACAATGCTTTACCTTGACCATTGGTATGGTTGACTAAATCAGCTACCTCACTTTTTCTTATCAGTGCTTGTTCTGTAGCAGTAATTGGTAATTCAAAGACTTTTTCATCCATAATTTCTGCTTGACCTAGAATAGATTTTAAAGTGGCTTCAGCATTTTGATTAAAAACGGCAGCTTTATCTTCACCTAACGCAGCTACAGCAGCACCAGTTAAAGTTGCAAAATCTAATATTTTATTTGGCTGAAATTGATTAGCATAAAATACAGCGTCACCTAAAACCAGACGTCCTTCTGCATCTGTATTTAATACCTCTACAGACTCCCCACTTAGCGCTGTGTAAACATCATCTGGTTTCATCGCTTCTTCATTCACCATATTTTCAGCAGCAGCAATAATACCAACAATATTTAATGGTAGCGCTAATTGACGAGCCGCTTCGATCATTCCTATTACATTTGCTGAGCCACACATATCAAATTTCATGGTCTGCATACCTGTTTTAGATTTAATTGAATAACCACCTGAATCATAAGTAATACCTTTACCTACAAGTGCAATAGGATTTTCTCCTGGTTTGCCACCATTATAAGTCAATGTAATTACACGTGGTCCATTTTTAGAACCTTTACCAACTGCATGAATTAACCCAAAACCTTCTTTTTGTAAAGTCTTATTATCTTTGATATCAACAAATACATCAGTGTCATTAAATTGGTTTTCTATCAGTTCTGCATAATAAGCAGGTGTTAATATATTAGGTGGTATATTACTATAATCACGCGCTAAATTAACAGCAGTTGCAATTGCTTCACCATTTTCAATAGATTTTGCAATATCATCTTCTTCTGTATGTACCTCTAATGTTAATTGATAAGGCGCTGATTTATTGGATTTATAACCATCAAAATGATAAATTGATTGTTCACTTTGCTGACCAAGAATTTCAGCGATTATTTTCTTTTCGACTTTTTGAGATTTAAATGAATCAAATAACAGTGAAGCTTCAGTGATTCTACTGCTATTTAAAGCTTGAAATAAATTACCGAATATTTTTAAATAATCATTGTATCCTAATTCCTTAGTATTTCCTAATCCTACAGTAATCAGCTTATGTGCTTTCTCCCCTACTTTAAAAAATGTAGTCGATATCGTTCCAACATTGGTACTAAAGACTTGATGTTCCTTTAAAGGTGATAATAAGTCTTTTAAATCTTCTCCACCTATTTTTATTGCCTCTAATTGATTTAAGTGTTCAGGTACACCAACAATGATTGTATCTTGTTCAACCTTAGTAGTGTTATTTATAATTGCTTTCATCAATCATCCCTCATTTCAGTTTATTCAGTCACATTGTATCATTTATTAATCCCAATCCATTATTAAAAATGATTTACAGTCTATACTTATAAAAACATACATATAATAATTGAGGCTGAGACATAAAATAGTCTCAGCCTCAATATTTATACTACTAGATATACATCTAGTATTTATCAGTTATTAAAATTTACCTTTTTTAAATGCTAAGCCTACGCCACCAAGCTTGAATACCGCACGTGTATCGATAACTTTTTTCATAAATGCAGCTTTTTTACCTTGGATATCTTTACCATAAACAACACCAACGCCATCATTAGCACCTAAAGAACATACTGTACCACGATCAACATATTCAAACTCTTGAGTTGGTTGACCTTCTAGGATATTTTTAATGTTCTTAGCAGTGTGCTCGCCTTCTTGCATAGCAATTTGTGCTGTTGTAGGTAATGGACGTTCTTCTCCAGCTGGAATAAATGCAGAACAATCACCTATTACAAAAATATCATTATATCCATCGATTGTTAAATCTTGGTTAGTAACGATACGGCCACGTTTAACGCCTTCGAATGATTCTTCCATTAATTTGCTACCACGAACGCCAGCTGCCCATACAACTGTATTCGCTTCTAATTGTTGTTCTTCATCGTTAACCTTAACTACGAAACCTTTTTCATTTGCAGCAACGATTGGTGTAGCAATTTTAAATTCAACACCTTTGCTTTCTAAATAACTAACTGCATGGTTTACTAATTCATCAGAGAATTGAGGTAACATTTTTGGAGCAGCTTCTACACAAGTAATTTTAACTTTTGTTTGATCTACACCATATTTGTTACATAACTCAGGGATACGATCAGTTAATTCACCTAAGAATTCAACACCTGTAAATCCTGCACCACCAACGATAATAGCTAAATCTTTATCGTCTTTATTTTTTGATGCAGCATAGTTAGCAAATTTATCTTCAATGTGACGCGCTAATTTACGAGCAGTTAAAACATTTTCGATTTGGAAAGCATGATCTTTCATACCTTTAATACCAAATGTTTCACTTTCGAAACCTAAAGCAACAACTAAAATATCAAAATCAAAAATGCCCGCATCAGTTTCTACTTTTTTAGCATTGCGATCAATTTTTGTAACTTCTGCTTTGATAAAGTTTACTTTATTCTTATTGATCACGCTTTCAACTGGGTATAAAACATCTTCATAACTAACTGTTCCAGCTGAAGCTTCATGTAACCAAGTCGCTTCGTAGTGATAATCATTCTTATTAATTAATGTAATTTCAGCCTCATCAGCCGAAAGTTGCTTTTGTAATTTGGTAATAGCTTGTAACCCAGCGTAACCAGCGCCTAAAACTAAAACTTTTTTACGTTCTTGAGCCATTTCATTCACCTAAGCTTTCATAATTTTTTTGTTGCGATCGTCTTTTTTAATTTATTGATTTTCATAGAAATTCACAAAAAAGACATTTTTCATCCAACACTAATTTTATAGTTTTTATAGTTTATTTTCAAGCCGAAACGCATATATTGTTTGTTTTTTCACATAAACAGATAAAAGACTATAGTTCTCACCTCACTTAGTCGAACTATAGTCTATAAACACCTTATTTACAATTATTAACAATCTTCTGGTGAACCAGAAACTTTTGCAGTTCTGAATGAACTGCCACAACCACAAGATGCAATTGCATTTGGATTGTCTATTTGGAAGCCTCCGCCCATTAACGATTGTTTAAAATCAATTTTTGTACCTTCTAATACTGGCATGTCATATTTATCTACCAGCACTTTTACACCGTGAAATTCAAATATTTCATCATTTTCACTAGGTTCAGCTTCTGCAGACATACCATACGTTAATCCAGTACAGCCGCCACCATTGACTTTAATTTTCAAAAAGCCATTCGGCATATCATTTTGTTCCATCATATCTTTAACTTCGTATGCTGCCGCTTCTGTCAGTTCAACTACTGCCATTAAAATTACCTCCCTAAAAAATCCATGTTTCTTCTATATGTGAATAAATATTTTGTAATAAGTCGTCTGGTGATTCTCCTTCAACAATATCACCGTTTACTAATGCATACAAGCCGTTTGAGCAAATACCACAATTTTGTAGACAACCATATTCTAAAACGTCTACGCCTGGATCATTTTCAAGTTGATTATATACATAATCTCCACCTTTCGCTAAATTCGAAATGCAGAACTCAACTATTGGATTCATATTACACCCTCTCAATTAATTATCAGTTTATCAATTATAACAAAACCACACCGCTTTTGACCAATGACTAGCTTATATTATTTATTCATTTATTTTGCCATTTTTTGTTACAAATCAATTAAAACAAAACCTATTTTCGTATGAAATGTCATTCACACAATATTTTTATATTGTTATAATCATATTGCATTTAAAATATATATATTTACAAATTACAATTCATCATGTTTATTTGTAGAAGTATATAAAAAAGCATATAATATATCTAAGTAAGCTTATTATGAAATGGTATTTCGTTCAATGAAGACGAATATGATTTAACCACATTATATTTATTGACTTACATTGACGACAAGAGATAAAAATATTATTTATTAACGAAAATAAGTTGTATTTTTATCAAATTGCTCAATACATTTTTACTAAAGGGGTATCATAAATGAAAAATTTAGTTCTATTGGGTGGCGGATACGGAAATATGCGCATTATGTCTCATATTTTACCATCTGCACTTCCTGAAAATTATTCTATTACATTAATTGATCGTATGCCTTATCATGGTTTAAAACCAGAATTCTATGAATTAGCTGCTGGTACTAAATCAGACAAAGATATTCGTATGAATTTCCCTGATTCAGAACGTATCAATATTGTGTATGGAGAAATTAATGATATTAATTTGGAAGATCAAATTATTTCAGTTGGCAACACAAAAGTAGATTATGATGAATTAGTTATTGGACTTGGTTGTGAGGACAAATATCATAATGTTCCAGGGGCAGCAGAATATACTCATAGCATCCAAACATTATCAAGTTCACGGGAAACATTCCATCATATTAGTGAACTACCCAACGGAGCAAAAGTTGGTATTGTAGGTGCAGGTTTAAGTGGCATCGAATTAGCGAGTGAACTTCGTGAAAGTCGTAAAGACTTACAAATATACTTATATGATCGTGGAGAACGCATTTTGCGACGTTTCCCTGAAAAATTAAGTCGTTATATAGAAAATTGGTTTAGAAAGAACGATGTAACAGTAGTACCAAACTCTGATATTAATCGTGTGGAACCTGGTAAGATTTTCAATAATGATGTACCTGAACCATTAGATTTAATCGTTTGGACAGCTGGAATCCAACCTGTGGAAATTGTTAGAAATTTACCAATTGATATTAGTAGAGATGGCCGTGTCATCCTTAACCAATACCATCAAGTTCCAACCTATAAAAATGTGTACGTAGTAGGAGACTGTGCAGATTTGCCTCATGCACCTAGTGCACAACTTGCTGAAGTTCAAGGAGACCAAATTGCAGATGTTATGAAACTACAATGGCAAGGCAAGCCTCTACCAGAAAAAATGCCAGAACTTAAAGTTCAAGGTTTCTTAGGTTCTCTTGGCGATAAAAAAGGTTTTGCCTACATCATGGACAGAACAGTTACTGGTCGTTTAGCTTCAATCTTAAAATCTGGTGTGCTATGGTTATACAAATATCACAATGGATAAATCTTAAACAAAAATAACAAAGACACGTCTTCATATACTTTACTAACTTCTGTTAAAAGTATATGAACGTGTCTTTTTCTAAATGATTAAATTAATGCGCATCCATAAATTTAGTAATATCTCTCAATTGTACATATCCATCAGAAACATATTCATCATTCATTGTTACAAGTGGATAGAACAATTCATCTTCCTGAATACGCTCAATATATTGTTGGTCATGATCAGTTAAATTTTCAGTATCCTTCTCGATATCGATATACGTAAATTCAAATTGTGTATCTGGATACTTTCTTTTGAGCAATGGTTGCAGCCAATCAAAAGTATTTCGAGCAGTTGGTGCATTAACACAGCTTGCACAAACAACATCTGCACCATAAACGACTACACTTACTTTATTCATTTTAACTATCCCCTTTTGTCTTGATTGATAGATTTTTCTTTATATATCTATTATAATAAAAAGATAGACAGAAAATGAAATAATATACTTGAAAGGAGGCATTTCCATGCCAACTGAAAACGTAACAATGTTTGATCAAGTAGCAGAAGTAATTGAAAAACTACGTCCATTCTTACTACGTGATGGCGGCGATTGCTCGCTAGTAGATGTAGAAGATGGAATTGTTAAGCTTCAATTGCACGGTGCATGTGGTACATGCCCAAGTTCAACAATCACATTAAAAGCAGGCATCGAACGCGCTTTACATGAAGAAGTACCTGGAGTAGTAGAAGTAGAACAAGTATTCTAGTTGATCAACTTAAATATAAATTAAACAACAAAAGCGTCAAATTTTATAGAATTCTTTGTTTATGAATTTGTTATATAATAACCGATTCATAACAAAATGCACTTTCATGTTCAATGAAGGTGCATTTTTATATTCAAATCAGTAATAAAATCGATGTATGCACGATGTGAAATACATTTGACTTTGTTAGTTAATTTTATTTAAGTCATCTTTTTCCTGAACAATATACTGTCTGGACTTATGTAAAGATTGGATTCATGAATCACGTCCATAAAAAAATGATAGGAAATCTATTGTTACGATTTCCTATCATATGCTACATTTCATATATTTTTCAAATCATTCACGTTCAATTTTAAAATAACTATTTACGCATGTGCTGCGCAATGTGCTCACTAATATAAACCCAGCCTTTCCATCCTATATGGACGGCATCACTGATAACATAAGGTTCATAATCTTTATCTGTCATATCATAAATTTTCCCGCCATGCTTAACAACAGTTTCCCTTATTTTGTTATATACTTTCTGACGTTTTTCTTTATTTACACCTATATGATCATACCACTTTCCATTTGATGGAAGACTGATATATTCAATATCAGCACCAGCTTCTCGCATAGTATCTACCAATAACTCCAAATCTTTAAATTCTGGAGAATTACTATTAAATTCATAATCTCTGTTCACTTTACGCTTATGTTTTTTTATTAATTGCCAATACTCATCTCTAATTTTAAACATATTTGATTTTGAATGTTTAGCGCCATATTGTTCAGATTTATTGAGAAGCATTTTCCAACTTTCATCTTGAGCTGTTACTGGTTTAATATCTTCTAGCTCAGTATTTGAAAGTGGGAAATTCGACTTTATCGCTTCAATTTTTTCAAATTGATTCATTTTAAACGGTGATAAATATTGGTCTTTATTGTTGGTTCTACCTTTAGCTACTTTTTCTAAATATTTTCGGTTTTCTACATTTTTAAATCTCAATAAACGCTTTGCATAGCGTTGTTTAAGCTCTGGACTTAAATAATTTTGATTAAATAAACGATTCAATTGTGCTTTAGATATACGTGCATCAAAATTTTTATTAGTTAATCCATGGTCCGTAAACCATTGTGGTGATATGATAAGTGCAATTTTCTTTCCTTTTAAATGATCATATTGTGAAGCTAATTCCACAGCATTAATCAAATCTGTAGAACCACCTGTGCCAATTAGAAATGGTTGTTTAGCATACGTATTTTTGTTGCGCAATAACATGGATGGATTAAACGGATCGTCCTTTCCAAGTTCACTAGAACCATAAATAGGATAAAAATGATTCGATTTAAACATCTTATCTTGTATTAACGTACCTTTTAACACTTGATCTGACAGTGAAGTGCGTTGATTTTCTATAGTTTTCGGAGTAATTAATCCACTAAACCAGCTAGAAGGTAATATTAAGAAAATCCCAAATAAACATAGACTGATAATAATTGGAATAAAGTGTTTTAATTTCATTTTAATTCTTCTAATGCCGTTACAATCTTATTAGGCGTTGCCCATTCATCTCTGTCAAAATCCATAATTGAAACTTCTATTTCTAATTTATTTTGAATTTCTAATAATAAACCAACCGTTTGAAATGAATCTATAATACCTTCTTCAAATAATTCAACGTCAGGGTTTTCTTTCACGATATTATTTTCAGTTACTTCAGCTAATAGATCTAACACTTGTTCTTTAAATTCCATTATAATTCCTCCTCATTTTAAAAAAGTTTTCCAGAAAAAATCAGAAAACCGAATGTTACAAAGTGAAACGTAACAACAATACTTAAAGCAGTAGTAAACTGGTTCTGCCAACGTGGACGATGGTTTTTTCTCCATTTTTCATAATAACCATATCCAATAAATAATGCTGCATGGTACAAACCATACAAAATATAATAAATTTCAATACCATGCCAGATGCCCATTATTAAAAAGTTTAAGAAAAATGCTATATTCGACATTGCAAATTGACTTTTCAGTAATTTTTTCTTTGACATAAAGAATAATGAACGCATATAAATACAATCTCTAAACCAGAATGATAGTGACATATGCCATCTATTCCAAAAATCTTTAATATTTTTAGCTTTAAATGGTTGGTTAAAGTTTTGCGGGGTTTGAATACCATAAATATAACTAAATGCTATAGCAAAAAGTGAATAACCGGCAAAATCAAAAAATAAATATAAACTGTAAGCATACATATATAGCCATTTTGTGATAACACCAGAAAAATCCAGCATTAATGGATTAATTGCAAATGTTTGTATTAAATAAGCAATAATGTATTTATATAAAAATCCGAGCATGATGTAATGTATTGCTTTGACTAATAAATGACTATAGTCACTTCCACTCAGAATTTTATTGTCATCTTTTACAAAACGTTTGTAACGGTCAATCGGTCCTGAAGAAATGGTTGGAAAAAATGATATAAACTGTACTACTTTCCAAAGTCTTACCTCTTTGATTGAGCCATCTCTAATTTCCATTAATAGTTGAACACTTTTAAAAGTTACATATGAAATGCCTAAAAACCCTATAAATTCAATGAATTTACTCTCATGTAGTTTTAACTGTGCAGTACCAAACCACGAACTTTGCATAACTTTCACAATAATCAGTGGCAAAATAGAAAGAAAAATAACTGATATAAATTTTGTTGTAGTATTATTTTTAGCTCGAGAATGCCAATAATATATAATAATCATCACTTGCCAAATCAGATAAAGTATAAAATTTATCAATTCTAAGCTTAAATACGTTTGTCCAAATAAGTTATGCTTAGTCGATGAGAATATTAATATAATCATAACGGCTGTACTAAGACCATTATAGATTTTGCTCTGTTTGCCCATAAATCCTAATATGATAACTGGTAATAATATTACTAATGCTATAAAAAAGAATGTAAAATCGCCATATGGAATCATTTCAATATAGCCTCAGCAATCTTCTTACGATCCAATTTCCCATTCATCGTAAGCGGTAATTTCTTCATATATATTATCTTTTTGGGAATCATATATTCAGGCAGTACAGGTTTCAACTCAGTTTTGATATCATGTGTCAAAGTTTGAACTTCTTTTACCTCATCACAATGATTCAATATTACTGCGGCATTTAAATGAGTGACTTTGTTATTTTTATAAGTTGGTACGACAATCGCATCTCTAATCTTTTCTAATTTTCGCAATTGAAATTCAATTTCTTCTAATTCCATACGATAACCGTTTAATTTAATTTGATAATCTATTCTCCCATTAATAAACCATTGATTATCAATAAATTGTGCTTTGTCACCAGTGTAATAAGATTTCTGACCGTCTAACTTGTTAAATACTTTTTTAGAACGTAGTTCGTCTTTGACATATCCTTCACTTACGCATTTCCCTGAAATAATAAGTTCGCCTTCATGGGTCAAAGATAACTTCGTTCCCGGTTGCGGTAATCCTACTGGTAAAGGATTGTACTGATTTATCACTTCTTCTGTAACTAATATACTTGTAACTGCTACCGTAGCTTCTGTAGGCCCATAAGTGTTGTAAATATAAGCAGATGGGAAACGTTGTAGCAATAGTTCTGCAGTTTTATTTGCCAATATCTCGCCGCAAAAGAAAAATTCCTTTAAATTACTGTAATATGCTTCTGTTAAGCGAGGTAACATGAGACACATTTCCATAAATGAGGGTGTAGATACCCATACATTTATTTTTGATTCTTCTAACATTTCATTTAATAATTTTGGTTTATTAATCATTGTCTTATCAACTAAGTTCAAAGTTCCAGCAGTCATTAAACATGGATATATAGACATGACAGATAAATCAAATGAAAAAGGGGCTTGATTCAACCATTGTTGATTTGAACCAACTTGATTAAGTTCTAACATCCAATTTGTAAAAAGATTGAGGCTCTCATAACTGATTTGTACACCTTTGGGCTCTCCAGTAGAACCTGATGTGAAAATAGTATAAGCAATATCTGAATCTTTAATGTTACTTACTGTGTCCTCATTTTGTTTTACGCCTGTTAATAAATCTTTTGAAATAAAGGAAATATCCTCAATTTCTAGTTGTTCATCAGTAGTATTAAATATAAATTGAGGTTCTATTTTCTTTATAATAGATAGAATACGATCTTGAGGGATAGAAGTATCTAGGGGAACATAGCCACAACCTGCTTTCATACTACCTATCATTCCCACAATCATAAACGGGGACATGTGCCCATATAAAATTAGTGGTGTTTTAGCATTTTTCAATATGATTGCAAGTTGATTAGCAAAGCTATTGAGCGCTTCATATGTCAGAATTTCGTCATTATGTTTAACTGCAACTTGATTTGGGCAGTTTTCTCCATGCTCTTTTAAAGTTCGAATGATGTCTTTCATGATAGTCTCCTTAATTAAAATTCATTGTAAATAAAGTTATTGTGTGTATCTCCTGTACCATAAATTAAATATAATGCAATTAATATAGCTAAGTACATTACTATCAATAACCATGGTTTGAATTTTTGTAAAGCAGTACGTTCTTTATCGTTTTTTTGCATATTTCACCTCTAGCATTTATATAAATTCAACATTAATTATCTTCATTAAATTCTTTTTTATATTTTACGCTTTATTGTATATAAATTATTCAACTTTTTCACCAATTAATTATACAATTTTTCCTACATCATTACAATTAAATATTTGTACATCTATATAACAAAATTGTTAGGTAGAATATAAATAAATAGAGCGTTATTTTAAAAATCAAAAAAATACACATTAAATTCTTTTACAAAAATTTAATGTGTATTCAATAAAACATTTCAAACCAAGATATAATGATCTAATAATGCAACAATCACAGTTATCATATGTGGCAATCATCTTTTAGTAATAATGCAAATTTAAATGACTGCTAATCATTGTAAATATTTCTAAAAATTAAGCTACTCTTCACTTGGGTTAACCAAGTAATGAGTAGCTTGACATGTTATAAGTAATTTATACCACGGGTGTCTTAGGTTCATTTTCACTTAATACTAACTTTATATTATCTATACAAAGTTGTATCATTCGGTCTCTTGTTATCACCGATGCACTTCCAATATGTGGCAGTATCGTTGCATTGTCCATTGAAAGTAACGGATGATTCATATCAATAGGTTCTTCTCTTAAAACATCCAATCCACATGCTTTAATTTCACCGTTTTGTAAAGCCTTCACTAATGCTTCCTCATCAACGACAGCGCCCCTACCGATATTGATAAAAATCGCATCATTTTTCATCATTTTAAATGCCTTATCGTCAAACTTATCACGTGTTTCTGGAGTTAATGGTACCGTACAAATCACAAAGTCGCTCTCTTTTAATAATGTTTCAAATGAAACGTATAATGCGCCAAGCGCTTCTTCATCATCTTTATGTCTTGTTCTGTTATGATACATAATATTCGTATTAAAACCTTTTAGACGTCTCGCGAATGCTTTTCCAATATCGCCCATACCATAAATGCCGACGTTAGCATGATATAAGTCTTTACCAGCAAATAAATACGGTCCCCAACTCTGCCATTCACCATTTTGAACATAAGTTTCCGCTTCGACTACACGCCTTGCCACTGCAAGCATCAAAGTAAAGCCTAATTCTGCCGTTGTTTCAGTTAAAACGCTTGGTGTATTCGTCACAACAATACCCTTACTTTGCATCAAATCAACATCTATATTGTCATAACCTACTGCCATGTTTGCTATGACTTTCAGATTTGGTGCAGCTTCAATGACTTCTTCATCCATTGTTTCACTTAATGTCACAAAACAAGCTGTTGCGTCTTTTAAAGCAGTTAAAAACTTCTCTCTTGGCATAGGGGTCAACGATGCATCCCAAACTTCTACTTCACCGATGTCCTCTAATTGTTTGATAAATTTCTGTGGAATTTTTCTACTTACTACGATTTTTTGCATTCAATCACTCCTAAACTTCGAGTTCTTTGATTACCTCGTTTAAATCTTTAAAACTATATGTTGGCGGTATTGCTTTTTGGTTTACATCATCTAAAGTTGATACACCTGTTTGAACATGTATTGTATCAACATTAACATTGATTCCAGAAAGGATATCTGTATCATATAAATCACCTATCATTGCAACTTCAGAACAATCTAATTCCAAAATTTCTAAGGCTTTATTCATAATAATAGGTTCCGGCTTACCAATAAATGTTGGTTCAACACCTGTAGATACTGACACAACACTTGTAATTGCACCATTACCAGGTAAGAATCCACGTTCTTTTGGAATGGATACATCTTTATTTGTTGAAATGAATTTTGCTCCATTTCGAACACCTAGCGTAGCAGTTGCTAATTTTTCGTAAGTTACAGCTTCATCCAAACCAATAACTACATAATCTACAAACTCATCATCTTTTATTTTTAAATGATGTTGCGTTAACGCTTTTTCTAGACCAGTGCCACCTAACATAAAGATTGAGGCACCTGGTTGTTCATCAGCAATATATTCTGCAGTTGCCAGTGCTGATGTAACTACTTCATCAGCTGTAGCATCAATTCCCATCACTTTTAATTTTTCTGCTACTTCTGATGGTTCTTTAGTAGAGTTATTCGTGACAAATAAATGAGGTATTTGATGCTTGTTTAAGTATTCAATAAACTGTGCTGCACCATCAATTTTTTCATTCCCTTTGTACATCGTACCATCCAAATCAATGAGATATGCTTTGTACTGTTTCATCAAAAATTACTTCTCTCCTTTTTGACCAAATGCTGTTATAGGTACATTTTCATTATTCAAAAATTGTATTACTTCATCGATAAATTGTTGATAATAATCAAGTGTTTTATCAAAAAGTGGTTTCAATTGAATCGTATCAAGTTCATCATAAAAATGAACGAATTGCTTTCTGACATCAACAGTTTGGTTAATATTATTTTGAGTATCTTTAGAAATTACATTTTCTAATTCTAAAATATCAATGACATCTTTATAATTTCCTGGATCTCTCAAAATAAAGCCATCAATGATCATATTACCAATATCTACCGATGATTCAATCAACATTTGTGAAATTCTTTCAAATGCATAGTGATTATCTCTATAATCTGGATAATCATTAACTAATTGTTGTAAATAGTTTAATTTTTTATCTAACTTTTCTTTATTAACAAAATACATCTATGTCACCCCTATGATTCTCATCATACCATACCTTTGCAGTCGAATTCATTTATGGTTATACTGTAAATTAAGACTTTTTAAGTTCATTGAATGATTCGCATAATAAAAACTTTAATATCTCAATGATGAAAGGGTGTTTTTATGATAGATATGTATCTTTATGACGATGATGAATCATCACAGGTACAATTTGTAGGTTTCGTCGGAGAATTTAGTCGTTATGATTTAATGCTTATACAAACCAATCGTCATTTTGGAAAAACAATTGTTTTAAACATGCAAACAAATAAATTTGGCATTATTGGTACAGATGATTTAGAAGAAGAAGGATACATTGCTTATATTTTAGGTGTAACTGAAAATGAAGGTAATGAAATCACTGAATATCTCAATCAAGTCATACAATAATTGCTGTGGCAAACGCACAAGTTCAAAATAATATTAATGGCCAAAATACAGTTCGTTAAATATTATTTCTATGTCATATTATTAATTAAATCGGTGCACATAATAAGACACAATATCATTTAAAAAGGCTGAGTCATTTACGATAATCAGCCTTTTATTTTATTTAATATCATGATAAATCTACATAAAAAAGCTACTATTCATTACCCGTATATTCTCGGTTGAATAGCAGCCTAACTTGTTTTTAATATTAAATTGGGGCTAAATCTACATCAACTTACTGTTCTGTATCTTGAATCGTTGGTTGAATTTTAACATCTTGTAATTTATTTTCTTCAAATGATATCTCTGCATTTTCATCTTCTGCTTCAATTTGGGATTTAATTTCATTTTCTGGAACTTTTCTGAGAATAAAATACGGACACCCAAAGTTGCAGTATTCTAATAAATAATCTTGAATTGTGGAAAAACGCTTACTTAATTCAGCTTTTTTATTCGAATCTTTATAGAATCCTTTTAATCTTAATTGATCATATCCAAAATCTCCCACAATATAATCATACTTATCTAAAATATCTGCGTAACGATTCGCAAATAATGTTTCATCAAAACATTCTCTATAATCTTCTATAATTTCAAAATAAAAACTATTAACTTTTATCATTATACTCACCTAATCTAATTTTCATTACTCAATTTAACCATACAGTGTCTGTCTTTAATAGGTTAGTAATCAATTTTTATTATTTCTAATAAAAGACTTAGCCCAAAGTGAGTTAACGCGCGTCGTTAATATCCCTAATTGAACTAAGTCTTTAAATGCAATATCTATGTTTTAACTATTAGAATCTGTACTAAGTTTTTCTTCACCTAGACGATGTCTTTCTTTTGCAGCTTCATTTACTTGCTCATCTGCATGATAAGAACTTCTCACAAGCGGTCCAGCTTGGCAATGTTTGAAACCTTTATCCATTGCAACTTTTCTTAATTTACCAAATTCTAAAGGTGTATAGTATTTTTCAACTTTTAAGTGTTTACGTGAAGGTTGCAAATATTGACCAATAGTCAAGATATCTACGTCATTCGCACGTAAATCATCCATTGTTTCATAAATTTCTTCATGAGTTTCACCTAGTCCTACCATTAAACTAGATTTTGTTGGTATATCAGGTTGTAATTCTTTAGAACGTCTTAAAAATTCTAAAGTACGGTCATAAGTCGCTCTAGCACGAACTCTTGGTGTTAAACGACGAACTGTTTCAATATTGTGGTTTAAAATATCTGGTTTTGAAGCCATTAACGTTTCTAAAGCTTCAAAGTCACCACCCATATCAGATGGTAATATTTCTATTGAAGTGTAAGGGTTACGCTCACGTACTTTACGGACTGTTTCAGCATAAACATTTGAACCAGCATCTCTTAAATCATCACGTGCAACCGCTGTTATAACAACATGTTTTAAATTCATTAATTCAACAGATTCTGCCACGCGCTCTGGCTCATCTAAATCTAACTCATTAGGCAATCCGGTTTTAACCGCACAGAAACGACATGCACGCGTACAAACTGCGCCTAAAATCATAAACGTAGCAGTACGACGTTCGCCCCAACACTCATGTATGTTTGGACATTTTGCTTCTTCACACACTGTATGTAAGTTCTTTTCTCGCATCATTTTCTTAAGACCAGTGTAGTTTTCGTTAGTATTCAGTTTTATTTTCAACCAATCTGGTTTACGTAAAATTTCTTCATTTTTAGTAGCCATAACCGCACAATTCCTCCTGATTTCAAATCTGTAATCATTATAACGAAAATCGGATTAAATTAAAACGTAAAATGTAATATTTTAATATTCGAGCATTTTTTCTTTGTAAATATCTCTTAAAAATTCTGGCATTAAGTAATCTATAGATTGTTCTTTTAGCGTTGGAAAATAACGACCAAATGTATACATATCAACAGTACCTAACACATAAATTTTATCGTCTTCAATCTCTTCTCCATTGATGAAATATCTTGACTCTGATTCAATCAATCCTAAATTATATAGTATATAGCCACCAAAAATATCTCCTCTAAAACCTAAACCTTGTGCATGTTCATGTAAATATTCTTGTTTTTGGCTTTTAATAATTATATTTTTTAATTCCAGACCATTTAAGCGGATACGAACGGCATTGATAGGATGAGGTAACATTTGATGAATATCAAACTCTGTCATTTGATTCGCTGAGATACCTTTTACAATCAATCCTGCGTTAATGATTGTACAGTCAGCATTTGTAAATTCAAATACACTTTCAGCTAACATATAAGAAGTCTTTGTTATAACATCTGTTCTTCTTGGTAATTCAACTGGTCGATTAATAATTGGATCGCTTAACAGTGCTTTACCTTCACTTTCGAAATGTGTTTCAACCTCAGGTAAAGTGTCTAATGGATAAATCACCGCTTGCTTATCTACCACTCTATTACGGTCTATTTCCAATGTCACTTCACCTAAAAAGTGACCATATTTACCTGCAGCTGCCATTAATACACCATTATTCATTTCTCCATTTTCAAAATAATGATGTGTATGACTCCCCAGTATTAAATCTATTTCAGGAATTTCTTGGCATAATTTCTCATCAAAGAACACGCCTACATGGCTCATAATAATCAATAAATCATAATCGCCTTCGTTCGCACTGATTTCATCTTTAATAGCTTCTAATGGGTCGGTAACAACCCAATCCAACGCTCTATAAAATGGTGTGAATGGCGCAGTTGCTGCAACAAATAAGATTCTCACACCTTCAATTTCCTTAATGATTGATGATGTGATATTTCGCGGTAAGTCACCCTGTTCGTCAAAAACATTTGCACAGGTTACATCAAATTTTGCATTGTCATAAAGTGTATTTAATGCATCATGTGAAATGGTCATACCTTCATTATTACCAATTGTTGCTATATCACAACGTGCTTTATTTAATAGTTCAACATTTTTTATTCCCATAGTAGCTTCTGTAACAGGTGCAGATAAATCTACATGGTCTCCAATATCTAAATAGAGCGAGGGATGATTTAATTTTGGTCTCTCTTGAGCTAAATATTCGGAAATGCGGGCATACTCATGCAAATGACTATGGATATCATTTGTATGGTAAATAGTTAATTTCACCTTGGTTCCCTCCTCTTAGTTTATAAAAAGGACTTAATGATTAAATATAGTCCCATTATAAGCATAACTGTTCTTAATAACATAACGACAGTATTTGATTGTATGGATTGATTTACTTTCACGCCTATTTTAGCACCCAAATAGCTAGAGATAATTAATACAATAGAATAAACCCAAGCCACATGTCCTTGGGCAATATGGCCAACAGAACTCATCACGCTAGAAAAGAATATCATCATCATGCTTGTACCGACAGCAACATGTGGGGGAAATCTGAAAACAATTAACATTAAAGGTGTCATTAATGCGCCGCCACCAATACCAAATAATCCTGTCAAAACACCTATAAATAACGTTGATACAAATGCTACAACTGGCGGAACACTATAATGATGTGTCCTTCCATAACCATCTACATATGTACGTGCATACTTTGGCTTATTAAACATTTTCATCGGTTTAATATTATTTCTTATCATGAGCAAAATTGCTACAAATATCAAAAAGATACCAAAATATAAATTAAAAGAGTCTAAAGTTAAAAAACGACTTAAAATAGACCCAACCAAAGAACCTGGTAACAATCCAAATAAAAAGATAGAACCGTTTTTCACATCAACTTGTTTTGTTTTCAAATAACCTAATGTTGATGATAATCCTGTCACGATTAATATCAGTGAAGATGTCCCTATGGCAATTTGAGGTGTAATTCCATTTAGTAAATCGTTTTCTACACCTAAATAAACTAAAGTCGGAACGATAATAATGCCGCCACCAATACCTACAAGAGAACCTAAAACGGCTGATAAACCACCAATTAAAATCAAAATAATTATTGTTAACATATACGATCGCTCCTAAAATAATTTTAATTGTTGTGGTGCTAAGCCTTCATAATCAATGCCTAGTAATGTTTGATATGTCTTAGCATTTTGTGCAGCATGACCACCCGAGTTATTATTAAAAACTACATAAATATTTTTAGCTTTTTGTTCTAATAGCTTTACTTTTTGTGCTAAATCTTGAAGTTCTTGTTTATTATAATCGTACAAGTACCTTACATCTCTCCATGCTTCATCCGTCATATCTTTTTTCGTCCATCCATGTTCATTTCTGCCATGATAACGCACAAATGCTGTCTCGTTTGTAATACGATTGACTAAGGGTATAGAACCTTGTCCAACTTGTGGTTCATCACATACTGCGTGTATCATTTCATATTCAGTTAAAAAAGCTAATGTTTCTTCTTTAAATTGATCATTAAACCAGGATTGATGTCTAAATTCTATACAAACAGGAAATGCTTTCAACTGTTCTCGTACATATCGAATATACCTGATGTTCTGTACTGTGCAATCAAACCAAGGCGGAAATTGTACTAATACCATCGCTAACTTTTGTTCAGATTTTAATGGCGTTAACATCGCTTTAAACTGATCAAAAAGTATTTGTCTTGATTCTGCAAAATCATGATAATCTGCATGAAGTGTTAATGCCTGATGAATTTTAACTATAAATTGGAATCTCTCAGGCGTCTCTCTTATCCATTTTCTAATATTTCTTTCAGGTTGTATCGCATAATAAGATGCATCTAATTCTACAATGGGAAAGTGACTTGCATATGTAATTAGCTTATCTGATTTACGCTGTAAATCTTCGTACAAAGTATCATGGTCTCCCCAACCTGTTAATCCAATATTTATCATAGTATCACCAGTTATATGATACCATAGATGATTTATGAGATTCACTAGATTAAATTATATTCTTCAATTGTTTCAACGGTTAAGGTTAGGATAAAACAACGATGACTGTAGTAGATACACGAAACATAAAACAAAAAAGTTGCTATTATTTTAAAAATAGCAACTTTTCTTGAAACAACTTAAGTTCATTACTCGTTAAGTATGTGTTTGGTTTCTTGTATGATATCAGCTATCAATTTAGATGCTGAACTAGGTTGTGATAACCTAGGACTTTGTCCACTCCATAGATGTGTCCATTGCTCATTACCTAAGTCAGCTGCAGTTTTACGAATACTTTTTGTCAATTGGTTTTGTATAGGATAATCTGGAATGTCATCATCATATCCTTCCATCTTGTGTATAAATTCATTATCGATACCTCTAGCTGGTTTACCTGTAAAAGCTTTTGTGATGACAGTATCTGTTTCTTTACTTTGTTGTATTGCATTTTTATATAAAGCTGAAGCACCGCTTTCTTCTGAAGTTAAAAATGCTGTTCCCATTTGTACAGCTTCGGCACCTAACACCATACTTGCAACAACACCACGTCCATCCATAATGCCACCTGCTGCTATCACTGGAATAGATACATTATCTACGACTTGTGGTACCAGTGACATGGTACCAATCAATGGTGTGTGATCACCTGAAGTTACAGTGAAAGAACCTCTATGTCCACCTGCTTCACTACCTTGAGCGATGATAGCATCCATACCAGCACTTTCATTAGCTTTCGCTTCTTCAACTGAGGTTGCTGTTCCTATCAAAGTAATCTGACGTGCTTTCAATTTTTTGATAATATTTTGGCTTGGTATTCCAAAAGTAAATGAAACTACAGGAACCCCTTTTTCGATTACCATATCTATGGATTCATTAAATTGCTGTTCTTCACTAACATCAATAACAGGTTCCTCTAGACTCAAAGCTTTTCTATAGGGTTTTAACCATGCATTCATGTGTTCTACACTTTCTGGAATATATAATTGTTCACTTGGAACAAATAAGTTAACTGCAAAAGGTAAATCAGTTAATTCTTGAACATATGTTATTTCTGAATCTAACTTCTCTGAATTAAAATATCCTGCCCCAATTGTACCAAGCCCTCCACTATTACTCACAGATGCTACTAATTCAGGCGTTGTACTACCTGCCATACCTGCCTGAATAATAGGAAGTTTGATATTCAACATTTTGGTCACTTTTGATGAAAAGTGCATGCAAAACACTCCTTTAATTAAAAACAATAAATTAAATATTGTGTCTATAGTTTTTATTTTTTATTATAAGCTTGCATTTGCGCGTCTAATTTCTCTTGCTCTTGTTCGTCCATCTCATCTTCAATTTCCATACCTAGCATTTCTTCAATCAAATCCTCATGAGAAACAATGGCATCTGTCCCACCAAATTCATCTAATACAATCGCTAAATGTTTACGTGACACAGTCATTTTTCTCAGTGCCCATTCTGCTCTATTATGCTCATTCACAAATAAAGGTTCTGAAGTATATTGTAAAATATTGTTTGACTTTTCTTTACTCCATGCTAGCAAATATTTTGAATGGAAGATGCCTATAATATGGTCGATATCACCATCATAAACTGGATAACGGGTATACGGATTCGTCACTACCGTATCGTACGCATCTTCATAAGATATATCAGCCGGAAATGCAGTTACATTAATCCTTGGTGTTGTATCGATATTGGTTATTTTTAATTGTTCAAAATCCATAACACCTTGAATTCGATTTCGTTCCATTTCATTAAATGCACCCTCACTACCTGCAATCGTAACCATCTGTCTAATCTCTTCTTTTGATAATCGTTGTTGATCTTCTTGCCCTTTAGAAAGTAAATTATTGATCATATCTGTTAACCAGTTTAACAATTTCGTAATTGGTTTAAATATTGTGACAAAAAATGAAATCGGTGTATAAACCAATCTAGACATACGATCTGGATAAGTTGCAGCAACAGATTTTGGAATCACTTCAGAAATGATGATAATAGCAACTGTTGTAATTGCAGTAGCTACACCAACGTTCATTCCAATATCCACTGCTAATACTGTCACTAATGTAGGCAAAATAATATTCGCAATATTATTTCCAATTAAAATTGTAGTAATAAATTCACTGGGTTTTGTAAGTAGTTTTGATAATTTAGCAGACTTTTTATCTCCATTTTCAGCTTCAGTTTGTATTTTCATCCTATTTGCAGCAGTTAAAGCCGTCTCACTACCAGAAAAGAAGAATGAAGCAAATAAAAGTATGATTATAGCTATAATCATATCAGCATAACTCCTTTTTATATTCTATAAAATTTTAAACGATATGTATCAATTCCCTTGTTTTACAATACATAAACGCATTTCCAACTATTAATACAGCGTTTTCAAAACAACTATAATAAAAAAACACGAAGTGATACATATTTGAATGCCCATATATATAAGGGAATCAAAATCGCATCACTCGTGTTTTTAAAATTTAATCACTTACTGTAAAACTAAACTATTTATCATAAATACTTTAGCCGATTGAACCTTCCATTTCAAATTTGATAAGACGATTCATTTCAACAGCATATTCCATTGGAAGCTCTTTAGTAAATGGTTCAATGAAGCCCATAACAATCATTTCTGTAGCTTCTTCTTCTGAAATACCACGACTCATTAAATAGAATAATTGCTCTTCAGAAACTTTTGATACTTTTGCTTCATGTTCTAATGAAATATTATCATTAAATACTTCATTATATGGAATTGTATCTGAAGTAGATTCGTTATCTAAAATTAACGTATCACATTCAATGTTAGAACGTGCACCTTTAGCTTTGCGGCCAAAGTGTACAATACCACGATAAATAACTTTACCGCCATCTTTAGAAATAGATTTAGATACTATCGTAGATGAAGTGTTAGGTGCTTTATGAATCATTTTTGCACCAGCATCTTGAACTTGTCCTTTACCAGCGAATGCAATTGATAGCGTACTACCTTTAGCGCCTTCACCCATAAGCACACAGTTTGGATATTTCATCGTTAATTTAGAACCTAAGTTACCGTCAACCCATTCCATATTACCATTCTCATGCACTAATGTACGTTTTGTAACTAAGTTATAAACGTTATTAGCCCAGTTTTGGATTGTAGTATAACGCACATGGGCATCTTTGTGAACGATAATTTCAACTACAGCTGAGTGTAGTGAACTTGTTGTATAAACCGGTGCAGTACAACCTTCTACATAGTTAACTGAAGCACCTTCATCTGCAATGATTAAGGTACGTTCAAATTGTCCCATGTTTTCAGAATTAATACGGAAATACGCTTGTAAAGGCGTATCTAGTTTAATATTTTTTGGTATATAAATGAACGATCCACCAGACCAAACAGCTGAATTAAGTGCTGAGAATTTGTTATCTCCAGCTGGTACAACTGTTGAGAAATATTGTTTAAATAATTCTTCGTTTTCTTTTAATGCAGTGTCTGTATCTTTAAAGACAATACCTTTATCTTCAAGTTCTTTTTCCATATTGTGATAAACAACTTCTGATTCATATTGTGCTGAAACACCAGCAAGGTATTTTTGTTCTGCTTCAGGAATACCTAATTTATCAAATGTACGTTTGATTTCTTCTGGCACTTCATCCCATGAACGTTCAGTTTGTTCAGATGGCTTAACATAATAAGTGATATCATCAAAATTCAATTCTGATAAATCGCCACCCCATTGAGGCATTGGCATTTTGTAGAATTGTTTTAATGCTTTCAATCTATAATTAAGCATCCATTCTGGTTCTTCTTTCATATTTGAAATTTCACGGACGATATTTTCTGTTAAACCGCGTTCTGATCTAAAAATGGAAACATCTTCATCATGGAAACCATATTGGTAATTGCCCACATCAGGTGCTTTTTTAGCCATTTAAATCACTCCTTTTATATATTAAAACGACTCGCGTCAAGACAACTTCATTTGTAGTTACATCGTAATTACATCCTAATCTTGATGTTATGTCTAGTGTGAATGGAAATTTACACAATGTCAACGTATCAACATGGATTAGTCTTCTGTATTTCCTTCTTTTTCAACTGTGCCTTTTTCTAAAGCTTTCCAAGCCAAAGTAGCACATTTAATTCTAGCTGGGAATTGAGAAACGCCTTGTAGCGCTTCTATATCTCCCATTGCTTCACTGATTTCATAATCTTCACCAAGCATCATTTTTGTGAATTCTTGACTCATTTGCATTGCTTCAGCTAAAGAGTGACCTTTTACTGCCTCTGTCATCATAGAAGCACTTGACATTGAAATTGAACAACCTTCTCCATCAAATTTAGCATCTTTGATAAAACCATCTTCAATATCAAACGTAAGATGGATGCGATCCCCACAAGTTGGATTATTCATATCTACTGTCATTGCACCAGTATCTAGACTCCCTTTATTTCTAGGGTTTTTATAATGATCCATAATGACTGAACGATACAACTGGTTTAAATTATTAAAATTCATATGAGAAAAACTCCTTCGTTTGATTCAAGGATTCTACTAACTGATCAATATCTTCTTTAGTATTATAAATATAGAAACTTGCACGTGCAGTTGACGATTGATTCAACCATTTCATCAACGGTTGTGCACAGTGATGCCCTGCTCTAACAGCAACGCCTTCTGTATCAACTGCAGTCGCTACATCATGTGCATGAACATCAGTCATATTGAAAGTTATAACACCAGCACGTCTGTCTTTTGGTGGACCATATATTTCAATACCTTCAATTTCAGACATCTTATCGTAAGCATACGTCGTCAATTCATGTTCATGTGCTTGTATCGCATCAAAACCTAGATTTTCAATATAGCGAATTGCTTCAGCTAAACCAATCGCTTGCGCAATTAATGGCGTACCAGCTTCAAATTTCGTAGGTAAATCTGCCCAAGAAGCATCATATTTTTCAACGAAATCAATCATGTCTCCACCAAATTCGACCGGTTCCATTTCGTCCAGTAAGGCGCGTTTACCATAAAGTACACCGATGCCAGTAGGCCCTAACATTTTATGACCACTAAAACTATAAAAATCAACATCTAATGATTGCATGTCTAAATCCATGTGTGGCGCTGCTTGTGCACCGTCCACACTCACGATAGCACCATGTTCATGCGCAATGTCTGTAATAGCCTTAATGTCATTAATTGTACCTAGTACATTTGAAACGTGCGTGATAGCTACAATTTTTGTATTATCATTAATTGTCGCTTTTATATTTTCAATTGTAAGTTCACCTTCATCTGTCATTGGAATGAACTTTAAAGATGCATTCTTGCGTTTCGCTAATTGTTGCCAAGGCACTATATTAGCATGATGTTCCATTTCAGTGACTACAATCTCATCACCTTCAGAAATATTCGCATCTCCATAACTATGTGCTACAACATTAATGGAAGCTGTCGTTCCACGCGTGAAGATAATTTCTTCAAAATATTTTGCATTAATGAAACGTCTGACTGTTTCACGTGCGCTTTCATAACCATCAGTTGCTAATGATCCAAGTGTGTGTACACCACGATGTACATTAGAGTTATAACGTTTATAATAATCAGCTATAACATCAATGACTTGTGTTGGTGTTTGACTAGTAGCAGTTGTATCTAAATAAGCAAGGCGATTATTGTTAACTTTTTGGTTAAGAATTGGAAAGTCTTTTAATATTTCGTTAACATTTAGTGATTGGGTCAAATTATCCACAGACCTTTCTTAATTTAAAAAATCAATAAAGAAACCGTAGCAATTTAAGAAATACAACAAACTAACGTTTATTAATTCATTTAATCTGAGCATTTTATAATAATGTTCAATCACATTCTCTTAATATTATTTTGCTGCGGATTCAATTGTATTTAGTATTTATTATTTATTATTTATTAACTTTTAATTCGATGACTTCACGTAATTTACGTTGAACATCTTCAATTGGCAATTCACGTACAACTGGATCTAAGAAACCATGAATAACGAGACGTTCAGCTTCATGACGAGAAATACCACGGCTCATTAAATAATATAATTGTTCAGGGTCAACACGGCCAACGGATGCAGCATGTCCAGCCTCTACATCATCTTCATCGATTAGTAAGATAGGGTTCGCGTCACCGCGGGCTTTTTCAGATAACATAAGAACACGAGATTCTTGGTTCGCAATAGATTTCGTACCACCATGTTTAATATAGCCAATACCATTAAATACTGTTTGCGCGCCTTCTAGCATTACACCGTGTTTTAAGATGTAGCCATTTGTTTCTTTACCATATTGCACAATTTTAGAAGTTAAATTTATTTTCTGACTACCAGTACCTACAACCACTGATTTGAGTTCACTTTCAGAACGGTCACCAATTAAATTAGTTGTATTATCAATGATTTGACTACCTTCGTTCATTAAACCTAACGCCCAATTTATAGTAGCGTCTGATTCAGTAACGCCACGGCGAATAATATGGCCAGTGAAACCTTTATCTAAATAATCTACTGAACCGTATGTGATTTTTGAATTAGCACCAGCACTTACTTCAGAAACAATGTTAAGCTGGTTACCTTCTCCACTTGCGATTGATAAATAGTTTTCAACATAAGTCACTTCAGCACTTTCTTCAGTTGCAATAATAACATGGTTGAAGAAACTTGCATTTTCATCATCGTGTAATACTACATATTGGATTGGATGCTCAACCACTACATTTTTGGGAACATATACAAACACGCCACCATTTAGCAATGCAGTATGTAGTGCTGTCAATCTATGTTCATCAACTGTAACAGTTTCATTCATGAAATATTTTTTCACTAAATCAGGATGGTTAATCAATGCTTCTGCTAAGCCTTCAACGACAACGCCATCATTTTGAGCTGAATCAGAAACTTTTGTGAACGCTAATGTATTATTATGTTGGATAACCAAATTCTCAGTGTTTTCAACATCAATAATCTCTCTAACTTCACTTGGTAATTCTTCTAATGATTCATATACGTTACCCTTTGTTTCATGTTGTTTAAATGAATCAAAATCCCATCTCGTGATTTTTGTTTTATCTGGTTTTGGCATTTCTAAAGTTTCAGTTAATTGCAACGCTTCTTTACGTAATTCAGTTAACCAAGAAGGTTCATTATGGGCTTGTGAATATTCAACAAGTTGTGCTTCAGAAATGTTCAAAGTTTCAGTCGTCATACTTTTTTCCTCCCATTTGATGATTGTATGATTTAACTCATCGGTATAAATCAAAACCTAAATCTTCATCTATAATATTATTTTTCATATGAATTAAGACTTATTCTGCAGCATTAAACTCTTCTTTAACCCATTCATAACCTTCTTCTTCAAGACGTTTCGCTAATTCAGGTCCTCCTGAAGTAACAATTTTACCACCATACATAACGTGTACATGATCAGGTGTAATATAATTCAAAAGTCGTTGATAGTGCGTAATGATTAATGAACCAAACGTTTCTCCACGCATTTGATTGATACCTTTTGAAACTACTTTTAATGCGTCAATATCAAGTCCTGAGTCAATTTCATCTAAAATAGCAAATTTAGGTTCTAACATCATTAATTGAAGAATTTCGTTACGTTTTTTCTCCCCACCTGAAAATCCTTCATTTAAATAACGTTGTGCCATATCTTGATCAATATCTAAAAAGTCCATTTCTTTGTCTAACTTTTTAATGAATTGCATTAAATTAATTTCTTCGCCTTCTTCACGTTTCGCGTTTATCGCAGAACGCATAAAGTCTGCATTCGTTACACCAGTGATTTCTGATGGATATTGCATAGCTAAGAATAATCCAGCTTTGGCACGATCATCAACATCTAGTTCTAAAATGTTAACGCCGTCTAATAGTACTTCACCTTGTGTTACTTCATAGCTTGGGTGTCCCATGATTGCAGATGATAATGTTGATTTACCTGTACCATTAGGCCCCATTACTGCATGTACTTCTCCTGTATTAATTGTTAAATTAACACCTTTAAGAATCTCTTTATCTTCAATAGACACATGTAGGTCTTTAATTTCTAATGTTGATGGCATACATATTCCCTCCGTATTATATGATATATTTTTCTTATCTAGTTTATAATAATTTTAATCTACAGTCAAAAGACTGAGCCCTTGTTACACCTTCTAATTATAACGCAGTTGTGTTGGAATATAAACCTTTTCAAGTGCTAAATTAAAATTGTTATCAAAATACAATGATTTTTGATAGTACGTTAATCATTTCTTTAACTGATAATATAAGATATGATGTTCTCAACTCAATTATTCCTATATCTATCTATTATAAGCAAAGTATATTCTATAATCATTCACTCATTTTAACTTTTGTTTTTAATATAGTTCTAAGAAAAATTGTGCTATCATTTTCAATATATTTTAGATAGAAAGGATTTTGGTATGTCAAAAATTAAGTGGTCAAATCTATGGAAAGGATTTGCAATGGGCACTTCCGATTTAGTACCTGGTGTAAGCGGAGGTACTATCGCTTTGCTTCTGGGTATTTATGATGATTTTATACGGTCTATTAGTGGAATATTTTCAAAGAAGTTTTGGGAAAGCTTAAAATTCCTGATTCCTATTGGATTAGGGATGGTAATTGCTATTGGCTTATTGAGCAAAGTAATTAATTATCTTTTAAGTGAACACACCGTACCAACCATGTTTTTATTTGTTGGACTTATAGCAGGCATCATACCCTATTTATTGGATACAGCAAGAGTTAAACAAACATTTCAAACTTCTCATTATTTACTCGTTTTACTTGGTATTATAATTATTGTAGTAATCACCTTGTTAAATAATGGAGATAAACATGCAGGAGAAACACTTGAATTATCAACTGGTCTTATTATTAAATATTTTATTGCAGGTGTTTGTGCTTCTAGTGCAATGTTACTACCAGGCATTTCAGGATCCTTTATGTTATTAGTATTTGGTGTATATGGTACTATAATGTTTTCAATTTCAGAATTTATGTCTTTAAATTTTAAAGCTGTACCAATCTTAATGGTCGTAGGTATTGGGATTATTTGTGGATTCTTATTTTCTAGTAAATTGATTCAATACCTTTTAAACTATTACACTTACTTAACCTATGCACTTATCATTGGTTTTGTTGTAGGATCGCTGTATGCAGTATTTCCTGGTTTGCCAACTGATGTTTTTACTTGGATTATTTCTATTATTACAGTAATTTTAGGCTACTTTATTAGCTACAAACTAGGACATATTACAAGCGATGATTTTTAATTTTTCTATGCATAAACCATATTAAAAAAGGATTGTGTATTTATCGGAAGCTTACATAAGCATTTTGACAACGCAATCATTATATAATATTTGATTTCTGCCCTTATCAAAAACATAAAGCCCGGAATGGTAATGATTCGTTGCTATAACTAACTAAGTAGTTTAGTTACAAATCCATACCTCATCCGGGCTATTTTACATTCATACTAATACATCAATAGCGAAATGATATATGATGAATGCCTATATATAATGACGCAGCCTATATTCTGATATAAGGTGCGCCCAATTTTAAGTTCTCCCTATCACAGTTTGAATGATATTGTGGCATTAAAAAACACCATCAACATTTTCGTGCTTTAAAGCAATTCACTCAAACATAATTTAATTTTACGCCATAAAACTATGAAATTCAAATATGCAATTTTTCTATTTAAAATCATCTTGTAAGAAAAGTAAATAAATATAACTGCATCTCAAAAAGCAATGATCAATCCTTTAAATTATTAAGCTCATCGAGCAACACCTCACTACACAATTGCATAATACACTTGTTGATGAGAATATTATGAACAAATTTGTGCATGTGCAACCAGGCTAATATATCCTAAAGCATTCGTATTTTTAGATGTCATATTCCACACACCGCTACTTTTTGTCCTTTTACTAAAATTAATCAAACAAAAACAACCCTTCAACTATTGAAGTTAAAGGGTTTGTTCATGTTTTCGCGATTATTTAGCTGGTACTACTGCACCGTCATATTTTTTATTGATGTAATCTTTAATTTCTTTAGACTGTAATGCATCCATTAATGCTTTGATTTTTTCATCGTCTTTATGACCTTCTTTGACACCAATCAAGTTAGCGTATGGATTGTCTTTTGCTTTTTCTAAAACAATTGAATCGTTTTTAGGACTTAATTCTTGATCAATTGCAAAGTTAGAATTAATGATTACTGCGTCAGCATCTTCTTTTTGATAAATCTTAGGTAGATATTCTGCTGATTGTTTATTGTTAAATTTGATATCTTTTTTATTTTCTACGATATCATCAAATTTAGCGTCTTCAGTTTTAACACCTTTTTTAATTTTGATTAATCCTGCATCAGAGAAGAATTTTAAGAAACGACCTTCTTCTGCAGGGTTATTTGAAACATAAACTGTAGCTCCTTTTGGTAATTCTTTTAAACTTTTATATTTCTTTGAATAAACAGCCATAGGCTCTAAATGTACGTTCCCTGCTGATTCAATTTTATAATTTTTGTCTTTCTTTTCAGTATTTAGATATGGTGTATGTTGGAAGAAGTTGGCATCTAACTCACCTTTATCTAATAATTTATTTGGTGTCGTATAATCGTTAATCGTTTTAATTTTTAAGTCATAGCCTTTATCTTTTAAAATTGGTTTTGCTTTTTCTAAGATTTCAGCATGTGGGGCTGGAGAAGCACCAACTGTAATTGTCTTATCTTTACCTCCACCGCTATTACCACAAGCAGCTAATATTAATGCTAAAGCTATTATTGAAGCTAAACTAAATATTTTTTTCATATAATTGTCCCCTTTAACTTAACGTTTATCTATTTTATTTGTAACTTGGTCTCCAATGAACTGGATGATAAAAACAATAATTAAGATTAAAATTGTAGAAACGAATATGACATCGTTTTGGTTTCGTGTGAAGCCAGTTAAGTATGCTAAGTTACCTAAACCGCCGGCTCCAATTACACCAGCTACTGCAGTAGATCCTACTAAAGCAATTGCTGTTACAGTTATTCCAGATATTAACGCTGGCATTGCTTCAGGTAACAACACTTTTTTAACTACTGTCCATGTTGTAGCTCCCATTGACCAAGCAGCTTCAATAACACCCTTGTCAATTTCTTTAAAAGCGATTTCCACTAATCTTGCGTAGAATGGTGCTGCACTGATGATAAGTGCTGGCAAAGCACCTGTTGGACCACTAATCGTTCCAAGTACTAAACTCGTAAATGGTATGAGTAGTAAAATTAAAATAATAAATGGTATTGCTCTGAATAAATTCACTACAAATGATACAACGCTGTAAAACACTCTAGCCACAGGCGATTGACTTTTAGCAGATAAAAATAAAAGCACACCAAGTATCAAACCAAAAACAAAAGCAAATATTGTAGATATCACTGTCATATAAATTGTTTCATATGTAGCTAACCAAACCTCGTCCCAACTTACATTAGGCATCGTTAGCATTTCCTGTAGAATCTCGCTGAATGAACTACCCATGCTTTAACACCTCCACAGAAACATGTTGTGCACCTAAATCATTTTTGAACTTTTCGAATTTTTCAGAATTTACATCTAATAAATGCAATACTAAAAAGCCCAGTGCACCATCTTTAGTATGTTTAATATTTGCTTCAAGAATATTGACATCAATATTATGTGTCTTTGTTATGTATGACACTAACGGTTCAGTTGTATTGTTTCCTGTAAAATTCAAACGTACGACATACGCACTTTCATCTAAATCGATCAATTCAGAAATGGATTCGTCAAATTCATCATTTAAATCTTCTTTGACAAAGCGTTTTGTTACTTCGTGTTGAGGATTTTCAAAAACAGTTGACACATTTCCTTGTTCAATAACACGACCATTTTCCATTACTGCCACTTCATCACAAATGCGTCTGATGACTTGCATTTCATGTGTGATAATAACGATCGTTAAATTTCTTTCTTCTTTAATTTTTAATAATAATTCTAAAATTTCATCTGTTGTTTGAGGGTCTAATGCACTTGTCGCTTCATCACAAAGCAAGACATTAGGCTCATTTGCTAACGCACGTGCAATACCCACACGCTGTTTTTGTCCACCTGATAATTCTGATGGATAGGCATTTTCTCTACCTTTTAGTCCTACCAATTCCACTAATTCCATCGCTCGTTTTTTTGCTTCACTGCGTGATACACCAGCAATTTCTAATGGAAAAGTAATATTATTCAAAACATTACGTGACCACAATAGATTAAAATGTTGAAAAATCATGCTCACTTTTTGACGTTTTTTTCTCAATTCTGATTTCGATAATTTCCCTATGGTATCTCCATCAATGATGACGTCTCCTGAAGTTGGTTGTTCAAGATGATTTAAAAGTCTTATCAAAGTACTTTTACCTGCGCCTGAAAAACCAACCACACCAAAAATCGAGCCTGATTGAATGCTTAAATCAACATGATCTACTGCTAACACATCGTGTTTTTTCGTTTTATATCTCTTAACGATTTGATTTAATTCAATCATTGCCGTTTCCTCCTTGTATTGCTCATTCAATTAAAAAATGCTCTCTCTTTTCACCGAAGAATAGAGAAAGCATACCTGCTTCTCTCATCTTCTAAAGTTTATCTACTTTATGTGAATTGGCACCATTTCTATTAAAGACGGTTGCCGGGCTTCATAGGGCACATCCCTCCACCTCTCGTGATAAGAGTTCATTATTTAATTATCCATAATCCTACCATTGTACTAAAGATTCGTCAATAATTATTTTAAATTTTCTAACAAATAAGGCACTGATTGAAATGCATAAATTCTTTTTTGTTCTTCGCCTTTGGACATAAGCATAAGTATCGGTACTGATTGTATCTCATGTTGTTGGCTAAAATCAGGATGGAAATTTAAATCTATTTTAGTAATTGGTAATTTTAAAATTTCATTCGCAATATCTAACATTCGTTCCGATACTTTACATGTACCACAGGTTGGTGTATAACCAAAAATTAGATATTTTTCTTTATCTACGTGTTCTAAAACATTAACACGTGTTTCACTCTGTACATTCATGTTAATAAACTGACCCTTTCAGCAATATAATCTAACTTTGCTTTTGCTACTTTTTCTTCATCTTTCACTAAAAATCCATGTTTTGCTAATACTTTTGACAAATAGGCTTTAGGGCATCTCGCTACTTCACCATATTGTTTATCTATGTGAATGTGTTTACTTTCACTTAAATATTTTTTAAACCATTTACGTATCTTTTCACCTTCATCATCTGCATCTGCAAGTACATAAACTTGCTTGTCGTATAATGATTCAATCATTTCATCTAACTTATCAATCCCCATAGTACCGTTAGTACAAATGATTTCAATAGGTTGGTCAATCACCTGCTTCACCCGTTTCTTGTCTGTTTTCCCTTCGACAATGATAACTTGGTTTAATATCGCCATGACATTCACCTCTAAATATGATAGTAAATTCAGTTTTATATTTAGTTCTACACCAGACATTAGCAACATAAACATTTATTATAGATTCTTATTATAATCTTAATAATTGAATATTCAATTTATCAGCAATGATATTATTAAAGATACTTTTAAAAGTAATTTATACTTCAAAAACAACTTGAATATTGAATTAAAATTCAGCCTTTCATTATAGGATAAAATAAAAACTCCATGATATATCGTATCGTGGAGTTTGATTTCATATTATTCACCAATCATTTCAGAATATTGGTCAGCTGACATTAACTCGTCTAATTGACTTTCATCACTTAACTCAACTTTAACCATCCATGCTTTTTCATATGGTGATTCATTAACGAATTCTGGACTATCTTCTAGTTCATCATTTGTTTCTACAACTTTACCTGAAACAGGCGCATAAAGTTCTGAAACTGTTTTTACTGATTCAACACTACCAAAAGATTCACCTTCGTCAATATCGTCATCAGTTTCAGGTAATTCAACGAATACGATATCACCTAATTCACTTTGCGCATACTCAGTGATACCAATCGTCACTGTATTTCCATCAATTTTTACCCATTCATGTTCTTTAGAATATTTTAATTCACTTGGTACTGCCACGAGAATCCCCTCCTAAATGTTTTTACATATTTATGATGCCATATGAAAGGCTTACAATCAACTATTTAATTGATTTTACAACACTTCTCATGTTTCACAATTCATCGCACAAAATTTTTTTAAGCATATAGCTATTATTCTCAAAAGTTGTTAAAAATGAATTGTAAAAGAAAATGTGTTTACAACCAAGTTTCCTTGTATTGTTCCTCTTTAAAACCTACTGTTACTTTATCACCTAATACAGCGAGTGGTCGTTTCACTAACATGCCATCCGAGGATAATAAATCTAGTTTTTCTTCATCGGAAAGGTCTTTTAATTTATCTTTAAGGCCTAATTCACGATATTTTGCACCATGCGTGTTAAATAGTTTATTGATATCAATACCTGTAGTATTAATGATTTCTTTAAACTCATTTTTAGTTGGTGTATGTTGCACAATATCGATAGGTTCAAAACTTACCCCGTATGCTTGTAAAAATTTTGCAGCTTTTTTACAAGTTGTACAATTAGGATATTGGTAAAATTTTATCATTTTTCAGGACCTCCTATGCTTAGTTAACACTAATATAACAAACTTATAACAAAAACGCTCTAATTATTAAGCTGATTTTTTTAATAACTGCAAATTGTCGGTTATAATGTTTACAATAATATCTTTATAAAGGAGTCTAATTATGGAACCAATTAATACTAATGATCAATTTAAAAATACAGTGCAAAGTGACGAGCCAGTCATCGTTAAGTTTGAAGCAGGATGGTGTCCAGATTGTAAGGCAATGGACATGTGGATTGACCCAATTGTAGAAAAGTACAACGATTATAACTGGTACACTGTAAACCGCGATGAATTGGAAGACGCTGCAGTTGAAAATGATGTTATGGGTATTCCAAGTTTACTAGTTTTTAAAAATGGAGAGAAATTAGCACATTTACATTCAGCAAATGCTAAATCTCCTGAACAAGTTGAATCATTCCTAGCCGAAACGTTTGAGTAATTACTGGTTTAATTCTATTAACTTTTAAACAATCAAAATTTTGAAATAAGCATTAAAATGGGAGTGGACAAAAATCCCCATTCTCAAAATAAGAGGGCAAATCCTTAACAATGGATTTGTCCTCTTTATATTTAAAATCTTCCGATTTTGATTGTGCATGCTTGCCTGGGGATATGGCTCGAGCCTGTAGTCTCTCACTCATACTATTTCCCCGGGCTTCAACACGATGCAAAACCAGTACAATTTGCATTTTTCATTCAAAAAATAAGGCCCTTTCGTATAATTTAATAAACACTACTAAACCAAATTAACGAGGTGCTTTATGTATAAAGATTTTAACATGACACAAATTATACGAATGTGATGATTGTTTAAAATGTCTACTTAAAAATTTATGTATGAAAATCAATTCAAAACTAATAAGAAGATAATGAAGCATTTTAATTTGGGAATTTTTTTAAATCTCAAATTAATCAACAGCTTTCATAACCAGAGACTAAAAGATCTGCAGTCAAAGAAAAATTGATGTAGAAGCAGTTTTTGAGTTCATGAAGGCTATTTTAGGTTTCAATCGAATGTCAGTTCGAGGGATAGACAAAGTCAAAAGATAATTAGGATTTGTCCTAATAGCATTGAATGTAAGGAAAATAGTAGCTCAACAAGGTACACTACTTGATAAAAATAAAGAAAACGATAATTTCTACATTATTTCAATAGAAATTATCGTTTTCTGTTTAGTCAGAGACATTTATGTCCCGAATTGTTTTATTTAAAACTTATCAATGACTTGATTTTGTTGACGTTCTCGATGTGGCATTTTTTCTAAATCTTCCAAATCAGTCAAATATAGTAATCCAACTAAACGCTCATCATCTTTCACACCAAATATTTTGCGTATTTCAGGATTGAAAATATAAGCCGGTGACTTCCAACAGGTACCTATACCTGATTCAAAAAGTAATAGCATAAGATTTTGTGCAAATGCACCAAATGCCATATTATTCTCTAAACTTTCTTTTTGTCTTGGATCTTCTTTAACGATTAATGCAAGCATACCACCTAAATTGGTAGCAACTTTATAGTGATCTTCCTGCTTTTTTCTCAGATTAGGAAAAGCAATTTCAGTTAATTGTTTACTCATATCTCCCAATCTATCTTTTGCGATATGAACCACTCTCCAAGGTGCTCTCAAGCCGTGATTGGGTGCATCTGTAGCACGCTGTATCGCTTCATATAAAGCATCGTCATCTATGTTCATATCTCTTCTAAAGACCTTTATACTTCTTCGTTGAGCTATTGCATCTTGTAGTTCCATCTAATATCGCCCTTTCCTATTGATAACTATTTTCAATTATAAGATAGTACGATTAGATTTTCAAACTACTGATATAACCTTAACTGCGCGCGCAAAGTTTCAACTTGTATCTGTCCAGGTGCTTTAGGATTATCCAAACAACCATAGGATACTGCACCACCAAAAATACCTTGTGCAGTTCTTGAAATGATGCCTAATTTTGACATAGCAATGCCAATCACTTGTTGTGGCACTGTATCTACTGTTGCTGATAATGCTGATAATAAATTTAAGACATCTTCTTTACTATAAGGCATGACTGCAACTTTTAAGTAATCTGGATTGATTTGATGCATTTTAAAATACAAATGTTTTAACTGAGCAAGTGGTGGTGTTTTTTGAAAATCATGATAAGACAATATAACTTCAATATCATTTTTATGGGCTTTATCAATCAAGTTCGCTATATATTGAGATTGACGGTTAATTTCAAATTCAACATCAATCATATCCACATGGTCTATTTCAATTATACTTTCAAGTAATTTAATGTACGCATCAATCGGCAAATCACCTTTACCGCCTTGTGATTGTGTGCGATAAGTAACTAAAATTTTCTTATTTAAGTTTAGCTTATATAATTTATCAATGACATTAGCTATGTCATCAACTCTTGGTGTTGCCCACTGATCAACTCTTAATTCTATTATATCGATAGATGTTTGATATTTTATTAAATCGTTTAAAAAAGTTTGTGAAATTTCACTTTCTGGTTCTATCGTTACTGCAATTTTTACCTCAGACATTTTAAAAACTTCCTTTTCACTCAACATTAAAATTATTGTATAACAATATTGAGAACGAACACAATCTTAAAAGAGCATCGTTTAAGTAAATAATAAAAATCTATTCACCTTTTTATATGATTTAAATTTAATTTACAGGGTATAGTCGTTATATAAGTAATTTAGGAGGTAATATAATGGCAGTAAATTATGAAACAAAAGCAACGAATACAGGTGGTCGTAACGGTCACGTTCAAACAGATGATAAAGCAATTGATGTAGCAGTCATTCCTCCAGCACAAGCTGATGCTGAAAAAGGTACTAATCCTGAACAATTATTCGCAGCAGGTTATGCGTCATGTTTTAATGGTGCATTTGATTTAATTCTTAAACAAAATAAAGTAAGAGGCGCTGAACCTGAAGTCACTTTAACTGTACGTTTAGAAGATGACCCAGAGGCTGAAAGCCCTAAATTAAGCGTTTCAATAGATGCAAAAGTTAAAAACGTTTTATCACAAGAAGATGCAGAAAAATATCTACAAGATGCACATGAATTTTGTCCATATTCAAAAGCAACACGCGGTAATATTGACGTAGATTTAAATGTACAAGTCGTAGAATAACGATAATGCTAAACCCCCAAATTCCATTAGGAATTTGGGGGTTTTTTGTTGTTTTAATACTGCTTATGCTTATGTCATGATGTCTTTTGATCGTTTTCTCTTTTTTACTAATTGTCTTCATCTTTATAATTAATCCAGATGTAAATCATTAATATGGCAAAAGAAATCAAGATAAGCAAAATTAGCGAAACTATAATAGTCATTAAAGATCCCACTTATCGTGCCTCCGCTCATAATATATCATCCACTATATTATACCATAATTATCATATCTATTCGCGTTACTTAAAAATTAAATTAAATGCAATTAAACACTTAAAAAATTAATAGTTTTTTGTTTTTTAAATTAAAAATGATTCCATGTTTTTGAATAAAATTAAATATAGTGTTGCTCAATTTTCCTTTTTCCCTTAAAATCAAATTTAATACGGCAGTAAAATTTATTAATCTATTATATAAATGGTTTATAAAGTTTAGGAGGCATACAATGACAAATATACGTTATTTATCAATCGATGATTTACCCAACTATAGAACATTATTAAAACGTGGCATTCATGAAGATCTTGACGTATTTGCTTGGAAATTGCAAAATGATCGATGCTTAGCCGAACTCAATTTAAACGATTTACTTTCTACTAATTCAAATCAATCAATTGTCATTGGAGCCTTTCGAGATAGTGTTTTGATAGGTGCTGTAACACTTATATTTAATCAAAATTACAGCCTGTCACACAAAGCAGTAATCGAAAATATGTGTGTTATGGGTAATAACCATGAACTTAAAGAACAAATTGCCAAACAATTAATGAAATATGTATTCCAAATCTGCCATGATAAACAAATTGAAATTCTAATGACTTCACTTATATCAAATAATATTAGTGGCAAAGTCTTTTTTAGTAATTTAAATTTTGAATTACTTGCAATAGAAAAATTTGCCAGAAAATATGACGTAGATTATGTTGATGAACATTGGTTGATTTACTATTTCAATGGTGAAGATATGACTTTATTCGAATAAACAAGTCTTTTATACTATCCATTCACAATACGGACAACTTCCTAACTACTATAATTTGACACTTTTCGTTAATCATCTTTTTGATAAATGTTATGTCATATATAAAAATGACTTGCAATTAAATTGTTAAGCAAATATTATTTTATTAAGCTATCATTTATACATTAGATTAATAAAGTATTTCTTAGAGAGGACTGAACAATTTGAAATATGCAACGACATTATTATCACTGTTCTTGTCATTAATTACATTAACAACCCCATTATTAGCAGTTAATAAAATTTTAGAAGGAGACATGCAAATATTAGCTGGCCTGTTATTCATATTGGGTGTACTGCTTATTAATTTATATGCATGTTTACGCGGAGATCGTATTGCTAATATTTTTGCTATGTTGGTATCAGTATTTTCTTTAGCACTACTAAGTTACCCTTTTTGGAAATCATATGTAATAAATTTTTTCATTTAATTTTATGAATACATATTTATTTTATAATATTTAATATCCGCAAAACATTTCATAACTATTTATTTTGGTTATGAAGTGTTTTTTTACTATATACTTTTTGAAAAAGAGTAATATTTTATTTTTAAAAAATTTCTGAAAAGTATATAATGATAAAAACAAAGGGGGAAAATTGAATATATGAACTTAGCAATTCTCGGTTTTATTATGATTATCATCTTTATGGTATTAATTATGACACGTAAAATGTCAGCTTTAACTGCGTTAATTGTCATACCTACCATTTTTGCTTTAATTGGTGGCTTCTATGCAGGTTTAGGTAAGTTTATGTTAGATGGCATAGAAACTGTTGCACCAACTGGAATTATGCTGACTTTTGCCATACTTTATTTTGGCGTTATGATAGATGTTGGCTTATTTGAACCAGTCATTAATCAAATTATAAAAGTCGTTAAAGGGGATCCAGTAAAAATAGCAATAGGCACTGTAATTTTAGCATCTATGGTAGCATTAGATGGTGATGGTACCACTACTTTCATCATCACCGTAACTGCAATGATGCCACTTTATAAAAAGATTGGCATGAGTCTATATACTTTATCAACATTGGCGCTTCTATCTATCGGTGTAATGAACATGTTGCCTTGGGGTGGCCCCACTGCACGTGCGATTTCATCTTTGCAAGTAACTACTGAAGAAGTCTTTGTGCCTATCATACCTGCAATGATTGCTGGTATATTATTTGCATTTGGAGTTGCTTACATACTTGGAAAGCGTTCAAAAAAGTATATTACATCAAATACAAATATTGATTTAAATGATATAAAACCTAACGATACAAAAGAAGAATCTTTATTAAAAAGACCAAAAATGCTTATTCCAAACGCAATACTAACAATTTCATTAATCGTCTGTCTGGTTATCGGCTTAATGCCAATACCAGTCTTGTTTATGTTATGGTTTGGCTTTGCAATATTACTAAACTATCCTAATTTAAGTATTCAAAATTCTGTTGTAAAAAAACATGCTGGAGATGTACTTTCTGTAATCAGTCTTGTTTTTGCTTCAGGTATATTTACAGGTGTAATGAATGGAACAAAAATGGTTAACGAAATGGCTAATACTTTGGTACAAATCATACCAGATGCAATGGGCAATCATTTTGCGTTAATCACGGCAATTTTGAGTGGACCATTTACATACTTTATGGCTAATGATCCTTTCTACTATGGTGTATTACCTATTTTAGCTGAATCTGCGCAACAATTTGGTATTTCCAAAGTTGATATGGCCAGAGCTTCAGTTCTAGGTCAGCCTTTACATGTGTTAAGTCCATTATATGCTGCTGGTTATTTACTTGTAGGTATGCTAGATATAGAATACGGCCAAAACCAACGCATAGTAATAAAATGGGCTGTTGGATCTAGTCTATTTATGATTTTAGTAGCTTGTATTTTAGGAATTATACCGTGGTAAAAGTACATATCTCAACTTACTTCAAGAAAAATATGCACAGTAAACAAGAATGTTAGCTTTTGAATACAAAAAGCACTCATCCACTTCAAATTGGATGAGTGCTTTATTTGTATACGAGTTTATAATTTATATCGCCAATGAATTAGTTGATGACATGCTTTTTCGTACTGTGCTTATATTTATATATTAATGATTATCAACAATTACATATTATTATTTATTAGTAGACAAATAAAATAAAATTGTCGTTTTATTTTATTTGTACTTGGGTAAAACTTAACGTCGGATTTACAATGTTAAGGAGTGTTTTTATGAATCAGATTAATGAGTGTGTATATATTAATCCTACAAAAATTTCTCTAGATTGGGAATGTTTTGTTCTAAGTAAAAGTGACATGGAATTAGATGGCCTACCTACAGAACTTATTAATACATGGATGGCTCAAGATATCATTGAACCTTTTTCAATTAGAAATAACGAAATTAACTTTAGAACGGAAGACATTAAATATGCTCTAAAAATAAGAAATTGGTATTATGAACAATGAATCTTTATGCTAATTAACGCTTAAGTTATTCAGATATAAACTTAATGCCCTTTTTGCAGACGTCATTATTTCATTATAATTATAATTCGTTTTAAAATATGCATATAATTCATGATATCCTGTTGCATGTTTAGGGAAATTCTTATCTTTATTTATAAAATAGGCAAGTTGACCAAGTGGCGTGTCGTCATTAACAAAGTCATTTATAAAATCATAGAATGTCATAAGCATTACCTCGATTATTTAAATTTTAATCGTTACATGTCTTACTATTTAAAGCCTTTTCATAATCATAACAAATAATATTTATTTGTCTATCACTGTTCATTTTTAAATTTAAAAATGAACAGTTTAATTGTTGTTTTCATAGTATTTAATCAAAATTGTAAATATTGTAAAGTTTATGAATTCTATTGCTAAAGCAATAAAAATTAAATACTTTTTTATTTTAATTTGATTGATGTCATTATATTTTTCAATATAAAAACGAGTTCAGGACATAATTGTCTCTGACTAAACAGAAAACGATAATTTCTATTGAGATATGTAGAAATTGTCGTTTTCTTTATTTTTATCAAATAGTGTACCTCGTTGAGCTACCATTTTCCTTACATTCAATGCTATTAGGACAAATCCTAATTATCTTTTGACTTTGTCTATCCCCCGAACTGACATTCGATTGAGACCTAAAATAGCCTTCATGAACTCAAAAACTGCTTCTACATCAATTTTTCTTTGACTACAGATTTTTTAGTCTCTGGTTATGAAAGCTGTTGATTAATTTGAGATTTAAAATAACTCCCAAATTAAAATGCTTCATTATTTTCTTATTAGTTTTGAATTGTTTTTCATACATAAATTTTATTGTACTGATTTTGTAACGTGCTGACGCCCAGGGAAATGATATGAGCGAGAGACTACAGGCTCGAACCATACCCCAGGCAAGCATGCACGATCAAAATCGCATATTATTCTCATATCAAAAGGTCCAATTCTTTATTACTTATGATTTCTGGCTAACTCATGTTATTAATTTTATAAAATAAGAACTTCATCAATATATTAGAGGTAATGAATTGTTTCTAATGAGCCTTTGCTTTTGTATCTTGATAAATATTCCAACGATTTTTCATTGTGCTGACGCCCGGGGAAATGATATGAGCGAGAGACTACAGGCTCGAGACATATCCCCCAGGCAAGCATGCACGATCAAAATCGGAAAATTTTAAATATAAAGAGGACAAATCCATTGTTAAGGATTTGTCCTCTTATTTTGAAAATGGGGGTTTATGTCCCAGCCTCGTTTTATTTTATATCATAGTTTTAAACTAAAACATTGCCATTTTGATCAGCAGGTTTAAATACTGTAATAATCGCACCTATAATAGCTAAAATTTGTGGAATACCTGTCCAACAAAATACAAGGAACAAAAGACCCATACCAGTTTTTCTAGCATAAAACTTATGAATTCCAAAACTTCCTAAAAACACCGCTAAAACAATATAAATTACTTTATTTACTTCATTCATAATTATTTATCTCCTTACTTATTCGATTCACTACTATTATACACCGTTATAATTAATAAAATCTAAAATTTTAATATTTATACGCTAATTCTTTTTTAATTGGCAAATGCTTTTTCGAAATATGATTTTTCAATTTTCAATATTTCTGTATATTCGGTTGGCATTATTTCTATACTCAGTTCAATCAATTTTTCTAAAATGTTATTAATTAACTTGGCGTTTTGTGCTCTATCATTAAAATGTATTTTCACTTGTTCTATCATTTCATTTTCTTCAATTAATATTAATGCTCTCCCGTACGTTTTATCTTTTTTACCTCGTTGAAAGGCTGACTCTAAATAATGACTTATATCCTGAGGTGTATGAAATTTTTCAAAACTCGTTTTTATATGTGTATTTAATTTGCTTGCAATGTCTTTTAATCTTTTGTCTTCTTGCTCAGTTTGTGGCATTAAGTCATTTCTAATTGCTTGCTTCAATTCTACAATTAACTGTTCTGCTTCTTGAAAATCTTTACTGTTACTATCTTGTATTTCATTTACTGCTTGTCTTGCCCTATCCAATTTCACATTAAAATTGCTCATGCAATTCCTCTTTTCTACGTTAAACATAATCATGCTGATAATCTATTTCCAGAATTTACTTTTTATAACCAAATTCGTGAAAATATCTTACACTATGGCATCTTATGAATAAATGATAAAATATAATACAAACGAGCTTACAAAACTAAAAACAATTAATTTTTAAGTTATTGAATAAAATCATCAAGTATTACAGCTAGATGACATTACAAAGGAGGGACAAGAATTTGAGTTTACATTTCATGATTGTATTTTGGCTTTCACTCATATTTTTAATTTGTGGGATTATTTCTTTAATATTTTATAAATTGAAAGACAAACAACAAACCAAAGAATCTTTACTCGGACTGACCGTTATGTTAATTATTTTTGGTGTTGTGGGTATACTCTTTACTATTATTTTCAGTTAGATCATATTTAGGCGTTCAATATCAATTCAATGCGTATACGATCAAACAATCTTAGTTTAAACTAAACGATACCATAAGCTTTCGAGGTGCCACTTAAAATCAATTCAATAAGTGGCGCTTTATTACAAGCTTTCACCCATGAATCACTTAAAAATCATCATTTCCTCCTACTTCTATAACATAAGTCATTTAATTTCAAGAACGAATCAAATATGCTCGCACTTATGTTTGTATTTTATACGTATCAATTCAATTTGTAATGAAATGAAAAACCATTAACAAAATAATAATTAATATAAAAAAATACACAAAACGTTTAATCGCTCTTATTTTTTCATGGCGTATCTCTTCCTTAGAGTGATTAACATTTTCATGTAACCTCGTATTTATAAATAAAAATGGCATTGTTGCTAGAAAAGCAAAAATTAATGCTAATATAATAGATAATAAAACAATCATGCTATCACCTCTTATTCTTATGTACTTGGTGAACTTATTCCCTTTCACAATTAATTAATTCAAAATTCAATATTCTTCTTTAGAAAAATATTGAAAATGTAGCAATATTAAGGAGTGACAATTATGAAATTAACCTATTTACCTAAGTGGCAATTAATAAATCAAAGTCAAAAGCAATTTATGATACAAGAAGATACAACTTCTATTTCTCTTGTAAGTCCAATTAATGAATATGCGATGGGTATTTTAAGCCAAATTTTCTTTACGATTGAGCAAGGAAATGTTGTTAATACCACCATTGAAAATAATAGTGATGAATTAAAAGTAACAGTCGATGAAGAAAATTCAACACTTTACGTCGTCGACCTTTAAATAACCTTTATATAAAGGAAACAAACACAATAGTATTTTTATTTAGTCGGTAGATTTTAGTGTATGATATATATAAATATAATTATTTTGTAACAAACATTTAAATTCATACAAGTGGGTGAAAATATGAAACTATTAAAAAATCTGTTATTACTTATATCTGGTGTTTTAGTAATTCGTGCATTACTTCTAAGTATTGATAGCACAAATGATGATAAAATTGAAAATAAAGTAAGCGTTCAAGATAAAGACAAAAAATAAAATCGAAACTAGTTCATATAAAGAAGTGGGACTTGAAATCAAAATGGCATACATGATTTCTCACCACTTTTTTTATTTCAAGTTATTCTGTATTACTGACTGTGTATGAAATAAATCCATGAACAAAATTGATATACGAGAGGTCATTATGCAATATATAAAATCCATGATTGAAAAGTACCAAATTTACATTTATTTTATAGCACTTTTAAGCGGTGTCCTTGTTGGCTTAATATCAAATACTTTTGCCAACATATTAGAATCTATAATTTCTGCTAGTTTGTGTCTACTTATGTTTAGTATGTTTTCACAAATTCCATTTTTTAACATCACACACAGTTTGTTTAATATAAAGTCTATTTTGGCATTATTAATATCAAATTTTATTGTTATTCCTTTATTTGTTTATGGTTTGATCCAATTGTTTGATATTTCAGATGCACCTATCATAATCGGGTTGTATCTTGTTCTATTAACGCCTTGTATTGACTACGTTCTTGTTTTTAATGCATTAGGAAAAGGAAACGAACAACTCATGTTATTTGCTACACCGCTACTGTTTATATGCCAAATTTTATTATTACCTTTGTATTTTACGCTATTTCTAAACACTGATATTTTTTCACAAATAGATATTTTACCATTCTTTAAGTCGTTTTTGATGTTTATAATTTTCCCTTTATTATTAGCACTTTTATTGCAATATTCTAGTAAAAAGTCCAAAAACATAAATCAAATATTAAAGTTTACTTCTTGGCTTCCTGAAATTTTTATGGCTCTCGTTTTATTTTCAATTGTGGGATCACAAATAAATAAAATTATCCATAATTTAAATATTGTCATTACAGTTATACCTATTTATATTTGTTTTTTAATCATTGCTCCTTTAATAGGTACCTTATGCGGTAAATTATTTAAAGTAACACAAGAAACCAAAAGGACCATTGCATTTAGTTCTAGTACAAGAAATGCACTAGTTGTCCTACCTTTAGCATTAGGTTTACCAAACCATTGGGTAACCATTACAACTACAGTCATTATTACATAAACATTATGTGAATTATTAGGCGAACTTATCTATATCAAAATGATACCTAAATACATTAAATAATCACCTCACTATATCAGAAGCTAATTATTATTCATTTCATCTCAAATATATTAAACTTATATCAAATTAACATTTTACACTATGTTAATTGAATTATCTCATTAATACTGTTTAGTTATACGTCAAACGATAATTCTGTAATTTGAAAACGGGGTGATTAAGATGCAAATATTAAGAAGCGTATCTGAAAATAACCGTACGACTTTCCATATTAAAACGGATTTAGGCTTAATTATCAAAGTTACTGCTGATAATGAATTAACTTCAAAAGATATAAAACAATTATTATTAAAAATAGCTAATGACATGGATCAAAAACTTCAAGGCAATATTGAATCATTTAAAGCTTAGTTATTTTTGATAAAATGACTCATATAAAAAGGAGTGAAAATAAGAAATCAATGGTAAACATTGATTCCTTTTCACTCCTTTTATTATTTATTAATTAACAATCACAATTATAAATCCAATAAATAGCACTAACATTGACAATCTTGGTTTACTTTTTCCAAACAAACCACTCAATAATACAAATGCTAGACCTACAATTAATAATTGATTATTAAATGTTGTTAACCCCATTAAGTCACCAGCCATCATGATAACGCCATATATAATAACAACTGTTATCGCCAGGCTACATAAAAATGACAATATACTCAATAATCTCACAATATACATCCCTTTTTTAAATAGTCATACTATATGCAGTATAAAACAAAAACGCCGCTTCGAAAAGCGACGTCAATCTCGAAAATATATTCCACACTAAAGTTTGGAGGACTTTTTGTGCTTGGTTAGTTATACCCTTCTTTATAATATAAAAACACAAAAAACTAATTTCCTCAAAAAAATATCATAAATTATAATTAACAGTTGAAAATGTATTATTTTAAATAAGATTCAACAAAATAATTAAATTAATTAAATCATACCAGTGGAAATGAATTTAATAAAAAGTTATCCTATAGTTAAAGTATTAATCATTTCAGTTATAAAATAAGAACTTATTCGTCTTATGAAAGTAATGTTTCTATTTAGACATTATTTTATATTATCGTGAATTGTTTTATAGAAAAAAAGGGTGATGAGATGAAAGTATTACGAAAAGTTTATAAAGACGAAGAACCGATTTACCATGTTAAAACAGATAAGGGTTCTGTCATTAGAATTAAAGGTTCTGATGAGTTAACCGACGCAGAAACTGAAGAATTATTAACAATTGTTGCGGAAGATATTGATAAAATGAATAAATAAATACCCAGTTTTTGAACGATGATGAATACGGTGGATAAAGGGGTTATATCGTATTGATCATCGTTACTTTATCATTTAGTTTACCATCGTTATTGGATTGTAATTCGTAAAGTAATGCATTTGCAAACTCATAACTTTCAATAAAGTTCCCTCCAATAAAATATACTTCATAAACATAGCCAAAATTTGTTAACTAGTGTTTAATTCAGAGCGCTACAAAAAATGATTATTTATTTTCATCGTTGATGAATACAGAAATTATATTTTATAAAGTGCTTTAATATAATAAGTAACAAGCACCAAACTTAACTTATATCATAAAAAATGACGATAAATTAAATCTAGTGCTTAGAAAAAAATATACACTTATTGCTCAATTAATTGAATTAAATTACCACAAGTGTCTTCGATGATTGCTAATTTAATTCCTTCAACCTCTTTTGGTGTTGTATGAAATTTTACATCTAAATCTGACAGTGATTGGTGTGTTTGTTCTAAATTAGAAACGCCAAACATCGTTACGGGAATACCTGCATTAAACAAATCATCTTGATATCTCTTTGCAATAGGGTTCTCATTAGGTTCAAGAACGATTTCTACCGGATTGTTCGAATTGTTTTCTTTTACAGTTAACCATTTAAATCCGCCACCAATCTCCATGTCATGTACAAGTTCAAAACCGAGCTTTTCTGTATAAAATTGTTTTGCTTTTTCTTGATTATCTACAAAAATACTCATAGCAATTATTTTCAATTTATTTTCCTCCTTATTATAAATATTTTTAATATTTTAATACCCTATCCTTATATCCTGACACCTCATACAATCAACAAACGATTTATATTTTATTCAAAATATTAAAATCGTTGGAAATAACATTCCAATTAATTCTAAATAAATATTTAGTTATTTGAACATACAGTTTATCTGTACTAAAATAATTAATATAAGTCTTATACATTTAAATGATGGAGGTTTTAAATTTTGGAAATTTTAACTGAGCTACGTGAAAAAAAGCATTTAAGTTTGTCTAAATTAGCAATTAATTTAAACAAAAACTACGAGAAAAGTTATAGAATATGTCAAATATGGGATTGGGAACATGGATATAGAGAACCATCAGAAAATGACACTAAAATTTTAGCCGATTATTTCAACGACCCTCAAAAAACATTTAGTCACTAATTATATGAATTTAGTACACATATTGAATTTATATAATTAGTGATTAGATTGATATCATGATGATTAGACATTTCCTAACCAAGTTACTGTCTATATTGTGTTTAAGCCTGAAAACTTTTTCAGGCTCTTTTTTATCGTACTATTCATTACTTTTTATAAACAATTGTAATAAAATAATCTACGCCTTCCACAGTGTTTGTAACTGAAGGTGTCACTGAAACAAGTTCCCAATGCTGTTTATCGTCAACTTCATGTAAAAATTGGTTTACGCGTGTATCAAATTCTTCGAAACTCTCTTCGTATTCCATGTGCAAGGTTTTAATAAACATATTTGTCTCCTTCAATTATTTTGTCTTAATTATTTTTTTATTTATAAATCCTTCAAATTGCTGAAACAAACATTTTAAAATATTTGAGGACTTAATCAACAATTAATTTGTAAATCTACTTTAAAAATTTATGTAGAATATATTTCATTATCTAACCAATCAACAATTTCTTTAAAAATATTCTTGTTAAAAGAAGATTCATTAAATATTTCGTGTTGTAAACCATCATAAATATGAATTGATTTATGTTCAGAACCTATTTCATCAAATAATTGTAATGAATCTTGGTAACTCACCAACCCATCTTCCTTACCATGTAATATAAGTGTATGTTCAATAAATTTGGATGCATTTTCTTTTAAATATGCTATACCATCCATTAGGCTAACTATTAATCCCATTGAAATTTGCTTTGCATTCAAATCATCTAATGCATATTTTTCAACAACATTTTGATCTGAACATAGTCCTTCATTAAGCTCGTTATCAAAATAACTATACTTATCTACATGATTGTCTACTTCACCAAACGTTTTCTTATTATATCTCGTTAAAGCGCCAGATGTTATTATGCCGTCTACTTCATTAGGATATTGTGTACCGAATAATGTTACTGTATATCCACCCATACTATGACCAATTAAATATATCTTCCCTTTATAATCAGCCTTAACTTTATCAACCACAGCAGTCAAATCTTCAACAATCTCATCTTTATTACTATAAAATGTCTGCTTACCTTCTGATCGACCATGTCCCCGCTGATCATACCTAATTACATTGAATTCATTTTTATTTAAGTAATTAGCTAATTCATCATAACGATCAAGATGTTCAGCTAATCCATGGACTATAATAATATTAGCTTTAGCCTTTTCAATTTCATTTATTTTTGCATAAAGCTTCGTGTTATCTTTTGATGTTATATAATTTATATAATTCATTTTTATTTCACCTCATAGTATTAAAAATAAAGTTACTTATACTATTAAAATCCCCTTCTAAAATAAAAACAAACTTAATCAGTCTATAATATTCAATAAATTAGTCAATGGTGTTTAAACTCAACCTTCTTTCAACCTTTAAATCTTAGTTAATGATATGCTTATATCGGAGGGCGATATAAATGGCGAAATATATATTATCCTATAATTTAAATTCTATTTCTTATGGGTATGAAAAATTACCTTCAAAGTTAAATCTTGTTGGTAAACCTTTATACATCTACAAAGGTTTGTGGTTGTTAAAAAGTGACTTAGCTAAAAAAACGATTTGTGAAACTATAAAAAGTGTATTCAATTCAAATGATGATTTTTTAATATTTGAAATAAATCAAAGTCCTTTAGGTACCTTGAGTGAACAAAAGTACGATGAAATAATAAATTTACTTAATGATTAAACATATTCTTAAATTTGAATGTGTTTTTTATTTGTATTATTTAAGTTAGTTTCATAAATATGTTATACTTTTTATTACTTAAAAGATTTATGTATAGTACAATTATATAAATGGTCAACTTTGTACTTCAACCTATTTCACAGTTTCATTTGCAATTTCATTATTTTAAAACAATGACCATTGTTAAGGGGATATTTATGAAAATAATTGATTTCAAAATTAGTAACTATGACATAATCTACACTGTTAAAACGACAAAAGGTAATACGTTTTCTCATGCACTGCCTAAAGATACGACTTCTCATAATGTTCATCGCTATTTGAATATATTGTGTAGTAATGTTGATCGAACAATGTAATAAACATCTATAATTAAGATAGTGGCTTGTTACTGTCTTTAATTATCAAATAGATATAATGTTTCTAGTAAAGTCTAGTAAGTGAGCTGCACAGTTCAATTACTAGATTTTTTATTTTATATTAATTCATGCTAAATTATTTAACTAAAATCATATTTATTTAATGATTTTATAAAAATTTTGTTATAATTAAGTTTAAATTAAAATTTTCAGAAAATTAAGATTTTAGTTTTTGTATAACCATGATATATTTTCATTATTTATGTTAGCTAAAAGGGGTGTAGCAATGAAATTTTCAAAAAATAAAGGGAAAGCAACAAATAAAGACAGGAAAAAGTTAGAAATGCCACATATTTATGTTATTTTATTTATATTTGGTGTCTTAGCCACCATTTCAACTTACCTCATTCCTTCTGGAGAATTTGATCGAATTAAAGGACCAGAAGGTAGAGAAATGGTTGATGCAGACTCATTTCATTATATAAAAGCTTCGCCAGTGCATATCATAGACTTTATATCCATTATTCCGAGAGGTCTCATTGAAGCAGGTGAAATTGTATTCTTCACCCTGATTATTGGTGGTATGTTTATGGTATTACGACGTACAGGCATTATTGAAATTGGCGTTGATAAACTCGCGCGTAGGTTTTTAAATCATAGTATCTTTATCATTCCAGTACTGACATCAGTATTTGCAATTATTGCTACGCTCATAGGTACTGCTGAACTTTCACTTGTATACATACCCGTTATCATTCCATTAATTATTGCTTTAGGTTATGACTCTATAACCGCTACTGCGATTGCGCTATGTGGTACTGTTGTAGGCTTTACAGTCGGTGTATTAAACCCAATCAATACTGGTTTAGCACAAAAATTATCTGGTATCCCTGTCTTTTCTGGTATCGGCTTACGACTCATAATTTTTATCTTTGTGCTCTTTATAACAATATTATTTATAATGAGATACGCACGAAAAGTAAAACAAACCCCACGTATTAGCTTAGTTTACCAAGAAGACACTGAAAAAAGACAAACCTATAAAGATATTACGAACCACGAACCGCTAGTAGCAACACAACGTCAAAAAATTGGCATTGCAGTTGTATTAGCCTTTTTTATTGTACTTGTTTATGGTGTTACTACACAGGGTTGGTTTATGGTTGAAATGTCTGGATTATTTATCATTATGGGAATTGTTGTTGGATTAATTACTGGATTGAATACACGTGAGATTTGCGAGTCATTTAATGACGGATTTAAAGACGTATTGATGGGCGCTATCATTGTAGGTCTCGCGCGTTCTATCGCGGTAGTTCTTGAAGACGGTAAAATTATGGACAGCATCGTGCATGGCTTAGGTTCTGTTATTGACAGTGCTACACCGACTGTCGCAGTCATCGGTATGTATCTCGTTCAGGTATTAATTAACTTCATCATCTCATCAGGAAGTGGTCAAGCACTTGTCACTATGCCTATCATGGCACCATTAGCCGATATGCTAGGAATTACTCGTCAAACAGCTGTTTTAGCTTTCCAATTAGGCGATGGCTTCACACATGTATTCTATCCTACAAGTGGTTATTTCATGGCAGCATTAGCCATTGGTGGCGTTTCTTATACTAAGTGGATCAAGTTTTTCTTCCCTTTATTTATTATGTGGGGACTTATTTCAATTATTTCATTAGTAATTGCACAATTAATTGGCTGGTCATAAATATACAAATGCTGGCAAACAGACAATTCAGTGGCTTTCATAAAGCTTTAGTCATATAAAAAACGTCTCTTTCTATATCTGTCCAATAGAAAGGACGTCTTCTCTATTTTTATAAAAAGTTATAAGTCAGTGGTCTCTTATTTCCTTTATGTTAATAAAACCATTAGGATCAATCTAAGTTCATGTTGAACCTCATTTATCTAGCCAGCCAACATTCATTAAAAAATCCAAAAATAGATGCTAAATTCTAAAAATGTTTCGCTATCAATTTGCATAGATTACCGATTTTTAAAATCCCTTACTTAAAACTTTTGATAGCTTTTTTAAATTAGCGTTTTATTTTAATGCCTATCATTCCCTATCACTTTTTCCATTCTGTAATTAGTAGTTTGAAACCCTAATTTATTGTATAAGGATACTGCCCTCTCGTTGTGACCAAACACATGTAAACCAATACGATGTATATTTCTTTTTTGGCAATAATCTTCGATACAAAGCATCGTTTTTTCACCTAAACCCTGACCTCTATAACTGTCAAAAATATGTACATCATAAATAAAACATTTAGTTTTCTTTTTAATTCCCTCAAAATGTAACCAACAATATCCAATCATTTCATTCAAGTAAATAACAGAAAATAAATCCTGATTTTCAGTAGCTAAGCCATAAGGCAATAGTTTTTCAAAATCTGAACGTGCCCTCTCAATGGCACCTTCTGCTTCCCAATCACCACTTTTTATATGTTCATGCGCATATTCATGAATGCTATTTTCATAAATTTCATCAAAAGTTTTTTGCGTCATAGGCTCCAGTTTTAACGACATGTCATACCCCCTTTTTAATTAGCACTAGTTTAGCATAATTCATTTCTAGTTTACTAATTAAAAAAGTGGAACAAACACTTTCCTTTAAAAAGATTGTGTCGTTCCACTTTATTCAAATCGTTCTATTCGTACGCATTCATTCAAAATTTTATAATTCTACTTCAATTTTAATGTCATTGCATTAATTGCCACAATAACCGTACTTAAAGACATCAAAATTGCTCCGACAGCAGGAGATAATATTAACCCTAAAAATGCTAAAACACCAGATGCGAGTGGTACAGCAACAATGTTATATCCAGCTCCCCACCATAAATTTTGAACCATTTTTCTCATAGTATTTTTAGAAAGTGAAAGGAAATGAATAATATCTGATGGTGTACTTTTAACAAGAATCACGTCTCCTGATTCAACAGCAACGTCCGTACCAGCACCAATAGCCATGCCTATATCCGCTCTAATTAAACTAGGTGCATCATTGATACCGTCACCAACCATCATTACTTTATGTCCATTACTTTGATAATCCTGAATAATCTTTTCTTTATCCTCAGGTAATAATTGTGCATGGACATCATTAATACCTAATTCTTTAGCTACTGTAGTTGCAACTTCATTATTATCTCCTGTTAACATCACTGGCGTAATATTTCTTGATAATAAATCTGAAACCATTTTTCTTGAACTTTCTTTAATTTTGTCTCCCTGTGCAATAACTCCTATTACCTCATCATTATTTATTAAGAAACTTACTGAATTACCTTGTTTCGCAAGATTTTCAAATTCTTCGATATTATATTTCAAGTTGTTGTTTTCTAAATAGCTTGCATTTGTAATTTTATATTTTTGATTTTCTATTATACCTTCTAATCCAACACCTGGTATATTGGTAACTTCTTGAGGATTTTTAATTTTGATACCTTTACTTTTAGCAAATGTCACGATGCCTAAAGCGAGTGGATGATTGGAATTACTTTCTAATGAAGCAAATAAAGATAAGATTGTTTCATTATCACTTTGATCTGTATAACTTTCATAATGATTCACTGAAAAATCACCTTCTGTTAAAGTGCCTGTTTTATCCATCATAATATAGTCAATATGTTGGGCCAATTCAACAGAAGATCTATTTTTTATGATTAATCCATTATGTGCGCCAATAGAAGTTGAACGCGCCGTAACTAGAGGTATAGCTAATCCCAGTGCATGAGGACAAGCTATAACCAATACCGTCACTAATCTTTCCAAAGCAAAATCTATATTATTATGGATAAGCATCCACACGATAAATGCTATTAAACCAACACTTACTGCAAAATAAAATAGATAACCCGCTACTTTATCTGATAATAATTCCGCATCAGACTTATCATTTTGTGCTTGATTTACTAACCCCATCACTTGTGATAAATAGCCATTCTCTCCTGTAGCAGTTACTTTGACATGTACCGTTCCTGAACCATTAATTGAACCACCGATAACTTCATCTTGTTCATCTTTAACTACTTGCTTAGATTCTCCTGTTACTAATGATTCATCTACCGAGGTACTTCCTTGAGTTATCACTCCGTCTGCCGGTATGCTTTCTCCAGCTTTTACTTCCACAATATCATTCGCTGCAATTTCAGATATAGAAACCTCTTCTTTTTCTTCCGAATCTATCACTCTTATCGCTTTATTAGGTAAAAGTTCAGCCATTTTTTTCAAAGCATTACCTGCATTACCAACTGCATTCATTTCAATCCAATGTCCTAACAACATAATCAATATTAATGTAGCTAATTCCCAGAAGAAATCCATAACATGCCCAGATGCATGGCTAAAATGATTCATATAAAATGCATATAAACTATAAATATATGCTACAGAAATACCTAATGCAACAAGCGTCATCATACCAGGCTTTTTAGATAAAAGTTCATCTTTTGCGCCAGTTAAAAAAGGTTTACCCCCATAGAAGAACAATACTGTGGCAAGCACTAATACGATCCAATCGGAACCATTAAATGAGAATTGAAACGGTAATTTTATTCCCATCATTGGTGATAAAATGACGATCGGTATTGCAAATAACAATGATATAAAAAATTTACGCTTAAAATTGCCATGATGATGTCCATGGTGATCATGCATATCATGTCCTTCATGATGCTGTGTATGATGTTCCTCACGCATCCCATGATCATGATAATCGCGTGATTCATGATGATTTGAATTTGTCATGTTATATCCTCCTTACAGAGTGTAACGTTATACTCTTAATATTAATGATTATAACATATACCCCCATAAGGTATAATAAATATGCTTACGATTATTAAAAAGGACCAAAACCAAACGAATTTCATCGAATTGATTTCAGTCCTATTGACTGCAGTTATTTATTTCAAGAATATAATAAATGCTATTCACTTACGGCGAAATAGTTACCTTGTCCATCTTGAAAATTAAATACCCGAGTTCCTGACATTTCAATAATATCATGTCCAGTTAAGCCTTTAGCTTTCAACTTTTCATAAAGTTCATCGAAATTTGATGCTTTAAACATAAGTGATGGTGTACCCAAATTAACTTCTGGACTATATTTTTTAATAAATGCTTTTTCCATAATAGAAATCGATGTTTCGACTTCATTATTTGGTGCTATTTCTACTGCTTTATATCCCTCTGCTAATGCTTCTTCTGATAAAACGACAAATTCCATTATATTTTTCCAAAAATCAACAGCTTTTGACTGATCATCTACATATAACATGACCTGATTTAATTTCTCCATTTTACAATACACCTTTCCAATTTCAGTCTTTCTTAAATATAACCAAAACAATATACATATAAACGATTTATGCTAAAATAATTTTCTTTTCATTGTGAATAGCCACCTTTAAAGGTGGCATCAAAATAGGTAGAACTCTAAAATACTTCTATGTAATATTATATAGAATTAGATATTAAAACGCTTTTATAATAAAATTCAATAACACTATGACATATATACAGCTTTTATTATATAATTATAGCAATAATACATATGTCATACGTGTATCAAAATTACGATACGCTATATCAAAGAGAGGTGCTTCATGAGATTTAAAAAAAGTCTAAAATATTCTACTATTTTTTTCTTGATAATAACATTTATCACAATTTTAATCAGACCATCAGAAACAAAAATGAATGAAATTATGAATGCTTCTAATTTGGAAACATTGATTTTAATTAGTAACGAATTTATAAAAACAATATCTATAAGTTTACCACCATCTATCATCATATTTTTGGTTTTTTATTTTTATATTTTAAGACCTCAGAAAGATTAGTATGACATATAATTTTTAAAACAAACGTACTTACCTTCTATTACAACGCATAAAAATTGTTGAAATTAAAAATTTACACTCTCTCAAAGAACATGATTAAATCTTTACTTCCAAAATTATGTATAAAATTATATGCATGATTTTAGCCTTAACCTATTAAAGTCATACTAAAAATATTTTTTATTACAAAAACGCCCACCAATTGGTGAGCGTTTGTTTATTAGAAATTTAGTTTTATAAAAATAACCACTAGCATTGGCTATTTTCTATTAATCACTTTTTGACTTGTACATTTGTAAATTACACACTGCTAAAAAATTCAAGAATGACATACATGTGATAAAAATACACTTTCATTAACTACATTATTTATTAATTTTGATTGATTGTTTAGTATTTCTTTATATTTCACTTTAAGTATTAATTTGTACCTTGGTTACATAGCCATCGTTTACATAAAATTTGATTGACGTATCGTTATAATTACGTTCATACATATGTCCTGCTGGTGTGTCGGTTACATCTGAAGGACCATATACTGTTAATAAATCATTTTTTGAAACAGATTTACCATCTAAATCAAAAGTAACAGCATCTGCTTTATTTTCTCCAGTTTTACGAAATGATTGATCATATATATCTACCATCTCAGCTGTTTCTGCGTCACTATTTGTAATTTTATAACCATTAATTGTTAAATTTTTGTATTTAATTGCATTAATAAAATCTTGATCCAAAATAAATTCACTATTTGCTGATGTATAACCTGTATAGTTATAATATGGCGTTTCTGCTGCTTGGGTTTGTGATTGATGTGAATCGATTGCTGCTGCACCTACTGCTGTACTAAATACGAGGCCGCAAGATAACATTATCTTTGACACTTTATTCATATTAAACACTCCCTGTAAAATTTTTGAATCTTAGTTGATCCAATTGTAATATTACAACATTATTACAAAAAGTCAATTATTTACCTATTATAATAATTCTTAAAACTTTTGAATTCACTAAAATCAGTACCTCGCAAATCGTTAGAAAATTACAAGACTACGATTCATTTATTAAACTAGTAAAATGAAATTATCAATTACAAAGGAGATAATATCATGCCTTATTTATTATTAATTTTAGCTATAGTTGGAGAAGTAGTAGGCAGCGCATTTCTTAAATCATCAGAAGGATTTTCAAAACTTTATCCAACTTTGGCAACAATTATTTCATTTCTTGCAAGTTTTTATTTTTTAAGCAAAACATTACAACATTTACCATTAAATATTACATATGCAAGTTGGGCTGGACTTGGTTTGGTTCTTACAACAGTTGTGTCAGTTGCGATATTCAAAGAACAAATTAATTTAATGAGTATCTTTTCAATTATTATCATTATTGTGGGTGTTGTATTACTTAATACTTTTGGATCAACACATTAGTCACTTAATTTTTTAATTATTAACCAACTTATATAGGTGGCTACAGACTGTCGACAAAATCTTCGACTTTGTTGGCAGTTTTTTTATGCACGCTTTCCGCGGGCGCTGCCTTAGCCTGTCGTCTTCAGCTAGTACTATTCCCGCAGGAGACGTCATAAATTACTCATCTTTATTTATTGATTCAACACTTATTAAATCAAATGCAAATAAGAATAAGTAACAACTTAATTAGCTAAAAACGACACTCTTCATTTTCAAGAAGAATTAAACAATAAATTTAGCAAGTAAAGAATAGTTAGAGGAAAAAATCCTATTTGAAAAAACGATATAAATAGAAAATAAAAGAACTGTTTGAAAGTCCCTTTAAAGTGAGTTATCAACTTATCATTTTTTACTTTTCAATTTCTTTAATTGCCTTTTTAGGTATATCCTGTTTGTTAACTTCTTCATATGTAGCTACATGTGCTCCCTTATGGGTTATTTTCAAATATTTATCTAGCTTTAAACTTTGAGCAGCTGTGAAAGTAAGATTTCTACTTTTGCCTTGCTTATCATATGCTTTTTGTGTGTAACTGGCTCTATCATATTCCAAAAATTTATCTGGCTTTTTTGTTTTTACATAACTATTTTCTTCTTTAACTAAAGGGTTAATTTGATCAATTAAACCAGCTATTTCTCCTTCTTGTTTTTTTCCATTTGATACTAAGTACAATCCTATTAATATTATTGCGAAACCTAGTATTACAACTGGCATTAAAACCAATATCTTCTTCATTTAAAATCATTCCTTTCGTTATTTAAAATTATTTTATCAATCAAAATGAATTAAGTGTACTTACAATATTGTTATCTTTTTTCACTTAAAATCCAGTCGATTGCACAATATTATAAATAAAACCCTTATTTTTTATACAGTGAAATATATTTGCAAATACAGTTTTATTGTCTTTAGGACTAACTGTTATAAAAGCACTTTATTTTTAATATTTAAATTAATAATGGATCTGTTTATCTAGCTATAATTTCTATTGTCTTTATTATTTTTACTTTGTTCATTTTTCCTAAAAAATAAATACTGGATAATTAAAAAGGATAGGCATTAATTTGCCTATCCTTTTGCATTATACCTAAAATGAATTTTTTCTGATGCGTTTAAAAAATGGTTGTGTTATATTTTTAACTCAATATATTTTTTATCTTTTCTTTAAAAAGTGGTGTATAAATATAGCGGTAGCCTTTTAAAGTCGGGTGTGCATCATCAGCAAAAAGTGTGTTATCATATTTTATTTGTTCTTTTGCCCATTGATTGCCCCAAACATCTAAAATTTCAATATTCCATTTTTCTTTTAGTTTATATAAATTATATACCAAGAATTCATAATAAGAATCTGTTTTTCTAATACAAGTATAAAATAATATGGGAGCATCCCAAGTTAATTTAGCGTAACTAATAATATATTCCATAGCGCCAATTGTTGTTTTTACATCAAAGGCGTCAATGTCATACTCTTTTTTTATTTCACCTATAGATTTATTTAACCTACCGTCATTTGTCGATAACTGACAAACCAACAAATCATAATTGGCTTTACTTAACTCCTCTTTTTTAATCCTTTGGACATACGTATTCTTTTCTGTACCTGCCAAACTCGTACCTGAAATTGCTTCCTTTGTTGTATGCACATTTGATTCTATATTTAAAAATTCAACAAATGATACCCCATGAGAGGCTGCTCCGTATGTTATTGACGAACCTAAAAAAAGAATATTTTTATCACTTAAGTCATCTTCTTTTTTTAAAAACTGTGGATTCGGTGTAAAACTTTTTTTATTTCCACATCTTATATTATTTTAAAATTTTGTCGCAGATGAAGCTAATTTCTCAACAATATACAAGCTAATTAACATTATTATTTTTTTCAATTTTTTAGCTCCCTTTGAGTAATACCCATATTGGATTATAAAATATTTCTTGTTAGTTAAGCACACTAAGTAACCAATTTTCATAATACTACGTCTTAATCTTATATTGAGACTATAGTTTAACTGCACGCATAAGTCTAAAAAAACAATTCATGATATCAATATACTTATATTTCATACCGATAATTTAAATACTCTGCTATATATAATTTAATTGTTTTATTTCAATAGTTCTACGTCTATTGAAATGATATTACTCACATTAATATATCTTCCACTATCTTTTAAGTAAAAGTATTCATGCTTTTTAATCGCTTTTTCAAATCTTGTCAAAGCCACTGCTTCACTAATTTGCCAAATATTTTCTACATACTCGCGAAACATATTTCCATCGTTCGTTTTTATTTTAAAAACAAAAATTTCGTCCATCTATAATCACCCTGTATAAGTATTATAAATTAATTATCCAACTTAATACTTATCATTGCAAATTAGATACTTTATATAATGTTCTCCATGAATAAAAATCTAAATTTTTCGACCATTAATGCGCTTATGTGGTATTTAAAAAATCACTTTTTCTGTCGTAATTTAGTATGCGTATGTTTTTAACTTCTAAATTTTCCCGTTAAATTCATACAATAATTCCAAATGATATAACGCTTAGAGTAAGCATAAACCTTTGCCATTGAGTAATTATGTTCCTATCATTCGTCTATGTTGCATCAAAAATGTATAAACATATAAGTTATTCGTTTGATGTACAATAATCGCATTTGATTTGCATATAAATATAAGTATTTTTACAAAAAATAATAATCATCATAACTTTTTGTTATCACTTTTATTTTTTAGGTATAGTACAATTAAATTAATATATTATTTTAAGGGAGAGCATTAAATGAAGAAAATCTTATTTTTGTTATTAGCAAGTTTTTTAATATTAGCTGCATGTGGAAATAAAGAAGAAAGTAAATCAGCAGAAAAGAAAGAAACAAAATCATCAAGTAATAAGAATTCAAATGATAAAAAGAAAGATAAAAAAGATAATAACAAATACAAATCAAAAAATGAAAAACAAATTGCTAACAATGACAAGCAATCTCAAAATAACGATCACCAACAAACTAACTCAGATAATCAAGGTCAAAATAATAATAATTCACAACAGGTTAACACTGAAGAGCAAACTAGTACTAATACTGAACAAACTCAACTAGCAGAACAGAATTCTCAGCAAGAGAAAAGATATGATTATGAAAATAATGGGGTTTATCGAACTCCCGAAGAACAATCATCTCATGAAAAATGGGTTAATGATCAAAATGAGTGGGCTAAACAACAAGAGCAAAAAGAAGAAAAACTACAAAAAGAATATTTCGACCTTTCTGACAAGATGTACGAAGATGGTGTTAGTGAAAGTGATTATGAGGCAATGGAAAAAAGACAAGATGATATTTTAGATGAAGTAGAACCAATTAATTAATCTGATTTGTAGCAGTCATCTCTGCCTTATATATTTTTTTAAAGCACCCCACCTATTAAGGTGGGGTTATATTATCTCTACAACACCTTTTAAACTAATTCTGCTTAATCCATTTCAATCATATAAATAAAATAAAACGCCTGTCGATTATATAAATGAAAAATTAATCGTCCATAAACATGTGTGTTTGACTTATTAAAAAACAAAAATATTCACTTCACTATACCAAACTTTTATAAACTGCGATTATTTCTAATTTTCATTGCTTTAATAACTAAGTATATTGAATTCACACCCATTACAAGAACATAAGGTATTAATACAACCAAATTTTCTAATTGTGTAATAAAAATAAGGCCAAACAAAAATAAAATATTTAACCAAATAGATATAAAAAAATTTGTGTCTAATTCTGGATTAATCTTCAAAAAATCACCCATTCTTTAAATTTCAATATAATTGCTTTATTGACGTTGAGCCATGAAACAATTTCATTTTAACACAAAAAATAAGGCCATCACATAAGTGTATACCCTTGATAATCAACCCAACACCCTATCAAAAACTTGTTTTACTTTCTCATCTGATACTTCAAATATACGTCCCACTATTATAATTTAATAATCTGTTGTACTTTATATATCACAATTGTTGTACAAATAAACTAATTAAATCTTTTAAGTTTCTATTTTGTAAAAATGTTCAACTACTGGAAAAGGTTCATAATAACAATGCAATAAAGTCTTCCACTTTGTATATTCTTCAGACTCACGAAAACCTATTGTATGATCTTCTAATGTTTCCCACTCAACCAATAACAAATACTTACCTTCTTCTTCAAAACACTTATTTAACGAATGATTTATATAACCTTTCATCGAACTAATAATACTAGAGGCTTCTCTAAAAGATTCCTCAAATTCATTTTCCATATTCTTTTTAACTTGTAACATCGCTCCTTCAAGCACCAATGCAAAATCCCCCTAAAGATATATTATGTAAAAAAGTAATTCAATTTTTTATATTAATCACTTTTATATCACTAATTTAGTTTGCTTTATTCCAATTGCTTTATTGATGTTGAGCCTCGGAATAATTTATTTAAATGTTAACATAAAAAATAGGGCAAACACATAAGTGTTTACCCTTCCACTATTTTATCCAACACCCTATCAAATACTTGTTTCATTTTCTTATCTGATACTTCAAATAAACGTCCCACCATGACAATTTAATAATCTGTTGTACTTTAATATCACAATCTTTATATACTGCTGTAATACCATTTACAAACTATTCTAGATTTATATAATGAAGTTCATCCATATCATGTGATTTATTCTTATAAGTGTCTACCATGCCATGATAAATACGCAGTTATCTTTCTAAAATAACACTCAAAAATTTTCAACATCTTTATACAAGTAAAAAGCACTCAACCACAAAGGTTGAGTGCTCTAATATGGAGACGGCGGGATTCGAACCCGCGTCCAGAGGTCCTGATACTAATCTTTCTACGTGTGTAGTCTATCAAGGTATTTCGCATAATGTTAGGTGATAGACAGCCGACATTATGCTAGTTCGATTAATCTCTTCTAGGCAGACTTCAAACGGCAGTGCCTAGCGTATCCTATTAAGGTTGAATCGCGTTAACTGCACATAGGAAATGCAGTTAGGCGATGCAGAGTGCTATTAGGCAGCTACTGCGAAATTATTGTTTGATTTGTCAGTTAATTTTTAACTGTGTGTGTTGGTGCGGAGACAACCCTCCGACACGCTTAACTAGCTCGGGGACCCCTGTCGAATCCAAAAACGCCCCCGTAATAATATAATGTACTTTCTGCAGATTTAATCGTCTATCTTTTTCAGAAAGCACATATTATATTACCAAAGATCGATGTCTTTGGCAATATTTTCGCTTAATAACGCGCTTTAAGTGCTCTATCTACGTCGCGTTTCATTGCTTTTTCTTTCAATGCTTGACGTTTATCATGTCTTTTCTTACCTCTTGCAACACCAAGTAAAACTTTGCATTGACCGTGTTTTAAATAGAGTTTTAGAGGAATGATGGAATAACCAATTTCTCTTGTGCGTTCCCCTAATTTTGCTATTTCACGTTTGTGTAATAGTAATTTACGTGAACGACGTGGGTCATGGTTAAATCGATTTCCTTCTTCATATGGGGCAATGTGCATATTATTTAAAAACATTTCGCCACGATTTACTTGCGCATAGCTATCTTTAAGGTTTGCACTGCCACGACGAATGGACTTAATTTCTGTCCCTTTCAACACAATGCCCGCTTCAATCGTATCTTCTATATTAAAATCATGTCTGGCCTTACGATTTTCAGCTAATGTTCCTGGTGATTTTTTCTTTGGCATTGAGTTTCACCTCTTTGTTGAATTATTTTTTCTTCTTACGAGCTTTATTTTTTACTTTTTTATCTTTGTAAAATGGTTTGTGTTTGGTATTACCACTTGCTGACTTATTTTTATTGCGTTGGTTTTTACCTTTACGTTGGTTTTTTTTGCCCTTTTTATCATTATTTGAATTATCTAATGACTTACCGCGTGGTTTCGCTTGAATGGTCTTACCACGTGAAGGTCTTGGGCTGCGTTCTTTTTTCGGTAATGGCATACCAACAATTTGGAAATCAATCATACGCTCATCAACATCTACGTTAACAACTTTGATTGTAACTGGATCACCGATGCGAAAGACTTTAGCTTGGCGTTCTCCAATCATTGCCATTTGACGTTCATCGAAGTGATAGTAATCGTCTGTCATCTCTGATACATGTACCATACCTTCAATTGTATTTGGCAATTCGATAAACATACCAAAATTAGCCACGGAACTAATGATACCCTCATATTCTTCTCCAATATGTTGAACCATGTATTCTGCTTTTTTCAATTCATCAGTGTCACGTTCTGCTTCGATCGCTCTACGTTCTCTTTGTGATGTGTGATCAGCAATTTCTGGTAATGCTTCTTCCCATTTATTAAGTGTTTTATCATCCATTGTTTTATCAATAAGATATTTACGAATGAGTCTATGCACGATTAAATCTGGATATCTACGAATCGGTGACGTGAAGTGTGTATAGTGCTCTGCTGACAGACCGAAATGACCTAGATTCACATCATCATAACGTGCTTGTTGCATTGAACGTAACATCATTGTAGAAATGACCATTTGCTCTGGTTGGCCTTCTACTTCTTGTTGAATTTTTTGTAAAGTTGATGGATGCACTTCTTCACCAGTACCTTTAATCATTAAACCAAAGTTAGTAATAAAATCAAAGAATTGACGTAAACGTTCTGATTTTGGTTGCTCATGAACACGATATATAAATGGCACATTTAAACGATCAAAGTGTTCTGCTATCGTTTCATTAGCTGCTAACATAAACGATTCGATGAGACGTTCACCTTCACCGCGTTTTCTTAATTCTACGTCTGTTGGGATACCTTCATCATTGACAAGTACTTTGGCTTCACTGATATCGAAGTCAATTTCACCGCGGCGTCTGCGCATATTGATTAAACGTTCTGATAAGTCTTTAGCTAAATCTAGCATTGGTGTAACTTCGTTATATTGTTTACGCGTGTCTTCATTTTGATCTGTAATAATTTCATTCACTTCATCATATGTCATACGATAATTTGAATGAATCACACTATCAAAGATTTCATGATTAACCACATGACCACGTTCATCTAATTCCATCTGGCAACTTAAAGTTAGCCTATCTACTTGTGGATTCAATGAACAAATACCGTTACTAAGTCGATGAGGTATCATTGGAATTACACGGTCAACTAAATAAACACTCGTTGCACGGTCGTATGCTTCTTCATTTAACGCTGACTCCTCTGTTACATAATAACTGACATCGGCGATACTTACCGTTAATTGCGTGTGTCCATTATCTAACTTTTTCACACTAATCGCGTCATCTAAGTCCTTAGCGTCTGCACCATCAATTGTAATGGTTAGCTCATTTCTTAAATCACGACGCCCTTCGATTTCAGATGGTTTAATTTCATCTGGAACAGCTTCAGCTTCCTCTAACACTTTATCTGGAAATTCAATTTCAATACCATGTTGATAGATAATCGACAAGATATCGACACCTGGATCATTTTTATGGCCTAAAATTGCAGAAACTTGACCCTCTGGGTTATCGGTGCCGTCCGCATATTTTGTAATTTGTACTAGGACTTTATGTCCATCTATCGCACCTAAATTATGGCCTTTCGGAATAAATACATCTTGCATAATACGTTTATCATCAGGTAACACGAAACCAAAGTGTCGAGCTTCACTATACGTACCCACTACTTGGGTAACAGAGTGTTTTTCGATTGATTTTACTTCACCTTCTAGCTTACCTTTATGTTCACCTTTAGAGTTTTGTAATTCGACAAGTACGGTATCTCCATCCATTGCACGATTAATTTTCGTAGGTGGGATAAAGACATCATCCATATCATTGTCTTCAGGACGTAAGAATGCAAAACCTTTTTTATTTTGGCTAAGTGTACCTTGTATTAATTTCGATTGCTTTGATTTTTTAGATTCCTGACGTTGGTATCTGTCTGTCTTTGTACGTTGAATTAATCCTGTTTGTTCTAATTCAACAAGTACCTTGATTAAGTCTCTAAATGAGTCGGCACTATTTAAACCTAATGCATCTTGAAAATCTGATACAGACATGGGTTCATAATCTGGTTGTTTAATAATTTCTTCAATGGATTGCTTTAAATTCATTATGCCCCTCCTTTCTTTTATTAAATACTGTAAATTTATTTGGACCAATCTAATGATTCTAAGAATTGGTATATATCTTCAAAAACTTGTTCTTTTTCTTTATCAATTGTAATGACATGTCCTGAATTCGCATACCATTTAAGCTCTTTATCATCTGAGTCGCTTTCATTGTATATAATGTTAGCAGAATCTGTATTAATCATTTGATCTTGCTCACCTTGGATAACTAGTAGTGGATCCATAACCTCATCTACTTGATTACGTATACTTTGAATTTGACCTTGTAAATCTTTTAAAGTATCTGTTGGATGAAACGCATCCATTTCTTTTTCTATGGTTGTTTCATCTTTGCCTTCGTATTTTTTAAAATTACGTGCATACGTTAAGACACCATCAAACATTGCACCTTCAGTCTTAATATGCATAGGTGAACACATTGTTATAATACCCTTTACATCTCTATCTAAGCTTATTTTCAATGCATAACAACCGCCAAGTGATAAACCAGCCACCACAATTTCATCATATCCTTTATCCACAAGGAATTCATATCCATCTATCGCATCTTTATACCATGCAAATGGGCTAGATTGAAGTATCTCTTCCGGTGGTGCTGCATGACCATCATATTGTGGCGCATAAGAAGTGTAACCCTTTTTTTGTAAGAATCTCCCTAATTGTCTTACATCTGAAGAATTTCCTGTAAAACCGTGTAAAAGTAATACAGCGCGATTACCTTCTTCAAAAAAGAATGGTTCTGGTAATCTAATTTGCATCGTGATTCAATCCTTTCGTCCAAGCTATTAAATTAAATATGATATCAGTTGTACTCAAAATATATTCCCTACTTTGAAGCATTTAAAAGCCGAATACTTCTATTATAAATAAAAAAGCCCGACTTTTACATTGTCGGACCTTATAAACCAAAATAACTTATGCCTAACATTAACAAGAAGAAAATGACAGACAATACAATTGTTAATCTATGCAAGAATAAATCAACGCCACGTTGTTTTTGTTTACCAAATAACTGTTCAGCGCCACCGCTTATCGCACCTGATAGTCCATTACTTTTACCTTCTTGGAGTAATACAACAGTCACTAATGCAATACAATCTAAAATTAAAATGATCATGAAAAATGTATGCATAAAAATTGTCCTCCATTCATTATATACGAACCGCATTATATCACACGTTTAACTTATTTAGCAAACTTCTATCTATTAAAAGTGCTTTTACGTTTGATTGAAACAACCAACATATAAATCGCCAAAATAAGTGACATGATTAATACAATTGTTAACGGTAAGATATTTATCATTGATTTTGTATCTAATATCGCCTCATAAACCGAGCTGATATTAACTAAATTATATAAAATTTGTGAAGTGAATACTGCAAACATAAACCACCACAAATACGTGTGCCTATTCCAAATCGCAATAATCCCTGTTAAATTAGCAATCACATACATGATACCTGTAAATTGGAAACTGTTTTTTATCACACCAATTGCGTTTTCAGAAGGGTTTTGTCTACTATTTATTAACATTTGTTTTATTACACTATCATCTAAAATAACAAATAAATGGATGGTATATAATATTGCTATGATAATTGAAGTGTAAGCAAGAAAATGACCTGTTCTAATTTCTTTTGTTTTAGGTTGTGCCTTCATAATCAGTCAATACTCCTTCTATAATTTACACTTTTAATTATATCAGTTTCAATGACAAAGATGAACAAATTAAATAACGTTGACGATGTATTTCATTGAAATTAATCTTTGTCTGACACAATTTTGAATCATAAATGATATTAACGCGTCTTGCAATAAAAAACACGTAAACCCATTGGGCTTACGTGTTAGCGCGTGAACTCTTTTTCAAGATAAATATTATTTATCTAAGTTGTAGAAAGATTTAATACCATCGAATTTGCCTGTTTCAAACAATTCATCTTCGATACGTAATAATTGATTGTATTTAGCAATACGGTCAGTTCTAGATAATGAACCAGTTTTAATTTGACCTGCATTTGTAGCAACTGCGATATCCGCAATAGTTGTATCTTCTGTTTCACCAGAACGGTGTGATACTACTGCTGTATATCCAGCTTTTTGAGCCATTTCAATAGCATCAAATGTTTCAGTTAATGTACCAATTTGGTTAACTTTAATTAAGATTGAGTTACCGATACCTTTTTCGATACCTTCTGATAATTTAACAGTGTTTGTAACGAATAAATCGTCACCAACTAATTGAACACGGTCACCGATGCGGTCAGTTAATACTTTCCAACCGTCCCAGTCATTTTCATCCATACCATCTTCAATAGAAATGATTGGATATTTATTAACTAATTCTTCTAAATAGTCAACTTGTTGTTCTGCTGTAAGTTTTGACCCATTTTCACCTTCAAATTTAGCATAGTTATAAACACCATCTTCGAAGAATTCAGATGAAGCACAGTCAAAGCCTAAGAACACATCTTTACCAGGTTCTAAACCAACTGCTTTAATTGCTTCTAATATTGTTTCAACAGCATCTTCTGTACCTTCAAATTTAGGAGCGAAACCACCTTCGTCACCTACTGCTGTTTCTAAACCACGGTTTTTAAGGATTGATTTTAAGTTGTGGAAAATTTCTGCTCCCCAACGTAATGATTCTTTAAATGTTTCTGCACCAACTGGTAAGATCATGAACTCTTGGAATGCGATTGGCGCATCAGAGTGAGAACCACCATTTACAATATTCATCATTGGAACTGGTAATTGTTTACCGTTGAAGCCACCTAAATATTTATAAAGTGGTTGACCTAATAAATCAGCTGCTGCACGTGCTACTGCAATAGAAACACCAAGAATAGCATTTGCACCTAATTTACCTTTATTTTCAGTTCCATCTAATTGAATCATCATTTTATCAATTGAGACTTGTTCTAATACTGAAAATTCACCTTCAATTAATTCAGGTGCAATAATTTCATTTACATTTTCAACAGCTTTCGTTACACCTTTACCTAAATAACGTGTTTTGTCTCCGTCACGTAATTCTACTGCTTCGTGTTCACCAGTAGAAGCACCTGATGGTACAAGTGTGCGTCCAAATGCACCACTTTCAGTTAATACTTCTACTTCCACTGTTGGGTTACCACGTGAGTCAAGGACTTCGCGAGCGTAAACATCTGTAATAATTGGCATGTTTGTAATCTCCTTTATAATAAGTAGTTTAGAAATATTAAATTTCATCTTCATTATAGCTATAAATGCTATAAATACAAATAATTTAATTACTTCAATTTGATTATGCGTGTCATCAGTCTTTTAAGCAAATTTTAAACTGTGACACGCTTTTATTTTGTTAATTTTAGTCCATATTTTGTTTATATCAAATTAATGCTTGATGAGTGATTCGCCAGTCATGTCTTCAGGTTGTTTTACTTGTAACAAATCTAACAATGTAGGTGCTAAATCACCTAGTCGACCTGTTTCACGTAAAGTTACACCCTCTTTAGTAACAATCACTGGTACAGGATTAGTCGTATGTGTCGTCATCGGTTGCTCATCATCAGTCAACACCATATCTGAGTTACCATGGTCAGCTGTTATAATGGCATGACCACCCATATCAACAATTTTATCTACGACTTCACCTAAACATTCATCAACCGCTTCAATTGCTTTAATCGTAGGTTCAAGCATACCGCTGTGACCTACCATATCAGGGTTAGCAAAGTTTAATAAGATTAAGTCTAAATCACCTTTATTTAACTCTTCAATGAGTGCGTCTTTAACTTCATAAGCGCTCATTTCTGGTTTAAGATCATAAGTTGCAACTTTAGGTGAGTCAATTAATCTACGACGTTCGCCTTCAAATTCATCATTGCGGCCACCACTCATAAAATAAGTGACGTGTGGGAATTTTTCAGTTTCCGCTATACGTAACTGTTTCAAGCCATTATCTTGTGCAACTTCACCAATTGTATTAGTTAAGTCAACTTTTTCAAAAACAATTTTTGCATCAACATTATCATTATATTTTGTAAATGTAGCGTAGAATAAGTCATTTACTTGATCCACTTTAAAGCCTTCAAATGCTTTATCTGTAAAGATTTCAGACAGTTGACCAGCTCTATCAGGACGGAAGTTATAGAAAATGACTGCATCTCCATCATTTACACCATTATTTTGATCTTTGATGATAAATGGTTCAACAAATTCATCAGTTAAGTCTTTAGCATAGTTTGCTTCAACACCAGCTTTAGCTGATTCAAATGTTTCTCCACCAAAGTTACGAATTGCGTTATAAGCTTTTTCTTCTCTATCCCAGCGTTTATCACGGTCCATTGCGTAATAACGACCTGAAACAGATGCGAATTGGCCAATGCCTAATTCTTTAAACTTAGCTTCTGTATCTTCGATATATTTAAGTGCAGATTTTTGATCTACATCACGTCCATCTAAAAACGCGTGTACATAAACTTTGTCAACGCCTTGCTTTTTGGCTAATTCTAATAAAGCAAATAGATGTTTGTAATGACTGTGCACACCACCATCTGACAATAAACCAAAAATATGAAGTGCTGAGTCATTACCTTTTACGTGTTGAATGGCTTGATTCAATACATCATTTTCAAAGAAATCGCCGTCTTCAATAGATTTATTGATACGCGTTAAACTTTGATAAACAATGCGTCCAGCACCAATGTTCATATGTCCAACTTCTGAATTACCCATTTGACCTTCAGGAAGTCCAACATCCAAGCCACTTGCTTCAATTTGGGTTGTTGGATACTGATTATAATAACGATCAAAATTAGGCTTATTAGCTAGTTTTACAGCATTACCATGCTCACTTTCTCTATTTGCAAAACCATCTAAAATAATTAATGCAGTTGGTTGTTTAGCCATATTATTTTGCACCTTCTAACAATTGTACAAAATCATCCACTTTAAGTGATGCGCCACCTACTAATGCGCCATCAATGTCTGATTCTGCCATGTATTCTTTTATGTTGTTAGGTTTAACACTACCGCCATATTGAATACGTGTTGCATCAGCAACTGCTTGTCCAGATAAATCTGCGATTGTTTCTCTTACAAATGCACACATTTCATTGGCATCTTTTGCAGTTGATGATTTACCAGTACCGATTGCCCAAATTGGTTCATATGCGATAACAACTTGTTTCAATTGTGCTTCTGATAAACCTTCTACAGCTTTTTTAACTTGGTTGCCAACAACTTCATTAGCTTTGCCACTTTCACGTTCTTCGTCTGTTTCACCAACACAAATAATTGGTGTCATACCGTGATTGAATACAGCATGTGCTTTTTTGTTGATATCTTCATCTGTTTCATGGAAGATTTCACGGCGTTCTGAATGTCCAATAACAACATATTTCACACCTAAATCAGCTAATGCTACTGGTGATGTTTCACCTGTAAATGCACCGTTATCTTCATAAAAGGCATTTTGTGCACCAATTTGTAAGCCTTGTGCTTTACCTTCATTAACTGCTGTTACTAAAGCATCTAATTGAATTGTTGGAGCACAAATGACAGATTCTACCTCTTTAGTATCTGGTAATGCTGGTAATTCATTAATAAAATCTTTAGCCTCTTGAACCGTTTTGTTCATTTTCCAGTTACCCGCAATAATTGGTTTTCTCATTATATACACTCCTATTAGTAAATTATGATTATTGTTTAATCAAGTTTTGCTCGTAAATTAGCGATTATTTATTAGCAATCGCAACTACACCTGGTAGTTCTTTACCTTCAAGATATTCTAATGATGCACCGCCACCAGTTGAAATGTGACTAAAGTCATCTGCATATCCTAATGAAATCGCAGCTGCAGCTGAATCGCCACCACCGATGATTGTATTTGCATCTTTCATCTCAGCAATTGCTTCACAAACACCAATTGTACCTTTTGCAAAATTACTGAATTCAAATACACCCATAGGTCCATTCCACACTACCGTATGTGCACCTTGTAATTTTTCTTTGAATAATTCCACAGTTTTTGGACCAACATCCATCGCTTCTTGATCTGCAGGTATATCATCTACAGAAACTTCTGTAATCTTCGCATCATTAGAAAACTCTTTTGCAACTTTACAATCTACAGGTAATACGATTTGATCTCCTGCTTTTTCTAACAATTCTTTTGCAAAGTCTACTTTATCTTCTTCTAATAAAGATAGGCCAATCTCTTTACCTTGAGCTTTGAAGAATGTGTATGACATACCGCCACCAATAAGCACTTTATCTGCAATTTTCAATAAGTTAGTGATTACACCAATTTTATCTGAAACTTTAGCACCACCAAGAATTGCAACAACAGGTTTATCTGGGTTTTCTACAACGCCACCGATATATCTAATTTCTTTTTCCATTAGATAACCTGCTACAGTTTCTAAGTGTGCTGCAATACCTACGTTTGATGCATGTTTACGGTGTGCCGTTCCAAATGCATCATTTACAAAGACATCACCTAATGATGCCCAGTATTTACCTAATTCAGGGTCATTTTTAGACTCTTTTTTACCTTCTAAATCTTCAAAACGTGTATTTTCAACTAAAAGCACATCACCTTCATTTAACGCTTGGATAGATTGTTCTAATTGTGTTCCACGTGTTTCAGGAACAAATGCCACGTCTTTATTTAATTTTTCAGCTAATGCATTAGCTACAGGTTTTAAAGTTAATTCTGCTTTATCACTTTCTTCTTTAACTTTTCCTAAGTGAGAGAATAAAACGACTTTACCACCTTGCTCTATAATATACTCTATAGTTGGTAAAGCTTGAACGATACGGTTGTCATCCGTAATTTCGCCGTCTTTCATAGGTACGTTAAAATCCGCACGTACAAGTACAGTTTTACCTTTTAATTCTATATCAGATACAATTTTTTTTGCCATGTAATCTTCCTCCTTTAGATGGATGAATAAAGTAAAATAAGCGGAGAAGCGTTGAGCTCCCCGCTTACTCCTAAGCTTATTGATTCAATTTCACAACGCTATACTTGTTAAACTAAAGTGAACATCAAATTATTTAGCGTGACTTGCTAAATATTCTAATGTACGTACTAATTGTGAAGTGTATGACATTTCGTTATCATACCAAGCTGCTACTTTAACTAATTGACGATCTCCAACAGTCATAACACGCGTTTGAGTTGCATCAAATAATGAACCGTAAGTCATTCCGATTACGTCAGAAGAAACGATTTCATCTTCAGTATAACCGAATGATTCGTTAGATGCATTTTTCATTGCGTTATTTACGTCTTCGATACTTACATTTTTATCTAATACTACTGTTAATTCAGTTAATGAACCAGTTGCAACTGGTACACGTTGTGCTCCACCGTCTAATTTACCATCAATTTCAGGAATTACTAGGCCGATAGCTTTAGCAGCACCTGTTGAGTTAGGGATAATGTTTTCAGCAGCTGCACGAGCACGACGTTTGTCACCTTTTCTGTGAGGCGCATCTTGTGTGCTTTGGTCACCAGTGTATGCATGGATTGTAGTCATGAAACCTTCGATTAAACCGAATTCATCATTTAAAACTTTAGCAACTGGTGCTAATGAGTTAGTAGTACATGAAGCACCTGAAACAACATCTTCTGAACCATCTAAAGTATCGTGGTTAGTGTTGTATACGATTGTTTTCAAATCACCTTTAGCTGGTGCTGAAATTAATACTTTTTTAGCGCCTGCATTGATGTGTGCTTCTGCTTTTTCTTTATCTGTGAATAAACCAGTACATTCTAATACTACATCGATATCTAAGTCTCCCCAAGGTAATTTACTTGGATCTGGCTCAGAAAATGATTTAACTTCTAATCCGTTAACGCGGAAACCATTCTCTTCAACTTCAACTTCTCCTGTGAAGCGACCTTGTGTAGTGTCATATTTTAATAAATGAGCTAACATTTCGTCATCTGTTAAGTCGTTTACTGCTACTACATCGATTCCTTCTACATCTTGAATTCTTCTAAATGCTAAACGACCAATTCTACCAAAACCATTAATTGCTACTTTAACTGCCATTATAATGGCCTCCTTTAAAATGATATTTAAAAAGTGGAATCACTTTTTATTACTATTATTTGCGATAATACTTGCCGCGCCTTCATCTGTGATTAACACAGTGTTTTTAGGTGCTATCGAAAGATAAGCTTTAATTGCCTCTCCTTTTGATTTACCCCCAGCAACGGCAAAGATAAACTTTTTCGATACAAGATCTTCTAATTGAAGTCCAATCGTTTTTACTTTTTGAACGATTTGTCCTTGTTCATCGAAATAATATCCAAATGCTTCTCCCGAGGCATTGTGATGTTGAAGTTTTTCAATAACTTCACTAGGTGATTGACGTCTTCGCGCCATCTTCAGCGCATCACCAATGCCGTGGATTGTAATATTCGCTTCTCTAATTTTCTCTAAGGTGTGTATCACTGACGGTTCTAACATAAGTGTGTTATAGGTTGTTTCACTGACATTATCTGGCACATAAAGCGTTGTATAATCTCCATCTGTTTGCTGTGCCATACTGGCAGCAATTGTATTGGCTTGATATACAACATTTTCACCAAGTCCACCTCGAGCGGGTACAAAAAATACGTCGTAAGGTTGGCGATGCATAGATTCGCTTACGTATGCCATCGTTGAACCACCTGTAACTGCTACAGTTGCGTGATCATATAAAACATCTTCAACTAGCTGTCCCGCTTGTTTAGATAACTCAATTTTAACCGTTTTATCAGTGTCTGAATCACCAGGAATGACATAAACATCTTTAATGCCATATTTTTCTTTGATAATTTGAGCAAGGTGATGATCATCCGAATAAACGTTAAAATAACTGTTTAATTGGCGTACTGTCGTTTCACCAGCTTCAGTGATTTCCATGCCTGTAGGTTTAACTTTGATAAGCGCTTGTTTCTTTAAAACATCTGTTTCAGAACGCAATACTCTTTCAGTTAAATCCATATATTCACTTAAACTACGTCTACCGACGGGTTGATACTGAGCGATAGTAGTGAGTATTGAAAAACGACGATACATCTTTTCAACAATTTCTGGAACTAACTTTTGTTGAATTTTTATCAAGTCTTTCACTACTATCCTCCTCCGTTTCTATATACAAGGGTCAAGTTCTAACCATAGATTGACTTTTTTCGTCCCTGCTGGGACAAAAAAATATAACCTCTTATATTTGCAATAATACTACTATACATTTAAAAAAGCAAGAGAAATACTTTTGTCTTAAATAAAGTAAATTCTAAACTTCTATAATTCTTTCGTCTATAAAATAACTATACCCGATTCCATATTTCACTAATCATTTACCATTAATTTTTTTGATGATATGTTTTAAAAACATTTCATCAACATGCGTTTCATTGAATCAATCACTATTTATGCTTAAAATAAATATAAATTTAAATAGTATTTATCAGGAGGATTATACATGTCTAACAATAAGCACCTAGAAGTTATAGACCCAGAAGATCAGAGATATAAAGATGACGAATATTTTAAACAAACAAAAGAAAGTTCTCACAATAACCCATATCAATCCTTTAATTACAACAAACACATTGGCTGTCATTTAGGACCCTTTGGATGTTTAGGTGGCTGCTTTTCTATCATACTGCTATTGTCATTCATTTCATATTTAGTAAGTCTGCTATTTTAAGCTTTCTTTTTCTTTGTCTTATATGATTCGTATTATAAATAATATACGATATTTCATTTCAGTGCTTAAATTACATTAATTATTACAAAAAACACGCACTGTCATATGACAGCACGTGTTCTAAGAATGTATTTTTCTAATTCTATTTAATCTTCATCAGAGGATTGCGAACTTTCTTCTGAATTTGAATTATTGTTTTGTGTTGAACGTTGTTGAGTATTTTGTTGCGTACTTCGTTGTTGTGTAGAAGGTTCTTCGGTCTTCTCTTCTGTCGAAGGCTCAGATGTGCGCTCTTCAGTTGATGGTTCGCTCGTCTTTTCTTCAGTTGTTTCTTCTTCTGTGGATGGTTCATTTGTTTTTTCTTCTGTCGAGCGTTCTTCAGTAGTACGTTCTTCTTTTGTTTTTTCCGGTGAATCTTTTTCTTCCGTAGTTCTTCGTTCTTGTGTTCTAGGCTGCTGTGTTTGTTGGGTCTGTTGCGTTTGTTGGGTTTGTTGTGTTTGAGGAACTTGTTGCGTTTGCTGAGTCTGTTGCGTTTGTTGGGTTTCTTCAGTTGACTTTTCTTTTTTCTTGTCTTTTTGTTCCTTAGTTTTTTCTTTCTTTTTGTCTTTTTCTTCTTGTTTTTGGTCTGCCAAACGCTCATTGGCCTTATTTGAATGATCTACGAATGCAAAAATTGCAAAAACTAATCCACCTATAAGTAGTAGGACAATCAATCCACTGATAAGTTTTGCGAAACCACTCATTTTTTTATTATCTTTATCATCAAAATTATTATTTTGATTATGCTTAGGCATATGCTCCCCTCACTTCAATTTATATCAAATCATTGTTTTCAAATGGCATTTAACTTCATGTTAGAACTATATTTTACACTATTTCATTGATTAAACAACCATATTAACCACATTTTAATGTAGTTGTTACTTTGTGGTCCAAACTATAGTAAAATAATCATATACAACACTTTTATTTTTAACTTCAACTTAATAGTAATCTAATTTCAATTGTTGTTTCAACACTTTTACTTAAATTATTCTACTATTGTCAGTAATATCATAACAGGATGTGACTAGATTTTGAAAAACTACGACTTATTTAACGAAACAGATCAATCACAACAAAAACCTAAAGGTTTACGACATATGATGACAGAAAATGACAATGATGAATTAAAAGTTCCAATCAAAACACGCTATAAACTTTTTATACTCGTTCTTTTTTTACTTTTACTCGCTTTTGGCATTATTGCCTTATTTATTTTATAATATGTAGTACTTCAAATTACCTTTTTAAAACGACATCAAAATTATTTCTTATTATTCAATAATATATATTATAAAGTATAAAAATTAGACCTACACGAAAATCGTATAGGCCTCTACTAAAGGGAGTCAAAATTTTACCTTCGCTAGTATATTATGGGGTATACTCGAAATAATTAAGAGATGATTAATTAATATCGAAGGTACCTTTATTATAACGACATATGATTTTATTTTAAATACATCTTAGATGTAGTAAATGACATATTTTTGAACAAAATTCGAATAAATTTTGTCATACTAAATCATGAGATTTTTTACTTTAAAAGCCTGCACGCTTCAATACTACAATTCTATGAGGTGATACTATGAAACAATATCTAATTACGGGCGGTACTGGTCTAGTAGGTACTCAGCTAATCGAGGCAATACAACAAAGTGATTCGAAAATCACGATATTAACAAGACAAAGACACGCTACATCACATCCTAAAATCACATATGTTAATTGGACAGAACCAAATTGGGAAAGCCAAATTCCAGATATTGATATCGTCATCAATTTAGCCGGTGCTAGCTTAAATAACCGCTGGACTTCCGCACACAAACAAAATATAATGCTAAGTCGATTACAATCTACACAGGCATTATACGACCTTTTCAAAAACAGAAAGCAAAAACCTTCTGTATTCTTTAACGCCAGCGCAGTCGGTTATTATAAACCCGATTTAACACGTACATATACTGAGTTGTATCAAACATTACCATTTGATTTTTTATCTGAAGTAGTTTATCAGTGGGAACGTCTAGCACGTCAATTTGAATCCTTTGGAACACGTGTAATTATAGGTAGATTTGGAATGGTATTATCAAATAAAGGCGGTGCATTACCATTAATGAAATTACCTTATGAGTTAAATGTCGGCGGTAAAATAGGTAGTGGTAGACAATGGTATTCTTGGATTCATATTGAGGATCTAACAAGAGCGATACTCTATACCATCAATAATGATAAAGCGCGAGGTGTATTTAATTTCACATCACCTATCGCAGAACATCAAAATATGTTTGGTTATACCATTGCAAGAGAAGTACATCGGCCACATTATACGTGGGTGCCATCATTTGCGCTCAGACTTATCTTAGGAGAAATGTCTACAGTTGTACTTGATACTCAAAAAGTTTTACCAAATAAATTACAAGCACTAGATTTTGAATTTAAATATCCTAACCTAAAACTTGCACTAGAAAATTTAGTTCAATAAGAAAGGTAACATTAAAAATGAAACAAGATAGTTTTAGCCATATCTTATTATTCATTGCAGGCTTGCTCCTCATTACCAATGGTATTTTAGCATTTGAAAAACCTGCAATAATGATCTTTATTTCTATAACTTTGTTAATCATTGGTTTGTTAACTTTAATCATTTCCACCTTATTATTTTATAAAAAAACAAAATCTATTAAATAAACACAACTTATAGTTTCAATATATTCAAAAAAACAAGTCACGCATGCCAACCAATTCCTTATGCATCATACATTTGGAAAAAGTCATACATTGTCGTGACTTGTTTTATAATCTCTTTACCATAATTTACTTATGCGAAATATTATGATTCTGGCACCATAACTTCGTCGATTAATCCGTATTCTTTAGCTTCTTCTGCTGATAAGAAGTTATCACGGTCAGTATCTTTTTCAATTTGTTCAATTGATTGACCAGTACGTTCAGCTAAAATTTTGTTTAATTTAGCACGTGTTTTTAGAATATGGTTAGCGGCAATTTCAATTTCAGTTGCTTGACCTTGTGCACCGCCTAATGGTTGGTGTATCATTACTTCAGCATTAGGTAATGCAAAACGTTTACCTTTTGCACCTGCTGCAAGTAAGAATGATCCCATTGATGCTGCCATACCGATACAAATTGTTTGTACATCTGGTTTAATATGTTGGATTGTATCGTAAATAGCAAATCCAGCAGTTACACTACCACCTGGTGAGTTAATGTAAAGATAGATATCTTTTTCAGCATCTTGTGCTTGTAAGAATAATAATTGTGATACGATAGAGTTTGCTACGTTATCATCAATTTGTGAACCTAACATAATAATACGGTCTTTTAATAAACGTGAGTAAATATCATAAGCACGTTCCCCACGGTTTGTAGTTTCAATTACTGTAGGTATTAAATTCATTAATATTGCCTCCTTATTTCTAACTGATAAATTTATTTTAACCTAAAAGTCAAATATGGTCAAAAAATAACGCTTAGAATTTCCTTAAACTGTATAAATTATTGTTGACCAACACTTATAAGATTTGTACACTAATATTATTGTTATTTACCCCTCGTAGTGTAATGGATAACACATAAGATTCCGGTTCTTAGGATAGGGGTTCGATTCCCTTCGAGGGGATTAATAAGTTATTTTCTCATTTTCACCCGATATCACTAGTTGTCAAAACACTTGTGGTGTCGGTATTTTAATATTTTATAGTGTCATTCATTTTGATACGTTTTGAATTTCGCGCCCCCATTTAGTCCCCATTATTATTTTAAGTCCAATATTTCTCAATTATAATAACTATGCATTTATTATTGAAGTCACATTAGCTATTTGTCTTCTTTTGTTTACTGTAGTTTCAATAAAACCATCTTTATCTTTCCATTCACCAGCAATAACAATTTTAGCTTTGTTTTTTCCTATTTCAAATATTTCATTTTTCATCTTAAAGAAATAATCTTTATCCTTGAAATATACTTTTAATTCCCTATTGCCATACTTAAAAAACATTAATTTTTCTCTTGAGGAATAGCCATTAAAAAAAGGTATAACCACCTTTTGACCCTGAAAACCATCTAAATAATCATTGAAAACTCTACCATCAAGAAAACAATCTCTAATTAGCATATCATCTAAACAACTGTTCGGTGAATATTGTCTACAAATTTCAGTAAATGATCGTAAGTTAGTAATTTTATTAGTTCTATCATAATCATCGTTATTTGTACTATTACTAATATTACGTTTAATTGGATTATTAATTTTTAGTATATTTTCAATGAAAGAATCAAAATTAAAATTTTCTCTATCTTTATCATTATAGCCACCGCTTTTATCATATTCGCATCCATCTTTGTGTTGATTATCTTTAAATCTAGCACTAAATGTATTGTATTCTCTACCTTTACTAGAAATTACTAAAGTTAACTTTATACCACATCCTATACAATAATACGTTTTGTTTCTATCATTGTCATTCAAATCATAAGCATTCACTTCTTCATAGATAATCTCATTCTTTGTATCTTTACCTTTAATAACTTGCGCAGTAGTTGCCATAAGTAACCTCCTCTTTATTATTGTTTTGATAATCTTCTTCTAAATAATAATCTTAAACAAGACGAATTTAAAATTAATACCACTGGATAATTTTCATTTATGTACAATTAGACTTTTTTGTCCGATTGCTACTAGTCTTTTTTGGATAACAGTAAGTGGTCATTTTTGACCATGTACATTGGTTGCTCTTTTTGAGAAACCAAACCTCATACTCATTTTTGAGTAATAGCACATAAACTTTTTTGTGTGTGTACTTTTAATAAGACATTTTTGTCCGACCAATGTTACTGATTTTTAAGTAACATCACACCTCTATCTTAAAAGATTACATCAAAATTACCAAATCCATTTAATTATCTACTCTGACATTCACTCTGTGCTGCATCGAGAAATGAATAAACGTATAGTTGTTCGTTTGATGTTCATAGTTATCTAATCTTCTATATCCAAATTAAAATCTTTTAGAGTTAATTGATCTATAGGTTTTAGTTTAAACAAATTTGAATAGCATAACCAAATTAGTCCTAAAAAAATGAAAAATACACCGGTTAAACTAATCAAAGAAATAGGATCTATAAACTCCAATAATACTCCACCTATAAAACTACCTAATGGAAGACCGATAACACTAACACTACTTGTTATAGAAGTTATTCTTCCCAATAAATATTCTGGAATAATTGTCTGGCTAACAGATAAAAAAAGTATATTTGCAAGTCCAACGGACAACCAACTAATTCCGAATAAAACAATAAATATATTCACATTAGTTATAAATCCAAATAAAAGTAAAGATCCTGACACAATAAAAGTTAACACCATTATTTTACCAAACGGAAACTTTTTAACGTAATTAACAAATAAGGTTGATAATATCATACCTAATGATATAGCTGATAAAAACAGACCATAGTATATTGGTTGATTAAAATAATGTGATAATACAGGTAAAGCAGTATATACCATTCCTATACCTAAGTTAACAGTGAATGCACCAATCAGGAACACCCACAATAGCGAATGCGTGACAATTTTAATACCCTCTGTTAATGAGCGTTTATATTCTTTTAAGTTTAATTGACTTGATATTTTATTATTTGAAGTTAACTTTATCGTTGAGTATATAAGTCCTGCAATTATAAAAAGAATAGTATTCATCATATATAACGAGTAAACACTGAGCAATGATATAAGCACAGTTATAACAGTATTAAGAACTAAGTCCATACTTTGATTAGAAAAGGCCATAACAGAATTGCCTGTTACTATCTTTTCTTTTGGTAATAATATTGGTACTAACTTATTACTTATTGGGTAAGAAATTTCGCCAATTAAAGCAGCTAAAACTACCAATACAATTATTAATATGGCATTTTCATATTTAAGTAACAAAGATAATGCGATGATTCCAACTAATACCGCCTGTATCACCTGTGAATAAACAAGTATTTTTTTAACATTAAAGTGATCAATAATGGGGCCATAAAACATTTGCATACATTTTGGAATCAATATTAAACTACTTAATATTCCAGTTAAAAATGAACTTTTAGTTAAGTCATAAACTAACCACATCGTCGTAATAAAATAAATACTGTCTGCTGTATTAGTCAAAAGACGTCCGAATATTAAGGACATAAAATATCTTTGCTTTAAGATTTCTTTCATTATACATCATCCTTACGATTGAATATTTTATCGCTAATCTCAAAGCCTATAATGTTTATATAATGAAGTTGTTTTTCTGTATCCTCCCCTTGTGCATCAATTTCTCCAATCAGATTTTCAATTTTTTTATTAAATTCTTCAAATTGCTTATTGCTCCAATTCACTTGAACAGTTTTAGAAATAATTTGATTGTCATTAAATATCAATCCATAGTCATTCATAACATCTATTGTTCTTTGTATTTGTGAAGTAATCATCCTTTTAGTAGAACTAGATACTTCATCCTGATAACTATTTAATAAAGTAGGATTAACCTTAAAACCTTTATGTGTAGCTACATAATATTTAAATACATTACTTCCTTTCACTTCACTTCTACTAATTTTTACCATATTATATTTTTCTAATTCTTTGAGATGGTAGAAAATTTTTGCTTTCGGTATATCTAACTTTTTTCCAATTTCAGTGGCTGTCATCTCTCTTTCAATAAGTAACATTGAAATTTTCATACGTAATTTATCTGAAATACATTTCAACTCTTCAAATGTATTAATCTCATATCTTTTATATTCCATATAGAAACCTCCATTAATTAGGGTTAATTTATTTTAACCGATAAATTAAATTAAATCAATGTATCTAATTTTGCATAAAAAATAACCACTCCGAAGAGTGGTTTAAAAAGAATTTTAATAACAATCTAAAAGCAACTATTTACATGATAGTTATTTTATTCAGTAATATTTATGTTATTGTTTTCAGCAATTTCATTTGCGATATTTCTAACTGGCATATTGTAATTAGGAAATCTATTAGACTTCCCTGTTAAATCACTAACGATAGTTCTTAAATATGGGAATAATATAGCAATTGCATTAGTTTTCAAGAAATCTTTAAACTGAATTCCATCTGACTCTTCGACATCAAATTCAAAATAACCCACAATACTTACATCAAATGAAAATGGTACTTCTTCACTTTCTTCAAGTTTAGCTTGTAGCGTAATCATTGCCGTTTCATCTTCTTCAATAATATTAATGTCAGCGTAAATTTCCTCATTTATAATTATCTCTTTACTTTTCAAATCGAAATTAGGATTAGTTTTATAATACATAGAATCAACAATGTAGTTCAAAAAATTTATTCCTGCCATTATGCTGCCTCCGAAATAAGCAAACGTTGTGATTTTTGATTTCCAGTCGAAAAATCATCCTCTTGTTTGTTGTTTTTATAACTTTTATCATTAAAGCTATCTTCTTCCTCAACATAAAAGTTTTTATTATAAAAATTGTTCATACTTTTTGATTTTGTCATGAATTGTTTGAATTTATTATCTCTATATGTTTTAGTGAAAGATTTATCATTAGAATCATTCGTGTACTTAAAAGATATATTAGAATCAAACAAATAATTATTTAGTCTATTAAATTCAATTGAAATAGGAGAAAAATTATTTTTTATTTCATTCGCAGAAATACAATAACTATCATTTTCTAATTGAATTTCTACACCTTCTTTTTCACTATTTTCGTCAAACTCATATCCTAGACTTTTCATTATTTCTAAAAACTCTGCTTGTTTTTTTGTTATGTTCATTCTAAAACCTCCTTTGTTACAGTAGAAAAATCAATAGTTCTATTATCATAAACACATATCTGAGTGCTAACATTTGTAAAACCTAAATTAGTACGATTGGAATAATTTCTTTTACTTACATTTTTAGGCTTAGGAAATGCACACTTGGCTACTTGATAACTATTCATTTTACAAAATGCAAATATAATATTACCTCTAATTATTTTACTGATTTTTTGCTTATCTAAACTTTTATCTTTAAATTTTATACTTAATCCATTCACTATATCTTCATTTTCATCTATGAATTTTTCTAAAAAATTTTGATCAGTTGTAGTGGAATCATCATATAACTTATCTCTATCAACTTTTATTTCATTTATTAAAACTGTTTTTTTTAATTCTTCATTTTCATAATGGTTACAATATTTAACTTTAGTATTATTTGCCCACCACATTGCTTCATCTTTATCATTTTCAAAAAAATAAACGCCATTTCCCAACCAGTGGTTATCTCTATCATCAACTTTGTATTTTGCATCTTGTAATATTAAATTAGCAAAATAGTTTATTGTGCCATGAAAACCTAGTATTGATACTTCATTCAATTATATCACCTATTATAAATTCCTGTATGTAAACTAATTATACATTAAGTTCGTGAATTTGACATAACAAAATGATTTTTTTTAATACTATTATTAAAACTTTTCAAAACTCAATACATTATAATATAAAGTTCATTACATTGCATCTTTTTCACCCCAACTTATCCAACAAACGATTAAACATCTGTTTAGCCCTCGGTTCCTCAACACCAAATATACTCCCAGCCTTCTCAAAACTAACACCATTACTAAGTAATAAGAATAAATTATGTTCTTTTTCAGTCGCTACTCTTTCTACAACAGCTTCCAACTCATTAAAAAATATCACATCTTTAACGTTACTACTATTTAATTCGTGGGTTTCTGCTTGATCATTCACATTAAAGAAGTCATCAATACCAATATCTTCATCACATGTAACATTATTATCTATTGTATTGTGATAATTCAATATGAACTCTTTTACAGTTGCTTTATCATAACTCATACATAGTCCACTGCCTTTGCAACACGCTTTAAAATTACCTCTCTAGCATGTCTTAATGTTAATTCACTTAGGCCTATCACATCAGCTATGACTTCATCTGTATACTTCTTATCATCCCACCAAGTGAGTTTAATAATCTGTTGCACTTTAACTTCACTATTGTTAAATACCTCTGTAATACCCTTCACAATTGATTCTAGATTCATATACTTTAATTCGTCCATATCATTAGGCTTATGCTTATAACTATCAACCATACTATGATAATTGCGCATGTATCTTTCTAAAATTGGATAATCTACATCTGTCATACAACTAACTCCTCACGTTCATTATTTAACGATTCTTTCACTTCCACTACAAAGTTTTGATATATAACTTCATTCTCTTTTTCACGCTGTTCATTGCGTTCTATACGCTTATTGCGATGTACCTTGTATAAATCTACCTGTAACTTATCAATCGTCTTAATCGGCTTGTTACTGCCATTAGATTTGAAGTATCTCATAACTTCATTTTGTTCTCTAGGTGTATATCTACGAATGATTTTTTTCATTAAATTTAGTTTCTTAGTGCTGTTATTTTTAAAACGATCTAATTCTTCTTTTTGTTGTATTATCCAAAATACTAACTTTTCTAATGGATAGGAAACAGTTATCACGCCTTCAACTTCGTCACAACACATGTGTGATGTGTTCAAGTGGTACATTGCATCTATTTGCTCTTGTATCACTCGTATTTTGCTATTAATCATCATGGGTGAATATTGTGTTAAAAGCTCGTATTCGGTAATCTTAGGTTCTTCATAATACCAAAGAATATTTTTACTTCTTTTTAAAATCATTGTAGACCTCCCTAGAACTTTATTATTTAATCGTTATTATCCATTCCAAATTCTTCATATACAGATTGTGGTTTTTTACCATCTTCAAAAAATGCACTAAATGGGTCATATTGTTGCTTAGGCTTAGGTTCCATAATTTTAAGCCGAGATTCGACTGTAAGACCTAATTTAGGACAAATAGCATTCATAGTGTTCACACTGTCCCTTTGTATGGTGTAATTAGGTGAGAGTTTACTTCCACGTTCAGTCAGAACCACCATACCTTCTTCTTGAATTTTGAGTGTGGCATTTTTGTAGTTACTATATGTTTGGCAATAAGTAGCAAGCAGACCTTTGTCTAAATCTTTTATAGGTAATTCATTAATGAGTGGAAGCACTCTATACCATTCTTGAATAGCATCATCGTCTAAAAAATCGGGTGGTTCTTTTGATAAAGGTGTAAGCTCATTCATAGCTTTCTCAGTCGCATTTCTTTGTTCTTGTACATCTTTTGTACGATAAGCTTTTTGTTGTGATAATAGTTTTCTCTGTGACATTTATATCATCTCCTATAAATATTATGTATTGAAATTTATTTCTCTAGTTGCTTACGTGCAATTGATTCAGAGCGTTGTGCTTGTTCAAGTTGTGATTCGAGTTGAGATTTTTCTTCCTGTTCTTGCTTAATTTGCTTTTTTAATTCGCGCAATTCTTTTCGTGTCATTTCGTCTGGTGTCTTACTTTCTCCACTCGATGTAACATGCTCTTTGTTTCTCTGTTCATCAGGTAAAGTTGCAATTTCATACAAAACACTTAATCCTAATTGACGCGCCGGCGAGTCATTCGAAAATTCTTCAGACACTTTTATAAATTGATGTGCTTGCCTTCTGTTCATGTCAATTTGCTCAAGCCACTTTCCAAACTCTCCGTGGGCAAGGTCATTCTCTTTCACATGTTTTAATCTTCGACCAATTTCAAATATCGATTGACCTGCAATGTTTTGATAACTTTTTACACACTCCTATTAAGCTCTGACAAACGTCTTACAGTGCATTGAAAGACTTAATAGTCGAATAGTAGGGCATAAACGGCTTAAATTAGGCTATTTTATCTATTGATATTGTGAATTTTTACACAATTTTAGCTTTTCATTTCAAGATTCGGTTACGGATAAGGCGGGCTCGTTTAATTCGTTTTCAAAAAGGCTGGGCGCAAATTCAACGCCCCCCTTTAAAATTAGAAATTATTTTTTTCAAATTTCATTTTCTTTTTTATAATCTCCAGTATTATTTTCACTGCCCGATTAAATTATCTATCCCATTAAATTTATTCATAGTATTTAATTCACACTTACTTTATTCAATTATATTTATCGCTAAAAACTTCGCTTTTAATCAGCCTATTTATTCACTTTTAATCTATCTATTTAAACAGCTTTCAGGCCTCATATAACAGCTTGTAACACTTAATATATAATCATCTATACATGAGCTGTATCACTCTCTAAATGGCTACAAACACCATTGTATATAAGCAAACCATTCACGCTTAGTCATAACGATTAGTAACTCGTTTGTGCTTCTCATATTGTTGTTACTTATCATCTAATCTAATAACAATAATTAATATTTATTTTTATTATTTGAAATCAGAAACTTAATTTAGTTTTCGATTTACTTTTTAAATTTATTCTCACAAACTTTTTGTAATTCAAATCTCAATTTACTTTTATCTTTAACATTTACTTTTTGATTTGATGAATGAACTTCACAATTGAATCAACAATAGAAATCATTTATCTTCTGAACACAATCAACAATGAAACTAAACAGAAGATCATTAACAAACAATTAATGTTAGTTAAATAAGAACAAATGATTTAAGTTAATTGATTGAATCAATTTAAATTACATTTTGTTTCTTCTCTCTGATTATCAATGAACAATCATAATGAATCTTCTGCATGAACTATCTCATCAGTTGGATCTAATCCTACACTTAAAGTAGCGACCTTATAAACTGTGTGCTTCATAGCCTGACCTTTAACATAGGTAGCTTATTCACTGTGTCCTTTATTGCGTAGTCCCTTGATAACTATACCTTTAATATATTGGCATCTCCTTATATATCAGCCACATTCAATATATCTATACTTTCATCACACCCACTACTTATAAGAAAAGACCACCACCAATTAATAGTGATGGCCTAAACCAACTTGCAGAAGAACTAGGAACTAATGAAAATAACAAGGAGTTAAATGCCCAATGGCTAATTTAGACTTTAATACTGAGCGCTCAACATTAAAGATTTAATATATCTTTAATATCTATATTATATCATGAACGCCGTTATAATGCCACTTCACATTACTTAGTATTTATAGAAATTGCTTTTATTTTACCAATCTTTTCAATGAGCTTATTCATCGATGTCACTTCATCTGTATAGATTTGTACACTCTTAACTTTGTTCTGCTGCACTAAATTTATAAATTCTTGCATAATTGGTTTGTCATCCACTTCTATAGACAGTCCATACAGTCCTTTATTGACTACCACTGTTAAATTGCCACGATGTATCGATGCTAGGATATTACTATCCTTATTGTTGTCTAACATCACACATAGCTTGTCATTTTCTTTTAATGCTTGAAATACATTATTATCTAACTCATATGGTTTAAATGTCTGATAGTTAGGATCTACTGTTTGGGTCGTTCCCATTTCTACAGGTTTATCTGTCGTAAGTGCTTGTACTGTAATTCGATTCTTTTGCTTATTATATTTAACGTTATTATCTGATTGTTTGATTGTTGTTAGCATATACTCACATCCTTACCATTGTTTCTTGCCATAATGATATTTTTGGAACTCATCACGAGAAACGGTATCTAATGCTTTCTCCAGTTGCCATGCATAGCCTCTAGGAGTCGTTTGTTCGTCGTACTTGTTGCCATCACCTAAATTAATTTCGTGGGCTAACATTTGGCCTTTATACTGATTGTGAATGTTACCAGGATTATTTTTCTCTTGCTTAACATAACGTTCACGAGATATACGACGACCAGCCTCATTTTTATTCTCAATCATTTTACGATACACTTTTACAACATCTTGCAGTTTATCCTGCATCTCTTTCGCTAGTTTTTGATGTTCATCCTTAAATCCTGTCATTTCATTGTTGTATGCCTTATAGAACTGGTCAAATTCTTCTTCAGTTACTTTATAATCTGATGAGTTAAGTTGTTCGTCGACTTCGATTAATTCTTGTTCTAAATCTGATTGTAGACTTTTTAATTTTGTTGCTTCTGCAAATTCATCATTATTTTGATGATGTGTAATTTTACTATTAATCTGTTTAATACGATTTGTTAGCTGATGGTACTTCTGCTTAACCTCTTTTGCCTTAACACCCTTATCATAAATTTGATTATCAAAGATATTGATTGTATTGTCTTCTACTGTTTTTACCATAATTAAATGCCTTCTTTCGTTTTTGATTTATTATGCGTTTTACTTCGATAAAATCTTTCTTTTTCCTAGTATGTTTTCTTACCAATGAATTAATATATCTATCCGATACCTTATTCACATTCGCAGGAAGTGTCATCATAATTTTATAAGCAATATTTTGGTGATTCAGCTCATCACCTCTTATATGAATTTATACTCATTTTGTGTATTTTGAATATACTTATATTATACCATAAAAAACGCCTTAAACACATGGTACGACTGGCTTAAAAGCGATTTTTACGATGTTTTTTATAGCATTTTTTACATATTTTATAAAGTGGAAAAAGCTACTGGTAGCCAATGTGGTTTTTTAGTGCCTGCTCTTTTAGGAATTGGTAAATTTATGCTTTTACCATCAATTAGATAATATAAAGGCTGACATGCATCCATATATATTTTTTCTTCAGCCATTAATTCCGTAACAACCTCAATAGCTTCTTTATTCCAATTGAGCCATAATATAAGCGTTTCATTATTTGTACCAGTTAAAGTTAGATCACCTTCATAATTGAAACCATGTTCTTCAAAAACCCTTTCAATTTCTACAAATGATGTTTCTTCATGGCCATCTACATATTCAAATACTTTTTGTTTAATATTATTTTTATCCATTGTTGTCCTCCTAATATCATATGCTGTCACTCTATTAAAGTGACGGTCCCTTATTAAAATAGCGTAGAGTGACAGGTTGAGCCTTAGAGCCGCATGCATTCAGGCCAAAGTGTCACTGTGTCACCCTAAAAAAAACCCACACTTTTAAAATATATGCTTTTATATTTTCAACTTTTACCTTAATTATTAGAGTGACAGAGTGACAGCGACCCTATAAACGTTGGTATATCAACATTTATCCTGTCACTCAAGGTGTCACCCTAGACTTTTTACTACAGTGACAGAGTGACAGTCACTTTCCATTGTTATGGACCAGACGATCCACAACAATTCTCGTGTAATTCTTCGTGATATGGTTTTAAATCAACCGTAAATCCTTTAACTCTACCTATACCGTCACCGAACCTTAATTTGTCATGTTCTTGTGTGGTATATATACTATTTCTTAAAGTTTCATTTATTTGTCTCAATTCACTGCGTTTAGGTATTCTGTCGTTTTTTAAAGCTATATGCCAAATTTCATGTGCAGATACTTTATCTCGCCACTCATAAGCTCCAGGTCTACTATTTGGCAATTCTATTGTTTTACCATCGTCATAAGTTTTTATATAATCTGTATCTACATATTCACTCATAACCCAACGCTTTTCATCTAATGATCTATACCAATAATCTGATGGTATAGGTTTCTTAATCATTTCCTCAACAATACCTTGGTAAGGGTCTGCTTCTGTATGAGCTTCTTGTAACATTAATGCTGTTTCAGAATCTTTGTCGTCAAGTATTAAACTTTCGCCTTCATCATAATAGTATTTAGCTTCAGCCCAAACTTGCTGAACAAATTCAGAAGTCATATCCTCAAATAAATCGCCAGTCTTATTATTTTGGCCCACGACTACTGGCAAAAATCTTCTATTTCCTGTACTATCTTTTAAAAATTCAGCATCGTTGGTTGTTCCTATAAAAATACATTGCCTAGGGTGGGGTTCAACTAATCGACCATACGAAGAACGGTAATAGTCTATAGGTGTACTAATAAAAGCCTTAGCTTCACCTGTGGTGGATTTTTTTAATGCTTCTAATTCTTCAAGCTCACAAATCCAACTACCCTGTAACTTTTTCTTATCTTCATCGTCTTTCAACTTTCCTATAGAAGGGTTGTAATAATCTCCTCCTAATCTCTTACATAACTCTGACTTTCCTAACCCTTGACCACCCATTATTGTTAATACAGTGTCAAATTTGCATCCAGGCTTATAAACACGTGCTACGGCTCCAACTAATGTTTTACGAGTTACCGAACGCACATATTTCGTATCATCTGCACCAAGATATTTTATTAGTAAATCATCAACTCTTTTTACGCCGTCCCATTCTTTAGATTCAATCATGGAATGGATAGGGTGATAACTGTTAGCATATGCTTCGTGCATAACCATTTTTAGAATTTTATCATCTGAAAAATCAATACCGTAATTTGTCTCAAAATGGCGTTGTATTTCATTAGAATCATAATCTAACCAGTAATAGCGCTTATCACTTTTTTTACGCCAATAAGGAAATCGCTTTAATTTTATTCTATATTCCATCAAATCATATTGGATTAAATCCTTAATACTTTCATCATTTTCAAGAATCAACTCACCATTGTAAAAGTATTTAGCATAACCTGTACCACTATTATTAGCTATTAGTCTACTTTGCCAATTTTGTTGTTGGTTCGTTTCTTGAAATTTTTTCATATTTTCAAAAATTTCATCTTGTGTTACTTCCATTTCCTCTACTGTCATATCCCGTCCCCCTCTAGTTGCTCATATGTTTTTTGAGTATTGAATTAAATGTTTTGTTTATCTCTCCATCGTCCATAGGTGGATTACATGATTTGCCCCACGCTATCACAAGGCCATATACTAGGTTGGCATCTACATATCTTCGCAGTAGGTATCCACTAATTGATGCTAGCGCTTGATTACGTTCGCCTTCTCCTACACCAAACGCAAGATCACGCCAATAAGACGAATCACGTTTTTTATATTGGTTTGAGTAATTAACGGTAATCGGTTTGTCTTGTTGGGTGTTTTCCAGATTTGTGGAAAACTGATTTAATTCCTCAATCGTTATTGCAGGCGCATCATTGTATCTAAAAATGTATACTGCATCTTTATCGTTTTTTACTGGTAGTGCCATAGCTTGCGATGGTACGAAACTTGCTTCGTCTACTTTATGACCGATATGATTTGCTAATGCTCTACTATATTTGCGATAGTCATCTGCACTCACAGGCTCATTTAAAGGCACCATCAAGCGTATTCTAGGTTTTTCGGTGGTATGTGAGTGTGTGGTGTGAAATGCCCATGAGTGGCCTTCTAATTGCTTAGAAATCGCTTTGTGTAACGATCTGAAGTCCTGCACACGTATTTCATCATAATCAAGTGTAATCACTGATCGATTAATAATATTGTCGTCTTTACGGTACTTAGGAATTGTTTCATCGTCTTTCACTTCATCTTCAACATCACCATAAAGCACTAAACCACGTTTATATTTGTCTGAATTATTCATTGGTATTTGTAATTTATTCAGCCAATCAGACCATTTCCATTCATCAAATTGTCTAAAAGAGTTGGCATAAAGATTATCGTATTGTATAATAGAAACATCGAAATCATTATCCAATTTTATTTTGTTGAAATTTTTCATCTCTTGTACTCCTTTCAATACAAGAGGCAACCATGTTAAATTGTCTATGCATGATCACCTCATGTATAATTTTAAAATTTCTATGCGTTGTCAGATTCTGTCGCCAAACATTCATCTGATGACGCTTTTTCTATATCTAATGCTTTAAAATCTTTGATTAACTTATCAAATTGCTTTAGATACACTAGCATTAACTCAGTTGTATGTTCATGTTGTATACGAGATTCGTTATAACCAATTGCATAGCTTATTTTTTCATCTTTAGTTGTTAAATCTCTTTTTGTGAACATTTCATCTCCATGCCACACATGTGCAGTAATCACGTCATCAATTTTTTCTTTCAATAATTCAAATTCGCATATTAAATCTTTCTGATTCCAATTCATCGTAAAACTCCTTTATTTATAAAAATTGATATAATTTGGTCTGTTTTTCTCAATCGCTTTGATTAACTTTTCAATTTCTAGCTTAGCAAGATACAAATTATTCAAATCATCTTCTCGTGAGAAGTAACTAATTTCATTTGACATATCATAATTTTTAACTTGCATTTTCTTTAAGATGTTTGTTACATATACTGACATTTGAGCCATTGTTTCAAAGTCTTGAATCATATCTAAAATATCTAATTCGCCAATGTATTCAGCGTTGATGTCTTGAGATTTCATATATGCTTGAATAAGTTCCATTTCATGTACTTGTCTATCATCTTTACTCAAATCTCTATTATTAATACGCTCACTTATAAGCATGAGTGCAATTTCTCTACCATATTTACTTTTAAACTCTCTAACTATTTCTATTTGTGGAATATTTTCATAGTTTGTCATCTTAATTAACCTCCAAATTACTAACAAAATTTTCCATTTCTTCAATAGCTGTTTTTAATTCTTCAATATTATCTTTAGTAATAAAATGACGTACGTTAGAATCCTCACAATTTATAGGAAAGTCTGTAAAAATTTCTGTTGCCTGCAAAAGCTCGCTATAATTTTTATAATCATTAAGGATTTCTGAAATCTCATTATCATTCAAGTTAGGATATTCCTTGCTTATAACTGATGCATCTCTGTCGTGACGTTTTTCCAACAATTCCCTCATTTTTTTAGTATGTTTTTCATCTTTAAAAATACGGTCTTTACTTACTGCCTTTTCAATATTTTTATAATCTTGTTCAGTTAATTTATTCATTTTGATTCCTCCAAATTTTCTAATTTAAGTCCGTATGCTGTTGCGACAATAAATAGTGCAAAGGCTACGTATATATCACTTAGTACACCTATAAAAACTGTGCCTATTGATAATATAAGCATGTATAACATGTATCTTTTCATTTAATGTCCCCCTAAGAATTATATATTTCGTTAAAATTTTTCTTAATATACTCTTTCATTGGTTCTGCTAAAAACTTGTAATGATCTGCCTGTGATTTAGGTTCATGTACATACTTTTCAATGTCCTTTTTAAATCTCGGATTAAGCAAAAGCTTTTTCATAACTGAATTCCTTGATAATTGCATGTGTGACTGTAAATCTTTAAATGACCACACAAGTTTAGGTTCGTTGATAATTACAATACCTTCATTTTCTTGTAGTTGTTCTTGCATCATTTTCACCTCCTTATTAAGCTGTTGCTTGTGTATTCAAATATTTATTGTAGATAGTTTTACTGACTGAAATATCTAAACCAAATTTGTTAATAGAAGTCATTAAATCGACTGTGTCATCTAAAATTTGTTGACGAATAATTAACATATCCTCACTCATTTGTTCTTTTTTCAAAGCTTTATCATAACCAAACAATGTTGAAACACATTTATTAACTACAGTTTGACATTTAATATAACTAATCTTATTGGGATTAGATAAACCTTTTTGCAAAACGTCCATAGCTTTTCGTTGATGCTGCTTATCCATTAAATGAAATACTTCATGTTGCTTTAATCCGATTGATTGTCTTAACTCTTTAATAACTTGCTTAACCCATTTCTTAAACTCATCAGCTTCATCACGTCTACTATTCCAAATAGCTTCGTAAATACCTACTTCTGAAATAATTACAGCTTTTTGCTTACCTTTAAGGGTGTCCACATTATGGACGGCCTTTTCTGACACATCTAATAATCTAGTCATATGTGGTGTGTGTGAATACCCTAATGCTTTTGCAACATCACCTGCTATGGCCCAATACTCCCCGTCTTTTTCAATAAAACGAATTTCTTTACCGTCAAAAAATTGTTTAACCATCGAACTTCCTCCTCACACTTTTTCTTTCATTTCAAATATTTCAGATACATCAACATTCAATGTATTTGCAATTTTAATTGCCATTATTTCAGAAGGTAGTGTTTTACCATTAATAATTCTTGAAAAATAACTTCTTTCAATCGGTACTTTTCTACATAAATCAGATTGATTCATATTATTCTTTACAAGAAGAATCAATAAATCTTTTTTACGAATTGAATATTCCAAAAAATCACCTCTTCCAAATTGTAAAACGTTTCACATTGTTTTACTGTTTTAATATATTTATATCTTACCAACATTCTTGATAAAGCACAAGGGGTTTGCTTAATTTTGTTTCAAATTGTTTTAATGTTTCAAAAATGGTAAAATGCATGAGAGGTGATAATATGGCATTAAACGAAATGTTAAAAAATTTAAGAAAAAGTAAAAACTATTCTCTAAGAGAACTTTCTGAAGCGAGTAATGTTTCACATTCATATATATATAGATTAGAGGATGGAAAGGTAAAGCATCCTGATAAAGAAAAATTATTAGCAATTGCTTTTACTTTAGATCCAACAAATAAAGATGATACCTATTTAAAAATGTTGAAGTCAGCAAGTTTAGATTGTTCAAATGCAGAAAATGAATTAAATGAGTACACTCAAAAACAACTTGATAAAATCAGTGATTATAAAGAAATAACAAATGAAGTAATTAATGGAATGAAAACTTTCAATAATTACATGAGAGTAGTTAAGGGGCAAAAAGGACAAAAAGCAAAAGAAATAATAGAGTTGGATGAGCCATATTTAGATATAAGATGGTTATTAACTCAAAATAAATATTCTATATATTATGGTGAAGATCCAATCAAAAATACAGTTGGTTCAGAATTTCTTGGAAATGTTTTTATAATAAATGACGATGAAAAACATAGAATGCTAAATGAGTTAGATTCATTAAAGATACATTTTGAAAAAGAAAGAGAATATGAATTATACGAATTAGAAAAGAATCATGAAATTAGAAAAATCAAAAAACAAAATGACGAATACCAACTAATATTCGATTTATTAAAAAATAATATAAATGATAGCAATGTGCTCATGGAAAGGTTAGCCTTAATAGAAGGAAGCAGAGAAATATTTAATGCTAAGGAATTTCACGAAGAAATAGAGAAAGCAGTAGAACAACAAGATGCTTTAAAATTACAACGTCTAGTAAGAATGACTACAATAAATGAATTGAAACAATACTTGTCAGAACAAAATCGAGGTGATTAAGTGGCATACATTGAAAAGCGAGGTAAAACATGGAGATATTCAATCTCATATGTAGACGATGAAGGTAACCGAAAAAAAGTTCAAAAAGGTGGTTATCGTACTAAACAAGAAGCTAAACGAATTGCAGAAGATTTAGAGTATAAAATGAGAAATGGATATGCTGTAAGTAATGATATAACATTTGCAGATTATTTTTATCAATGGTATGAAGTTAATAAACTACCACACGTATCAGAATCAACTAAAAGACATTATGAATCTGCATACAAGCATATAAAGAACCATTTTAGACACAAGTTATTAAAAGATATTAAACGTACTGAATACCAAAAGTTTCTCAATGAGTACGGTTTAACGCACAGTTATGAAACGATTAGAAAGTTGAATAGTTATATACGCAATGCATTCGATGATGCTATACATGAAGGTTATGTTATTAAAAACCCTACATACAAAGCAGAATTACACGCATCTGTTCCAGCTAAGACGGAAGAAATGAAGTTTATTAATGAATCTGAATTCAAAAAACTTAAACATTATTTTGAACAAAAAAATACCACCTCATCACTTGTGCTATTAGTAGCACTTGCAACAGGTGGTAGATTTTCAGAAATTGCTAAATTGAAACGTGAAGATTTGGATATTAAAAATAATAAAATTCATTTAAGAGGTACCAAGACCGAAACATCAGACAGAATAATAAGTATTGATGCAGTAACTATGAAACGTATTCAATCATTTATTGATTCACGACCTACTAATATCAGTGGTTACATCTTTACTGTTGATGGTAAAACAATAACAAATGCTGCTGTAAACAAAGTACTGAGAAAAGCATGTGATAATCTAAATATAAAAGAGATAACTATTCACTCGCTAAGACACAGTTTCTGTTCTATACTCATACATCATGGCTTTTCAATACTATATATATCAAAACATTTAGGACATTCCAACCCAGCCACAACACAATCCATTTACTCCCACCTACTTCAAGAAACTTACGAACGTGAAGATGAAAAAGCGATGAAATTATTAGAAACTATTTAAGCCACTTAATTATAAATATTAGGTGGTTTTTACTATAATTTATTTTCCAGTCCCCGAATAGTCCCCACAAAGTAAATAAAAAGCTTATATAACAGCGTTTAATCACTTTATAATATGCCCTTCGAGGGGATAATTTGAATGTTCTTCGTTATAAGACATTACATTAAATAGTGATTTATCGGGCTTTCATTGACTTTTATTTTCAGTCGTTGAAAGTCCTTTTTATTTTCTATACCTAGCAAAATATAAAAACAACTATCCAGAGGATTTAAAAACAAAGCTCTGTCATTTATAACGTTTAAATGGCTTAACTATTGCGATTTAAGCGTTTAAGTTTCGTGAAAATGATTTTATAGTTATTTTTAAACATTTAACCACTTATATATCACCATTATTTCACATTGATAAACGTGCTGCCTAAGACATCTCTCACATCGTGAATAACTAAAAAGGCATTTTCATCTACTTCATTGACTAATTTTTTAACCCTTGTCACCTGAGACTGAGGTACAACAACATATAACATTGTCGTTTCAGTTTTAGCATACCCACCTTTTCCGTTTAATAATGTCGAGCCCCGACCGGTAAAGGAATTAATTTTGTCACTAATAATTTCATTCTTAGTAGAAATGACCGTAACACCTTTTTTAGGATTAAAGCCTTCAATGATAAATGAAGTCGCTCTTTCTGTAATGAATAACATGATAATCGTAAATAACACATTTTTTAATGGTAACACCATTAAGAAAGATAAGACGACAATACCATCTAAAATAAAAATACCTTGTGATGTTTTCATTTCTGAATACTTACTTATGATTTTAGCAATTACAGATGTGCCTCCGAGTGTACTCCCTGTAGAGATTACTAGTCCAGCACCGATTCCTATAATTGCACCACCAAATACAGAGTTAATAACAAAATCATCTATACCTAAATTAATATTTTCAGTTACTCTTAAAAAGAATGAGAGTGCCGTGTTTGAGATGACAGTATAAACAGCGATTGTTTTACTTAAATACTTCCAACCGATAAAAACAACGATTGTATTAATAATTAAAGAAGACCAAGCTGGAGAAAATCCTAAAGTATACTTCAAGGCTAGTGCGATACCGACTGTACCACCATCACCTAAATTCGATCCTAGTAAAAAGCAATTTACACCTATAGCGTTGATAAACGTTCCAATTAAACACAAGATGATACTTTTATAATGATTTTTTATTAATGCTGACATTTATTCACTCCCATTCTGTTCGATTTAATCTAAATTATCATCACTTCATATGTTATATGTATTCAATCCATGCCTAAATAATTGACTTAGCTATTCCTGAACTTAAATTTCAATAACAACACATTTAAGTGACAAAACTTAATTTAGAATTAATAAGACATCGTAAGATCCTCAGAAAATACACTCCTATTAAAAAAGACACCTCTTATGAGGCGTCATCTATAAATCTAATTAGAATATTATAATATCAAAACGTAGTTTTTTTCAATAATATTTTAATATATTTTTAAATTTAGTCTTATCATTTGTAATAAATGCCATATTCTTTTAAGAAAAACTCATTAAAGTTCGATTGTTTCACCGCTTCGGATTTTGTCAGCCATTTGGTTTAATTTTCTTAAACGATGATTGACACCAGATTTTGAAATTGTACCTGAAGACATCATTTCGCCTAATTCTTTCAAAGAAATATCTTGATGTTCTATTCGTAATTTCGCTATTTCACGTAAGCGATCAGGTAAGTTATCTAACCCAATTTCTTGGTCTATTAATTGAATACTTTCAACCTGCTTCATCGCTGCACTAACGGTTTTGTTTAAATTAGCTGTTTCACAATTAACTAATCTATTTACAGAATTTCTCATGTCTCTGACAATACGCACATCTTCAAATTTAAGCAACGCTTGATAACCACCGATTAAACTTAAGAAATCAGAAATTTTTTCAGCTTCTTTTAAATAAGCGATGCTTCCTTTTTTACGTTCTAGATGCTTCGCATTAAGTTCATATTCATTCATTAAATTCGTAATGCCTTCTGAATGATCTTCATACAATGAAAATATTTCTAAATGATATGAAGATGTTTCAGGATTATTCACTGATCCACCTGCTAGAAAAGCACCACGTAAATAACTTCTTTTCATTTCATCTTCATGAATCATCGTTTCATCTATTTCATGCGTAAAAACACCATTTTTCAAAATACCTAATTCATCTAAAATTTCTTTAGCACGCGCTTTAATTCTACAAATATAAATATTGTTCTTTTTTAATTTCATTTTTTTTCTTACAAGTAGCTCTACTTCAACATTAAATACTTTTTTTATCAAGGAATATATACGTCTTGCTGTCGTAGCATTTTCAGTTTGAACATTTATCACAAATTGTTGGTTGGAAAGACTGAGTGCACCATTCATTCGTATGAGTGCACTGAGCTCTGCTTTTGCATTTGTTTCATCTACTTCTATTCTAGTAAGTTCATTTTTCATTTCTGATGCAAAGCTCATACTTCTTCAGTCCCTTCTTATCTATGTTTAATACTTAGTTTGTTTTATAATTTTATTTATCTCGGTTAAATTCAATTGTTTCTGTTTCTCTCATAGCAATCTCGTAAATCATTTTAGACAAGACCTCTGTATTATGTCTAACATAATTTTCTTGTGAGACTTCTACCAGATTTTCGTGTGTAAAAACTTTTATCTTTTCTGCTTCCATATCTTTCATGTTGCATTTAACTGGATCTGCGCCATCTTCTTTATAACGACGTAAAACATCAGCGTTAAACGTCTGAGTACTACATATAGCATAGTTTATACAATGACGTCCCATATGATTATGTATTGCATCAACATGATCTAAGGCAGTGTAATGATTAGTCTCACCAGGTTGTGTCATAACATTTGATACATATAACTTTGGTGCATTGCATTTTAATAATGAATCCGCAATACCTTTAACGCATAGATTAGAAATTACACTTGTATATAGCGAACCTGGTCCTAAAACGATTAAGTCAGCATCTTCTATCGCTTCAACAGCTTCTTCCATGGGTTCTACATTTTCTGGTTCTAAAAATACACGTTCTATCTTTTTATTTTTTTTAGGAATTTTTGATTCTCCATAAACAATTTCACCGTCTTCCATCACTGCATTTAAGCGTACACTGGAATTTGTAGATGGTATCACTCGACCTCTTATATTTAAAATTTTACTTAATTCTTTTACCGCATGTCCAAAGTCATCATTCATATTCGTTAATGCAGCTATTAACAAGTTGCCTAAAGAATGGCCTTCAACTTGATTTTCTTTAAAACGATATTGAAACAATCTTTCAATTGTTGATTCTGAATCGCTGAGTGCTGAAATTACATTTCGTATGTCACCAGGTGCAGGAATATCCATTTCATTTCTGATTTTCCCCGTACTACCACCATCATCAGCAACTGTGACAATGGTCGTAATATCTATTGGAAAGTCTTTTAAACCACGTGCTAAAACAGATAAACCTGTACCACCACCAATAAGTACAAGTTTAATTCTTTTCATTTTTTTGCTTCACGCCACTTTCAATTTGCGCATCTCTATGATGCACATATACATTATAGTCAAAATTTTCGTTGAGCTCTGCACCAATGCGTTTAGCTAGAGCTACAGAACGATGTTGGCCTCCGGTACAACCAATAGCAATCACAAGTTGTGATTTACCTTCTTTTTTATATCCTGGAATCATAAATTTTAATAAATCCATCAATTTCTCATAAAAAATATTTGTTGTTTTCCATTTCATAACGTAATTATATACTGCTTCATCTTCTCCAGTTAGGGGTCTTAGTTCATCCACATAATGCGGGTTCGGTAAAAATCTTACATCAAACACTAAATCCGCATCCATCTGAATCCCGTGTTTAAAACCAAAACTGGTTACATTAATATTGAATGTTTGATAATTACTTTGATTAAAGTAATCTCCGATTCGCTTACGAAGCTCTTTGGGTTTCATAAATGATGTATCAATCGTGTAGTTTGCTAAACTTTGAATCTCAGCGAGTAAACTGCGTTCTTCTTCAATCGCTTCAATTAACGAGCGTTGTCCTTGTTCATTTAATGGATGTGCACGTCGCGTCTCTTTATAACGCGAGATTAACTTTTCGTTGGATGCTTCTAAGAACATCATATCAACGATAATATCTGAGTTACTTTTGATTTGATCGATTTCTTTAATCAATGATTTGAAAAGTTCTTTTCCTCTTAAATCAATAGCAATGGCTACCTTTTGCAACGAAGGATTTCCTTGACCCATTAATTCTACAAATTTCGGCAACAATATTGGAGGTAAATTATCTACACAAAAATAACCAATATCTTCTAAACTTTGTATTACAACCGACTTACCAGCGCCAGACAAACCCGTCACAACTAATAATTCACTTTTAGTCACTTCTTTTTCTTCTCGTTGCATTACTTTACACCATCCAAAGATTATTTTTAGACATTCCATTTATTGTTCTGGAATTTTTTTATCAATACAAGCAATCATTTTAACTTAGTCAGTTTATGACCACTATGCTATCACATTATATTTTACATGAAAAACGACTTTGGTAGTAGTTTTATCACTTAATTGACCCTAAGTACTATCGTAGACTCACTTAAATGAAATAAATTTGCGTCCACAAATGTAATTGAGTCTTTTCATTTTTTCAATTAGCATAATTTATAATAGGTTAGTGTCTGTGCGATTTATTTATTATATAGCTCTTGAAATACACATATATATTAGGTTTATACCTTACACAAGCGTTTCATTGACTTACATTGCATACTTACACTTAAAGTACAATTATGTAAAAAAGCTAGAATGCTAAACCTACATGATTAATGTGAGGTTGATACATTCTAGCCTGTCTGGATCTTGTTATTATTCAAATAAACTCTATAAATAATATATTTTAATCTTATGCTTCTATAACATCTTTTAATTCTTCAATATAAGCAATTGCACTTTGTGCTGCGATACTGCCGTCACCTGTTGCAGTTACGATTTGGCGTAGGCCTTTTGCACGTACGTCACCAGCAGCATAAACACCTGGGATTTTCGTACTCATATCTTCATTAGTGACAATATAGCCTACTTCATTTGTAATGCCTAGATTTTCAAATGGTGCTGTTAATGGTTTCATACCAATGTATACGAAAACACCGTCAGCATCGAAAGTTTGTTCAGCGCCATCTTTTGTTGATTCTAAAGTAACTGAACCAACTTTACCGTCTTTTTCGTTGATTGTTTTAAGTGTATGACTCCAAATAAAGTCGATTTTATCATTTTTAAATGCACGATCTTGTAAGATTTTTTGTGCACGTAGTTCATCTCTACGATGAACGATTGTTACACTGTCAGCGAATTTTGTAAGGAATGTACCTTCTTCAACTGCAGAATCTCCACCACCGATAACAAATAATTTTTTGTTTTTGAAGAATGCACCATCACATACTGCACAATAACTCACACCGCGGCCACCTAATTCTTGTTCACCGGGCACACCAATTTTTTTATATTCAGCACCAGTAGATATAATTACAGCTCGCGCAGTAATCTCACTGTTACCAAGATTTATGACTTTATATTGACCTTTGTCTTCAATTGATTTGATATCACCATATTGATATTTTGCGCCAAATTTTTTAGCATGTTCAAACATTTTAGTTGATAAATCTGGCCCAGTAATCATTTCAAAACCTGGGAAGTTTTCAACCTCTTCTGTATTTGCCATTTGTCCACCTGGCATACCACGTTCAATCATTACAGTACTTAAGTTTGCACGTGATGCATACACAGCAGCAGTCATACCAGCTGGCCCTGCACCTACAATCGCAACATCAAAATCCACTTGTTCAGCCATTTAAATTGCCTCCTGTTTATTAATTCATTATACGCATTATACGCATTATATATGATTTCTTGCATTTCATAAAATTATATGCTTACCAAATAGTCTATTGTTTTATTTAAACGATAAGCCGTTATATCAAACCATTCTAATACTTGTTGTTTGGTAATCTTAGTGTCCATACTCCGATAATACATATAAACAAAAGCAGCAACATAATCATCTACATTAGTTAAATCTGCTTGTTCTGCTATAATCGCCTCTGCTTTATCAATCCATACAATAAATAACTCTGAGTTATTTTTCAAGTATTCAATATTATACAACATTAACATGCCTCTATGAATAAAATCTAACTTATTTAACTGTAAACCTTGAATGAGATAAGTTAAATATAATTTTTCATAATCATTCATATCTTCTAAAACAGCCCATATGTCTTGTGTCAGTAAGACTTCACGACCTTTTAATTGATTTAATAAGAAAATCCCGTATAACCTACGATGACTATCCTCACTCAATAATAGTGGCAATACTTGTTGGTTGAAATACGCCTTACTTTGCTCAATTACCCAAGGCGCATAACCTACATCAACCTTTGATATTTCTTGTAACTTAGACCAAAAATATTTGCTGTCTTCGAGATGATTGAGATGATAATTGTTCTGGCTCAAAGCATTATACATTTGTATAGAGAGAAATTTCCCTTTTCTATAAAGTGGTTGCAGCAATTTTTGAGAAGCTTCATATCGCTTTAAATAACAAAGTACGATACCTAACTTGAAGGATTCATCATCATTCATAGGTACAACTTTACTTAAAATATTTAAATAACGTTGATACTTTTCTTTTTCATTGGTGTTATATAACAATAAAGTGTAATGACAAAGTGCATGTACATCAGTATTGTCCTCATTAAGCAAGCGTTCAAACATATCTTTAGCAGTATCATATTCATTGAGGTATAGATAACACATGGCTAATAAATTTCTAACTACTCGATGATCTTGAATCGCTTCATTTTGATTTAAAACAAAGTTTCTTGCTTCGGGCAGTCTGCCTTGTGAAAATAAATATTGAAAAATGAGTTGAACCGCAAATAATTGGCATTCAACCTCAATCTTTTCTTCAGAGTTATAAGTAACCTCAAACATTTCTTCTAATTCTTCTTGGTAGTCGTCATCATCTGCTAAAATGACATAATTCATGCCGAATAAAAAAGCTTTATTTGCTTCATTGAGCGTAATATTTAATTGGCTGAGTTGATAGTAACTATCCACTACCGATTCTTGTTTAGCAATCATTTCATAAAAAATATGTTCTGCTCTATTGTTATAACCAAGATGTGCGAGACATTCTGATAATTTTACTTTAATTTCAAAAACATCAATTTCTTGGGGTGACATTTCAAGCACTTTTTCATAGTATTCTGCTGCCTTTTTATAATCTTGCTGTTGATATTTTTGATCAGCTAATTTTGTATAAAAAGGACTATCAAGTTTCATTGAAATAATTTTATTGCTGTTTTGCGCCATCCATGTTCACCTCCTGTATTTAGTCATTTTTCAGTTGCATTGGATTTCCATATGCTAACGTGTGATTCGGGATGTCTCTAGATACAACAGTACCTGCGCCAACCTTCACATAATCTCCTATTTTTACACCAGGCAAAATTGTTACATTAGCTCCGATTAACGTATGATTTCCAATAAATACATGCCCTGTTCGAAATTCATCTACTAAAAACTCATGCGTTAAAATAGTTGTGTTATAACCTATGATACAGTTTTTACCAACCGTTATATACTCAGGATGCAGTAAATCAGGTACAACTTTAAAAGCAAACGCAGTATGTGCACCTATATTCATATTTAATACATTACGATACATCCAATGTTTTAATTTCACATTAGGTAAGTAGCGACAAACTTCTATAATCACTGTTTGTTTAAACATTTTGACACGGCTTATGTAGCGATACATATGCCATAATGGATTTTTACCATTAACTTTTAGCTTTTTTAAGTCACGCATTATATTCTATCACTTCACCTTTTGCTTTGACCATGTTAAAGGGCCAACATCTTTATATCTTGGTGCATTATATCTCACTCTTCTAATTATCATAAGGACAATGCCTGCAACAATAAGTACGACAGACATAAGTTGCGCAACACGTATATCACTCGTGAGCATCAAACTATCTGTACGTAAACCTTCTACAAAGAATCTACCGATAGAATACCAGATAAGATATAGTGCAAAAGTATCACCTATACGTAAGTGTTTTCTCAATGAAATTAATATTACAAATCCTAGAATATCCCATATAGATTCGTATAAAAACGTTGGGTGATAGTATTGACCATCAATATACATATTGTTAATAATAAAGTCCGGAATATGCATATTTTCTAAAAATGATTTAGTCACAGGACCACCATGGGCTTCATGATTCATAAAGTTCCCCCATCTGCCAATACCTTGTCCTAAAATCAAACTCGGTGCAATCACATCACCAATTTGAAATGGATTGATATTTTTTTGTCTACATACAATGATACCTGTGATAAAACCGCCAATCAGACCACCATGGATTGCAATTCCTCCATACCAAATCATAGGTATTTCTATTGGATGTTGTGCATAATAAGGCCACTGGAAAATAACAAAATAAATTCTAGCTACGATAAAACCAAAAATTGCACTCCAAAAGATGATATCAATCAATATATCTTTATCAAAACCTATGCGTTTAACACTTTCCTGAGCAATAAAATAACCTAATAGTATACCCACGGCGATGATAACGCCATACCAATGAACAGATATTGGACCAAGCTCAAATGCAATTGGATCAATGTAATTCAATATCATCATTTATTCTCCTTATTGTTGCTACCATTACGCATAATTTCAGCATTTAAGCGATCATTGAATTCTTCTGCAGTGTTAATCCCCATAATATTAAGTCTATAGTTCATCGCTGCAACTTCAATGATAACTGCTACGTTACGACCTGGTCTAACTGGTATGGTCTTTTTAGTAATCTCAGTGTCTAAAATGCGCAATGTTTCTTCATTCAAACCAACGCGATCATACAATTTATCTTTATGCCAATTTTCTAAATGAATATTTAAACGTAAACGCTTTTCGGTCAAAATGGAACCTGCACCAAAGAGTGTCATTACATTTATAATACCTAAACCTCTAATTTCTAATAAATGTTCTATTAATTTAGGCGGTCTACCAATCAGTTCATCTTTACTAATTTCTCTAATCTCTACATTGTCATCCGCGACAAGTCTGTGACCACGTTTAATTAGTTCAAGTGCTGTTTCACTCTTACCGATACCTGAGTCTCCTGTTATAAGTACACCAACACCATACACATCTACTAGTACACCATGCAACGAAGTTGTTCGTGCAAGTTCATGTTCTAAGAAAGTCGTTAAACGACTCATTAATTGTGTTGTTGCAATTGTTGACGTGATAAGTGGTGTATCAAATTCTTTCGCCGATGCTACAAGCTCTTCTGGTGGCTCTAAATCTCTTGTCACAATAATTGCTGGTGTTTCTGGTCGACATAATTTTTTCATGCGTCCTTTGCGTTCTTCATCCGGTAGTAGATTATAAAATGATAATTCTGTTGTTCCTAACAATTGAATGCGGTCAGAGGCATAGTGTGAAAAATATCCAGCCATTTCTAATCCCGGTCTTGATATATCAGTATTTTTTATTTGTTTATTTAAGCCTGACTCCCCAGCTATAAGCTCAAGGTTAAAGCGTTCAATTAAACTCTTTGTTGTTAACATAGGTTCACCTCTATTAATATTTCTCCTGAAATTTCATATGTCATTATCATATCAAAAAGGACTGATAATCTATATAAAAAAGTACAGAAGTCTAAAATAAATCCTATCGTTTTTATCATACCCTATATTATTTTTGAATAAAATTACTAAAAATGGTTCAGTAATCTCATTTATTTTAAATGATTACGTCGTTACAATCCAGCAAGGTTGGCTAACCTTGAATGGAATAAAATGTTAGATATCGAAAAAACTACTCCATACATTCCAGACACATGAAAATGTCTTCTTGTATGGAGTAGCTATTATTTTATATATTTTTACAGAGATTGATTAATAAACTATTATGCTTGAACTGTATCTCTTTCTAATACTGGTTTTAAATATTGTCCAGTGTAGCTTCCTTTCACTTTTGCAATATCCTCTGGTGTACCTGTCGCAACGATAGTACCACCACCGTCACCGCCTTCTGGACCTAAATCAATAATATAATCAGCCATTTTAATAACGTCTAAATTGTGTTCAATGATGACAACTGTGTCACCGTTATCAACCAATTTATTTAACACTTTTAATAATCGGCTAATATCATCAACATGTAAACCAGTTGTTGGCTCATCTAATATATATATTGAACGACCAGTAGAGCGTTTATGCAATTCTGAAGCAAGTTTAACACGTTGTGCTTCACCACCAGATAATGTCGTAGCCGGTTGTCCTAAAGTAACATAGCCTAAACCAACATCTACTAAAGTTTTCAATTTCCGATGTATTTTAGGGACATTTTCAAAAAAGTTTGTTGCTTCTTCGGCAGTCATAGCCAAGACGTCCGCAATGTTTTTACCTTTGTATGTTACTTCTAGTGTTTCACGGTTGTATCTTGAACCGCCACAAACTTCACAAGGTACATAGACATCCGGTAAAAAGTGCATTTCTATTTTAATGATACCGTCACCTTTACATGCTTCACAGCGACCACCTTTAACATTAAAACTAAAGCGACCTTTAGAATAACCTCTGACTTTTGCTTCGTTTGTTTGAGCAAAGATATCTCGTATGTTATCAAAAACACCTGTATACGTTGCTGGATTAGAACGCGGTGTTCTACCAATTGGCGATTGATCAATATCGATAATACGATCAAGTTGATCTATACCATTAATTTCATCATAATCACCTGGTTTAACTTTAGATTTATTTATCTCTTTAGCTAATGATTTATAAAGTACTTCATTGACCAATGTACTCTTACCGGAACCAGACACACCCGTAACAACATTCATCGTTGAAAGCGGAAAGTCTACATTAACATCTTTCAAATTATTACTGCGTGCGCCTTTGACACTAATTTTTCTATCCGTAACTTCACGACGTGATTCTGGCACCTGAATTTTCTTCTTACCACTCAAATATTGACCAGTTAAAGATTTTGTATTTGCCATAACTTGTTTTGGCGTACCACTCGCAACAATTTCACCGCCGTGGTCTCCAGCACCTGGTCCTACATCTACTAAATAATCTGCAGCACGCATCGTATCATCGTCATGTTCAACAACGATTAAAGTGTTACCTAGATCTCGCATTTCTTTTAAAGTGCTAATTAGCCGATCATTATCACGCTGATGTAATCCTATAGAAGGCTCATCTAAAACATATAACACACCAGATAGTCTTGAACCAATCTGAGTTGCTAAACGTATACGTTGCGCCTCACCACCTGACAATGAACCAGAAGCACGATTGAGTGTTAAATACTCTAATCCTACATTATATAAAAATTCTAATCTAGAATTAATCTCTTTTAAAATTTGATTAGCAATTTTTCTATCTTGCTCTGATAATGTGATATGTTCATAGTTATACAGTGCATCTTTAATAGAGTGTTCTACCACTTCACCGATATTTTTCCCGTCCACATACACAGACAAAGCTTCGCGACTTAAACGTTTGCCATGGCATGTTTCACAAGTAAGTTCTGTCATGTATTTACTCATCATTTCTCTTACGAGTTCTGATGGTGAATCATGATAACGTCTATTGATATTATTTATAACACCTTCAAACGCCATCGTACGTTTTCTTGTTTGACCGTTGCGCTGTTTGAATGTAAATTCAATTTCTTTATCTTTGGAACCATAAAGAATAATATCTTTTTGGCGTTCTGTTAATTTTTTGAATGGTTTATCCATATTTATTTTATATACTTCACAGACACGATTTAATAATGTTGGATAAAAGTCTGAACTTGAAGATTCCCAAGCAACAATTGCACCTTCATTCAATGATTTCTCCTTATCAGGAACAACTAAATCTAAATCTACCATCAGTTTTTGTCCTAAACCATCACAAGTTGGACATGCTCCAAATGGGCTGTTAAAGCTAAACATGCGTGGTTCTAATTCTCCGATTGAAAATCCACATATAGGGCAAGCATGATTTTCGGAAAATTTTAGTTCATCGCCATCAATGATATCTATGATTATATTACCTTCTGCAAGTTGTAATGCTGTTTCTATAGAATCAGCTAGACGTGTTTCAATACCTTCTTTGATTACAAGTCGGTCTACAACAACTTCTATCGTATGGTTTTTATTTTTATCTAAATTTGGCACTTCATTTACATCCGTAATTTCGCCATCAACACGCACACGTACGTATCCTTTTTTACTAATGTCATCAATTAACTTTTCATGCGCACCTTTTCTATGACTTACTACAGGTGCCAGTAATTGAATCTTACTGCGCTCTTCAAGTTGTAAAACCTGATCGACCATTTGTTGTACAGTTTGAGATTCAATTTCTATACCATGATTTGGACAATATGGCTTTCCAATACGTGCATATAATAGACGAATATAATCATATATTTCAGTAACAGTGGCAACCGTAGATCTTGGATTTTTACTTGTTGTTTTTTGGTCTATTGAAATCGCAGGAGACAAACCTTCAATAGTATCAACATCTGGCTTATCCATTTGTCCTAAAAACTGTCTTGCATAAGCACTTAATGATTCTACATATCTACGTTGCCCTTCTGCATAAATCGTATCAAAAGCTAATGAAGATTTGCCAGAGCCAGATAACCCCGTCATTACTATAAGTTCATTTTTAGGTATTTCAATATCAACATCTTTTAAATTGTGGGCACGTGCCCCTTTAACTACAATGGATGGTTGCTTCATTTTCGTCACCCTTCTGCTTTTAATTCAAACAACATATCTCTGAGTTCAGTTGCTTTTTCAAAGTCTAAATCCTTAGCTGCTTGTTTCATTTCTTTTTCTATATTACTAATGGTTTTTTCACGCTCTTTTTTCGTCATTTTTTTAGGTACTTCCGTACGTTGCGCTTCGTTTGTTTCATCTGTTTCAACAGTAGCACTGATAACATCGTGAATTTTTTTATTAATTGTGGTAGGCGTAATATTATATTTTTCATTATATGCTTGTTGAATCGATCTACGACGCTCTGTTTCATCTAGTGCATAACGCATTGAATCTGTAATTTTATCTCCATACATAATAACTTCACCGCCACTATTACGCGCTGCACGACCTACTGTTTGGACAAGTGATCTTTGCGAGCGTAAGAAGCCTTCTTTATCTGCATCTAATATGACAACAAGAGATACTTCTGGTATATCAATACCCTCTCTTAACAAGTTAATACCCACAATCACATCATAGGTACCCACACGTAAATCTCGAATAATTTCAATACGTTCTAAAGTTTTAATTTCTGAATGTAAATAATTCACATTAATGCCTGCTTCTTTCAAATACGTGGTCAAGTCTTCGCTCATCTTTTTAGTCAATGTTGTTACTAATACACGTTCATTTCGATTAATACGTTCTTGTATTTCACTAAGCAAGTCATCAATTTGATTTTCTGTCGGTCTAACTTCTATCTTAGGATCTAATAATCCTGTTGGGCGAATAATTTGTTCCACCATTTCATCTGTATGTTCTAATTCATAAGGTCCTGGTGTTGCAGATACATATACAAGTTGTTTCGTTTTTTCTTCAAATTCTTCAAATTTTAACGGTCTATTGTCTAAAGCACTTGGTAACCTAAAACCATGATCAACAAGTACTTGTTTACGCGCACGGTCACCGTTATACATACCTCTGACTTGTGGTAATGTCACATGTGACTCATCAATCATCACAAGCCAATCATCTCCAAAATAATCGAGCAATGTATAAGGTGTAGAACCCATAGGTCTTAGTGTCAAATGTACAGAATAGTTTTCGATACCTGAACAAAATCCCATCTCTCTCATCATTTCCAAATCATAATTTGTTCTTTGTTCTAGGCGTTGAGCTTCAAGCAATTTATTCTCGGAACGCAACTCTGACAAACGTTCTTCAAGTTCATTTTCAATACGTTGGATGGCAGATTTCATTTTTTCTTCTCGGGTAACGAAGTGGGAAGCTGGGAAAATTGCAAAGTGATCGCGTTCTCTCAACACTTCTCCAGTTAAATAATTAACTTCACGTATTCTATCAATTTCATCCCCGAAAAATTCAACACGAATGCACATTTCTTCACGAGAAGCTGGGAAGATTTCTACAACATCACCTCTAACACGAAATGTACCACGTCTAAAATCAATATCATTTCTTGTGTATTGCACATCTACCAATTTTTTAAGTAACTCGCTTCTGTCCATTTCCATACCTACGCGGACACTGACAACTAAGTCACGATATTCTTCTGGATTACCTAAACCATAGATACAGCTCACACTAGCAATGATAATGACGTCATCTCGTTCAAATAATGCGCTTGTCGCAGAGTGACGTAATTGGTCAATTTCGTCATTAATTGATGCATCTTTTTCAATAAATGTGTCAGTTGATGGTACATAGGCCTCTGGTTGATAATAATCGTAGTAACTGACGAAGTACTCGACTCTATTCTCAGGAAAGAATTCTTTAAATTCACTATATAATTGACCCGCTAACGTTTTATTATGGGCGATAATTAAAGTTGGCTTACCAACTTGTTGAATCACATTACTCATTGTAAATGTCTTCCCAGTACCCGTAGCTCCTAGTAATGTCTGATGTCTCTTCCCTGCATTCACACCATCTACAATTTGTCGAATCGCTTCTGGTTGGTCCCCTTTAGGATCAAAATCCGATTGTAATTTAAATGGGTAGTGTTCCATAATGACACATGCCTCCTATTATATTTCTATCTGTTCGAACGTAATTTAAATATCTCATTTAACACGCGACTTATTTTAGTTGATATAACTATATTTTACATACGTATGTTATTAACAGTTTATATTTTAACAGATTTATAACCTTCAATACAAACATTTGTTCGTAAATTAGTGTTTCATTAAATAAAAACAAACACAGTACATGACCATGTTTGTTTGCGTTAATAAATTTTTATTCTGATAAAATGAAGTTAAATAATTATATACTCTTTGTCATGTTGTATCAATTAAGTTGCTTAACACTTATTAGCTAATCATCTTCTTTTTTATGGAGTTCTAATTGATCGATAATTAAGTAACCTGCTAATAATGAAGCAACATCTATAAAAATAATCCATTCATCATGAAAAAAACCTTTTTCAATTGAAGTTCCTATTAAAATCAAAGTTAAAATAGTACCTACCCATTTACTTCTTGTCAGTACGCTAAACAATACGACAAGTATGCAGGGAAAAAAAGATGCTAGTATATACCAGATCATTCATGTCACCCGTTCCTATTATTTAAAATAGACATCGTTGTTTCTCGTAATTCCGATTTTGGTATAAATCTCTCTGTAAGCATTTCAGGAATAATATTTTCTATAAAATCTTGCACTGAATTCAAATGGTCAAATTGCATAATTGTTTCTAATGACATTTCATATATTTCAAAAAATAGTGGCTCAGGATTACGTTTTTGAATTTCACCAAATGTTTCATATAACAAATCAATTTTATCAGCAACAGATAAAATTTGACCTTCTAGTGAATCATCTTTTCCTTCTTGCAGTCGTTCTCGATATATGGATTGATATTGTTCTGGTATTTCTTCATTTATAAAATGATCTACCATTTCTTCTTCTACTTGTGAGAATAATTTTTTTAATTCTCCACTCGCATATTTGACTGGCGTTTTAATATCTCCTGTAAAAATTTCGGCGAAATCATGGTTTAAGGCTTTTTCGTATAAGCTTTTCCAATCTACTTTATTGCCGTGATATTCTTCTACTGTACCTAAATATTGAGCAATTTTAGTCACTTTAAAGGAATGTGCAGCAACATTATGCTCAAAATATTTAAATTTCCCAGGCAATCGTATTAATTTTTCTAAATCTGATAAACGTTTAAAATATTGATGTACTCCCATGATAGCGCCTCCTCATTTATTTAATGAATGATTATACTTGATTTTATAATATCATTCCACATGTAAAATGTCTTTTTAATGCCGTTAAATATCATCAAATCGTTCTATTTTAAAAATATAACCTATTTATTTGTCTTTCAAGTTTTATTCATTTTACATCATTTCAAAAAATGATACGTCCATAACAAATTTTATTGAAAAAGTACTGAATGTAAAAAATGACACCTCTGACATATAATGCCAACATCAATGCCCATTATGATAATAAGCCCGAGACATTATTTATGTCTCGGGCTATTAGTTTAAATATATTTGTACAATTACTAGTGAAATTGCTAAGTATACGTTTTTATCTTTTTAATGAATATAGTTATATTGTCCCGAATTATGAATGGTTCTATAAGATTTTTGTCCAACACCTTGCCAGTTCATTTCCGAAACCAAAATGGATCCGTCACTATTTTGACGTTCTACAATGCCTACATGACCATAATTTCCAGCATTACTTTGTAAGATAGCGCCTACTTCAGGTGTAGCATTAACCACATAACCATTTTGACGTGCAGCTGAAGCCCAGTTATTCGCATTGCCCCAAAGCGTTCCTACAGATTTACCTAATTGTTGACGTCTATCAAAAGCGTAGTATGTGCACTGACCCCAATCATAATAATTCTGCCCACCGGATGCGTAGTGTTTCTGCTCTTGAGCTGTGTAGTATTTCGGTTGATAACCATTGTTATGAATACTGTTAACGTTTGATGTAGTATCGCGTTCATCAATACTATCATTTGACCAAGATTGCTGCTTTACTGGTAAAGAATGGTTAGCTAATTTTGTGAACGTATGATTGTTTTCAGTTGTTACTCCTATTGTGAATTGATCACTATTCGAATTATTTTCTAAGTCATTTTGTGTGTAACTTTCAGAATTACTTTGTGCGTATGTGCTTTGAAATTGGTTATTTAAATGTGATGAACCTTTTTCAGAAACAGCAATGAGCTGCCCAGGATGAATTGTCTCTGTAATATACGGATTCAATTGATAAAGTTCATTTAAACTTATTTGATGTTTATTCGCAATACCTTGTAGTGTATCGCCTTCTTTCACTTCCACAATATCTTCGTCAGGAAGTACTAGCGTTTGTCCAGATTTAACCGACTGTACAAGCTCTATATGATTTAATGATTGTATTGTATTAGTCGTTGTTGCGAATGCTTGCGCTATATTTGATAAATCAGTATCTTCTTTCACTGTATGTACTTGATTAGCTGATGCTAGACCATTCACGCCAAAAAACAGTGCTGCAGAAGTTAGAGAAAAAGTTAAGCCTTTCTTCATTATGTGTTTCAATCCTTTGCTGTCTAAATTTATTCGATATTTAATCAATCATAATATAGCATATCCGCTTAATACTTTTAGCATTGTTATCATTTTGTAATGCAAAAGATAATTATTAACTGAACGCCTCATTGCCCTTTAATCAAGCCTTTCTTACCTTTATCACAATAATTTTAATCATAGTAGCACATCGGTTAAATGCAACTGTAATATTTCAATTTGCATTTTACATATAAGAAACTATTTATTAAAAATTACTAATAAAATTTAAGCAATCGTTTGAAGTGAATAGCTCGTCCTACTTACTATATTACCCTATAAAAATATGAGTGAGCTAGAAAACAATTAGTTATCAATTGGTTCCCAGCTCACTCATAAAGTTAGTATAATATTAACATCTATTTAAGTATTAATCTTTTGTTGAATGATTTAGATTCATTTGATTACGTAGATACGCTTCAATAAATGGTCCTAAATCACCATCCATAACTGCATCTACCTTACCTGTCTCTTCGTTTGTTCTGTGATCTTTAACCATCGCATATGGATGGAATACATAAGATCTTATTTGGCTTCCCCATCCAATTTCTTTTTGTTCACCGCGGATTTCTGCCATTTCTTGTTCTTGTTCTTCTATTTTTAATTGATAGAGTTTAGACTTCAAAGTTTTCATTGCAGCTTCTCTGTTTTTGATTTGTGAACGTTCATTTTGGTTATTTACCACAATACCTGTTGGATGGTGGGTAATTCTAATAGCTGATTCTGTTTTATTGATATGTTGACCACCTGCACCTGAAGCTCTAAATGTATCAACGGTAATATCATCAGAATTTATCTCCACTTCTATTTCAGTGTTATTAAACTGTGGTATGACATCACAAGAAGCAAAAGATGTATGTCGACGACCAGATGAATCAAATGGTGAAATACGTACAAGTCGATGTACACCTTTCTCAGCTTTTAAATAACCATATGCATTATGACCTTTCACAATCATTGTCACGCTTTTAACGCCCGCTTCATCCCCAGGCAAATAGTCTGCGATTTCAACTTTAAATCCTTTTTGTTCACAGTAACGTTGATACATTCTCAACAGCATATTTGTCCAATCTTGAGATTCTGTACCACCTGCACCAGGGTGCAATTCAATAATTGCATCATTCGCGTCATAAGGTCCATCTAACAATAATTGTAACTCAAATTGGTTTAGCTCGTTTTGAAAATGAAGCACACTTGCTTCTAATTCATCTTTCATCGATGTATCGTCTTCTTCTAACAATAATTCTCGTGTTGTTTCCATATCTTCAATGTTTGCTTCTAGATCTCTGTAGGCATTAACAACCGATTTTAAAGCATTGTTCTTATCTATAATTTCTTGAGCTTTATCTTGATCATCCCAAAATGAAGGATCTGTCATCATTTCTTCGTATTCTTGTATATTCGTCTCTTTTTCTTCTAAGTCAAAGAGACCCCCTAAGTTGTTCTAACTTTTCTTTATAAGCATCTAAATTACGCTTAATTTCAGATAATTCCATTGTGCATCTCTCCTAATTTTTACGAATGAAATATATTTGATATATCAATTACTACACTATCATACATATGATACAAAATATAAACTGCCAATTTCAACTTAAGCACTAGCCTCTATCCTTAAATTATTAAAAAAAACATCTTTCACAGTTAAACGCCACAATTTAACTGCAAAAGATGCTTGATATACTAAAAATAATAAATCCTGTCTCACACGCTTATCATTTTAGATAAGTTTAAGCGCCATGACAGTTTTTATATTTCTTACCGCTGCCACAAGGACATGGGTCATTTCTGCCTATATGCTCATCTTTGACATAAGGCTCTGCTTTCGCTTTTTCCTTTCCATCTTCTGCTGATACATGCTCAGCTTTACCAAAATCAGTTGTTTTATCACGTTCTACATCATCTTCTACTGAAATTACTGATTTGAGAATATATTTACTCACATCTTCTTCAATGTTTTGCATCATAGTATCAAATAATTGGTGACCTTCATTTTGATAGTCACGTAATGGATTTTGTTGACCATATGAACGTAGATGAATACCCTGACGTAGTTGATCCATAGTATCAATATGGTCTGTCCAATGCGTGTCAATGGAACGGAGTAAAATCATACGCTCAAATTCATCAAACTGAGTACCTATTTTCTCTTTTTGATCTTTTAAAGCTATTTCTATTTTTGACCATACAACTTCAAATATATCGTCATTATCTTTTCCATTAATATCTTCTACTTTTAATTCGCCTTCATTCAAGAAAACATCTTCCACATAATTGATGAATGGCTCATAGTCAGGTTCGTCATCTTCTTCATTTACATAATAATGAATACTTCTTTCTAACGTAGAGCGTAGCATTGCATTGATTAATTCGCCACTTTCGTCGCTGTCAATAATATAATTACGTTCACTATAGATAATTTCACGTTGCTTACGCAGTACATCGTCATACTCAAGGACACGTTTACGAGCGTCAAAGTTATTGCCTTCAACACGTTTTTGAGCTGATTCCACAGCACGTGAAACCATTTTAGATTCGATTGGCGTTGAATCATCCATGCCCAATCGATTCATCATATTTTGTAAACGTTCTGAACCAAAGCGCACCATTAACTCATCTTGTAGCGATAAATAGAAACGGCTATCACCTTTATCTCCTTGACGACCTGAACGACCACGTAATTGATCATCTATACGACGTGATTCATGACGTTCTGTACCAATTACTGCTAAGCCTCCAATTTCTTCAACACCATCGCCTAATTTGATGTCCGTACCACGACCTGCCATGTTAGTAGCAATTGTCACTGCACCACGTTGGCCAGCACTTGCGATAATGTCCGCCTCACGTTCGTGATTTTTCGCATTTAAAACATCATGACGTACACCATGTTTTTTCAATAAATTAGAAATATATTCACTTGTTTCAACAGCAACAGTCCCTAACAAGACTGGTTGGCCTTGTTTATGCTTTTGAATGACATCTTCTACAACTGCATCAAATTTACCTTTTTGACTGATATAAATTAAATCAGGTTTATCAATACGTTGTACCGGTCTGTTGGTAGGAATTTGCGTAACTGTCATATTGTAAATATTTCTAAACTCTTCTTCTTCTGTTTTTGCAGTACCTGTCATACCGGATAATTTATTATACATTCTAAAATAGTTTTGGAATGTAATTGAAGCCATCGTTTTTGATTCGTTTTGAATTTTCACACCTTCTTTAGCTTCAATTGCTTGGTGTAATCCTTCTGAAAAACGACGTCCAGGCATTGTACGCCCTGTAAATTGGTCAACAATCAATACTTCACCGTTATTCACCATATAATCTACATCTCTTTGTAGAGTAACATGTGCACGTAACGCAGTATTGATATGACTGATAATATCAACATTTTTCACATCGTAAAGGTTATCAATTTTAAACATACGTTCTGCTTTATCAATACCCTGCTCAGTTAATTGGACTGCTTTTGTTTTTTCGTCATAATTATAATCATCTTCGCTTTTAAGCATTTTAGCAAAAACATTTGCTTGAGTATAAAGTGAAGTGGATTTCTCTGCTTCACCTGAAATAATCAATGGCGTACGTGCTTCATCAATTAAAATTGAGTCTACCTCATCAATAATCGCAAAATTAAGTGATCGCATCACGCGTTCTTCCGCATAATTCACCATGTTATCACGTAAGTAATCAAATCCTAATTCGTTGTTGGTACTATAAGTGATATCACTTGCGTAAGCTTCTCTTTTCTCTGCAGTCGTTTTACTATTTAAGTTCAAACCAACACTTAATCCAAGAAATTCATATAATTCAGCCATTTCTTCACTCTGTATGCTAGATAAATATTCATTGACTGTAATAACATGTACACCGCGTCCTGATAAAGCATTTAAATAAACTGGCATTGTCGCCGTTAATGTTTTACCTTCACCGGTTCTCATTTCAGAAATATCGCCGCCGTGAATCGCTATACCACCCATAACTTGTACTTTATAAGGAATCATGTTAAACACACGTTTTGATCCTTCTCTAACTAAAGCAAATGCTTCTGGTAAAATATCGTCTAAAATTTTATTTTGCTTTTTAATATCTTCTTCTTCTTGAACTTGCGCTTGAAAATTTTTCGTTTTTTCTTTAATTTCTTCATCAGTTAATATCGACATATCCTCTTCTAATGCGAGGACTTTGTCGGCTAATTTACCAAGGCGTTTTATTTCTCTTTTATTGCCATCTGCAATTTTTGATAAAAAACCCATTCTGTTCGCTCCTTTAGCTTTATAACTCTCATTATAACTCTTTGTTTACAACAATTTATAATATCATTTATAAGCTTAAATTTACACTTATTACGTTTATCATACTACCTACACTATATTTTTCTTACATGTTTTGGAATACATATTGAAATACTGTCTCAATAAAAATATACACAACATACATGTTCACTTTCAAATTATTACATAATAACATAGCAAAAAATGAGCGTCCATGATTTCACTCAATCATGGACGCTACTACTTTTATAAATATGATACTAATGCAATTGAATTATTCAGTTGTTTCAATTAGTCCATATTTGCCATCTTTCCTTTTATAGACAATACTTGTACCATCTGTTTCACGATCTGTAAAAATGAAGAAATCATGGCCCAATAAATCCATTTGCAATACTGCTTCTTCAGAATCCATAGGTTTTAAACTGAAATTTTTTGAACGAATAATCTCAATTTCACTATCATTGTCATCATTTTGAAGATTTTCTGCCTCTTGTTCTTCAGGTAATGATGCGAATGCTTCTGGTTCGTCATTCTTTCTATTTTTACGATTTACACGCGTTTTATATTTTCTAACTTGTCTTTCTAATTTGCTATTAATTAAATCAATACCAGCGTATAAATCATCATGACGTTCTTCCGCTCTAAGCGTAACATTTTTCAATGGAATAGTTACTTCTATTTTAGTTGCTGAGTTTTGGTACGTTTTAACTTTAACGTGTGCAGTTGCATTTGGCACATTGTTAAAGTAACGTTCTAATTTACCAATTTTCTCCTCAATATAGTTGCGAATCGCATCAGTAATAGTGAGGTTCTCTCCGTGAATTTCAAATCTGATCATAGTAATCGACTCCTTTAAAACCTCTATATTGGTAATAGTGCTTATATCTATAATACCACGAATAGCTTACCGTGCAAACGTAAACACATCGAATTTTCTGATTTTTCTATCAAATAACAACTGTCCTGCATTATGAACCGTTAAGCCTGTAGTATATATGTCATCTATCAATAAAATATTTTTTTCTTTTAAATCTACATATCGTGTTATTTCAAAAGGATTCGGTCGTTGCATGCGTTTTTGTTTACTTAATTCTGATTGTTTCACACATGAGTGTGTAGCAAGCAAACAATGATATTCAACCTTTTTTAAGTCTAATACTAATTGTATAGGATTAAACGTTCTTTCCCTATCTCTATATAGAGGAGACGGTATAGGGATAACATAATCATATTTGCAATGAGGCAATTTAACTTTTTCTGCTATTATTTCTGCTATTGCAACATCTCTTTTAAATTTATATTGTTGAAGCATTTCTTTTACAATACCGTCGTATCGGTAAAAACAATATAATTTATTCATTAATTTAAATTTCGAAGATAATTCAGTACAATCTGAGCATAATTTTTCTGTTTCATTAAGTAACTTCATACATGTTGGGCAGCGATTCGTCGCATTTAATTTCATTATATCCCATTGATGATTACAAATATGGCACAATTTTGAAGCTTTTTTATAAAAGGTAAATGCATTTAACGGTTCTGAATAATAAGTGTGACAATATAAACATATCGCTGTCAGTCTATCCACCCTCTTTTTTTTGCAAGTTTATTCATTTTCTTTATCTGATATTGAGCTTGAAGCATAGACAGTGTGATGCCTTCATGCATACAAAATACGCTTCCTGTTGGTGCTTCTGCTTTTCTTCCAACTCTTCCTGATATTTGAATGATGGCGCTCGTCTCAAACTGGTGGCTATTTATGATCACAACATCGAGTTTTGCCATAGTAAAGCCTCTTTCTAGTATAGTAGTGGTGAAAACAATGGCGTGTTCGCCATCTCTCAAACGCTTTACTTTATCAAATCGAAACACATCATTACTGTAAACATATATTAAAGATGGTAACGCATCTTTATATAATTGATACAATTGTTTCATTAAAATAATGTCGTTAAAAAAGACGAGTGTATATCGTTGTTGACTGACTTGATGTTGTAAAAATCGTAATAATTGATATTGCTTTTTATTGGGATTAATTCTCAGAAATTTAAATTGAGGCACTGGTAAAGGATGTCTATGAAAGCGCGCGGGTAATTGAATGATTTCTAAATTGCTGATTTGTCTAATTAATGATTTTGTGGGTGTAGCAGTCATTAATATATGACAGTGTTTTAATTTCGAGGCACGCTGTAATGCTTTTATCAACGTTGGTTCTGTGGGTAATGGAAAGGCATCTACTTCATCTACAATAATTACATCAAAATGTTGTTTGAAACGATAAAGTTGATGAACTGTGGCAATAATAAAATGACCATTAAACTGTTGCTGTGATGATTGATGTAATACATCTATTTCTTCTTCGCGGAATGCTGCTTTAATCCTCATGCTCACTTCTAAAACGACATCAACCCGTGGAGATACGATTGCGACATTATAACCTTGGTTCCTCGCATATTTAATTCCTTCAAATATCATCTCAGTCTTACCTGCACCTGTGACAGCATGAAGTAACAGAGAATGGAAGCTTGCAATCGCTGATACAATTTTGTCGGATGCAAATTGCTGTTGCTCTGATAATTTGAATGGTAATTGATAATGGCAAGGCGTCACTACATTGTGACTTTCTATGATATAAACTTCGGTAATATTATCCATTCTCCCCATATTGATACAATTTCTACAGTAGACGATTGGCTTATTTAATACCATAGATTGGTATTTATAAAAATGCGTTGGTCGGTGTGAATGACATTGCGAACACGTCCAATAGCCATTATCTAATATAACACCTTTCGTCGTTTGACTTATACGTTCATCAGTTAATAAGGACTTATCATTAATCATTCTTCCATAGTATTTAATCGTTTATTTCCTCCAAACTAAAAAGCGAGTCAAAAATTAAACTTTACTTTAATTTCAAGACCCGCTATAAAATAATTGATTCATTGATTTATCGTACAGAAATTTAAACGCTAAACAACTCATTTGTCATCTTATTGTTGGTATTAATGACTGAATGAACAGTTATATTTATAACAAGTATCTCTCGCAAAACGCTACTTTACTTAACACATGATAAAAGTATTTTCAAATCTGTCATTTAGTCTGTACGTACGGATCTACCTGTGAAACCTAATCCCATACCCCCTGAGCCTAAATGAGCTGCGACTACAGGACCTAAATAAGAACGATATAATTTATATTGTGGATAGTTGTTTTGTAATTCATTGTACATCCAGTCTGCATCTTCTCGAACATCTCCACCTATCACTAATAAAGTAACCTCTTCATAATCTTTAACGATTTCAATCACTTTATTGATAATTTCTTTAAGTGCACGTTTTTTAGTACGTATTTTTTCATCAGGTAAAATTAAACCATTTTCGAATTTTAAGACTGGTTTCATTTTCAACATCGTACCAACCCACGCTTGAGCACCAGTAATACGACCACTTTTTTGCAAGTTTTTCAAATCGTCTACCATCAATCTCGCACCTGTGACTTCTCGCATTGCTTCAAGTTCTTTAATAATTGCCTGAGGTTCATCGTTTTGTTCAATTAATTCAATTGCATGTAATACGTAAATCCCCATTGCCATCGCTGAAATTTTTGAATCAAATGTATGCACATTAATCCCTTCAACCATTTCTCCCGCTTGTGTAGCTGTTTGATAAGTACCACTGATACCTGAAGAAAGGAAAACGCCTATGACATCTGTATATCCTTCATCGCGTAATTGCTCGTATTTTGTTATAAATTCACCAATTGCCGGTTGGCTTGTCGTAGGAATTGTTTTAGATGTTTTCATTCTTTCGTAAAATTCATCTGATGAAATAGATGCGTTTTCTACAAAATTTTCACCGTTATCAAAAGTTACACTTAGTGGCGCAATATTTATATTATATTTATCAATTAATGTTTGAGATAGATAACTCGTTGAATCTGTTAATACAGCAATTTTCATCATAATCCTCCTCAATTATACTCACACCTATGATACATTATTTTATATTAAAAGAAAATTTATTTTTACATTAAACTTGAATTCAGAACCGTGTATAATAATATGTATTGATTGAAACTATGACTGGAGTGTTTAAATATGGATGAATCAATCATAACAATAAAGCAAGAACATATGGTAGAAAATGTAATTAGCAAATCACGCTTTATTGCCCATATCAAACCTGTTGACTCTGAAACAGAAGCTAAAGACTTTATAAACTTGGTAAAATCAGAACATCGAGAAGCAACACATAATTGTTCAGCATATACGGTTGGAGCGCAAATGAATATTCAAAAAGCAAATGATGATGGAGAACCAAGTGGAACTGCAGGTGTACCAATGTTAGACATATTAAAAAAACTAGAAGTTCACAATGTTTGTGTCGTAGTTACGCGCTATTTCGGTGGTATAAAATTGGGTGGCGGCGGTTTAATAAGAGCTTACAGTGGCGCCGTGAGAGATGTCATTTATGAAGTGGGTCGTGTTGCTTTACGCTCAGCAATACCAACTACAATCACTATTGATTATGATCTTACTGGTAAATTTGAATATGAATTAGCGCAAACATCTTTCTTCTTAAGAAACACAAACTACACAGACAAAGTGAGTTATCAAATAGATGTGGTAGAAGCGGAATATGATGATTTTATTGCTTTTCTAAATAAAATTACTTCTGGTAACTATGATTTAGTTGAGCAAGATATCATTAAGTTACCATTTGACATACCAACAACCTGAAGTATAGCTATTTCAAGTTATTTATATGCACCATCCATCATAAATAATATCTATACTGCTACAAAGTTAAAAGAATGAAAAAACCTTACTGATATTCATTGATATTTGTAATTAAAGTGAAATTTAAAAAAGTAAGTATATCAGTCGTTGCTTTAATTTATCGCTGTTCATAAAACAAAATTAGAACCTGAGATATTCATATCTCAGGTTCTAATTAGTAGTCTAACTATTCATCTTTTTTATGTCGTTCTTTATTTTCAATTAATTTTAAGAGTGGTCTATAATCGTCATCTATTAATCCTGTAAATTCAACAATGAGTTCAATTGTAATGAGTATGAGTACAAGCATCATGAGTACGCCCCATGGTTGCGATAAATATAAAATAATACTTGAAAGACTAAATAACAATGCGATTGAATATATCAGAATAACTGTTTGACGATGTGAATAACCTAACTCTAGTAATTTATGATGTAGATGTGACTTATCCGCTTGCATAATACGTTGGCCCTTTTTCACACGTCGTATCATAGCAAATAAAGTGTCTATAAACGGTACTGCTAAAATAACAATCGGAAAGAATAAAGACACAAATGTAATATTTTTAAAACCTAAGAGTGAAAGAAAACCAACAATAAAGCCAACAAGTAATGCGCCGCTATCCCCTAAAAATATTTTAGCAGGATGAAAATTAAAACATAAGAAACCTAATAACGCACCGATAAGCACACTACAGATCATAATTATAAATATATTTGCTTGTAATATTGCGATAAAGCCAATAGTCATCAATGCGATTGTTGCTACACCAGAGGCCAAACCATCCAAACCATCAATTAAGTTGATTGCATTGGTAATCGCAACAATCCAAATCACTGTAATAGGGATACCTAATATACCAAAATGTATTGTTGGTCCAATAGGTAAAGAGATGAAATCAATGGTTACACCATAATAAACGACAACCAGTGCTGCAACCACCTGGCCTAATAATTTTACGATTGGCGTTAAATCATAGATATCATCTATCAATCCTACTAAGTAGATTAATACTGCCCCAATGACGAGTGGCTTCACCTCTGTTTCAATTGGATGTCCTAACCAAATCCCTAATAAAAAGGAAAGTAGTATCACGGTACCACCTAAGACAGAAGTAGGTTTTTTATGTACTTTCCTAAAATTAGGTTGATCGACTACACCCAATTTATGAGAAACCTTTATGACAATGGGAGTAAGTATTAAACTGACAATCATTGAAAAAATGATTAATAATAACGTATACATCAGTTCACCTTCATTATTTTAAGTCTTTATAATTTTGAATTTGAATTTAAAATCTCTATAAATATTCCAAATATGAAATCATATTTGGAATGGATATACACATGTATGTTTTTAAAACATAATTAAATTTATATATTTCGAGTCATTCTATAAACGATTCAATTAAGTCTATAATACACGATGTACTTTTAGTAATACAAATAGTAATGTACTCATTAGTAAGATTCAACGCAGAAATTCACTTTCTTTTTTATAGAATAAACAATTTATTTATTTTACAATCACTCAAATAAGTATTCTAACATGAATTTTAAACAAATGTTATTAATTTCTAAATATCAATGATGACAAAATGTAACTTTTCACTTACAATGACTAAGTGTGTATTTAAAGGAGCGTAAGAAAAATGTTTGAAGCGATTATTTACAATATTGCGGTTACTGTCGCAGGAATTTATTTATTCCACCGATTACAGTACTCTGAAAATAAAAATATGGTGTTTTCAAAAGAATACGTCACGGTTTTAATGACCATTGTAGCATTATTATTATCTGTAAAGCCTGTCCCTATCTTTAATGAATATGTACTCTATTTATCTTTTGTGCCAATTTTATTTTTAGGTAGATATACAAATATGGTTTATACAGTTTTAGCAGCGTTTATCGTGTCTTTAGTTAATGTATTAATTGGCGATTATACGATTATAACTGCAATGATTTTAATTGTAATAGCCATCATTGTCGGAGCAATAGGACCATTTTTAAAACAAAATGACATCATCTCATTACAAATACTCAACTTAATTACGCTAGTCATTTTTGTCCTCTTGTCATTTATCAGTCCATATTATGAATTTAAAGAAGTGTTATATATGATACCGTTATCGTTCATTTTAACAATCACTTCTTCGATTACATTCGTAGATATTTGGCATTTCTTCTCTTTAGTAAACCGCTATGAGAATGAAGATAGATTTGATTATTTGACGGGTTTAGGCAATGTTAAAGAATTCGATAGACATTTGAATGAAACAACACGTATTGCAGAAGAAAATGATGAAAGTTTAGGTTTACTACTCATCGATATTGATGGGTTTAAAGATGTTAATGATATGTATTCACATGATTCAGGTGATGCTGTATTACGACAAATCGCACAATTACTGAAAAACTACGTCCCAGAACAATTTAGTATTTACCGTAACGGTGGCGAAGAGTTTTCTGTAGTATTATATGACTATACATTAGATCAATGCGTTAAATTAAGTGAAAGTATCCGAAAAGGCGTGGAACAATCTACTTTCCATTTACCAAATAAAGAAACTATTAAATTATCAGTTTCTATTGGTGTTGGATACTTAACTAAAGATGATTATAAATCTCAACGTACCGTCTTTAAAGTCGCAGATGATATGTTGCATATGGCTAAAAATGAAGGACGTAATCAAGTCATGTTTAACCCTATTGTTAAATTATAACTAAATAAAATGAAGCCATTTTCAAGAGTCTGGGACATAAATATCTCTGACTAAAAAATAAGCGTCAATTTCTATTGAGAAGATATAGAAATTGACGTTTTCTTTAGTTTTATGGAATTTTTTAGCTCGTTGAGCTACCATCTTTCTTATATTCAATGCCATTAATACAAAACCAAGTTCTTGTTTAAGTTTATTTATTACTCGAACTGATATTCGAGTGAACGTTTATTAAATTATATGAAAGTGCCTTGTTTTTTGAATATTAATATATATTGTATCGATTTTGTAACGTGCTGACGCCAGGAGAAATGATATGAGCGAGAGACTACAGGCTCGAGCCATACCCCAGGCAAACATGCACGGTCAAAATCGTATGTTTTATATATATAAAATGGACTCATCCATCATATGTATTCATATTAATTTATATCTTTTGGTTAATTAAAAATATGACTTTCTATTCGTTGTATAAGTTAAATAATACGAAGCTTTTTTCTATTGTATTAAAACACGTCACGTATAGAGATTTTGCATCGTGCTGACGCCCGGGGGAATAGTATGAGTGAGAGACTACAGGCTCGAACATACCCCAGGCAAGCATGCACGATCAAAATCGTAATATTTTAAATATAAAGAGGACCAATCCATATAAAGTGGATTAATCCATTTTGATTTGAGAATGGTTATTTATATCTCAAGCTTTTTTAATTTATATTATGAAAGCGGCTATTTAAACATCTACATTAGTGTATTTCATCGCATAGTTCTTTTGAAAGTAAAACTCTAAAAACATTATTGTAAACATAAAAATAATCGTAATATTTAACAATGCGTAAGCATTCCTTCAATATTTTTAAAATAAAACATATCATTTACAAATTTAAGTTTGTTACAATATAGGAGGTAATTATAAAAACAATCTATACTGAAATAAATATGATTGAAAGTTACCATAGTACACGGTAAACTTTCAATTGATTTATGAAAAATTTAGGAGGTGCCCAGCTATGTCTGATTCGATTACTATCATTGATGAAGATAAAGTGATTGACGTTGTGCTCATTGCAGGCAGAATATTGCTTGAAAGCGGTGCTGAAACTTATCGTGTTGAAGATACGATGAATAGAATTTCAGCAAGTTTCGGCTTAGATGATACATATAGTTTTGTTACATCTACAGCGATTATTTTTTCACTCAATAATCGAACAAACACAAGACTTATCCGTATACGTGAGCGGACGACTGATCTAGAAAAAATTGCATTAACCAATAGTTTATCTAGAAAGATTTCTAATAATCAATTAAGTATAGATGAAGCAAAATCTGAACTTATTCATTTACACCATGCATCATTACAGTTTTCATCTATCACTAAATTTTTTGCTGCTGCCATTGCATGTGGTTTTTTCTTATTTATGTTTGGCGGTGTTATGAATGACTTCTTTTTTGCAATTCTTGCAGGAGCTGGTGCATTTTTAACTTTTGATTTTGTTCAACGTTATATACAAATCAAATTCTTTTCGGAATTTATTAGCGCTGCGGTTGTTATTACAATAGCAGCTACATTTTCAAAATTAGGCATGGCAGCAAACCAAGATATTATTACCATTGCAGGCGTCATGCCACTAGTCCCTGGTATTTTAATTACCAATGCTATCCGAGACCTCATGGCAGGCGAACTCATCGCTGGCATGTCTCGTGGAGTCGAAGCGGCCTTAACATCATTTGCTATAGGTGCTGGTGTCGCAATCGTTTTATTAATATTTTAAAAAGGAGTGCTCAAATGGTCATTGGCTACTATGTTTTACAATTTATTATTAGTTATTTAGCGACAATGCTATTTTCTGTTATTTTTAATGCACCTCGACGTCTCCTTTTAGCTTGCGGTTTCGTTGGTGCTATGGGATGGATTATATATAAAGTGACACTTGATCTAGAACTAGGAAAGGTAATGGCTTCGTTCCTAGGAAGTTTTATATTGGCAATTATGAGTCATACCATGAGTAGACGTTATAAAAGACCAGTCATCATCTTTATTGTGCCTGGCATCATTCCACTCGTTCCTGGTGGACTTGCCTATGAGGCAACACGCTATTTAGTAAGCAACCAATATACACATGCCGTCAATACATTTCTCGAAGTAACACTTATTTCAGGTGCAATTGCCTTTGGTATTTTATGTGCAGAGATTATTTATTATCTTTATACACGCATAAAACAACACATTGGCAAAATGAATGGTAAAATATATAAGAAATCATATAATATGAATAACAGAGCATAAGGGGTGTTTTTATGAAAAATGATATTATTGAGCGACTTACAAGATATGTCAAAATTGATACACAATCTGATCCACATTCAAATTCAACACCTTCCACTAATAAACAGTGGGATTTATTGAATTTATTGAATGATGAATTAACAGATTTAGGACTAGAAACGGATGTTGATGAAAATGGATACTTGTTTGCAACATTAGAAAGTAATGTTAACAAAGCTATTCCAACTGTTGGTTTTCTTGCACATGTTGATACTTCACCCGATTTTAATGCTACAAATGTCAATCCACAAATTATTGAGCATTATGATGGGAAACCAATTCAGCTCGGCGATACAAATCGAGTTTTAAGTCAAGATGTCTTTCCTGCTATGAAACAAGTAGAGGGACATACTTTAATGATTACAGATGGCACATCATTATTAGGTGCAGATGATAAAGCTGGTGTCGTTGAAATTATGGAAGCTTTAAAATATTTAACATCGCATCCAGAAATCAAACACGGTCGCATCAGAGTAGCTTTTACACCTGATGAAGAAATTGGTAAAGGCCCACATGCATTTGACGTTGAACGTTTTAATGCTGACTTTGCATATACAATGGATGGCAGCCAATTTGGTGAATTACAATATGAAAGTTTTAATGCTGCAGAAGCGATTGTAACTTGTCACGGTGTTAATGTTCATCCAGGCTCTGCTAAAGATGCGATGGTTAATGCTGTGCTATTAGGTCAACAATTCAACGCTCTTTTACCTCAAAATGAAGTGCCTGAACGTACAGAGGGTTATGAAGGCTTTTATCACTTAATGAAATTTGATGGTGATGTTGAGCAAGCGAAACTTTACTATATTATTCGTGATCATGATAAGCATGAATTTGATTTACGTAAAAAACGTTTAGTAGAAATTAAAAATGATATCAATAGTCATTTTGAAGATGAGCCGATTGAAGTTGAAATAAACGATCAATATTACAATATGGGAGAAAAAATTAAGCCAAAACCACATGTTATAGACATTCCAAAACGTGTCTTTGACAAGTTAGATATTCCAGCTAATACTGAACCGATACGTGGTGGCACAGATGGTTCACAACTATCATTTATGGGATTACCAACACCTAACATTTTTACAGGCTGTGATAACTTCCATGGACCTTTCGAATATGCTTCTATCGATGTCATGGAAAAAGCTGTAGATGTCATAGTAGGTATTGCCCAAGAAGTCGTACAAACTTATCAAAAGAATGATTAAATAGAAATGACTCGGATATAGCGCTCATTTTATACTTTTTAATGCTTTTCATCCTTGTCGGAGTAGGACAACGAAATCTTTTCAAAAAATTAGATTTCTGTCCCACTCCCTTTTTTATTTTTATACCTTACAATTTTGATGATGCATGCTAGTCCAACACATATTTCGTATCAACCTCAAACTTGTATTTGTTAATCAGACGATACCGCTAGGTCTCAACATTATGGTAATATTGTTTCTTATCATACATATGTGTATTAAAAATAATTTTATAAAATTTATGTCTTATGATTGTAACTTCGAACAACTGCTGATTTTTGTAGAATTTAAAAAACCGTCAATTTCTATATAATTACAATAGAAATTGACGGTTTTGCATTTATATTTTATTTATTAACATCAAACTGTGTTTTTAATAGCTTAATCGCTTGAACTGTATAATGTCTAATTTGAATTCCCATTTTAAAATCTGTAAAAGATTGAGGCATTTCTATAAATGTATTAAACATTGCTGTTACGCCCATCGATTCAAACAAATCAAACTTATCATCTGTTGCGCAAATTGCAATTGACGGTTTGTCATATTTTGTAGCTAGCTCGGCTAAGCGAACGGTAGTCGTTTCTAAAATTTGATCTTGTTCGTTCACACCTTCACCAAAAATTATTAAATCTGCTTGTTGAATTAATGACTCTAAATGCGTAATTTGGTCTACCAGTTCATGACTCGTCATAATCTCAGCACTATATAAACCATTTAACATTGCAGCAATACCCCCACCAGCGCCGCCTCTTTGAATAGGCCCTAGTGCGATTTTCAATTCAGCTTTAAACATCTCACTTAAATACCATATTAAATTATCTATCTCACTTGCTTCTTGATGCGAAATTTGATGCGTTTCATATGTTTGCATGATTTCACTATTTTTACCATATAATTTACTATCAAAATCTGACATAAGTTGGATTCTAATATCTTTCAACTTAGGATCAACTTGAGATACATCTATACGACGAATGTATTTTAAAACACGACTGCCTTGTGTAACATCGATTTCTTGAGCCTCGTCATCATAAAATTTAGCACCGAGTGCTTGAAGCATGCCAGCACCACCATCAAAACTACCAATAGCACCTAGCGAAATAATTAAATGTTCAGCACCATTTTCTATTGCATCAAGTATAATTTCACCTAAACCATAACTTGTTCTTTCTATAATTGGACGTTGACCTTTTAAAAATAGATTACCTTCAATAATTGTCATACCATTATCAGTAATACCATAAACAGCTTCTACTTCATTCATATCTGCATCATGTGCAACCACTCTGTATTTGGTACCTGACTGCCATAAAAAGACAGAATCCATCAGTTCATGCCGACCATTAAACAACGGTACTTGAACAATATCAGCCTTCTCTATTTGACTAGCAACCGCTTCTTCTACATACCGATTGGCTTGATAGCTAGATATAATACCATTAAATTCATCCATTGCTACTAATACTTTCATTTTGTCACCTCTAATATTAATATTACATTGTAATTTTCATAGCTTTATTTTTAAGTTAACGTGATTTCCACACCTTATAAATTTTAAATAGCTGTGATTAATTGATATATTTAATTCAACTGTGCAGAAATCAAACTAAGTATCATTTCACTTTGTGTTAAAATTAGCACAAATCATATGCTACTAAACCGCTGGTAAAAATATCATCACACTTAAGGTTGGTAATCACGTTCAAACATCGTATTGATGATAAATACAATAGTTACATAAATAATATACATCTATGCACATAGATGCATTACTAATTCAACTTTATATTATACATGTCAAAACACATTTTTTCACATTATAAGAAACGCTTGTTAAACCTTTTAATATAACTTAAAGCTTAACAAGCGTTTCTTTATTAAATATTTATTTTTTATTCTTCAGCGCCTGCCAAAGATTTTACATTAATATGATCGTGACTTGCATTCCAAATCGCTTGTCCCTTCACAAAATAAAATGCTTGTGGCGATTCATGTTTAACATTTGTTTTTTCTTCTATATAATCTGATAAAGCTCTCTCTTGTTGTACGATTAAATAATAACCATCCATATCTCTTTCATATAAAAATTTGTTGAATTGATCAATAGCATTTGCTGAAATTGGACATGTTTCACTATGCTTCAGCACAAATACATATTTATTTTCTTCTAAAACTTGCTCAAACTGGTCAATCGAACTCAGCTTTATAGCCATTCTATTCACCTCTAAAAATATTTAACACACCACATTGTCTCTAAAAGTGTGAAATTCCAATGATATTCACATATCATTGTTTCCAATTATACACAATTCCCTTTTTATTGTTAACAGTTTATTACAAATCTCATAACTTAACCGATTAATTTATTATTGATATTTTTCTTTTAATTCGGCATAGCGTTTATTAAAATCCTTATCATAATGTTTTAAATCTTCACTTTCCTTAGGTAATTTATTGATGTCTATTTTAGCGATTGCTTCACCAATTTCAATTGTTTCTTCTCTTGTTTCGTAATAATTTTGTAAGCTATAGTACATCTCAATCGTGTTTTTACGCGCATCATTCACATAGCCATCTGTTATTTCTGCCTTGTTCAAGTCTTTAATTTGTTTTTTAATTAATGGCATAATTTGAGTCTCAATAATTTGTTTCTCTGATTTAGCATTTGTAGAATTGGATTCTTTTTCCGCTGTATTTTTTAAATCTTTGTTATTTTGTTCCAATTTCTCTTTAAAGCCTTTAACACTTTCACCAGCATTATTAGCTTTTTTCATGTTTTCTTCTACTTCTGATCTATTCTTTTCAAAAAGTTTTGTGTAATCTAAAATATCTTCATTCGCTTTAACTGCTTGGTTGTATAAATCAACAAATGTTTTAACTTCATCGATGGCAGCTTTTTTCTTTTTGACAGATGCTAAATATTTTGATTTTAATTCCTTGGTTTCCTCAGAATTTGCTGGCAGATGTTTGGTAGATTTCTCATATGCTTCAAGTTTAGGTGTTAACTTGCTATTCAAGTTATTTTGCAATTGATTGAATTCTTTTTTGTTTTTATCAGTCATATCTGTTTTACTTAAATCATTAATGTTTTCTAAATCAATAGAATCCATAACTTTATTAAATTCCTTTTCTTTTTGCTTTACGTCAGTTAATGTGCTATCGAAATCTTTAAATTCGTTGGCACCTTCATGTCCGCAAGCGACTAGTACTACAGCAAAACAAACTAATAAAAAAAAGCACATTAATTTTTTCATTTCTGCACTCCTTATCATTACGTATTATACAGAAACTTATTTAACTTGAAAATAATATATGATATATTATTCCAGAATTTACAGTTTAACAATTTATTTTGATCATTTAAAGGAGTGATTTAATTCAATGCATTCGGATGTTCAACCTTTTATCAATGAAGATATACAACAAACTTTTATTAAACAATATCAGATGCTACGTCATAAATTATTGACACTCTTAGATACACCTGTAAAAACAACACATCATATCGGGGGTACAAGTCACTTCAACTACCCTACTGAACCTATTTTAGATGTTTTAGTTGGCGTCAATGATTTACATGATATAACTGCTTTAGATGAAAAAAGATTAAATTATGAAGGGTTTTATAGACTTCACCATCCATATCACAAAAAAGTAGTAATGGCTCAATTTAATAATCTCATTGATTTAAGACAAATTGCTCGATTACATATTGTTCAAATAGATTCACAACTTTATAATGATTATCTGAAGACAAATCATTACTTAACAATAAATTCATCTTCAGCAACCAACTTTGGAAAGCAAAAGTATAATTTAGCAACAGACGCAGTACTAATTCGTGAATATGAAAATCAAAAACAATTACTTTTCAAACAACTACTCCGAAAAATCAATAAAGATTTATCGAACACACACAACTAATCTGTAATCACTAAAATAATAATTTAACTTAATCGTTTTCAATAAAACGATATACTATTTAGCAAACATTTTAAATCATTGGTATAATATATAAATGAATTCAACAGGAAAGGATGTTCTATAATTGCATAAAGATGACATCTTAAAAGAATTAGAAGCAATAGTTCCAAAAGATATTATAAAAGTTGACGAACCGTTAAAGCGCTATACATACACTGAGACGGGAGGTCAAGCTGATTATTATTTATCTCCAACCCAAAATGAGCATGTCCAAGCTATCGTTCATTTTGCCTACACAAATGATATACCCGTCACATATTTAGGTAATGGTTCAAACATCATCATCCGTGAAGGTGGCATCAGAGGAATCGTTATCAGTCTACTTCAGTTAAATTATATTGATGTTTCTGATGATGCGATCATCTCAGGAAGCGGTGCTGCAATTATTGATGTGTCACGTACTGCACGTGATAATGCGCTTACTGGATTAGAATTTGCCTGTGGTATCCCAGGTTCAATTGGTGGCGCTGTATTTATGAATGCAGGTGCTTATGGTGGTGAAGTCAAAGATTGTATTGATTATGCGCTATGTGTTAATGAAAAGGGAGATCTAATCACACTGACAAACAAAGAACTGGAGTTAGATTATCGTAATAGTATCGTCCAAAAAGAACACTTAGTTGTATTAGAAGCTGCATTTACATTAGCGCCTGGCAATTTACAAGATATCCAAGAGAAAATGGATGATTTGACTGATAGAAGAGAAACGAAACAACCTTTAGAATACCCATCTTGTGGTAGCGTCTTCCAAAGACCACCAGGACATTTTGCTGGTAAATTAATACAAGATTCAAACCTACAAGGCTATCGTATAGGTGGCGTAGAAGTATCTAAGAAACATGCAGGTTTTATGGTAAACGTTGATAAAGGTACTGCAACTGACTACGAAGATTTAATCCATCACGTGCAAAAAACGGTTAAAGCAAAATTTGATGTTGAACTTCATCCAGAAGTTAGAATAATTGGTGAACATCCTATTGAACGTTAGGAGTGTTATAAGATGCCGAAAGTATACGGTGCAACTGTAGATAATGAAACACGTTGTACACACTACCATACACCATTAGATGTAATAGCAATTAAATTCAAATGCTGTAATAGATACTATCCATGTTATAAATGTCATAATGAGGACACCTCTCATTCAATACAAAGATGGGATGCTGATGAGTTTAATACAAAAGCTATATTATGTGGTGTATGCAGACACGAAATGACAATCAATGAATATATGCTGATTGAAGCGTGTCCAAACTGTGATGCACATTTTAATAATCGTTGTAAATATCATTACAGCACTTACTTTTCTATATAATTAATGCTAAACAAAAAGAGCGACGCAGAACTTTATTTTCTAATCAAGTTTCTACGTCGCTCTTTTATCTATTTAAACCATTGTAAAAATAAACATAAACATGACATACACAAGTTGATTCAAACACTATCTTCTTATCATGCGTTTATTTTGTCCTTTACAAATTGTACAAACGCTTCTGCATCACCTTTTTGTATATTTTTCATCGGCATAGGCCCAATATTAAACGTGAAATGAATGCGACCGTCTTCGTATGTAATTTTCTCTACTTCATCATAACCAATACTTCTATAATAGAATTCTCCATTCATATCTACATTTAAAATAATACGTTCATTTGTAGCAATAAATGCACCTTCAAATTCTGTAGAACCTTGTACAGAATACTCTATCGTACCTAGTACACTAGGACCTTTCTTTTCTGTTGGAAATAAATCATTTGGGTTTACATTATCTAAAATCATTTTTATGTCACCTTCTTTTACTATTTTTATTCATTATACAAGTTTTTAAATCAATTTATTACTTAAGTGCTCAATTCCATTCTAGTATTGAGCCAACCAAAAAACAATTGAGATTAGCCTAGTTAGATTTTATATCACCGTTTAAGCAGGACGAATCAACCATATCAATAAAGCAGTGAATTCACGATTAAAGTGATTTTCACTGCTTTGAGTATGCGTTATTAAGACAATCCCCACTCATGTCTATTATTATTCTTTATCTATTGCTTTTTCGACTTCTTCAATTTGTTTAATCGCAGTTGTTGTCGAACCACTTGAGAAGTACCAAAGTTTTGGATCTAATTCATATACTTTATCATTTTTAATGGCATCAACATCTTTGATGACATCATTACTCAATGCTTTTTTAGCAGTAGATTTACCAGCTACAGCTTGACCTCGGTCCATCGCAAAAATAATGCTAGGATTTTTTTCTGCAACATATTCATTTGTAACATTTTGGCCATGATTACTTTCTTTAATTTCTTTATCTGCTGGTGTAAAGCCCATTGTATTAAAAATCATAGAACCGAAACGTTCTCCAGGACCAAATGTTGATAATTCACCTTCATTTACTAACAAATATAATGCTTTTTGGTCTTTTAAATCTTTTGTTTTTTCTTTCATGCTTGCTATTTTATCTTCTAATTTTTTATTAAGCGACTTAACTTTGTCTTCTTTTTGATAAATTTTACCTATTTTTTCAGCATTTGCTTTAAGCGACTTAACTTCATCTTTATTATCTACACCTATGTAAACTACTTTAGCATCTGGTGCAGCTTTTTTAAATTCATCTAGGTTTTTTTGGTTTGCTGTACGTCCAGATATGAATATCACTTCTGGTTTTGCTTCTGCAACCTTATCAAAATTAACTTCTTTTAAACTACCAGTATTTAAATACTTATCATTTTTAAATTCACTTAAAAAATCTGGTAATGATTTAGCATCTTCACCTTTAGGAACTGCTTTAACTTTATCTTCAAGTCCTAATTCTTTTAATGTATCTAATGCACCATAATCAAACACAACTGCGTTTTTAGGATTTACTGGAACCTCAACTGTTTCTTTTACAGATTTAGCATCACTTCCATCACGTTTTTCTCCATTAGCTTTATAATCATTTTCTATCTTAACTGTTTTATTTGATTCATTGCTATCTGATTTTGTATCCGATGACTTTTTATCGTCTGAGCCACCATTATTACATGCTACTAATAAAAACATTAAACCTATTACCATAAACAAAGCAAATTTCTTCATATGTTTAATCCTCCTGGAATACTAAAGTTAATCACCATTTCAATATGCCGTTTAAAATGAGCAACGTTGCAGCTACATCACTCCCTTCAATAAAAATCATTCCATTTTAAACGGATTGTAAAATAGATAATTCATAATCTGCTGTTTCTTCATCAAAATATACACAAATGCGTTGTCCGCGAATTTCTTCAATTTTAACGTCCATATCATACAATGTTTTGAGCGTGTTTTCTTGTATAACTTCATCTTTAGTACTGGCTTTGACCATTTCTCCATCTTTCAATGCAATAATGTCATCCGAATAACACGAAGCAAAATTAATATCATGAATCACAACAACAATTGTTTTATTGAGTGATTTTGCGAGTTGACGTAACGTTTTCATGATTTGAACTGAATGTTTCATATCTAAATTATTTAATGGCTCATCCAGCAAAATATACTCTGTGTCCTGCGCTATCGTCATAGCTACATATGCACGTTGTCGTTGGCCACCTGATAATGTTTTTAGGTAACGATGTCTTATTTCTTTAAGATTCAATAACTCAAGTGCATACTCAACTTGCGCCCGATCTGCTTCATTTAAACGGCCTTTTGAATACGGGAATCTTCCAAAATTTACGAGTTGCTCAACAGTAATATTTAACTCAGTATGATTAGCCTGTTTCAAAATTGATAATTTTTTAGACAATTCATTACTCTTAAATTCAGAAATAGCTTTCCCTTCAATCTCAATAGTCCCTTTATCAAAATCGATCAGTCGTGTAATAGCTGAAAGTAAAGTACTCTTACCTGCACCATTTGGTCCTATCATTGAAGTTAAACGCCCTTTACTTATATCTACATTAATGTCATTTAAAATCGTTTTATCTTGAATGGTTTTATTTAATCCTTGAACACGTATCAATTCGCATGTCTCCTTTTAATTAATAGATAGATAAAGTACGTTCCACCTACTAAGTCAATAATGATACTTACTTGCGTCGTCGCTTCAAATAAATTTTCTACTACACCTTGTGCAATAAATAAACTCAACCAACTTAAACAGATTGTTGCCGGTAATATATATTTATGTTCATAGGTTTTCATCAATTCATGCGCTAGATTAACTGTTAACAATCCTAAAAATGTAATCGGACCTACCAATGAAGTAGAGACAGATACTAATATTGCAACAAGTATGAGCAATAATCTTGTAATCATTTTATAGGACAAACCTAAATTAATTGCTTGGTCTTTTCCTAATAAAAGCACATCTAAATATGGAATCGCAATCACTGTTATAATGATTAAAATAATTAATATAACGCCGCACAACATTACCAATTTACTATTGGAAGCATCGAAATTGGCAAACATTGAACTCTGAACTGCTAAAAAATCTTCAGGATTAATAATCAGTTCTAAAAATCCAGTTATACTTCTAAAGAAAGTACCTAGTATAACACCTATGAGTAAAATTAAATATATCGACACATCGCCAATTCTAAAGATACCTTGAAATAATAATAATGAAAATACAATCATAACCAACAGCGAAGTAGCAAAACTTAAATATATATTAGTTACAAATGCAGACTGTACGCCAAACACAAATACTAGCAATACTTTCACAAACATATATACAGCATCGAGTCCCATAATTGATGGAGTCAATAAACGATTCGTTGTAATTGCTTGAAAGATAACTACTGAAGCTGCAATTGCTCCACCTACCAATATCATGAGCACAAGCTTTCGAAAACGACTAATAAACTGGTATCTAAAAATTTCAAAATCAATACCGATGAAAAGATATATTAAAGCGGCACTTAAAGTGACAGCAATTAATATCATTAACTTTGATTTAGCACTAATTTGCATAATTGTGTCTTCCTTTCATCAATAAGATCAAGAAAATAATCGTGCCAAAGACACCAATTGTTAAACCAATATTTATTTCATATGGATAGACAATAATCCTACCAATTATGTCAGAAAACATAACAAATACCGCCCCTAACATTGCTGTGTGAGGTAATGCTTGCTTTAAGTGGTCACCTCTGAATATTGACACAATATTCGGAACAATTAGACCTAAAAATGGCAGTGTTCCTACTGTAACAACTACAAGTGCTGTTATAGTTGCAGTTATAAATAAACCAATATTTATTATTTTTTCATAGTTGACGCCTAAGTTATTACTAAAATCTTTCCCCATCCCTGCAATCGTGAAATGATTGGCAAATATATATGTAAGTATCAATAAAGGAATGCTTAAGTATAATATTTCATATCTACCGCTCGTAATGATGGCAAAGTTTCCATTGAGCCAGTTGCCTACACTTTGTACAGTATTGGTTCTTAGAGCAAGAAAAGTTGCTAAGCTAGACACAATACCACCAAGCATAATACCTAAAAGCGGAATAAAAATAACATCAGTGAATCGTATGTATTGAACTAATTTAACAAATAAAAATGTGCCACCAATACTTAATATCACCGCAAATATTAATTTAATAATAATGTTTTCTTGCGGAAAAAATATCATTGATATCAAAATTCCTAACTTTGCCCATTCCATAGTCCCTGCTGTCGTTGGGCTCACAAATTTATTTTGCATCATCTGCTGCATAATAAGTCCAGAAAGTGCTAAAGTACTTCCAGATATTAATATACTTATTGTTCTGGGTATCCTACTAGACACGATGATATTTAATTGTTCTTGCGTTAAATGAAAAATATCAGTAATTGATACTTTACTAACGCCTATAAATAAAGAAAGGATAGTTAAAAAGAATAAAATAATAGCTAAGACAACACCATTGAGTAAAAATTTCATAGTGAGTAATTAATCCTTTCATAAACGTCATGTTTTCTTGAATGTGATAATCATTATCAATACCTATAAGTTAAATTTTATCATCTTTGCATGTAAATTCAATAGCTATAACAGAGATTATCAAAACAATTCTCTATTTATGTCAAAATTTTCAAAATAAAAACAAAACCTTTTAGTTAAATGTATTCTTTTGAATTTACATATTTATAAAAATTTTTGACGTTTCAGTTGGCTAACTAATTCAAATACTAAATAAAGTTAAACACGTGCTTGAATTAATTGTATTGGCACAAAATGTGTAAAATATTAGTGCAACGAACAAAATATTAATAAATAAAAAACGTCAATCTCTATATAATTCCAATAGAAATTGACGTTTGTTGGTGCTTAAAATTTAATTATATTTCATACATTTGCTATCAATAACTTTTACATTATGATAGTTAAACAGTTGTAATTTAGTCTTCAAAAATAAAATCTTCATCTTGTAATGCTTCAACATTTAGCGCTAAAGTATAACCATCGCCTTTAACAGAGAAGAAATCATGGTTTTTTGTAGATGTGTCTAATGCATTTTCGATGATTGGATTAAATTCTCTTTCTTCAAAGTACGGATCAAATCCAAGGTTTGATAGCGCTTTGTTACCATTATATCTTACATAGTTAAGCACATCTTCAGTTAAACCGATATCATCATATAAAGATTGTGTATAAGAAACTTCGTTTTTATATAGTTCATCTAATAATTTATACATTTCTTGGTCTGCTTGCTGTTTTTCACTTTCAGACAATTCATTGCGTAAACTTTGTGCGTCCATACCAGTAAATACACCATGAATGGATTCATCTAATAAAATTTTACGAATAATTTCTCCTGAAGTCGTCATTTTACCTTGTCCAGCTAAATATAAAGGATAATAGAAACCAGAATAGAATAAAAATGTTTCTAGAAAAACACTTGATACACGTGCAATATATTGATCATAAATAGATGCTTCTTTACCCCATAATTTATGATAATTATTTACAATTTTATCCGATTTGAATTTCAAATGTGGTTCTTCTAAGACCCATTTATCTAATAAATAGTTTGTTTCGCTAGATGGTAATAGTGTTGTAAAGATGTGAGAATAACTTTTAGCATGAATTTGTTCCATCATCGCCATAAAGGAATATACCGCTTTTTTACGTAAATCTGTAGTATGTAACATAATTAATGGCATACCATCATCTGCTTGGTGTGTATCCAAACCAGTTAAACCTGCCAATGCCTTTTTAAATGCATTTTTTTCTTCATCAGATAATGTTTTCCAACTTGCAATATCTTTTGAAACTTTAAATTCAGTTTCTACCCACATTTGCGAAATATTTTGTCGCCAAAACATATTTGTCATATCTTCTTGAGTATTCCAATTGACTGCTTTCATTTAGATAATTCCCCTATCTAGTAAATATTTGTTTAATTTATAAAACACAGAAAGTGGGACAGAAATCTAAATATATTTTTAGATTTTCTATCCCTTGCATAAGTGACTATATTTCTATAATGTCGATACACTTTGATTTAAATGACATTCACTTAATGCCTCACCTTTTTGCATTTAAAACATATGCGTTATTTCAAGATTCATATATCTTTTTTTAATTAAAAAGTTTCGTTTTATATTGCACAGCTTGTACATTCTTCAACACTTAATAATTTATTTCTAGTGTAATATAAAGATTTCAATCCTTTATGATGTGCATAAACATATAATCTAGATAATTCACGTGTTGATATCTCTGAATTTACATAAAGAATTGTAGAAATACCTTGGTCCACATGTGTTTGGATCGTAGCTATTAAATCAATTAATTTCATTTGATCAGTATTAAATGCAGATTTATAGTACCACATTGTTTCAGGTGATAAGAAAGGCATTGGGTAAAATGTTTCTGCATTACCGTAAGTACGACGTTCAATTTGATCAACTATCGGCATAACTGAACTTGTCGCATTTTGTACATAAGAGATACTTTGTGTTGGTGCGATTGCTAAACGATATGCATGGAATAAACCGTGAGTTTCAACTTCTTTTTGCAATGCTTTCCAATCTTCAGGTGTAGGAATTTCTAAGCCTTCAAATAATTTACGTACTTTTTCATATTTTGATGCAAATGTTTGCGAAGTGTAAAACTCAAAATATTTACCATTGGCATAATCTGACTTATCAAAGTCTTTAAATGTTTCTTGTCTATCTTTTGCAATTTCCATGGATCTTTCAATTGAATAGTAGTTCATCATCATGAAGAATATGTTAGCAAAATCTTTTGCTTCTTCAGATTCATAGCCAATTTTATTTTTAGCAAGATAACCATGTAAATTCATAACGCCTAATCCAACTGAATGTAACTCACTATTAGCTTTTCTAACACCTGGGGCATTTTGAATATTTGCTTCATCACTAACCACTGTCAATGCATCCATACCTGTATGCACTGAATCTTTGAATTTTCCTGATTCCATAACATTAACAATATTTAAAGACCCTAAGTTACAAGATATATCGCGCTTGATTTCGTCTTCTGTACCGTAGTCATTAATAATAGACGTTTCTTGTAATTGGAAGATTTCTGTACATAAGTTACTCATTTTAATTTGACCAATATTAGAGTTAGGATGTACTTTATTCGCATTATCTTTAAACATTAGATAAGGATAACCAGATTGTAGTTGTGTTTGAGCAATCATATTTAACATTTCACGAGCGTCTTTTTTCTTTTTATCAACATTTGGATTGGCTACTAAACTTTCATAGTATTCATCTAAATTAATATCATCTAACGTTACACCATATTCATTATAAACTGTATGCGGTGCAAACATATAAAAGTCTTTACCCTCTTTCGCCAATTCAAAGAATTTTGAAGGTACAATTAATCCAGTAGAAATGGTAGATAAACGTAAATCTTCATCTGCGTTAACTTTCTTTGTATCTAAAAATTCTTCTACATCATAGTGGAAAATATTTAAGTACACCGCACCAGCACCAGGACGTTGTCCTAATTGGTCTGCATAGCTAAAGCCACCTTCAAGAGACTTAGCAACAGGTAATACGCCTTTTGCTACACCTTTAATGCCTTTAATCGCTTCTCCTCTTGCACGCAATTTAGATAGGTTAATAGCAACACCGCCACCAATTTTACTTAACTGTTTTGCAGTAGAATCTATAAAATTGATTGAATTTAAACTGTCGTCTACTTCTAATAAGAAACATGACACGAGCTCACCACGACGTGCACGTCCTGCATTTAAAAATGTTGGCGTTGCTGGTTGGTAACGTTGTTCAATCATAGCTGAAATAAGTTGTCTAGCTGTCGGTTTATGACCATTTGCTAAATAAAGTGCAACAATCACAACATGTTGCTTATAATCTTCTAAGAATTGTGTTTTATCATTTGTCTTTAGCGCATAATCTTTAAAGAATTTACTAGCTGACATATAACTGGCAAAACGAAAGTCTATACTTTTAGCATAATCTGTAATTTCTTGTAAATCCGCTTCTGAATATTTTTCAAAAACATCAAAATAAAAATCGTTATCTACAAGATAGCGTAAACGTTCAATTTCAGTATCAAAATAGATTGTCTTATCTTGAATCTCTTCTAAATAAACTGCTAGCGCTTCTTGGTCCTTTTCCAAATTAAAGAAACCATTATCTTTTCGTTTTGTAACCTCATTATTTAATTCAATATGATTGTATTTCTTCTCGTCCATAATCTTCATTGAAATTTCCCACCTTATCTTTAAATTCATTTATATCGTCTGCAGTGCCCTGTACTTCAAACTTCAATAATAGTGGAACTTGATATCGTTCCGAAATTGATCGTCCAGCTTTTGCGAAATTTTGTCCCCAGTTACGATTTCCGCTCGCTGCAACAGCTTTTAACAAATCATCATTCACATCTAAAAACGCTTGAACTGGTTGGGGTACCTCACCAAATCCTATTGTTCCAGTGACCAAAACGAATGGCTCCTCTATTCTCTCTGAACAATTATTTTGCGTGATTTCCATAACATTTGTCAGTTCGGTTTTTTTTATAAATCTGCGCACATTGCCGGAAAACGAAAAATATACCACTTTCATTGGATCACCTTCTTTCTAATAGATATACGTAAGTTGGAAAATCAAAAAATGTAAGGCTTTCGAGGTGTTATTATTTGAATGTGTTTTAAATGATTGAAGTAACCACTATATATAGTAACTTGTAAATCTATAAGTAGATATGTAAAAACTCAACATTTAAGTATTAATGCCTTATTTGTCATTATTTAAAGCCTAAAATTGTGTGATTTTACTTAAAATTTGATTTATTATAAATAAATTGACCACGTATCAAAACACAATATATTGTGTTTTGTCCTGGCCAGAAATACTATATTATGTGTTTCATTATACATAACTCATCGCCTTATTAAAAGTCTTTAATTTATGACAAAACGATGAAAACAGTATGAAAATGGCACCAATTCAACTTTAAAATCAATTTTAAAAATTTAAAAAATATTTTTGTCTTTTTTAGAGTCTCAATGCTTGCTTTTTTTAATTTATTCTTAAGCCTTGATATACCTGCATTACTTCATCTACCTTCATATATATTGCGCTTCATCTATTATATTTTTGAACTAATTACTATGCTAAATTACTTTTAAGTTTTCTCAATTATATGCTCTTGAACAGAACGTTTGTTCGTATATCATCTTAATATATTTCTACTTTAATTTCAAGCATATATACATTTTCTAATTAACTATGCTAATATAGATACGTTAAAATTTTAAAATTGAGGCGATGTATGTGAATCCAAAAATAAAAGGTATTATTGCTATTCTAATTTCTGCAGTTGGCTTTAGCTTTATGTCTGTTTTTTTTAGATTAGCTGGAGATCTTCCTGTCTTTCAAAAATCATTGGCAAGAAACCTAGTGGCGATGTTTATACCTTTGTATTTTATATTTAAATATAAGCAACCACTTTTTGGTAAATTAAGTAGTCAGCCTTTATTAATATCTCGTTCTGCGCTTGGCTTGATTGGCGTATTATTAAATATATATGCCATCGATCATATGATACTCAGTGATGCAGACACATTAATGAAATTAAATCCATTTTGGACGATACTACTTAGTTTAATTTTCCTAAATGAAAAAGTACGCAACTACCAAGTTTTTGCTATGATTGTAGCCATTTTTGGTATGCTGTTCGTTGTAAAACCTGAGTTTTCCTCATCAATGATACCAGCGATTGGTGGATTGTTATCAGGTATTTTCGCAGCAAGTGCCTACACTTGTGTTAGAGCATTAAGTAGTAGAGAAGCACCTTATACGATTGTTTTTTATTTTTCTTTCTTTTCTATAATAGTTCTCATTCCATTTACGATTTTTACATTCGAACCAATGTCTGTCATGCAAGTTGTTTATTTAATCGGTGCTGGCTTAGCTGCAGCTGCAGGTCAAATAGGTATTACTTTAGCATATAGTTTTGCACCAGCAAAAGATATTTCAATATTTACGTACGCATCTATTATTTTCACTGCGTTATTTGGTTTTATTTTATTTGGCGAATCACCAGATTTCTATGCCATTCTAGGTTACATCATTATCATTGGTGCAAGTTACTATATGTTTGAAAAAGCCAGACGCCAACCGCTAACAATTCAGAAAAAAGAACAAAAATCCAAATATTAAAGGAGCAATTACAATGTCTGAAGGACGTAAACAAGAAGATTTAAATGACATTACTTTACTAGGAAATCAAAACAATAAATATGATTTTGATTACCGACCAGATGTATTAGAATCATTTGATAATAAACACCCAGGCCGTGATTATTTTGTTAAATTTAATTGCCCTGAGTTCACATCTTTATGCCCTATTACAGGTCAACCTGATTTTGCTACAATTTATATTTCTTATATCCCAAATATTAAAATGGTCGAATCTAAATCATTAAAACTATATTTATTTAGCTTTAGAAATCATGGTGACTTTCATGAGGATTGTATGAATATTATTATGAATGATCTCATCGACTTAATGGATCCACATTATATAGAAGTTTGGGGCAAATTCACACCTCGTGGTGGTATATCTATAGACCCTTATACAAATTATGGTCGCCCTGACAGTAAATATGAAAAAATGGCAGAACATCGTTTAATGAATCATGACCTCTATCCAGAAAAAATAGATAATCGTTAATTCATTCCTACTATGAATAATCCACACGAACTAAAAATAATTCGTGTGGATTATTTTTTTATTTATTTCACTTAGATATTAAAACGCTTACTTATATAATTTTGTACTATTGATATATACACTTGTTATTTATGTGAAAACATTATAAAATAAATCCAACCATTTAGGGGAGGGAAATTATGAAACAGATAAGTTACACGCACGAGGAAATCATGAAAAGTACTCCGAGAAAGGGGTTCTTCGGACATCCAAAAGGACTAGGAACACTGTTTTTCACTGAATTTTGGGAGAGATTCAGTTATTATGGTATGAAAGCGATACTAATATATTATCTTTATTATAGTGTGGCTGAGGGTGGTTTTGGTTTAAGCCAAGCCGTGGCAATGCAAATTGTCGCAATTTACGGAACTTTAATTTATATGTCAGGTGTTATTGGGGCATGGATTGCAGATCGGATAACCGGGACACAAAGCGCTGTCTTCTACGGTGGATTCCTGATCATGATTGGGCATATTTTATTGTCCTTACCTAATAATTTAACATTAGTAATGGTTGCGCTCGCAGTCATCATTGCAGGTACTGGTCTATTAAAACCAAATATTTCATCAACTGTTGGCGAACTGTATGATCGTAATGATGTAAGACGAGACGCTGCATTTACTTTATTCTATATGGGTATTAATTTCGGTAGTTTATTTGCACCATTACTTACAGGTTATTTACAAACTAGAGTAAGTTTCCATGCAGGTTTCTTAGTAGCTGCTATCGGCATGTTCTGTGGTTTAATAGTATATGCACTAAAACGTAAGGTGAATTTAGGTTTGGCTGGTCGTAACGTGCCGAATCCTTTAACTAAACCAGAAATTAAAAAGTTCGTGTTATTCAGTTCAGGTATTATTGTATTATTTTTAGCATATTTATTAATTCTACATTTAAATAATGCCTTAAGCTTAGAAAACTTCAGCTTTTTAATTACCATTTTAGGTATCGTATTACCAATCTACTTGTTTATTAATATGATTTTACATAAAGACGTTACGAAAGATGAACGTTCACGTGTATATAGTTACATACCCTTGTATATTACATCTGTTGCTTTTTGGATGATACAAGAACAAGGGTCAACGATTCTCGCAACATTTGCAGATAAAAAGACACAACTCGAAATGTCTGTATTAACGAATGGGTTAATTGATTTTTCAATTCCTGCCTCATGGGCACAATCTTTAAATCCATTGTTTATCATTCTCTTAGCGCCAGTCTTTGCAACGTTATGGGTTAAATTAGGTAAAAAGAATCCGCCTACGGTGCATAAATTTGCTTATGGTGCTATTATCGCTGGGTTCTCCTATCTAGTCATGATTATTCCATTGGCTACAGGCAATGACTTAATAAACCCATTATGGCTTGTACTCAGTTTCTTATTAATTACTATCGGTGAACTTTGTATTTCTCCAGTCGGTTTATCAACTACTACAAAACTAGCACCAGTCACATTCACGGCGCGTATGATGAGCTTGTGGATGTTAAGTAACGCAACAGCACAGGGACTTAACGCTCAACTTGTTGTTGTATACACAAAAATGGATCAAAGTGATTACTTTATGTATTCAGGATTAGTTGCAGTTGTTATCGGAGTTATATTATTGATTATTTCACCAAAAGTAAAACGTGCAATGAAAGGTATATATTAAGCAATTAAACGATAATATTTTTTAATAAGCAATATAGAAATCTAATTTCAAAGATTTCTATATTGTTTATTTTTTTGTAAAAATACACTGTCGACAATTTAAATATAACTAAATAAAAATTTATGTTTATATACAGTGGTAATAAATCAGAATATTTTGAATATTGTTGTTTTGAGAATATTATTGAAATTTAATTTAATTAAGCGTAAAATCATTTTTATACATTCTTATAGGGAGTATGAAAGGACGGGGAATGTTTTTATGCAAAATCAAGATAAAGCCCATGAACAAGCGGTTCAATCTATTCCACAAAAAGGATTTTTTGGACATCCTAAGGGGCTAGGCGTATTATTCTTTGTTGAATTTTGGGAGAGGTTCAGCTACTACGGTATGCGTGCCCTGCTGATTTTCTACATGTATTTCGCTATTAAAGATGGCGGACTCGGCATGGATAAAGGTACTGCACAGTCTATTATGGCAGTATACGGTGCACTAATATACATGACTTCTGTACTGGGTGGATGGATTTCCGATAGAATTACAGGGACGCGCGCAGCAACATTTTACGGTGGCGTGTTAATCATTATTGGACATATCTTCTTAAGTTTACCTTTAGATATTATAGGACTATTTATTTCTATGTTCTTTATTATTGTAGGTTCTGGTTTAATGAAGCCAAGCATTTCAAATATTGTCGGTAGATTATACCCTGATAGAGATACACGTATAGATGCTGGTTTTGTTATATTCTATATGTCTGTTAACTTAGGTGGATTAATTTCACCAATTATTTTAGATCGCTTTGTACATACAGGTAACTTCCACGGTGGTTTCTTAATCGCTGCGATTGGTATGGCACTTGGACTCGTGTGGTATATATTTTTTAATAAAAAAAATTTAGGGCAAATTGGTTCAAAACCAACCAACCCATTAAATAAAAGCGAGAAAAAGAAATATGGCATTTTATTTGCTGCAATCATCATAATCATTGCAGCGGTATTAGTAATTACCGGCTTAACAGGTACATTATCATTTAACTTAGTTAGTACAACGGTACTCATACTAGGTGTGGCATTACCTATCATATATTTCACAATTATGATTCGAAGTAAAGAAATCACAGACGATGAACGCTCAAGAGTAATAGCATTTATACCACTATTTATACTCGGTGTAATATTCTGGTCTATTCAAGAACAGGGTGCCAACGTACTTAACCTCTTTGCGTTTGAAAGCAGTGATATGAAATTAAATCTATTTGGATGGAAAGCAGATTTCGGTCCTACGCTCTTCCAGTCAATCAATCCATTATTTATTGTATTACTAGCACCAGTGGTTTCATTGATTTGGGCAAAAATGGCTCGACGCCAACCAAGTATAGCCACAAAATTTGTTCTAGGCGCAATATTAGCAGGTGCTTCTTACATAATGATTGGTTCTATCGGTCATTCAGCTGGTGGTACCGATATTAGTGTCAACTGGATTATTTTATCTTATATCATTTGTGTAATCGGCGAACTTTGTTTATCACCTACAGGTAACAGTGCAGCAGTTAAACTTGCTCCAAAAGCTTTCAATACACAAATGATGAGTTTATGGCTGTTAACTAATGCCTGTGCGCAGGCTATAAATGGTACATTAGTGAAACTAATCGAACCTCTTGGATACAAAAATTACTTCCTATTTTTAGGTGCTATTGCAATTGTAGTTAGTTTAATTGTTTTAGCATTTGTACCAAAAATCATCAAAGGTATGCGTGGCATTAAATAGCGCATGCAAAAGGTCCTCTTCTCAATTTATTGAGTTAGTGGGCTTTTTCCATGCGCTAAAGCTCAGGTAAACATCCCCCCTAATTATCCTTGTATAATAGTATGAAGAAATCATTTGAAATGAAATAGATTTTTCGCCTGCCAAAATATATTTATAACTATAGAAATATGGGTAAAGTGAATAAGCAACAAAATTTAAAAGAATATGGTGAAAAAAATTGGAAAATACTAAATTCAAACACGGTGTCTTATTTTATCATGAATATAGTGGTATTAAAGATATATATCGAGGACTGGGAGATGTAGCAGCTTCTTTAACTACGTTTTGCAAACATCTGTCAATCCAACTAAGTGAAGATGAAGGTGATATCATAAGATTTTGCCAGAAGATTAAAGATCAAAGTTACAGTGACGATGTAGATATCATTTTTCTCCTCGGTGGAGATGGTACTGTCAACGAATTAATCAATGGTATGATGCAACATGAATTGAATATCCCTATTGGTATTATTCCAGGTGGTACGTTTAATGATTTCGTTAAAACATTAAACCTAAGTCCACGTCATAAAATAGCCAGTCAACAACTTATTCAATCAGAGTTACAAGGTTATGATGTGATGAAAATCAATGATCAGTATGCACTAAACTTTGCTGGATTGGGTCTTATTGTTCAAAATGCAGAAAATGTTCAAAATGGCAATAAAGACATTTTCGGGAAATTGAGCTACGTAGGGTCTACCGTTAAAACTTTGCTTAATCCGGAGCACTTTGATTATCAATTAACCGTTGATGGTAAAGTCATTGATGGTAATACTGCCATGCTTGTTGTTGCTAATGGGTCATTTATAGGAGGCAGTCGTATACCTTTAACAGACCTTTCACCAAGTGATGGTTATCTGAATTTATTTATCTTCAAAGAACACAGTTCAAGTGTACTGAGTGATATATTTAAACAAAGAGATAGTATGAACTGGAACCACATGACAAACGGTATTCAGCATTTATTAGCCAAAGATATCAAAATAGAGACTAAACCTGAAATGAAAGTAGATATCGATGGCGAAATTGCATTAAAAACACCCATCCATATCGAAGTTATACCAAAAGCAATTCAAATTTTAACGTTACCTGAAAACACACCTGATACTGAATATGAATAAATACACTATATATAATGATTAATAAAAAGGACTAATCCACGTACATATGGATTAGTCCTTTTGATATAGTGTTAGAACGTGTTTACTTACTTGAATTATATATCCCATAATCTTTCACTCATGACATATTCAGATGTCCACATATTTTAAGTAAAACATCATTAAATTTCATATTTAAACACCGAAAACATATTCATGTCATTTGTATTATATATCGTAATCACGATCACCTAAGAAATATTTTTCAACATCATACCAATCATTCACGCGTGTAAAACGATCATCGTTAACATTATGTGATGCTGTATACATAATTGGTTTACCAGTAAATATAGCTAACTGACGAGGGTTGTCATCTATGAGATAGTCCGCGTTTACGATATCTTTACGACCACAAAAAACAAAATGCTGTGGATTTAAAAACGGAAAATACTCTCTTAACCATGCATATTTATCATGAAATGATGTAGGAACGTCCATTGCAGCAGTAGCAATATAGACATCATAATACTCAGTTAGTTTTTTCACAACTTCTTGTGAATGTGCCATCACTTTTAATTTTTTGAAAAAACCTGGTTCGCGTAAAATTTCATGCAATAACCCATCATGTTCAGGCATAGCATGACGTAATTTTTTACCATCTAACATATCATATGTTATTCCTAAATCTGTACGTTTATTCACATCTTCAATCAATGCACCTACTGTATCAGCAAGTACTTCATCCATATCAATAGCAATTGATTTTCTAGTCATCTCGTACTCTACTCCCTTTTAAGTTCTCGTTCATTAACATTGATAACGCATTATTACATTGGTCATCTTAGCACATGATCTTGTTTATCACTATTAGTATAGCAAAAAACGTTCAATGAAACCAAAATTGTATATGAGCATATCATAATATACTATATAAATTAATTATTTTCATTATATAGTTTAAGCTTTATACATTTTAATTTATTGAACGTTATAAATACTACTTTTTATAAATCAAAGTTATTTAATACTTCGATCATTTTATCATTTTGCTCAGGGAAACCAATCGTAATTCTGACACCATTCGGAAATTCTCTTGTAATGCACCCTTGTTTTAACAATGCTTCATATAATTCGTGAGGTCGCGACGTATTCACAAAAATAAAGTTCGTTTGGCTTGGATTTAATTTATGACTACTGACTGAATCAAAGAATTTTGCTCTTTCTTGTGCATTTTTTTCACGAATAGAATCTAAATAATCTTGATCTTCTAACGCAGCAAGTGCAGCGTGTTCTGATAATCGACCTACATTAAATGGTGGTCGTATAATATTCCATTTTTCAATCGCTTCTTGAGCAGCAATCACATATCCAATACGCATGCCGGCTAATCCATATGCTTTAGAAAATGTTCTCAGTAAGAAAGCATTTGGAAATTGTTCTTGTAAAGCTAATGAATTCGGAAAGTCTTCAGCTGTCGCGAATTCAACATAAGCTTCATCTATAATTACGGGTATATCTTGAGGCACACGTGATAAGAATCGTTGCAACTCTTCATGTGTAAAGTATGTGCCGGTAGGATTATTAGGGTTACACAACCATACAAGTTTAGTGTAGTCATCAACTTCAGAAAGTATGCCTTCTAAATCAAATCCACCATCTTTTAGTGGGACTTGTACAACATCTGCCGCTTCAACTATGGCATTATGATAATACTGACCAAAAGTCATTTCACTTGTAACAATTTTATCTCCTTGGGTTAAAACAGCACGTGAAATCATTAATATCACTTCATCTAATCCTGCACCAAATAAAATACGTGCTGGGTCAACATTCAAATGTTCACTTATCGCTTCTTTAATTAACGGAGAACCCGTTTCAGGATAAAATTGCAATTCGTCTAAATGATGTTTGATTGCGTCTTTCACTTTAGGTGATGGTCCATATAAATTTTCATTAGAAGCTAATTTATAAAGCTCATCCTCAATCCCGTATTGTTCTTTTAATGCTCTTGGTGATAAACCTGGTTGATATGCTGATAATTGTTCGATTTGTTTTTTCATTGTTGATTCGGGCCTCCTTAAATTTACAGAAATTTCAAAACTTAGTAACCATTATATACCTTATTTCCATTGAAAATCAATGTAACTTAATTTTAAAAGCTAGAATTTAATCAAATATAAATACGAGTTCAACTTAATGCATTTTTGTCCGTAGTAAAATGCATTGTTAAACTCGTATTGTCTTATGAATTAATCAATTAAATGATGTTTCTCTAGATAGTTTTTAGCTACCTCATATGGATCTTCTTTTTTTACTGTAACTTCATAATTCATTTCTTGCATATCTTCATCAGAAATCTTACCTGCTAATTTATTAAGCGGTGCTTTAATTTCAGGATGATCTTTTAAATACGATGTTTTAAACATAGGAGCGCCTTGATATGGAGGGAATACTTTTTTATCATCTTCTAATACAACCATATCATATTGTTTTAATTCAGCATCTGTTGAATATGCGTCGATTAAATTAATATCTCCGCTTTCAACTGCTTGATATCTTAATTTCGGCTCCATCGTCTTCACGTCACCGAAATCTAAATCATATGCTTTTTTAACAGCTGGATAACCATCCTCACGATCATTAAACTCTAATGTGAAACCTGGTTTAATTTGATCGCTCACTTTGTTTAAGTCACCTATCGTTTTAAGATTATGCTTTTTCGCAAAATCTTTTTTCACCGCCAATGAATAAGTATTATTATATTGCATTGGTTTTAACATAGTCATATCGTATTTATCTTCTAAACTTGATTTTGCTTGTTGATATACTTTATTTTCTTGTTTAGACTTCAAATCTTCTTTTGTTAACTCTCCAAGTACAGTACCTGTAAACTCAAGGTAGCCATCTATATCGTCAGATTTCAAGGCATTAAATAGGAATGAAGTTTTCCCCATGCCATCTTTCACTTCTACTGTATCATCTGTTTCTTCTTCAATTAAAATTTTATACATATTGGTAATTACAGAAGGTTCTGAACCAAGTTTACCTGCTAATGTAATTTTATCTCCTTTTTGAGCAAACATTGGTCCAATAATCACTAATAACAGTATTATAATAATTGCACCAAGGGAAATAAGCAATTTTTTATAGGATAGTTTTTGCATATAACGTAAAACTAAATCAAATAGAATTGCTAATAAAGCTGCAGGAATCGCACCAATAATAATCAATGATGTGTCATTTCGATCTATACCTAAAAGAATCAAATCACCAAGACCACCTGCACCAATTAAAGCTGCTAATGTAGCAGTACCTATAATCAATACCATCGCTGTTCTAATACCTGCCATAATTACTGGCATGGCTATTGGCAATTCCACTTTTGTTAATCTTCGACCTGGCTTCATACCGATACCTTTAGCTGCTTCAATTAACGAGCTATCTACCTCATTGATACCTGTGTATGTATTTCTTAATATCGGCAACAATGCATAAACTACTAATGCGATCACTGCCGGTACCTTACCAATACCAAACAACGGTATCATCAAACCAAGCAAAGCTAATGATGGTATTGTCTGTAACACGGCAGCGATATTCATCACAATCTCAGAAACCTTGCGTGTTTTCGTGAGTAAAATGCCCAGCGGTACCCCAATTACTGCAGCAATGAGCAATGCAATAAACGATATTTGGATATGTTCAAATATGTTAGTTAACAATTGTCCTTTCCGATCTGAAAGTGTATTTATTAATTCATTCATCTTTGACTACCCCCTGTATGCTCCGATAGATATTTAAACATATCTTCGCGTTTAAGCACATGCTGTGTAGCAGTCGAATCATCATTAATAATGATTGCATCGTGGTTAGCTAAATCACTATAAATGCTTTTAATAGACGCATTACTATTAACAATAGGATAACCTTTGGTAGCTTCCTGTTCATTAATCGTTAATTCACCAATTAGTTCTGATAGTTTTATGTCTTTTTCTATTTTCAGTGATTTATCCCCAACAAATTGTCTTACAAAATCACTTTCAGGATGATTAACCATATTGTCAGGTGTATCTATTTGCTCTACATGTCCTTTGTTTAATAGACAAATTCTATCAGCTAGCTTCATCGCTTCTTGTATATCATGTGTTACAAAAACGATTGTTTTTTTTATTTTTTGCTGTAACGCTATTAAATCATCCTGCAGCTTTTCTCTGCTAATTGGATCTAATGCACTGAAAGGTTCGTCCATCAGAATAACTGGTGGATCTGCAGCTAATGCACGTACCACACCAACACGTTGTTGTTGTCCACCTGATAATTCATCTGGTTTTCTATCTTTAAATAGTTCTGGCTCTAAGCCAACCATATTTAATAACTCATCTATACGTTTATCAATATCTGCTTCTTTCCATTTTTTCATTTGTGGCACTTGTGCAATATTCTCTTTTATCGTTAAATGCGGAAATAATGCAATTTGTTGTAAAACATAACCAATATCCCAGCGCATTTCATATACTGGATAGTCACTAATTGGTTTCCCTTTAAAATAAATAAATCCCTCTGTTAATGAAATTAAACGATTAATCATTTTTAATGTCGTTGTTTTACCACAACCTGAAGGTCCGATTAAAACAAAAAATTCACCTTCTTTTATATTAAAGCTAAGATCATCTACAGCTTTCTTATCCCCATAACGTTTCATAACATTTTTAAATTCTATCAATTTGTCACCCTCACTCTTCTCATTGACTTTACTATCACTTAAAAAAATTCACATAGTTAACACATAACCGATTTACTAACAATTTAACCTTTTTAATCACAGTTAAATAAAACAAATACGAAGTTAATTCAAACTCATCAATATTACTATTACATTTGTGCCTGTATAGTATATTAATCGTTGTCAAATTAACTTCGTATTTTTTTGCAATCATTTCAATGTAAAATACCAATACCGTTAAAATTAAGTATATGGGATTATATATTCTAAAAACAATTATTTGCTCAACTAAATTTGAGCTTTATAAGATTGTATTGTTTCTAAAAATATTGGACAGTAGTGTTTTAATTTATAACTTCCAACACCATCAATTAATATCATATCTTGTTTTGATTCTGGTTTTCTCTTTGCAAATTCTTCCAAAGTGAAATCTGAGAAAATGCTTACTGGTGGAATAGTTAATTTTTCACTTAATTGTTTACGTACAGCAACTAATTCATCGAATAAAGCACGGTCCACACCTTCTACAGTGTTGATATTAACCTTTTCTTTCGATTTGCGTTTAAATGGTGTTGTATATATCGAAATTTGGTTATTAAGCAGTTCCTTTACAGAAACATCACAGGTTAATATTTCATCGTGTTCATTCAAAAATCCTTTAAATCGCAATTCATCAATAAGATGACTGAGTTCAGAAGTCGTATAGTTTTTCATAATACCATGCGTTGTCAATTGATTATAATCACAATAACGAATATAATCAGAGTCTTCGCCCCTTAAAACTTGAATAATGACACTATAACTTTCTTGCTGTTTCATACGTGCAATACAACTCACTATCATCTTCGCTTCGTTCGTCATGTCATATGTTTTATTTTCTCTAACACAATTACTACATTGTTCACATTCTTCTAGTTTTTCATTAGGTTCAAAATAATGTACAAGTGTTGCTTCTAGACACTTTTTAGTCTTCGTATATAGCAACATTTTATTCAATTTTTCACCCATTTTTTCTTTGTAATCATCGTCTGCTTTTGAAGATGAAATGAAATATTGGTGTAACCCGATGTCTCTATCGCTGAATAAAAGAATACAATCACTCTTCAATCCATCACGACCAGCACGTCCCGCTTCTTGATAATAAGACTCTAAATCACCAGGCATATTATAGTGAATCACAAATCGCACATTTGATTTATCAATACCCATACCAAATGCGTTCGTTGCTACAACGACACGCACGCGATCATATACAAAATCATTTTGTGCTGCTTCACGCTCTTTATTGGATAAACCAGCGTGGTATATTGTGCTACTAATTTTATTATTTTCAAGTGCTTCATGTAGTTCTTCTACTTGTTTACGTGTCGAGCAATAAATAATGCCTGCTTCTTTTTGATGATCTTTAACATATTCTAATACGAACTTTTGACGTTGGTACGTTGGATTAACTTGAAATATTAAATTACGTCGTTTCGTACTTGTTTTAATTTCGTCATACTTGTCGATATTTAAGCGATCCATAATATCTTTTTGTACTTCAATTGTTGCCGTTGCTGTTAATGCTACAATTGAAAAATCTTGTGGCAAGGCAAAAACCTTATGGATGACTTCCTGATAACTTGGTCTAAAATCATGTCCCCATTTTGAAATACAATGGGCTTCATCAAAGGCAACTAAGTGTATATCTAACTGCTGTAATAAGCGCATAAAATTAGCATTATCAAAACGTTCCGGTGCAACATATAAAAATTGGATTTCTCCACTTTTTAGTTGTGCTTGAATCTCTTTTTGTTGCTTTTGAGTCAAACTACTATTTAAATATGCTGCGCGAATCCCCATGGCCTTTAATTGATCAACTTGATCTTTCATAAGTGAGATTAATGGGCTGATTACGATTGTCGTACCACCCAACATTAATCCTGGCACTTGGTAACAAATTGATTTTCCCCCACCAGTTGGTAAAACGCCAAGCACATTACGGTGATCCATTACTTTAGTTATTATTTCTTTTTGACCTGGACGGAATGTGTCATAGCCAAAATAATGTGATAATGTTGCTTCCATGTTATATAATCCCTCATTGTTCTTTTAATTCTTCAAGTTCGCTCCATCTTGTTATATCTTCTTCATACAACATATTAAGATTTTGTTGTTCTTCATTTAATTCTTTTACCTTAGCATAATCAGAACTTGCTTCAACCATTTCTTGCTCGATTTCTTCTAATCTGTGCTCGGTTGTTTCAATACGCGCAATAATTGTTTCATATTCTTGTTTTTCTTTATACGATAAACCTTTTTTCTTTTTCTTTTCATACGTTGGTTTCACTTTAGCTTGTTGTTTTTCTTGCGTTTGTAATTTATCTATCTCTTTTTTATATGCTTCATAGTCATCAAAATTTCCTATGATACGTTCTATTTTTCCATCATGAATATACCAAAATTCTTGAGCAACTTTATTTAAAAAGTAGCGATCATGACTCACCGTGATAACTGTGCCGCCAAACGTATCGATATAATCTTCTAAAATAGTTAACGTTTCTGTATCTAAATCATTTGTCGGTTCATCTAATAATAAAACATTAGGTTGATGCACTAATAATTTTAATAAGTACAATCTTTTTTGTTCTCCACCTGATAATTTGTAAACTTTTTTACCATGTGTTGCACTTGGGAATAAAAAGCGTTCTAATAATTGCGTAACTGACACAGCAGTTCCATCTTTTTCTTTCGCTACTTCACTTTCTTCACGCAAATAATCAATCATTCTGATGTCCCGGTCTAAACGTGCTTCAGTCTGTCTGAAATAAGCAACTTTAACAGTTTGACCAACTTTCAATTCCCCTTCGAACGCTTGGTCATCACCATTCAAAATATTCAACAATGTTGTTTTACCAGCACCATTTGGTCCGACGATACCAATTTGTTGTCCATTTTGAATAATTTCAGTGACATGTTCAAACAATATTTTATCGCCGATACGTTTTGACACGTTATCAAGTTCAAAAACTTGTTTACCTAAACGTGAATACGCAAGATTTAAAGATGCTTTATCTTGTTGTTGTTGATTTTTCACATCGTGTTCTAAATCTTTAAATCTATTTTTTCGCGCTTGTTGCTTTGTAGAACGCGCTTTTACTCCCGCACGCATCCAAGCTAATTCTTGTTTATATAGTGCGCGCTGTTTCGCTTGTTGTTTTTGCTCAACAACTTCATTTTCAGCACGTTGTGCGATGTAATCTTCATAATTACCTGGATAAGTAGTTAATTTACCACGATCTAATTCAATAATGCGAGATGATACTTCATTTAAAAAGTAACGATCATGTGTTACAAACAGCACTGTATGCGGATACTGTTTAACATAATTAATTAACCAGTTGATTGACTCAAAATCTAGATGGTTCGTAGGTTCATCCAGAAGTAATAAATCTGGTTGCTCTATAAGTGTTTTAGCAAGACCAACACGTTTTTGTTGCCCACCTGAAAGTTCTCTCACTTTTTTAGTCGTATCATTGATGCCTAGCTTTGATAAAATAGTCTTAATTTCAGCACTATAATCCCAAGCTTGATATGTATCCATTGCTTCTTGTGCTTGCATCATTTGTTGAAAATCTGTCTCATTCTGCGTCTCACTATATTTTGTTACAGCAGCTTCATATGAGCGAATCACCTGAAGTGTCTTTGTCTCTGACGTTAATACCGCTTCAAAAACAGTTAAATCTCCTTCAAACTCTTGTTTTTGAGCGGAATAACGTATGCGATATGCATTGGGATGTGAGACCTCTGCCTCGAAGTCTTCATCCAAACCAGCAATTACTTTTAACAAAGTACTTTTGCCTGTACCATTAATACCTACAAGACCTATTTTTTCTCCTTCAGAAATAGACAGATGTAAATCATCGAAAATGATTTTATCAGCGTAAGATTTATGTAAATGTTCAATTTTGTAGGCTTCCATCGTCCAACATCCTTTTTAATATCGAAAATTATAATTAATTCTGTTAAACTTAATTTCAGTTCTATATATTATACACCTTTTTGAACTCAAATGATACAAGGGAGCGTAGCTTATGTCAGATTTTTTCCAAGACTTACCTCCTTTTATCCAAGCACTAATCGCAGGTATCATCACATGGTTATTGACTGCATTAGGTGCTGCAGCAGTCTTTATATTTAAAAGAGTAAATGATAAAATACTGAATTCAATGCAAGGATTTGCTGCAGGCATTATGATTGCTGCAAGTTTCTGGTCTCTATTACAACCATCAATCGATTACGGTTCTGGATCATCTTTTGCATGGTTACCAGCAGCAATAGGTTTTTTATTGGGCGGTTTTTTTATACGCGCGTTAGATTTAATTATTCCACACATTCACCCAAACACCCAAGACTCTAACCAATACCAAGAAGGTGTAGGAACGAAAAAACTCAATAAAAATACATTACTTGTATTAGCTATTACATTGCATAACATACCAGAAGGTCTTTCTATTGGTGTAGCATTTGGTGGCGTAGTAGCTGGTAATGGCCAAGCAACTTTTTTAGGTGCACTCGGTTTAGCAATTGGTATCGGGATTCAAAACATCCCCGAAGGTGCTGCACTTTCAATGCCTATCAGAGCTGCTGGTGCATCACGATGGAAAGCATTTAACTATGGACAAGCATCTGCAATTGTTGAGCCCATTTTTGCTACAATAGGCGCTGCTGCAGTGCTTTTCATTACGCCTATGTTGCCTTATGCACTCGCTTTTGCTGCTGGAGCAATGATATTTGTAGTTGTAGAAGAGCTTATACCAGATTCTCAAGCTAGTAATAACACTGATTTAGCAACATTAAGTTTAATGCTAGGTTTTACTATTATGATGATTTTAGACGTTGCACTTGGATAAAAGGTAAAAGAAAAAGAAATAACTTGGATCCATTCTTCAAATAAAAAATGATGAGTCTGGGACAATCATCTCAACCTCAAAACAAAGAGTTTGGTACATAAATCCCAGAAAAATAGCACTCAGATGATTTAATTCAATTCATCTGAGTGTTTCTTTTTATTCAATACTTCATATTGTTGGTTCGCTATCATAGGGGACAGCTTCAGCCAGTAGCCTTCACTTTGTCTTATTCCCTCAAACATCTCGTCAAAATACTTCCCATTTGTCCAAAAACTATATGTCTCAGACAATCTAATTTTGAGAATGAGGATTTATGTTCTAATCCTTTTTAGCATTCTCTTTTTTACTTTTTCAACGTGCATGTTTGCTCTTGATATTTACTAATCCGCTATCCTCCCCATCTTAAAGTTCACACATATAAAATAATTTAATACAATATCATGCACATCATAAACACTATTCAATACGCTTACATATATAAAAAGCCCTAATCCATTTTAAATAATGGGTTAGGGCTAAAGTAGTTATTATTTTTTCTCTTGTCCTTGTGGACCTGTTTCATATTTATAGTCTGATGGTTTCACTTTATCAAAGTCAGGATTATCATAAAATCTCATTAAGTCACCATTTAGGACATCATCACTCATTTGCAAGTCTTTTTCAGCTTGTTGTTTACGTTTATCAAAATCATTAGGTTTTTCTGTTACTGGCTCATTATTTTTATTATCATATATTCTGCCATTTACATATTTGTAATCTTTCGTTACAAAGTCACCATTTCTAAACGGCACAGTATCATTATGATCTTTTGATAATAAGTCTGTACCCATCATGAGATAATTCTTAGTATCAATACCCATTAAATGTAGTAATGTTGGCATTACATCTGCTTGTCCAGCATAAGTTTTATCAACAGTACCTTCTTTACCAGGGATTTTCAACCAGAAACCTGTTCGGTTTAAATCTGTAAACTTAGCTGGTGTAATGTCTTCACCTAATAATTTTTCCATCGCTTTGTTATGGTTTTCAGAAATACCATAATGGTCACCATAAATCATAATAACGGAATCATCATAGATACCTTTTTTCTTCAATTCACTTACAAACTGTTCTAACGATTCGTCTAAATATCTCGCTGTCTGAACATAACCATCAACTGTTGAATCACCAGTATTTGGTTTATCAATTGATGCATCTTCAGGAGATAATGTAAACGGATAATGGTTTGTTAGCGTTATTAAGTGATTATAGAAAGGTTCTTTTTCTTTCGCCAAATAATCTGCTGATTCATCAAAGAATTCTTTATCTTTCAGACCTAAATTCTCTTGATTTTCCTCTGACATATCATAGTACGTTGCATCATAGAATTTATCTACGCCAAAGTGTTTATAAACTTGATCACGGTTCCAGAAGGTTTTATAATCACCGTGCATCACGCTAGATGTGTAACCTTGTTGTTGATGCAAAATCGCTGGTAATGATTGGAATGTATTATCACCTTTAAGCGAGAATGCCGAACCTTGTGGTAAACCGTATAAACTGTTATCCATTGTAAACTCTGAGTCTGAAGTTTTACCTTGTCCAGTCTGGTGGAAGAAGTTTGGATAATATCTGAAATCTTCATTACCAGAAGAAAGTTTATTTAAGAATGGTGTAACTTCCTCGCCATTTACTTTTTTGTTGATCAAGAAAGTTTGGAAACTTTCTAAGTGGATTTTAATCACATTTTTTTTCTTAGCCGCTCCAAAGTATTCTGGATTCGGTTGTGTTTGCTTTTGTTTCGTATAATTTAAGACTTTAGTTAAATCATCTTCATTTGCTAATGCTTTTTGTTGATTATTTTGTATCGTTTTTACACCATCATAAACTGTGAAGTTATATGGACCTAAGTATTTAACTAAATATTTATGGTCAAATGTACGTGTTAATAATTCCGGGCGATCAGATTCAGCAAAAGCTAGGTTTAAGAAAAATAATGCAACAGATGCTGCCATAATCACTGGAACAAATTTTTTGCTAAACACACGCTTGTCTAACCATTTTTGTCTAAATATTAATACAAATAAATAAATGATTGTATCGATAAAGTAAACAAAGTCATACCATTTAAATGAAGCTGATACAGCACCACCCATTGATTCAACATTACCTACTTGATTTAACGTACTAAAAGTCAAGAAGTCTGAGAAGAATCTGAAATATACAACATTTGCGTATAATAAGAAGGTTAAAATAAAACCGCCTATAAAGATAAACCAAAATGCTTTCTTACCTTTGAAGAATAAGAAAATACTCAATACTAATGCAATTAAACTATATGGATTCATTAATAAGATTAAATTTTGAACTAACCCTTTAACACCTAAAGAAAAGTCAACATAGTATGAAAAATACGTTTTAGCAGTAACTGTTAATACAGTTAAAATAAAAAACGCAAAAAGAGTTAGTTTCTTTTTGTGTAGACTCATGTCTGTTCCCCCGATATAAATTAATAAAAGTTGGTGCTAATACCTAGCCCAATTAAAATGCTTTGTAATCATTGTTAATGCGTAACTTAGATTATCTAACAATGTCTTTATCGTTATTTGCGAAAGTTAAAATTTAAGTAAGAAAAATAGGGTGACATCCTGTATCTTTCTTCTAAAACACATCTTTTTGTCTTTTGTCACTAATTTATTTCTATAAAGTAGCAATTTTTATTTTTAATGAAATTTATTGATTCTTTTTGAAAAATTATATTTGTTATAATGTAAATTATGTTAATGCGTTTTATTATGTTTTACATCGTTTTTACACTACATTCACTCTGTAACATCCTTGTAATAAAACGATTATAGTTCAATTAATAAATATAAAGCAATTCTTGTCTAATATCAAGTAAAAACACACTTTTTTTAATTAAAAACGCTGATTTAACCGTTTTATGAAGGTATCATTAACCTATTGTGAATACATGATTAAAAGAAGATTAAAATTTAAATTTCCTTTATAATTATACTTGCTCTATTTAATAAATTAATCAGGCCTTGGACCTATTTAGATAATGGTTAATTTATACTGAATGACTTATGTAATTACTTAATCTTATCATATTCAACACGATTACCGTTTATTATACTAGATAAATGAGCTCAAATATTTAAGAATTAATCACTATATCTGAATGTTTATCGAATAATCACTGAATATGAATCACAAATAAAATTTCAGAACTATATTTTAGTCAAACATTTGTCTAAGATTTATGCATATCGAGAAAATCATCTAATGTAAAAAACCTCAGGTAATTTATCACCTAAGGTTTGGATACATTCTAAAATTCATTAACCAAAAGACATATTGATATAATAATTATTTTATGGCTAAAGATTTTTAATTTTAAATAAATACTTTCGAAACGTATTGCTATACACTAATACGTTTCATTTTTTGATTGTATATACTATTTTAACATTTCTAATTGCATTCTATACTCAATACCATGAAACAGTTGATTCAACCAATTGGTATATTTTATTAAATTCTTTTCTGCAGTTTCAACATCTATGAATTGAAACTTCAACTTAGTACCAGGATGTTTTTGGCCTAACTTCGTTAAGTGATAACTGGCGATTGTCCCTATTTGCGGATAACTTCCTAATGTGTAATGATCATTTAACAATATAATAGGCGTACCATCCCTCTTAACTTGAATCGTTCCTATTTGTACAGATTGATGTGCAGGCATATCTTCATAAAATGCTTTGACAGGTTGACCTTCAACATACATGCCCACCCTATTCGCTTTACTTGTCACTTTATACTCCCCATAAGTAAAACGATTTAAAGCATCTTGATTAAAATCTTCTGTTCCTTTGTTTTTAATGACATGAAATACATCTGACATATAATTAAAAGAAAGTGCATAGCCATCTATACCCCAATCTGTTTGATGTGTATGTTCAAGATTCTCAAAAAGTTTATGGTGACGTTCTGTATAATCACGTTTCATATTGATTTCATCGCCTATTTCTAGTTTGCGACCATGAAAACCACCTAGTTTAGACATAAAATCAGTAGAAGTAGAACCCAGCCATTCGTCTAACTCGAACCCTCCACCAACAGCTAAGTAAACTCTTGAGGTCCGTGAAGTCTCTGTAAACTCAAGTACATCACCTTTTTCCATTAAATAAAGTTTATTAGGTAAGACTTTTAAATTAGAGGTTTTAGCTTTAAAACTGCCGCCACTTAATGCGATTAAAGTTGGTTCAGTAAAACGAATACTGGCCATTCTATTGGTCATTTCTAATGTTGCTTCATGTTTATCGTTGGCTACTAGCCGATTAGCAATTTCATGTGATAATGGATCTAAAGCACCACTTGGGATTACACCATTGTGTTCAAAACCGATACGACCAAAATCTTGAAAACTTGAGAACAATCCTTCATTTTCTATTATGATTGACATGGTTTAAATCCTCCTAAATCCAATGCTTCTGCTGTCATAGCTTGAAATTGCACATTATCACCTAATTTTAAAGTCGTAAAATCTGTTTGATGTGGATTAAATAATTCAACTGGCGTATAACCTATCACTAGCCAATCGCCATAAGTATCAATCGTAGTAATACCTGTTTTCTTACCTTCAATGATTACTGATCCCGCAGGAATAAATGCTTTTTTACCACCTGTGTGATTTACAAATAAACGCTTATCCATCCCTGTTAAATATGGAAATCCTGGAGAATAGCCCATCATTGATACGAAAAAGTTCGAATTTGTATGTAATTTTACAAATTTGTCGAAATCCATTTTATAATATTTTAGCAAAGACGTTAAATCTGGACCAAATTCACCACCATATACTACAGGTATTTGAATCGGTTCAGACGTCTCTTCTACATGTTTTATTTCTAATTGCACAGATTGCAACAATGCTTTCATATATAAAAATGGTGATTTTATGTTGTGATGTTTAATCATATCTCTAGCGTCATAACAAATCATCATATCTGACTCTGTTGGCACAATTTCTGTAATAAAAGGATAATTTTTGTTAACAAGATATGTTTTTAACGCGAGTAGATCGTCAGTTAAATCTTTGGAGACTTCTTTTTCTATAGAAACCACAATTGCTTGGTCACCTTGACTGTATATCTTCATAAATTCACCTCATCTATTGTGTCTATTTGTGACTATCGATAAAATACATTTAATATTTGTGTTAAGTAGCGTATTAATTCTTTAACTAAACCATAGATAAATATCAACTGAATAGCACATGAAATAGTGATGATTAACTTAGTAGCAGAATATTTATGTTGATTCATTAAATAGGTTACATACCATTTTGTAAGGCCGATTAGCGTAATAATTAATAAGATCCAAATCAATATCATTATTTTGCCTCGCTTGCTGACATTAGATTTTTTAAGACTCGTATAACTTTGTTTATCTTAATTCACCTCATACAGTTAAACCATATCTATGTGTGGCATATTTGATATTTCCAACTATTGATATCAAACACACTCGCAACAACGTTTTATCACAATTATTAGAATTAAAATTAATATTTTTCTTATACTTTCTATATTCTATAGATTTATTGCAACATCGGCAACCTCTCTCAAACTATTTATCAGAAAAACTTGAATTTGATTTTGCCTTAACTTGTGCTTAAAATCTGTCAAACTATAATCTTTTTCAATTAATTTACCTTCTTCTATTAACTCTTGTCTCTTACATCCTTTTAAAAAGTCTTCATTATATACTGGTGTATAATAATAGTTTCCTTCTTTGATCATAATATTTCCAATATCAAATTCTAATATTTTTCCTGATTTGTCATAGAGTAAGATGAGATCAGTTTCATGATTATGCGCTAAATGATCCCTATTTGTTGTTTTATTCGTAAGTACTCGTTTATCTTGAATTGTGGTTAATGGTACAATTTTTGCCGTAAAGCTATCTTTTTGAGGTAATTCAGCAACTTCATATTTAAAAACACCATTAGGATGTAATATAATTTTCACTCTATAAGTTCCTGTAAAATATAAGCCTTTAATTTCCGAAATCGTTTTGTTCCATTGCTCATCTTCGAAAGTCATTTGGAATTGATTTGCCGAATGTTTTATTCTGTCATAATGATATGTCAGCCTTGAAAAATTGCCAGAATCTAATCGTAATGTTTCAAATAACTGCATTATAATCTCTCCAATATTTTTGTCTTATCTATAAATTCTTGCACTTCAGATTCTGGATTAGAATCAATGGTAATACCTGCTCCAACGCCGTAAACAGCTTTCCCATTAATATATTGAATTGTTCGAATAGGTACATTGAAAATAGATTTCCCATCAGGTAGCAATAAGCCTATAGTTCCACAATAACCATTTCTTGGTGTTTGCTCTAATTGTTTAATATATTTCATTGTATTCAGTTTCGGTGCACCGGTAATTGAACCACAGGGGAAAATGGCTTCTAGAACACGCAATAAACGCATATGATTTGGTAATTGTCCAGTTACCATGGATGTCATTTGATAAACTGTTTGATATCTTTCAATATGAAACGGTTTATATACTTTAACTGTTCCAGTATTGGCTACTCTACTTATATCATTACGCAACAAATCAACAATCATTACATTTTCCGCTCTATCCTTGGTAGAGTTTCTTAATTTTTCAAAATGTTCCTTATCTTCTAATTCTGTTTCTCCCCTAGCTATTGTCCCTTTCATGGGTTTGCTTAATACAATATTTGATTGATTTTTAAAGGGCCCATATTGAAAAAATAACTCTGGTGATAATGATGCAATTTGAACTTCTTCTGTATCAATCAGTGCTGAATAATGGCCATGATTCCCACCCTGTAGTACATGGTAAAGTTCAGAAATCGGACCTTGTATATCATCACTCAATCTCGTTGTATAATTAACTTGATATGTATTGCCTTCAACAATCGCTTTTTGTACTTGTTTTATATGTTCAATCATTTGCGCATGTTCATATTGAAATTCAAAGTTATATTTACGTTGATATGTAACATTTTGTTCATTTATGCCATCGTGTACTGCTTCAAATACATATGCAGCAGCATAAACGAATACCCCATCGGGAGTTACTGTTGCTAACTGATCGTTAAAAAAACTTGCCGCTTCATATGGTAAATATAAAGCTACATACTCCCCTTTGCCTTGATGTAATTCAGCAAATTGAATGACTGCTCCAATGTCCTGCTTTTGATATGCTATTTTTTTACATATACATTGTTTAAATAGGTATTGATAAGTTTCGGTTTGTGTTTCATTTATGTAATATTGATAATTAAATTTTACTTGCATGATGTGCCTCCACACTTTCAATAAATAATTTAATTTGGTCGATACCGTATTCACTCAAAAATGATTCGGGATGGTATTGGACACCATAAACAGCAAATGCTCGATGTTCACAAGCCATAATAATCCCTTTATCATTGGTTGCTGTCACGGTTAGCTCTCCAGGAAATGTATGTATATCAGCCATTAATGAATGATAACGCATTACATTAAATGATTTTGGTAAATTTTTAAAAATACCTTTGCCTGTATGCGTAATTAAAGTTGTATGGCCATGGACAGGCTTATAGTTCTTTACGATGTGCCCACCAAAATAAGTAATAATTTGTTGAAATCCTAAACATACACCCAAAATCGGTACATGGTTCATAAATTGTGTTATGACTTCATTTAAAATCGGATAATCTGACGGCGTTCCCGGTCCTGGCGATATTACAATTGCTGACGGTTTCATATTGATCAGCTTTTCTATATTAATTTCGTCCACATCAATCACTATGATTGCCTCTGAATAACATTGTTTGAGATAGTCCACGATATTATAGGTAAATGAGTCTTTATTATCGATTACAAGTAGCATTGAATCACCTCAATTATAATTATATATTGTTCTAATATAGTCATTATCCCAAATCTCAACTTGATTTTACAGCTTAAATGTATTATTCTAGTCACGGTATAAATATAACAGAGGTTTCTAGCTGACACCCTCTATAAAAAACTAGACACTTGAACGACGTCTATCTTTTTATAGAGATAGGCGTTTTTTTATGGCGTCATAAGTTTTATATGGCAAAGCTAGCACGATATTTTAAGGAGTGTAAACTATAATGACACAACAGCCATTAAACAATAATAAAGCCATCGTCGTTTTTAGCGGGGGCCAAGACAGTACAACCTGTTTATTTTGGGCAAAAAAACATTTTGATGAAGTAGTCTTAGTAACTTTTGAATATGGACAAAGGCACGATACAGAAATTCAAGTTGCAAAACAAATCGCCAAGGAGCAAGCAGTCGAACACCATGTACTTGATATGTCACTATTATCTCAACTCACTCCTAATGCACTCACACAACATGACATCGATATAGATGAAGACGGCATGCCAAACACTTTTGTACCTGCACGTAACTTGTTGTTCTTATCATTTGCTGGCGCCCTAGCTTATCAAACAAATACAAAACATATTATCACAGGCGTATGTGAAACAGACTTTTCTGGTTACCCTGATTGTCGGGATAACTTTATAAAGTCAATGAACGTTACACTTTCGCTCTCTATGGATAAAGATTTCGTTATTCATACACCGTTAATGTGGCTTGATAAGAAACAAACATGGGCATTGAGTGATGAGCTCGGTGTATTAGACTATGTTAGAAATCGAACGTTAACTTGTTATAACGGTATTATTGGTGAAGGTTGCGGCGAATGCCCTGCCTGTAAATTACGCGCACGTAGTCTTAATGCTTATTTAAAAGAAAAAGGAGCGAATTAATATGTTCCAACAAAATTATCCGAGTGTGAACCACAATTACCAATTTGAACTTAATAAGGATTTTAATTTTTCAGCTGCGCATTATATCCCAAGTGAAGACGCTGGAAAATGCATGCGTACGCATGGACATACTTATTTTGTCAACTTAACAATCGGTGGAGATACCGTAGACCATAATGGATTTTTAGTGAATTTTAGTGAATTGAAGCAACTCGTTCACGGACAATTCGACCACCAATTATTGAATGAGTTACCTCAATTTGAAGGTAAAAGTCCATCGACTGAAATTGTTGCACAAACGATATATGAGATGGTCCAATCCTCATTAGATCAAAGACCAAACAAACCACAATGCTTACAAGTTTATGTTAGAGAAACGCCAACAAGTTATGTCATATATCGACCAAAGGAGCTAAATGATGAGTAAAATACCTGTGCTTGAAATTTTTGGTCCAACGATACAAGGTGAAGGCCGTGTAATCGGTCGTAAAACCATGTTTGTACGTACAGCCGGATGTGATTACCGTTGTAGTTGGTGTGACTCCAGTTTTACATGGGATGGCAGTGCTAAAGAAGAAATACGCATGATGGATGCAACAGAGATTTATGAGAAATTATATGACATTGCAGGTGAATCATTTAACCACGTAACAATTTCAGGAGGTAATCCAGCTTTAATAAAAGGTATTCAAGCCTTAGTCGATTTATTCGAAGAAAAAGGTATACAAAGCGCTTTAGAAACCCAAGGAAGCAAATTCCAGCCATGGATGACACAAATTGATGATTTAACAATTAGTCCAAAACCACCTAGTTCAATGATGAAACCAAATTTACCTATTTTAGATGATGTCATTGCTAAATGTAAGCCAGAAACACTCAATCTCAAAGTAGTTATTTTTGATGACGATGACTTTGAATTCGCAAAAATGATTCATCATAGATATCCTAATGTGCCATTTTATTTACAAGTTGGGAATCCATATCTAGATGGAGAATATGTCGAATCTCATACAGAAAAGTTACTTTCACTATATGAAGCCCTTGTTAATCGTGTTATGGATAGTAGTGACATGAATAATGTATATGTATTACCTCAATTACACACTTTACTTTGGAGTAATAAAAAAGGTGTTTAAATTGAGTAAATCAACCGGTTCGTTGTATAATGCTCTTTGTCTATACAATAAACCGGTTTTTCTTTTGTACATTAAATATAGCAATGATTGTCACTGTAAATATAATTATTAAAAATAATAACATTTTTACAATATGTCGGATAATGACTTATAATTTTTTAAAACATCAACTGTTATTAAATGATTAAATCTAACTTAATTGATATAATGTTGCAGTGAAGTATCTAGGTTAGGAGAGCAACATGCTAATAAATATAATCATAAATATAGCTACGGTAGTAATCATACTCGGTATTGATTTATATCGTCAGAATTTCAAACAACTTAAGTTTAGCTCTATACTTTTATCAATAACTATTAACAGTATCATCAATTTAGTCTTTGTTGGTAAATACGATTACATAACATTCTACACTTGCACCCAATTGATTATTTGGACATTATTGCAATTGTATCTCAATAAAAAAACAAAAACATATGTGATAACTGATCAAAAATTTATTGGTTTTATTTTAACGATTATCATGAGTACGTCTTTAATCCTTTCATTCGATACAAGTAAAGATTCTTACTATATGTCCATTCCGTATTTAGCTCCAGCTATTTTTCTCATAGGTGCAACTTTATTGTTCTATAGTACATTCCAAACACATGAAAAAGAACAAATTAAAATCTTGAATCGTATTCGAAAACCAGTAGTAATTGGGCAAATTATTATTGTATTATCTTTTACAATCATGCCTTTATTAACACCTTATTGGTATGCCTTTATTATTGTACATTTATTATTCTTACTTTTTTTATTATGGCAGAATATATTTTTTTCAAAAAAATGATTAGCAAATTATATTTTGTGGTATGTAGTAATTGATGATGATATTTAAAAAGGAGGTATACTTATGTTTGGATTTATTATTATGTTAATTGTCGGCGGTTTGATTGGCTGGATTGCTGGTGGTATCGTCGGTAAAGATATCCCAGGAGGTATTTTAGGTAATATTATTGCTGGTATCGTAGGTTCTGCACTAGGTTCATGGATATTAGGTGATTGGGGTTGGCACTTAGGCGGTATCGCTATCTTCCCTGCACTACTTGGAACAATTATTCTTGTTGCCCTTTTATCATTTATTTTGGGTAAATTACGTAAAAAATAATTGGTTTGTTAAATTTTTAGTTTTAAAAGAAATTCCTGAAACTTAATGTCATAGTTTCTATATCGACAGAAGATGACTATATAGTGAAAGCACTCAGGAATACTAAAATCTAAAACAAAAATAAGCGTCAATTTCTATTAACATACTATAGAAATTGGCGTTTTTTGTTTTTTAAAGTGTTATTATCTTGAGGGTTTATAATCTATCTTTTATCTTTCGTAAAATGTCATTCGTATAACCTTTAGTTGTTATTTTAACTTTGTGTGTACGGGCTCAACAATAACCTAAAATCTAAAACAACCTTTATAAAACTAAACATTACTTCTGTATCAAAATTTCTTTGACTATAACATTTTTATTTTTGCTTTTAAGAGTATTTAACTAATTTGGTTCTTATACAATTTTGTAATGTGCTAATGCTTGAGATTGATATGCGTGAAAGACTACAGCCTCAAATCATATCTCCAAGCATGTAAGGTCAAAATCGTGATAATCATTCTGTTTATACACAAAGCCCTCAACCTACGCTTTTAGCATAGACTGAGAGCTAGAATTACCTGTGTTTAACGAGCGTCTTATTTTTTTCAGTTTCCACCTTATGTGACGGTACATAAAAATGCTCTTCTCTATTTATTCTGTTTTCATTATTTTCTTCTGTTTCTTCTGGATATTCAGACATTTCTATTTCAGAGCCCAGTCCTGTTGTTTTGTGTATTGGTTTCAAATTAGATACTTGAACAATATATTTTGGGCGCTGTTTTACTTCATAATATATCCTACCGATATATTCGCCTACAATACCTATTGAAATAAGTTGGATACCTCCAAGTAATAAAATAGCTGCAATTGTTGAAAAGTACCCTGGTGTTTTCACACCATTAATCATAATATTACCAAAACTAAATACAATATAAAGTAGACTCACAAAAAATACGATAAGTCCTAAATAAATCATAGCCCGTAACGGCTTATTATTAAATGAAATCAAGCCATCTATTCCATAGTTTAATAATTTACCAAATGACCATTTAGATGTACCTTCTTCTCTTTCAACGTTTTCATAAGTGAAAACCTTAGTATTATAACCTATCCATTCATACAATCCTTTTGAAAAACGATTATATTCATTTAACGATGTTAGTGAGTGTAGTGCGCGTTGACTAAGCAACCTAAAATCTCCAACGCCATCTTCTAATTTAATATCCTCAACAAAGTGATTAATCATTTTATAATAACATTTAGTTAAAAATTTTCTCGAACGTTTTTCACCTGTTCTATCACGTTTTGCGACGACTTGATCATAGCCATCCAAATAACTATCAATCATCTGTGGTATAAGCTCTGGCGGGTGCTGTAAATCAGCATCAATCATCACAACAGCATCACATTCCAAACTGTGTTGGAAACCGGCTATCATCGCTGATTCTTTACCGAAATTCCTACTGAACGAAATATATTTCACATGTTCATCATGAGCTGCCATTTCTTGAATATAATTAATCGTTTTATCATGGCTACCATCATCTACAAATAGTAAATCATAGTTATAGTGACGGTTAAGACTATCTTTTTCTAGTATTTCAGTTAACCTATGGTATGTTTTTAATATTACTTCACCTTCGTTATAACATGGCACTATAACTCTTATCTGCATAATAAACACCTTCATTTCAATTACTTCAATTTCACTTTACCAATATTTACAGTTATTTCGCCATTCTTTTCATTTAGATTTACATAATTTTTATATTTCCTTAATATTTAATTATAAAACTTACACGCTTTTAAAAAAATTGCTAAAACAGAGAACATCAATGATTTGTATAATAAAGAAAATCTAAAATACAATTTTCAAATTTTTCTAATAAAACAGATTATATATATACATAAATATTGCTCTATATCTTTTTTGTAAAAAGTTGTAACTTTGTCCATCTAGTTTATCAACTATTTGTCAGAAATGGAAACAAAACCTAATATTAGTAAAATTAAAAAAATAAGATAGAGAATTAAGTGTCATTAAAACGATTCTCTATCTTACACGATATAAAATAATCGGCTTACAACCTTTTAGGAATATGTTACAGAAAATAGACCATTGATTATAATTGCCACTTATTAATTTTGTAATTATTATTCAGCAACACATGCTGATAAAACGATTTAAACTTGCTACTTTAAATAAATTATTTCAAATCACCTATACGCACTTGATCAGGATCTTTACCTTGACGTGCATCTCGATTTAGATTATCGATTTCAGCAATGTCTGTTAATTCTAAATTAAAATCAAAAATTTCATAATTTTCTTTAATACGTTTTGGCGTTTTAGATTTAGGTATAATCAAACGGTTATGTGCTAAATGCCAACGCAACACGATTTGCGCAGGTGTTTTACTATAACGTTCAGCAATATCAACAATGATAGGATGTTCAAGTAAACCTTGGTTTCGCATGAGCGGCATCCAAGCTGTCACGGCGATATCATGCTTATCACAAAAATCTTGTAATTCATGCTGATTGAAATAAGGATGTACCTCCACCTGATTTACTGCAGGCGTAATTTCTGTCTCAGCCATCAATTTTTCTAAATGATGTTGCTTAAAGTTACATACACCAATTGCGCGTATTCGACCTTCTTTGTATAATTTTTCCATCGCTCTATATGTTTCAATAAAAAGTCCATCTTCTTCACATGGCCAATGTATTAAAAATAAATCTAAATAATCAGTGCCTAAATTCTCTATAGATTTTGTGAAAAATTCAATTGTTTTATTATATCCTTGATAATCATTCCATATCTTTGAAGTAATAAACAATTCAGAACGAGGTACATCGGATTTTTTCAAAGCGTTGCCTAATGCAATTTCATTTTTATAAAAGTAAGCTGTATCAAAAGCACGGTAACCGATATCTAAAGCGCTAGATATCGCTTTTTCCATTTCCTCATCAGTGATTTTGTAAACACCCAAACCGATTTTCGGCATAGGATAACCATTATTTAAATAATATGTATCTTCTATCATAAATTTATCCTCCTCTTTATTAGTATAAATATATATTTTCATCCTTTAAATAAAAAAACCCTATTCACATAATTTGCTATTAAGATGATTATAAAAAAACTGGGACATTGATTGATGTCCCAGTTTTTGCAATACTTACTCATTTTTATAATACAAGTTGTATGCGTATGGTGCAAAATATATGTTGATATTTTGCTAGCAAATGATAATTGCTATGTTAAAAACTCAAACATCACTGAATTATCATCATTCGCAGCTTAATTATCACTATTTTCTTCGTCTTCATCTTCTTCTCGAGTTGGACGTGTTTCATGATATTCAAACTCTAAGATAACATTGATAATTTGATGATTATCCACTTCCGATATTACCCAACGATCATATTGTGTATCTACATAATCATTTGGTTGTAAGTTGGTATTATGTGCTTGTAACCAACCACCAATTGTATCTATATCTTCAGAATCCTCAAATTCAATACCAAATTGATCGTTTAGATCATCTAATAACACTCTACCGTTAATTTGGTATTTATTATCACTTAGTCTGAGAACATCATTGACTTCATCATCGTCAAACTCATCACGAATTTCACCGACAATTTCTTCTAATATATCTTCCATGGTTAAAATACCTGCAGTACCACCATATTCATCAATAATTAAACTAATGTGAACATGTTCGCGCTGCATTCTGATAAGCGCATCACTGATTCTAGTAGTTTCGGAAATCATTGGCAAATCGTGGATATAGTTACTTGCTTTCATCGGTTTACCAGAAGCATACTCTGTTAAAAATTCTTTTACGTTAATAAACCCTTTTACATGGTCTTTATCGCCATCTTCTGTAATTGGATAACGCGTGAATTGATGTTCTTTAATTGTTTCTAATAATTCATCTACATTAAATGGCTCATTTAGTGTAACCATTTGTGTACGCGGTACCATGATATCCTTAGCATGTCTTTCATCAAAAGAAAAGATATTTTGCATATATGCTAATTCTGTTTGATTGATTTCTCCGCCATTATAACTATTATTTATTATAATTTTTATTTCTTCTTCTGACATAGCATCATTATTTGCATCAGGATCCACACCAAACATACGAATAATCATTCTTGCTGAACCATTCATTAACCAAATTAATGGCTTCATTATAAATCCGAAATAATATAGCGGTCTAGCATAAAATAGTGCCAATTTTTCGGTATATTGGATAGCAAGCGTTTTCGGTGCTAATTCACCCAAGACAACATGCAAATATGTCACAATGATAAACGCTACTATAAATGAAAAAGTTGTCGTTAGTGCTTCAGGTAAATGGATTAATTCAAATAATGGGTGTAGCAACTTGTTAAATGTTGGTTCACCTAACCAACCTAATCCTAAAGATGTCACGGTAATACCCAATTGACATGCTGATAAGTAATAGTCTAAGTTTTTAATCATCTTTTTAACAACACGTGCACTACCGTTGCCTTCTGTTGCAAGTTGTTCAATCCTAGTAGTACGCACTTTAACTAATGCGAATTCTGATCCTACGAAGACTGTAGTTAATGCTATTAAAAAAAAGAATATTACTAAATTTATTATGGTCACTGTTTCCAATTAGTTCCCTATTTCTAGGGATTCACCTCCAAATTTTGTGTCACAATAGGTGACTGCTTATAAAATATTATATAATTGTTAAAGTTTGTATTATATGCTAAATCCTTCCCATTGTAACACCTCCCTAAAAATACGCATTTCTTTTATTTTATCATAATAGTTGTTTCGAAAGTAATTTATACATATTAAAATTTATATTCACCTAATGTACCATTTAAACGCAAAATTACCTTCGCGTCAACTTTCTAAATTTTACATCATTTGTCCTAAATAATATTTATTCTAAAATAATGATTACTTAAGAAATTGATGTATTTCACCATTTTTGATAGTTGTTTGAACTTCAATATCATCGTTCACGATGACAATATCTGCATCTTTACCCGCTTTCAAGCTACCTTTTTTATCGTCAATGTTTAAAGCAATTGCCTGATTCAAACTAGTGACACGCCATAGATTATCCAATGAATCACCTGTAAATTTAAGAAGATTATGCAAACCAGTATTCATTTTTAAAATACTTCCTGCTAATGCTCCTGAAACTAAACGTGCTTCTGAGTCTTTTACGATGACATTTTGGCCACCTAAATCATATTCTCCATCTGGCATGCCTTTTGCTCGCATAGCATCTGTAATTAAATAGAAATGTTCATTTCCTTTTTGTTTATATGCGATATTTACAGCAGCAGGATGTGAGTGAATCCCATCGACAATAACTTCAGTGTTCAATTTATCATTAACCCATGCCGCACCGAATAGTCCTGGTTCTCTATGTTCAAAAGGTGTACCAGCATTATATAAATGCGTTACGTGTTTGGCGCCGTTTTCCACCGCTTCATTGCTCTCATCAAATGTCGCAACTGTATGTCCAATTGAAAATATAATTTGATCTTTAAAAGCTGCCAATGTTTCTTTAGCGCCATCGACTTCAGGTGCAAATGTGATAACTTTGATGTGATTGTTCGCTATATTTTGGAAGTATTTTAATTTTTCCACTGAAGGCCGTTGGACATAACCAGGATTTTGCGCGCCTACTTTATGTTCAGAAATAAACGGACCTTCTAAATGGATACCCACAATTTCAGCTGTATTTAACGTATCTTGTTGTGTTTGATATGCAGCTATATTTTTGAGCGCATTTGTAATATTCTCATCTGATTGTGTCATTGTAGTTGCTAAATAACTCGTTGTACCTTCAGATAACAATGACGCTGACAAATGTTTTAAGCCCGTCATCGATGCATCCATTGCATCTTCCCCGTAACCACCATGCATATGAATATCAATAAAACCAGGTAGAATATGATGCCCTTGTGCATCTATCGTTTGTAAATCACCTTCATACTTTCCTACACCTAAACCAGCAATTTTACCAGATTTAATGATGATATAACCGCAATCAATGGTTTCAGTTTCAGTATATATTCGTCCATTTTCAATTACATATTCAACCATTTATATTACCTTCTTTTCAATTATTTTAGGTTAAAATTTTCTTGCATCACTTGTAATTTATTTTACCAAATTCAACGCTTATATTATATTCAAAAGCAAATAAAAAAAACCAGAAGTTTCACTCAATCATGAGTTTCTTCTGGCTTTTCTTTATGAATCTCTGTAATTTTAATCATTCATCGCTTCTGAATTTTGTATCTCTTCTTTAGTTAATTTTGGTTTTAACATACCATAAATAACTGCTGCTATGATAGCTCCAATAATGATTGCTATCAATGATTGCAATACGTGACTAAAGTCTGTTCCTAATATAACAATAATACCACCATGTGGTGCTTGAATGGATGATCCTAAACCTAATGCAATTGCACCTGCTACACCTGAACCCACCATCATAGACGGGATTACACGAATAGGGTCAGCTGCGGCAAATGGAATTGCTCCTTCAGTAATAAAGGATAGCCCCATCACATAGTTTGGAACAATAGAACCTTTTTGTTCTTTAGTGAATTTTTTACGGAACAGTAACATTGCTGTTGCAATAGCAATCGGTGGCACCATACCGCCAATCATCGCTGCTGTAATTGGTGCTGCATTACCTTCTGTCAATGCAGCTACAGCGAATACATAAGCTGCTTTATTAAATGGACCTCCCATATCAATAGCCATCATCGCACCAATAACAAGACCCAATAGCATAATGTTAGTACCTGATAAACTTTGTAATCCATTCAGCAATAAATTATTTAACCAAGATGCTGGAGGATTTAAAACATAAATCATCAGTAAACCTGTTATAGATACAGAGAATACTGGGAAAATTAAAGTTGGTTTTAAACCTTCTAGAGATTGTGGCATACCATTTGTTAATTTCTTGATGCCTAATGTTAAATAACCTGCTAAGAAACCTGCAAGTATGCCGCCGATAAAGCCTGAATCACCTGTACTAGCTAACAAACCACCAACTAAACCAGCTGCGAAACCTGGTTTATCCGCTATACTACGTGCTATATAACCAGCAAGTATAGGAATAATTAACATAAAGGCACTCTTGTTACCTATATTCCATAATTGTTCTGCGAATGCGTTGTAATCTGAACTTTTTGGATCAAACGAGTTTGCACCAAATAAGAACACGATAGCCATTAAAATACCACCAGCTATAACAAGTGGTAGCATATTAGAAACACCGTTCATCAAATGTTTATAAATTGTCTTGCCCACACCTTGTTTTTCATTACTTTCTGATTGTACTTTACTTGAATCAGCACTCGCTACAAACGGTTTACGTGAAGTATCTTGAGCAATATTAATTAATTCTTCTGGGCGTTTAATACCATCAGCTACCGGTACTTCAACAACATTCTTGCCATTAAAACGCGCTGTTTCAACATGTACATCTGCCGCTACAATAACACCAGTAGCACGTTCGATATCTTCATTCGTGAGATGATTTTTTATACCGCCAGATCCATTTGTTTCTACTTTTATTTTAACGCCCATTTTTTCAGCTTGTTTTTTCAAAGCATCTCGAGCCATATAAGTATGTGCTATACCCGTTGGACAAGCTGTAACTGCTAATATATAGGGTTCATTTGTGTCAGCTGGTGCAACAGAGCTTTCAGTATCTTCTTCTACTTCTTCTGTAGCTTCATCATCAGCTTTATCAATGATTTGTAACACAGATTGAGGAGACGTTGCATTTAGTAAATCTTCTCGTACTTTATCATCCATTAAAATACCTGATAGTTTTGCTAATGCATCTAAATGTGTTTGTGCGCCACCTTCTGGAGCCGCAATCATAAAGAACAAATGTGCCGGTTGCATATCTAAACTTTGATAATCTACGCCCGCTTTAGATTTACCAAAAGCGATAGCAGGCGTATCTACCGCTGCTACTTTAGCATGTGGTATCGCAATACCTTCTCCAATACCAGTCGTACTTTGCGCTTCACGGTTATAAATAGCTTCTTTAAAAACTGATACATCGTTTAATTTCTTTGCTTTATCCAGTTGATTCACTAATTCGTCTATGACACCATTCTTATCAGTTGATGAAAGATCCATAGCTATTGTCTCTTGAGTTAATAACTCTGTAATTCTCATCTCATTCACTCCCCTTTAGAGTCGTAATTGTCACTTGTTCTTTAATATCTTCAATTGCTTTGTATGAAGCTAAATCATCGTTAAAAGCAGTTGCTGTTCCCGCAGAAACTGCTTGTTTAAACGCGTTTTCAATCGTCAAACCTGTTTCAAGTCCAGCTATCATGCCTGCAACAGTGCTATCACCTGAACCAACTGTATTGACAACTTGACCAAGAGGTACTGACGCCTTCAAACTATGTTTATGATCAACATAAACTGCACCCTCGCCACCAAGTGACACAATCACAGATGATGCTCCTTGTTTCATAATTTCTTGTGCGTAATGGATAACATCTTCATCCGAATTGATTGCTGTATCAAACATAACTTCTAATTCATGTTTGTTCGGTTTAATAAATAGTGGATTGTATTTTAATACGGATTCCACTAAATCTTTTTCAGCATCTACGACTAATCGAGCTCCTGTTTGGTTTATGATTTTTGCAATTTGCTCATACGCATCTTTAGGGACGCTTTTCGGTATACTTCCTGCCACGACTACTATATCTTTTTTTGAAGTTTGTTTAAGTTGTCTGAGTAGATTTTCAAATTGTGTTTGAGAAATATTTGGACCTGGTGCATTTATTTCTGTTTCATCACCAGTTTTCAGTTTTACATTAATCCGTGTATCTTCATCTATCTCTATAAAATTAGTTTGAATACCTGCTTTTTTTAAAGTGTCATCTATAAATTGACCCGGAAATCCACCCGCAAATCCTAAGGCTGTTGAAGGTACGTTCAATGTTTGCAACACTCTTGAAACATTAATCCCCTTACCTCCAGCAAATTTATAAGTTTCTGTCGCTCTGTTTAATCCATTTAATTCAAAATCATCAGCAAACATGATGTAATCAATAGAGGGATTAAAAGTTACCGTATAAATCATCGTGTACCTCCAATAAATGTATAATGTTCAGTATATTTCTTAAATATGTCACTCTCTTTTACTTTTTTAGAAGTAACAATGCTAACTTGTGTTTCTACAGGCACATGTGCAAAATATACCTTGTCGTATTTATCATGATCAGCTAAAATATAAGCGTTTGTGCCTAAATGTATAGCGTATTTTTTAATAATCGCTTCTTGCTCATCAGGTGTAGTTAAACCATATTTTATGTCTATACCATTCATACCAAGGAATACCTTATCAAAACGATAGCTTTTCAACGTTTCAAGCGCGCTAGCACCTACTGTCGCATATGTTGTCGATTTGATTTCTCCACCTAAAATAAATGTTCGAATACCCTGTTTAATTAGCTCTTCGACATGCGTCAAACCACTCGTTACAACAACAATATTTTGTGCACTGATGTAAGGGATCATCTCAAGTGTAGTCGAGCCAGCATCTATAAAAACACATTCATTATCTTCTATTTCCAGCGCTGCTAACCGTGCGATTTCTTGCTTTTCTTTTAAATTTGTACCGCGTTTATCTGCTAAATTAGGTTCTAAGATAGATGAGTCGTTTAACATTGCGCCGCCATGCACTCTTTTCAATTTCCCAACTTTTTGTAATTTGGATAAATCTCGGCGAATTGTAGATGCACTACATCCTGTTCGATCTATCAATTCCTGTAACGTCAAAAAATCTTTTTTTGACAATTCAGTCAATATGAGTTCCTGCCGTTTTTCAGTAATCATCCCTCCACCTCATTTCATTTTCATTATAATGGTTACGCTTTCTTATTTCAATCATTTTTTATCAAAAACAATCAAAAACAATCATATTAAGCCAATAAAATTTGTTATTCCTCCTTTTTCTCAATTATTTATGATTTTTATTTATGTATTAATAACCACATTTGAACATTTTGATAATACATCTCATTACGTTACAATAATTATGTATTATACAACCTTTTTTTATTACACTTATTTCTTACAAGGAGTGTGTCTTGAAGTTATGCAACCATCATCTATAGTAAAATGGGAAAAAAGAATCAGAATCAGTATCGCAATGATCTTTGCTATTTTAATGATACTCAACATATATATAAGCGAAAAATTCAAAACTGACTTTGTATTTTTTCAAACGTTGATTATGTATATTCTGTTGTTTTTTCAAATGGGGTTTAACCTGTTACAATTTCTTAGTCAAACGACGAACAAATATATACGAATAACCATGATTTTACTCTATACATATGCTTATATTAGTAACTTTATCGTGTTGTTAATTTTACTTATATCTCCAATAGATTCTATGCTTGTTTTAACTATGGTTCTCACATTTTTTACATTGAGCGTTATGTTTTTAACGATCGTAGAACATCAATTTAAAAAACGCATAAAAAAAAGAGCGCAAAATTCGAATAAAGTTTCAAATCATTAACGCTCGTGATTTTATAATATTATAAAAGGTATATGTTTGCTTACTGCCCATTAAATAATCACGAAATGGTATCATGACCACTTCGTGATTTTAATTATCTTATTATATTGTTATTGATGAGTGACGTTCAACACTTTTGCATTAGTTATTTTAATCAAATCATCAACTGTCATTTCAATCTGTACCCCACGTTCTCCGCCACTAATATAAAGAGAATTTATACAAGTTGCTTGCTGATCGACAATAGTTTGAAATTGTTTTTTCATTCCAATCGGTGAACAACCGCCCCTAATATAACCTGTTACGTTTTTAAGTTCATCTAAAGGCATTAATTGTAATTTCTTTTCATTTACGGCGTTAGCTGCCGCCTTCATATCTAAAGTTTCACTTACTGGAATGATAAACACAAAATGTTGGTGATGACTATTTTCCAAAACAAGTGTTTTATATACGTATTTATCTTCTATGCCAACTTTGTGTGCTACTTCAGTGCCGTCCATATGTTCATCCGAGATTTCATACGTATTGACATTGTATTTTATCTTTTGACGATCTAACATGCGCATAGCATTTGTTTTCTTTTGTTTCATTTCGATACCTCATATGATTAAAAATGTTTTATGCATATCAAAATAATTTTATCCCAAATCATCAATCTAGCTTGAGTTGTTTAATGAATTTCGTTAATGCTTCATTCATTTCTTGATCTTTTAAAGCGAATTCTATTGTAGTTTTTACAAAACCTAATTTTTCACCGACATCATAACGCTCACCTTCAAAGTCGTAGGCATAGACTTGACTTTCTTTATTCATTCTTTCAATAGCATCTGTCAGTTGAATCTCTCCACCGGCGCCTTTACCTTGGTTTGCTAAATATTCAAAGATATCAGGTGTTAACACATAACGCCCCATAATCGCTAAATTTGAAGGTGCCGTTCCTTGTTTCGGTTTTTCCACAAATTGATTCACTTCATATTGACGCCCACTTTTACCTAACGGATCAATGATGCCGTAACGATGTGTATCATTTTCATTCACTTCTTGGACACCGATTACAGATTTACCAGTTTCTTCATATGTATCTATCAATTGTTTAATGGCTGGTTGTGTTGACTCCACAATATCATCACCCAATAGTACCGCAAAAGGTTCATTGCCAATAAATTGACGTGCTGAATAAATCGCATGTCCTAACCCTTTTTGTTCTTTTTGTCTTACATAAAAAATATTAGCAAGTTCTGTAGAATAATTCACTTTTTCTAATAGATCCGTTTTTCCTTTTTCTTCTAAAATCATTTCTAATTCTTTTTGATTATCAAAATGATCTTCAATTGCTCGCTTGTGTTTACCAGTTACAATAATAATATCCTCAATACCAGCACGAGCTGCTTCCTCTACAATGTATTGAATCGTTGGCTTATCTAAAATCGGCAACATTTCTTTTGGCATAGCTTTTGTTGCCGGAAGAAATCTTGTACCTAATCCTGCTGCAGGTATAATTGCTTTTTTTATTTTTTTCAAAACATTCATCCTTTTCAATTTTTATTAATTAAATATTCATCAAAGTATAAATCAGTTTAAACTTAATATAATAATAACATCGATACATTTAACTTTATACTTTTTATGACAATAAAAAACATCCAACTTCAATAGAATCTAAAAGTTGAATGTTTTCATTTTCCTATTTTAGTGCAGGTTGACGTATGACATCACCCAGTTTATTCACAATAACTTTATATTCTTTTTTAGCGGTCGCATCATAAAATGTATAAAACATACCTTGCTTTGAAGCATGTACTTGCTTCAAGGTTGCATTGTTTCCTAGTGCATCTTTTGCATATTTTTGAGCTATTACTTCTGACTCATGTGGTGATATTCTCGGTTTGTCTTGGTCTTGGTGATTTTGCACTTTATAAGCATCATCAAATATCCTTGCTTTATTATTTTGATCTACAGTTACTCTATAATATGTTTCGGGATGTTGCTTATTCTTGAAAGTGAAAATATAGTAATATGTCCCCTCACATGTACTATCAATACCATAGTCATTATATTCATTTTCAGAATGGTTATCACTATCAACCATTTTTTGCGCTTTATTTAGCGCTTCTGAAAATTGAGGCAAATTGATTTCGCCAGCCTCTTTATCATTCAAATCATGTGTTGCTAATTTTGCTATAGGTTCGTGGTTTTTTGCATTATATGGCTTTTCTTTTGGCACGTCATGTCTTGTGTCATCCGGCACATTTGAATCAAAATCTGCTTTTTCTTCCCCTGCTTTGGATTGGGCAACATTATTTGTATCGGAATAACTCGATATTGTTTCATGTACTTTTGCAAGCACTTGTTGGTTCGTAACTAACACTAATAAAAATATGAAACAACATGTTAATAGGAAAGCCAATATTGATAATAGTAAATTCTTCAACTTTATCCCCTTAATCATCTCTCTTTAATAATAACAACATATTATCACAAATATTTAACAAAAAACTTATATAGACCACAATTTAAAACAATTGTAATTTCTGTAACATGAATATTATGTGTGCAACTTTATTTAACATTCGTGTCATATTTGAAATTCTAATGTACAAATTCTGACAATTCTTATATCACTTAATTCATTAACCATTACATCCTGTTACTTCATACATATTTAGCAATCTTGCTAATGAACGTATGTTTAAAAATTGCCATGTTTAATTTGCTTAATAAAAAAGTAAGAGACGAAATTAAAATGGTAGTTCTAATTTCATCTCTTACTCCTATAACATTAGCTAATTTGTCTTTTATAAAATAATTATTCATTTTCATTTTTACATGCCATTCATAAACATTTAGTAATAACCATAGCAAAATGGCTGCGTCTTTTATTAAATTTATGATTTTTTTAGACGATTTCTAATTGTTTTTTCAAAAAATATTACGATCATACCAATAAACATCACTAATATCGCCATATACAGTGGAAATTCAAAATTAATATCGTATAATGTACCCGCTACTAATGGGCCTATGAAATTCCCCATGCTGGTAAAAGTCGAATTTAACCCACCAGCAAATCCTTGACGATTTCCAGCTATATTAGAAAAATAATTGGTAATTGCTGGACGAATCATATCAAAACCAATAAATACTATAAAACTAATAATCATAATTGACCAGTAACTATGCATAAACGTCAATGCAAGTAAAATAATCGCTGAATAAAGTAATGCATACGTAATAAAAGTAAGCTCTTCAAAGTATTTCATAAACTTATCAAAGAAAAACACTTGGAATATCGCACCAAAAATACCGCCACCGGTAATTGCAAAGGAGATATCTATAGGTGAATAATGTGCTTTATCGGCTGTATATAAAGGGAATAATGTTTCGAACGCAGACAAACCAAATGCAAGCACTAGCGTTAAAATGACTGGAGTGAGGAACACTTTCCAATTTATTTTAGCCAATAATTCAGGTTGATATTGTGTAAAACCATCTTGCGTTTCATTTTTCGGATTTTTAATTAATGTAATAGATAATATAAGTGCCACGACACCACTTGTACCAGCCACATAGAACGGCAATCTATGCGATACTTCCGCCAGCAAACCTCCTAAACCAGGTCCTAAAATAAAGCCTGAATTAATGATCGCCGACATATAACCAAAATTCTTTGCTTTATCTTTTCCTATAGAAATATCCGCAATCATCCCAGTAACACCAGGCATGACCATTCCAGCACTAAAACCACCTAATATTCTAGAAATGATTAGTAGAGAAAACGTGTGACTTGCGGCAAACAAGAATTCTGAAATTGCAAAAAGTGCAAGTCCAATACAAATAATTAATTTTTTACCTAATTTATCTGCAAGCGTACCACCAAATGGTGAAATAATCATTTGTGCGAGTGCAAAGACCGCAACAAGAATTCCTAAATCACTACCTTTTAAACCTAAATCTTTTAAATATACTGGTAGTACTGGTACAACTAGACCTATACCTAAAAAGACTAAAAAGATATTAAAATATAAAATATAAAATTGTTTATTCACGTTTCTCACTCCATTCTTTTATACACTTTTTTCATCATCTTGTTTTGTATCTTTAATTTAGAGGAATGCACAATATTAGAACATTCTATAACATTTTCCTACAGAAAAACAATAGAAAAACTTACATTTTCAAACACTATTATACATCTCATAAATAATTAATTGTATAATGATATTAAATGCATTAATTTGAATGGAGGTTTTCAAATGGTATATCAAGTAGATGGCAATACAATCGTATTAGTTTTAGAACAAGGTGAAGACATTGTTGAAGCTGTAACGGATCTTGCTCGTGAGCAAAATGGTAAATTTGGAACAGTCAGTGGTATCGGCGCTTGTGATGACGTAGAATTAAATTTCTATAATTTAGATACTAAAACCTATGAAAAAAAAGAAATTAAAGAACCTTTAGAATTAATTAGCCTTTTAGGTAATATTTCTCATATTGATGAAAAGCCATTTGCACATTTACATGCAACTTTTGGTACTAATCAATATGAAACATTAAGTGGTCATTTAACAAAAGCCGTTGTTTCAGCTACTGCAGAAATCGTCATTACAATGACAAACTTAGATATAAATCGTAAACACAATGCCGATATTGGCCTAAATCTATTAGATTTGTAATTCATTGGCGCCCACCCAACAAGGTTTTAACATTATTCGAATAATACTTTAACTGTATTTAACTTATAAAAATATATCAATTTAAATATGATTTTTTATAAGTAAGGATTAAAAAAAGTAATCTATACTAATCAACCATCATGTATATTAATATCTCTGCCTAAAGGATAAACGTTAATTTCTATTGAAATTATATAGAAATTAACGTTTTTATACGTTTATGAAATTTTTGTAATATCGCCGACTACCATGCTCCATTTGTTTTTTGTATTAACATGTATCTTTTTTACAATTTTGAAACGTGTTGATGCTCAAGGATTGATTATGTAAATAACTATTGAATCGAACTATACTAATTGACAACTGGCAAAAGTCTTACACGATAATCCAAATTTTATGGATTATCCCTTATTTGAAAATAAATATTTATGTTTAACTTGTTTTTGTCTATAAAACGTTTTCATTCATTTTGACTAGTGTTTATAATTGAAATTTCTGTCTATAAATTGTATTATAAAAAATCACGTTCGTAATTTTACGTTTATGTTCCCTTGGCAATAAGCTTTTTAAGGGGATTTTTATTTGTTGTTTAAAATTAATTCTTATTATCATGTACAAAACAATATCTAATACTTCATAGACAAGATTATATAAAAATTCCATTTCAGGTAAAGTTGTTTTTTAAACTTCAGCTATAGTTATACTCTATAAAAATAATTATATGAGCTTGTGTGCTTAACACAAATATAAATCCAAAAAGAAAGTAGGTGTAAGTATCGCCCCTCGTTACATTGCTAGAACAATATTTTTAATTTTAATGATCATATCAATTTTCTTTAATCAATTTTATCAATTTATGACGCTTAATCTCTTTCTAGCATATGTTCCATTCGAATTATGCTTACTATTAAATTTATTTAAACCGAAATATAAATATGAATGGCCATTATTTATCGTTTTTGTGCTTATATTTTTATGCATGGTGCCCAATACGCTATATATGGTTACGGATTTAATACATTTAAATCAATTTACTTTTAATTTTTATCAAGGTTTAATCATCGTTGAATGGGTGTATTTTACATTTTTAGTTGCTGGCGTCTTATTAGCTTTATATTTATTAATTTTGATGTTTGTAGAAATGGAAAACTTTACAACTCACCGTTGGTTAAATAGAACCATTATACTCATTATGATGTCTTTAAATGGCTTAGGTATTTATATTGGACGGTTCTTACGTTTGCATTCTGTTTATATTATCAATGAACCACTTCGAATTTATAGAGAAGTTATCAATCATTTAGATTTTGATGCTTTCCTATTTGTCATATTATTGGTATTACTTCAAATTTTAATTTATACATTTGCGAAAGGAGTACAACGTACAAAATGACTTTTAATATCTTAATTTTACTTATTGTACTCATCGTATTTCAATTAATTATTGGACATTTACTTCATGACGTAGGATTTTCATACACAAAAAGCATCTTGCTTATGTGTTTACCACTAGGTATCGGTTTATTTTATTTACAATTATTTTATTATGAACGAAAATATCCTAATTGGCATGTTTCTATTAAAACAAAGATAAGATTAAAATATATGTATATTTTAACTTTTTTTGAATACGTTGCGGTATATATCTGTATTTTCAGAATGTAATCACAAACTAAAATAAATAATAAAAAACCCACAGTACACACTACTGTGGGTTCAGACTGTCGACAAAGTCTCCGACTTTGTTGGCAGTTTTTTTGTGCACGCTTTCCGCGGGCACTGCCTTAGCCTGTAGTCTTCGGCTAGTGCGCTTCCCGCAGGAGTCGCCCCAAATAACTGCCAATATCACACTAAAAATATTACTTATTCAAAAACTATTTTGTCTCAAATCAATAAAACAAACAATCAAAGAAGTTGTGAAAAAAGATACTTTTCACTCCCAAATTGAAAAGCATTGTTGATATTGTAAAGAAACAATATAATTTGCGAAGTCAAACAATTAAGAGAAGATTTGGCGATATAAAAGAACAGCATGTATGCGATGAACGAGATATAGACGACATGACAAATTTTCTATGGATACCATGCTAATTTGTGTTGCCATGGATCTTTTAAAAACAACAATATGGTTAGTAAAAGGGCCAGTAATGGTTTGAAAGACCACTACTATTTTGAAAAAACTATATAAATAGAAAATAGACAAACCCTTCGCAAATTAATACAAAGGATTTGTCTACGTTCTGAACCCACAGTACACTACTGTGGGTTTTATTTTTTAAAATATTAAATTATTTATTTTTAAGTGATTGTTTCACTTGTTGAACAGCATTTGCTGAAATTTGTAATTGCTTTAATTCTTCATCCGAAAGTGTAAGCTCTAAAATGCGTTCTATACCATTTCCGCCTAATATTGTAGGCACACCTAAGCAAATATCAGAAAAACCGTATTCATCTTCTAAATATGCGATGGCAGGTAATAAACGTTGTTGATCTTTCAAAATTGCTTCCAACATACTATATACCGCCGAAGCTGGCGCATAATAAGCAGAACCTGTACCTAGTAATTCCACTATTTCAGCACCACCCTTTCGAGTGCGTTCAATAATTTGGCTAATAGTAGTTTCATCTAATAATTTAGTCAATGGAACACCATTAACATTTGTAGCATTTACTAATGGAAGCATCGTATCTCCATGACCACCTAGAACTAACCCTTTAACATCTTTAATAGAGATACCTAAAGCTTCTGCTATAAATGTTTGATATCTTGCAGTATCTAATATACCTGACTGTCCAATAACACGTTTTTTAGAAAAACCTGATGCTTTCAAGACTGTATAAGTCATTGCATCAACTGGATTGGTAAGCACTACTATTTTACATTCTGGGGAGTATTTAACAATTTCTTTTGTAACTTCTTCCATTACTTGTTCATTTATTTTAACCAAATCGTCTCTGCTCATTCCAGGCTTACGTGGTACCCCTGCAGTAATTACAACAATATCTGAATTTTTTGTATCAGAATAATCTACTGATCCTGAAACATTTACATCGAATCCATAAATTGGACTACTTTGTAATATATCCAGTGCTTTACCTTTAACCTGTCCTTCATTTTTAGGTTGATCAATCAATACAACATCCGCTAATTCATGTTTAGCGATAATAAAAGCTAAGGTAGATCCTGTATTACCAGCACCTATAATAGAAATCTTTTGTTTTGTCATAATGTCAGCCCCTTATAATGCTAGACAAATGAATTGTCTCAGTATTTTTTAGTCCCACTTCTCAATTTATTGAGTTAGTGGGACTTATGCATGAGCGCTAGCTCAGGTAATCCTTAAATCACTTCTCAATTTATTGAGTTAGTGGGACTTATGCATGAGCGCTAGCTCAGGTAATCCCTAAACCACTTCTCAATTTATTGAGTTAGTGGGACTTATGCATGAGCGCTAGCTCAGGTAATCCTTAAATCACTTCTCAATTTATTGAGTTAGTTCGTTTAACTATCATCACTTTCACTTATGTTTTCGTTGGCGTTTCAACCACTTCCAAATAATAAAAACAGCTAGAATAATAAGTACGATATAAATAATTTTAGAGTAAATATCCATATAGTGCACGATAACATGCCAATTGCTACCAACTGTTTGTCCTAAATAAATTAAAACGATATTCCAAATCAATGTACCAATTGTTGTAAATAATAAAAACAAAGGCATGTTCATACGTGTTAAACCGGCTGGAATTGAAATTAAACTTCTTAAAAGCGGTACAAATCGACAGAAAAATATCGTCCAATAACCGTATTGTTCAAACCATTGCAGTGTTTTATCTAAATCACTTCTTTTTACTCGTATGATTTTTCCATAACGATCTACAACTTTATATAAATTTCGCTCTCCTATCCAAGCACCAATGCCATAAAGGACAATCGCTCCAACAACAGATCCCACAGTTGATGTTAGTGTTACACCAATAAAATTCATGTTAGAGTGTGTAGTCATAAAACCACCAAAGGTTAAGATGATTTCAGATGGTATAGGTGGAAAGATATTCTCGAAAAATATTAGAAAAGCAATTCCCCAATAACCATATTGTTCCATAAAGTGAGTGATCCATTGCTCCATGTATGCCCTCCTAATTATTTAAATCAAATAATATTGAACATTATAGTAAATTATTTGATTTAGCATATAAATACATCGTCATTCCAAATAGTGCTAATGATAATAAGGTTAAGATGATTGCTAATACCATAACGCGTTTATAATGTTTAATAAACGCAACAAACAATATCGCACCATTGTAAAAAAAGAACAGGCCAAATAATGTCATCATTAAATTAATATCAGGATATATTATGTTTAATAAAGCAATTACTATTGCAAAACCCAAAAAAGGAAAATTAATAAAATTGCGTTGAAATCTAAACTGATTTCTAAGGTGTTGTTCACTTTGATTACTCATGTTCTACGCTCCTTCTAAATTAAAATCTAAGGAATATCATGACCTAAGGAAGCTGTATAAATATCAAACCACTCTTGGTCAGTTAACGTTATTGCCATACCTTGTAATGCTTCATCAATACGATTAATCTTTTGCGTGCCTAACACTGGCATGATTGAAGCTGGATGTTTCTTTAACCAAGACATAATAATTGCAGTTGTCGTAACATTATACTTTTGTGCCAATGGAGATATAATCGCAGTAATTCTTGCTGTTTTTTCATCTTCAAGATCAAACAGTTTTCCTCCAGCCAATGGACTCCATGACATTATTTTAACATCATCTTTGTACATATAGTTAATGGTTCCATCTTCAATTGCATCTAACGTATAAGGAGAAACTTCTAATTGATTTAAAGTAATATGTAATTTATCACAAACTAAACATTTACTTAATAAATCATACTGCGATTTGTTGAAATTTGATACTCCAAACGATTTGATTTTTCCTTCTTTAACTAAAGATTTAACAGCTTCTGTGATTTCATGTGGATCCATCAATGGTGATGGCCTATGAATCAGTAATGAATCTAGTTGTTCTACTTGTAATTGTTTGAGAGAACGTTCCACAGTTTCTGTGATATGTTTTTTACTATGATCGTATCGATGTCCATCTGCTGCCGCTAAATGGTCTGATGGCAATACGATGCCACATTTAGAAACAATTTCAAGATGTTCACGTAGATTAGGTGATAATTTAAGCGCTTCTCCAAAAATTCCTTCACAACTATAATCACCGTATATATCTGCGTGATCCATCGTAGTAATACCACGTTCAACTAGTTCATTAATATAGCGATTTAACTGTTGTGGTGTCCAATTCCAATCTTTTGCTCTCCAAAATCCTTGTATTACATTTGAAAAGGATACATGTTGGTTAATCTTCACTCTTTCCATAGTGAATCAAACCCCCTTCTTCATTACATTAATTTAAATTAGGTAAATTGTAGCATATCTAATTGATTTCGTAGTTTATTTACATCTAATTGCTCACCAATAATAACTATCGTCAAGGACACTTCTTTATCAATCGTTTGATAATCTGGCAACCCAAAAGCATATTGAAATTCATAAATATCTTCGGGTACATCTTTAAATTTCACATATCCCTTTAATCTTAGAACATTATCTGGTAACCGTAAAATAAATTGATAAAATAATTGTCTATTAATCGGTCCAGAAAAATGATAATGTATACGATTTATACCATGATGATGTACATGGGAATTTATTTTCATTTGATTTCCATTTGCAACCGAACTAATTTGATTCATATCCATATCTGCATATGTAGTAAAATATTTAGATGCTGTTGGATTAATTTTGTGAATTGCTTCATCAATATCATGTGCATGATTATCAATGAGGTCCGTTTTGTTCATCACTATGTCATGACACACAGATAATTGTTCTTCCATCAATTGAATTGTATGGTTGGTATATTGAAAACGATTTAAGAAGCGAGGCCCATCCACCAATCCTATAACTGTAGGTTGGTCGACTTGTTCAATGATTTCAGGATCCTGACATGCCGCAATAATTTCAATTGGATGTGCTAAACCTGTCGCCTCAATTATTATATGGCGCATTGCACTTTTGCTTAGAAAATGTTTTAATTGTTTTATTAAATCTAGTTGCATATCACAACATACGCAACCATTTAATATTGACACAACCTCAATATCATTGCTAATAGCATAGCTATCTATATCTAAATTACCGTATTCATTTACGATTACGCCCGGATTTTCATTGCTTTTTTGTAAATATTTTATATATTTACTGAGGAAAGTTGTTTTACCACTTCCTAGAAATCCTGTAATAATCGTAATTTTGGTTTTCTGATTGTTAATATTTTTCATATACTCACTCATTTCATAAATAAAAATGTTTGCGTAAAACCTTAATTATTCTTATAATTAACCTTTCACTTGATAAAATGTTGACTTTCTTCTAAACTTTATACATACTTTATTTTAGCATGGCACAGTGTGAAAGTATGCTTGAGGAAGTGTAACACAACAATAGACGGATTCAAATCCGAAACAGAAAGAACAAAACGGATAGAATGTCTGGAGGAGAACTTTATGTCTGAACCACTTAATTTAAAGGATCAATTATGTTTCAGTTTGTATAATGCTCAAAGACAAGTAAATCGCTACTACTCTAACAATGTCTTTAAAAAATACAAATTAACATATCCACAGTTTTTAGTTTTAACAATCTTATGGGCTGATTCACCTGTTAACGTGAAAAAAGTCGTAACTGAATTAGCACTTGATACAGGTACTGTATCTCCATTACTAAAAAGAATGGAGCAAGTTGATTTAATTAAACGTGAACGTTCTGAAGTAGATCAACGTGAAGTGTTTATCCACTTAACAGATAAAAGTGAAGCAATTCGACCTGAATTGGATACAGCATGCCAAGATGTGGCAGTTGCATCTTCACTTAGCGCAGAAGAAAACAAAGAACTAAATCGATTACTTTCAAAAGTAATTAATGCCTTTACTGAAGAAAAAGCAAAATAATGCTAAATTTCTAATGTTAAAGTAAAACTATATGAAATTGATTAATTAAATATATTAATTTAAAGCTAGAGTCTGGGACAGCATTGAATTGTCCTAGACTCTTTCTTATTGTAAAGCCCCACTTCCCAACTTGTTGGGTTAGTGGGGCTTATGCATGAGCGACTGCTCAGGTAATCATTTTATACTTTTTTCAATGCTAGTCATTCTTACGAGGGTGGAAGGAGGAATCTTTTAATAAAATTAGATTTCTATCCCGCCCCTTTTTTAAATACTATTAATAAATCACTGAAGTAATTATACATTTCTGCACAAATACTTCAGTGATTCGTTCATTTGTAAGAGATTCATATTAAATTTTTAACATTTTCCACTTACAAATCAAGTACTTATTTGCTACTTTTTATTAAAAAGTCACGCTTGATTTAACATGACCATTTGATATAAATAGCCTTTGTTTGATAGTAACGATTGGTAATCTCCATATTCTATGATTTCCCCGTCAACCATAACCATGATTTTATCAAATTTGGGTAGTAATCGTAAATCATGTGTTGCAACGATTAATGTTTGAGATTGTTTGTGAATTTCATCCATCACAAGATTTGTATGATAAATATCTAGCGCTGTAGTAGGTTCATCAAGCACCCAAATCGGAGCCTCTTTTAATAATAATCTAGCAATACCAATTCTTTGAATTTCACCACCAGATAGTGTATTACCTGAAAGTGTGATGTGTCTATCTAAATCAATGTGTGATAAACCTAGTGTATCAAAAACATCTTCGATTACTGCATCTTCTTGATCAGTGAATAAATTATCACGTACTGTACCATCAAATAATTGTTGTGACTGTAATAGAGCATTAATCGAACTGTATTTATCTAAATCTAAAATACTTGTAATATCTTGATTATTTATTAAAACCATACCATCTTCACTTTGATAGAGACCTAACATTAATTGTAATAAGGTACTCTTACCTGAACCAGAAGGACCAATAATTGCAACATGTTCACCTTCTTGCACACTCAGCTGTACTTTTTTTAAAGTGTAATTCGATTGATTCCAATATTTAAAATCAACATTTTGAACTTCTACTAATGGTTGATGTACAGCATTATCCAATGATAGTGGTTGATTGCCTTGTTGAATTGGGTGTGCAATAACTTCATTGATATTGTTTAAAGCTTCATCCGTATCCGCTTTATAATAAGCCACATTACTCATAGGAATTGCTTGTTCAAATAATGTTAACATCATCAAAACAATACTTGTTAAGTAAACAACATCTAGCTGTTGATTTTGCACTTGTGTGACACCCAAATATAAAGTTGCAAATAAAGCAATCATTGAAACCAGATTTAAGCTATATTCATACAACGATAAAAAGCGTTGTTCTTTTGCTTGTGCTTGTTCATACGCATTCAATTGTTCTAAAACCTGATGCTGATAATATTCTGTTTGGTCAAATCGTGCAAGTTCTTGATACCCTTCTTTATAATCGTAAAATTGATTTAAAAATTGATCTTGTATACGATTAACATCCCTTTTTAATAATTGTGCCTTTTTCGCGCTTAACCAAGGAATTAAAACCAATGTTATCAACATACTAATAAAGATGATAATTGCATGAACAAATGAGAAATAAAAAGTCACAACCATTGCAATCAACGCCGTTAAGCCAATGACTACTGGTGGATAATAAACTCTTAAATAAATATTTTGTAGTGCTTCCACACTACCAACCATACGGCCAAGTAAATCACTGGATTTAAATTTTCTATACACGTCTGGTACGACAGGTATAATATTTTTGAAAAATTGCACCCTCACATTTCTCAACATAGTAAATGTTGCTTTGTGAGATAATAATCGTTCGATATATCTTGCAACAGCACGTATAAATCCAAACATTTTAACAGAAACAATTAAAACCATTAAAGCAAATAATGGTGCACCTAAAGCACTTTGCGTTACCATATAACCACTTAAGAAAAACATGCTTAATGCAGTTAAACTGCCTAATATACCTACAATGATAGATAAAATTAAATCTTTATCTAACTTAAATTGAATATGTGGTCTCAACACAAGTCACCACCTTTATACGCATTTTGCTTGATTACTTTTATAGACTCAACAGAACCCTCATTAATCTTTATACGTCTATCTGCATTTTTTATGGTATTTTCTCTATGTGCGATAGTGATGATAGTCGTATTTTTAAACTTTTTGTTTATCACAGATTGAATGACATGTTCTGTTTGTACATCCAATCCCGTTGCAGGTTCATCAAATATCAATACATCAGGTTGTAATAATAACAAACGTGACAGTTCAATTCTTCGCATCTGTCCTCCAGAGAGCATCTCTCCACCTTCACCAATCCAAGTATCAATACCGTTTTCTAACGCATTGACAACCTGTTTTAAGTTAACATCGTCAAGCGCTTCTAAAATTTTATCTTCATCAATTTTTTGGAACATGGTCATATTATCTCTAATAGATGCGTTAAAAATATATGGATGCTGACTTAAAAAACCAATTTTTAATTGTTGTTTATAGATCACAGAGCCATATTGCGGTTTAAAATGTTGTGCTATAACTTGGGCTAAAGTAGACTTTCCAGCCCCACTTTTTCCAATTAATGCAATATGTTCTCCATCATAAATACTAAGATTGATATCTTCCAAAGCATGATGTTGTGTGTCGTCATATTTATAATACACATGCTCAAGTTGTATTAATGGCTTTTGATAACTATTCGTTTGCACTTGTGATTTTACATATCGCTCTTGTCGATCTAATAAATCGAAGACAACATCACTTGATCCTTCACTTTGCTTTCCAGTATGAAAAGATTGACCTAAATCTTTAATAGCATTATAAAATTCAGGGGCTAATATGATTGCTATAGCTGCCGTTTTAAAATCTATACTATCAAACAATATCAATCCTAGACCCGCTTCTAAAGCAACAAGGCCAATACCTAGCATACTGATAAACTCCAACATCAATCCCGATAAAAAGGCGCTTCTTAAAATACGCATCGTTAAATTTCGAAATGTTGTACTTTCTTCATATAAAGACTGTTCTGTAGCCTCAGTTTTATTAAATAATTTGAGCGTAATCAGCCCTTTTATTTTGTTTAAAAACTGCTGACTAAATTGATTTAAATAGGTCATTTTATCTTTTGACTCATCACGTGTTTTCAACCCAAAAATGATATAAAACATTGGTATAAATGGTGCAGTTACAATCATAATTAAAGCAGTGTTCAAATGTATGAAGCACATTGCAATTATGATAAATAGCGGTATCATCATTGACTTAAAAACCTGAGGAAAGTAACTATTAAAAAATGGTACTATGCCATCTATATTTTCAGTTAGTGTATTTATTTGAACACCAATGGGTTCTGACGATTTATTCAAAATCAATTGACGTCGTAAGTCATATTTAACGCGAGCAGACATACGATTACCTATCATTTGATTTATTGTATTAAATGTCGCTCTTGCTAATAAAATAATTAATGTCACTAGTAGTAAAATTAACAAATCTTGATGTGTATTGCGTAACATTGCATTTAAAATTTCTGCTATAGCAACGTTCTGAATGACTACAGTAATCGCTAATACTGTACTGATTACAAACATTAATATTGGATAAATTTTATACTTCATCGCTAAACTTGTTAATCTTTTCACAAATATCACCTGGTTCATATTATATATGGATTGTATTAAAATGAAATGAATTGGCTCAAAAATTAATACATTTTTATTTACTTAATTCATATTTTTGCCATAATTATAATTAAACGATTGAATTATTAAATTTTAAACATAAACAGTAAACTTTTCATCATTATAAACTTATTAAATTATAAATAAAGTTTCCCAAAAAATATTTTGCCGTTCTAATGGAAATTTATAATGATGTACTTTTCGCCTCCATTAACTGAAGTAAGTACCTTTTTCCTCAGTCTTTAGTCCAAAATCTTATTTATCTATGGCACTTTATAATTTTAATGTGCTATTATTATAAAATGAAAATGAATAAACTATAATCCATATTATGAAAGTAGGTTAATTATGATATTGCTTGAATTGATAAAAGGAATCATTCTAGGAATTGTCGAAGGATTAACTGAGTTTGCACCTGTATCTTCTACTGGTCATATGATTCTTGTAGATGATATGTGGTTAAAATCAACTCAATTTTTAGGCTCTGAATCTGCATTCACCTTTAAAATTGTGATTCAGCTCGGTTCTGTGTTCGCAGGAGCCTGGGTATTCCGTGAACGTTATTTTGAAATGTTACATATAGGTAAATATAGATCCGAGCCCATCGATGGTATCGGTCAAAAACCAAAACGCTTAAACTTACTCCACATCATTGTGGGTATGATTCCAGCCGGTATCCTTGGTTTAATGTTTGACGATGTTATTGAAAAATATTTATTTAGTGTCCCAACAGTCATGATTGGATTATTTATCGGGGCAATATATATGATTATTGCAGATATATACAGTAAAAAAGTTACGAATCCACAAACAGTAGATCAAATTAATTATTTCCAAGCTTTTGTAATTGGTTTATCTCAAGCTATCGCTATGTGGCCTGGTTTCAGTAGATCTGGTTCTACAATTTCAACAGGTGTACTTATGAAAATGAACCATAAATCTGCTTCTGATTTCACATTTATTATGGCAGTTCCTGTGATGTTAGCAGCAAGTGGTTTATCACTAGTAAAAAACTTTGAATATATTCATTTAAACCACATTGGTTTTTACTTCCTAGGGTTTATCACAGCATTTATCGTTGGTTTAATTGCCATTAAAACATTCTTATTCTTAATTAGTAAAATAAAATTGATTCCATTTGCCATTTATAGAATTGTGTTAGTTATTATAATCGCAATCCTTTACTTCGGCTTTGGTATAGGCCAGGGAATCAGTGGACAGTAAAATGGTTAGAGGCTGAGACAAATAATTTGTCCAGCCTCTTCTTAAATTTCATTTCTAAAATTACAGCAATAAATCCATGAAAGAACGTGTATTTACCGTTTATTATGATGTATTATGGGGTAATAAGTAGATAGTATAAAATTATTGGAGGCAACGAGTATGGACAAAAAGCAATTAATTAAAACAATCATCACAGTAGCGCCTGTGTTTTTAGTACCGTTAATCGTTGAACGTAAACGTATTAAAGATCATCCAGATGTTAAAAAAGCCAGTGATGCAACTGCTAAAGCTTCAAAAACCGTAGCAAACAAATCTGTTCAAATTAAAGATACAGTAGTAGATAAATCTTCAAACGCAAAAGATTATGTTATTGATAAAAAACATAATATAGATCAAAAACGCGAACTAAAACGTATTGCTAAAGAGCACGATCCTGCTTATATTGAGAAAAAAGGCGAAAAACTTGAAAAAGAAAATCGTAAAGAAGCAGAGAAAATGAATAAGAAATTACAGAAAAATATAGACAAACGCCACAATGAAGAAGATAAGAAACGTCAAGAAAATGAAAAACAACGTATTCAATCTATGAAAAAATCTAACAAACACATGGAAAAAGTTGGCATGACTCCAGGAAAACTAGACAAAGAAACAGAACAAAAAGGCGAAAAACTTGAAAAAGAAAATCGCAAAGAAATAAATAAATTCAATAAGAAATTACAAAAAAATATTGATAAACGTCATAAAGAAGAAGACAAAGCTCGCGATAAAAATAAAAAAGATCGTTTAGCGGAATTCAAAAAGTACAAAAATTATGTTGCTAAAAGCATTGTTAAACAAAACAATGAAGAAAAAGGTAAATAATTATTATGACTCAAGTTATCATTGATGGAGATGCTTGTCCTGTTACCAATTCTGTTGTTGAATTGACGAAAGGGACAAGCATCTTTGTTACCGTCGTTCGAAGCTTTAGTCATTTTTCTTCAAAAGTACAACCTGATCACGTCAATATCATTTATGTTGATGACGGCCCAGATGCAGTCGATTATAAAATAGTTAAAATCACTCAATCAGAAGATATTGTAATAACACAAGATTATGGACTTGCGAGTTTATTATTAAATAAAGCTAAAGTTGTTATGCACCATAAAGGGTTTGTGTTCAATCAAAATAATATCAACACCTTGTTAGAACAACGACATGCTAGTGCACAATTCCGAAAAAGTGGCGGGCGTACTAAAGGTCCTTCTGCTTTTACAGCAGATGACATTGCGATATTTGAACAAAATTTTTTGTCTATAATTAATGATTTGTCATTATTTACGGAGGAATAGAGTATGAAAAAAATTGCTGTTTATTGTGGTGCAAGTAAAGGTAAAGACGCATCCTACATGAAAGAAGCTTATCAGTTAGGCACTTATATGGCTAAACATAATTATGAACTGGTATTTGGTGCTGGTTCTGTTGGTATTATGGGAGCAATTCAAGATGGTGTATTAGATCATGGCGGTAGTGCCATTGGTGTTATGCCCAATATGTTAAACGAACGAGAAATTACTAGTACTAGACTAAGTGAACTCATATTAGTTGATTCTATGCATGAAAGAAAAAACAAAATGGCAGAATTAGCAGATGCATTTGTCATGGCCCCAGGAGGCGCTGGCTCTTTAGAAGAATTTTTTGAAATGTATAGTTGGTCACAAATTGGTATTCATGAAAAGCCAATCGCTATCTATAATATCAACAGTTTTTTCGAGCCTTTACAAACATTGATTGATCATATGATTCATGAGGGATTTATCGATAAAAAATATCAATCACTTGCACCACTATGTAACAATCCTGAAGAGCTGTTCGAAACGATTCATAACTATAAGCCTTTAGGTGTTAGAAGTTACGATTAACTTTAAAAGCAGAGATATGTATGCATTACGATGCAATTATCTCTGCTTTTCTTATGTTTAAAATAGTATTACTAATAATTGTTTTAATATGATACATGCAACTATCACAATAATCATTGCTGAAAATTTATTTAATATTAAGATATATTTTCCAGTTTTATCAATATTACCTACGACTTTGCCAGCAATAGCCAAAAATATAAACCAAAACCAAGAAACAATGATTGTAGTTATGGTAAAAAACATTTTATCTGTACCTTCATATATTGCTGCGTTCGTACCTATAACACCAATGGTATCCATAATTGCATGAGGGTTCAGTAATGAAACAGACAAAGCAAAACCAATTTGCTTTCGCGCAGACATTGATTGATAACGATCAAGCGCTTGAGGTTTCTCTTTCCATAATGACCAAGCCATATAAATAAGAAAAATAAAACCAATACAATAAATTACAATTTGTAATATTGGTAGTGACAGTAATATAACTGACACACCTAATACAGCTAATACAATTAATAATGTATCGCATAGCCCTGCTGCTATGATCACTGGAATTGTCTTAATGAATTGTTTTTGGTTTGCTCCTTGATTAAATACAAATACATTTTGTGCACCTAAAGGTAAAATTAAACCTAAAGCTAAAAACAAACCATGAATCATTGGTTGAAACATATTATCTCCTCTTTCTGAATAACAAAATCATCATTAAACCATACCAGTTTACCCTTCTCTCGAACTAAAATAGCAGGTATATATAGCCATTCACAATCAATTACTACTAACCATCATTTCGCTTTAATTCACACATTATACTGATGTTTTCGACTGAATGAATTAATCTTCTACAAAATAATACGCATTAAATATTCAAATATAAATACGGAGCGTGATTCTGTATATAATCATGATACAATATATTCAATTGATTTTTACCAACCAGTTATAAATTAAAAAAGCCAACCAATCATTTAAAGGAGATTTAACATGTTCACGCCAAAATACAAAGAAATTATTGATGATATACTTTCAAAGATTAAAACTGGTGATTTAGAAGCAGGTATGAAATTACCTTCTCAGAGGAATTTGGCTACTCAATATCGTGTCAATCGTTCAACTATTATTCAGTCTTTAGAAATACTACAAAGTTATGGAGTATTAGAAAGCAAAGCACGTAAAGGGTTATACGTTTCAAAAAGCAATTGGAATACATATATCAACCATAATATGAATTGGCATGACTATATTAAAAATAGCGCTTCAAAGAATAACCAATACTTTATACAACGAATTAACGAATTAGAATTCGATGCGCACATAATACGGTTAAGTACTGGTGAACTTAGTCCACATTTAATCCCAAACAAGCAATTTCGAGATATATTTTCAAAACAAACGACAACTGCTCTAAAAACCAATTATGAACACCCTTTAGGTAATTTGAATTTAAGAAAAGCGATTGTAAATCATGTTAAAAAATTGGGGATTACGTGTAATGAAGAAAACATTTGTATCACTTCAGGTGCATTGCAGGGATTAAAACTAATCGCTGACGGTTTACTCATACCAAATTCAAAGATTATTATAGAAACACCTTCATATATAAATTCTGTACATACATGGCATAATATTCGAGCAGACCTTAACTTTTTACCGATTTCTAAAATAAAACAACAAATAAATACTATTTTTAATGCAAAAACGTTATATAAAAATAGTATCTTTTATTGTATACCGACTTTACATAACCCCACACAACATTCATATACCCAAGCAGAAAAATATAAATTAATTCAACAATGCCAACAAGCAGGTATCCCTATTGTTGAAGATGATGTATACGGCGACTTGTGGTTCGAAGGTCTTCGCCCTCGACCTTTAAAATCATTGGAAGAGAACGATAATATTTTATATATGAGTAGTTTATCCAAAACAGTGAGCCCCGGTTTAAGAGTAGGATGGATTATAGGTAAACCTTCCGTTGTTATGCATTTAGCTGATTTAAAAATGCAAAATGATTATGGTGCCAGTTCACTATCACAATTTATCGCAACTGAGTGGTTAAATAATCCCATATACCATGAACAACATTTAAAATATTTAAAACAAGCGCTTTTAGAGAGACGAAATAAATTTATAAAATCCTTAAATCAACATTTTCAAGAATTAGGTACGTGGTCTATACCTAAAGGTTCTTATTATATTTGGTTCAAATTGAATGTGCCAGTAAACATGAAGACACTATTCGATTTAGCGATTCAAAATCAAATTTTAATTCACCCCGGTGAAATTTATGATAAAAACGCTCAATATCACATAAGGTTTTCATATTCTTATATAAATATTGAAGATATTGATGTTGCATTACAAAAATTGAGTCACCTCATTAAAAATCAAACACAAAAGAAAATATAATTAAAACATGGTTATTCATTGTGATTTTGTACCGTGCGGACGCCTAGGGAAATGATATGAGTGAGAGACTACTGGCTCGAATCATATCCCCAGGCAAGCATGCACGGTCAAAATCGTAATAAACAAAAGACTAATCGAGTTATATCACTTAATAAATTTAAAAATAGGATTTTCCATTAGTTACATCAATAGAATTATGTTATAAAATCTATAAGTTAATTACCCTATTTAGCTTATTTATTAGTATTAATAAGCTTATGCTAAGTACTTTTCTTTTATACTAAATCGTATCAACACATCATTTTGTACCGTGCGGACGCCTAAGGGAATGATATGAGTGAGAGACTACTGGCTCGAATCATATCCCCAGGCAAGCATGCACGGTCAAAATCGTAATTAACAAAAGACTAATCGAGTTATATCACTTAATAAATTTAAAAATAAGATTTTCCATTAGTTATATCAATAGAATTATGTTATAAAATCTATAAGTTAATTACCCTATTTAGCTTATTTATTAATATTAATAAGCTTATGCTAAGTACTTTTCTTTTATACTAAATCGTATCAACACATCATTTTGTACCGTGCGGACGCCTAGGGAAATGATATGAATGAGAGACTACTGGCTCGAATCATATCCCAGGCAAGCATGCACGGTCAAAATCGTAATAAACAAAAGACTAATCCATTTTCATATGGATTAGTCTTTTTTATAAGAATGAGATTTATGTCTCACTACATTATTTAATATTTTATTTTACTTGTTTTGTCAGATCTTTATAATACCTAACATGTCTTTTAAGCGGATGGTATTTGCTTAATTCTGGATATTCAAAGAAATCATATAATTCCATACCTATTTTTTCCATAACCTTACGTGAAGGTGCATTATTTTCTGAAGTAAATGCATATACATCATTAATACCATGCTGTTTTGCATATTGGAGTACCGCTTCTGCACCTTCAGTTGCGAAACCATTCCCCCATACTTCAGGGATTAAACGCCAGCCAATTTCATAGAATGGTAGCTCATCAAACGTATATTTGCTGTCTTTAGGTACATAGTTCAATCCAATAAAACCAAGCCATCCATTTGTTTCTTTTAATTCAACAGCAAAAAGTCCTATACCATGATTTATAATAATGTCATTCATCTTTTTCATATCATGTTCTGAACGTCGATAGCTTAGTAAACTCGGGAAATATCTACGGACTTGATGATTCGCATTCATCTGTTGAAATGGAAGTAAATCTTCTGCTTGCCAGTCCCGTAACCTTAAACGCTCAGTTTCTATATAAACTGTCATACTGTTACACCTCTAAACTGGAAATTAAATTTCTATAGAAAATAACGCGTTATGATTATTCTCATACCGCGCTATCACATGGATTAAGCTTTGCTTATGCTCTTGAAATATAACTAATCAATTCAACATTTACAGCCACTTCTTTTAATCGACCACGTTCACTTTTTGGTGCGGTAAATGTTGCATCTATAAAATCATTTTTATGATTTAATTTGTAAGTAGCTACAAATGTATCAGTATCGGATTCAAAGTTTGGTAAATGTGCAATAACACGTTTAATTTCACCCGTTGAATCTTTGATTTCTCTACCAGTTATACTTTCAATTTCTCTACCTAACTCTGGAAGCGTAATTGAACGCCCTTCTAGTAATACAAAATCTTTTTCATGCATCGTTATTCCCTCTTTCTCCTAATGAAAAATGATTATTTAAAAACTGTGTATAATAAATGATTCATTATAAAGTCACGCTTGATATAAAAGTATTGCTAGACAACTGACTTATAATTTCAAATCTATTTTTTGAAACTTTTTATGTTCATTACGTTAATGATACCCATTATAACAATTTGTAAAACGATAGTACAATAATTTCCTGGGAAATATTGCATAAAATCATTTTGTAAAGAAATAAATTTAGAAGCCTAAGTTTCAGCGTTAACATCTTTTTCTAAATTTTTTGACTTATCTTGGAGTTTATCTTTTTGTTTTTCTAAATCTTCTTTTTGTTTTTTCAAATCTTTATTTTGCTTTTCTAATTTATCAATATCTTTCTCTAACGTTGCTTTTTCATCATTTTTTCCACAGGCTGTAAGTAACACAGTGGACGCAAGTATGAGTGCTAAACATTTTTTCATGTAAGAACTCCTTTTGTTAATTTCATAATAATAATATAATTTTATCATTATTTTTAAATATCTTCATTATTTATTATTAATCTTTTATTCATAGTTACTGTACTTATATGATATCCAAGTTTAAAATTCAAATCTTTCATTGCGTTATTGTGGTTGACTACTGTGCTTTCGATTTCTAAAGCACCTTTGGCATGCGCCCATATTTCCACTTCTTTTTTTAATACTTTCGCATTACCTTGATTTCGATAATCTTCTGAAACATACATCATTTCAATAATGACTTTTTGGTATTGTTTTAAATATCTTGCCCAGATAAAAGCAATCATTTGTTGTTGTTGTATTTCGATAATCACAACATCTGTGTTCGCCATTAATCCATTTTCAATCATTTCTTTGCGCAATGCAACAGAGATAGTAGTGTTTTGATATTGCTCATATTGTTCATTAAGTTGTTGTTCATGAATTTCTGCAATTTCATTTAAATACTGTTGTTGCGTTTGTTTTAAATATTCCATTATTACTCCTTTGAAAGTGTTATTGATTTATAATACTATATTAGTCATAATTAGCATTATCAATATATTTTATATGTAAGAAGGAATGCCAAATGCCGATGAAATCTACCGATAAATTAATGCGTGAAAACAATGTAAAAGCATTACGTTTAAATAATACAGATCGAGATACTTTCGAAAATTATATGACTTACGTTAGAGCAGATTTGAGTGTTAATCCGCATGATTCTGAAAAAATGTTAAATCGTGTTTTAAATCAGTTGTTGGAAGCAGAAAAAGATGGTGCATTAGCAATGGAATTCTTTGATCATGATCCAAAAGCTCATGCAAAAAGAGAACTTAGACGTTTACCAAATGAAACAATAAGAAATATTTTCAAGTATATTATGCGTCATATTTTGCTGTTTGTGGGTATTTTTTGTTTTCTCAAAGGATTTGCAGGATTTTTTATTGGTGCAAAACGACTATATCTATATACTTTTCCGCTCACATTAATCGTAGGTATTGCTATCATTTTTTTCTTTATTTGGATGTTATTTAAAACAGTACAAATACGCTGTTTTAGTACATCACATTTATCCTGGCTTTTAACATATCTCGTTTTACTTTTATCCGTATGTGGAATATTTTATGTTTTTTTCATTCCACAGACATTTTTAACTGTAGGACCATATATATTAATTAGCAACTGGACTTTTATTATTATTTCTTTTATCTTCATTCCAACAGCATTATATATTGATCATCACTTTACTAATAAAAATACAAATGCTTCTTTATAAAGATAATTTAAAAACACGTTAGCACATACTTCTAAAATTTAAGAAGTGGCTGACGTGTTTTTAGTTTATGTTTCACTTATGTTGTTATACTTTCTTTCTTTTCTACTGCAATATTGATAAATAAGAATATAAGGCCAATTAATGTTAATATTGGCGCAATTAAACTTAAGGATGCAACTGGTAGATTTGTTACCACGACACCTCCGATAAACGCACCTAAAGCATTTCCTAAATTAAATGCTGATTGGTTAAGTGTACTCGCAAGTGTTGGTGCATCTTGTGAAATTAATGTACTTTTATATTGTAGTGATGGACTCATACTGAATCCGATCAGACCGAAAAAGAAAATACCTGCTACCATTAAGAGTCCATTCATTTGCACAAAATATAATAAGATGAAATATAAAATAAATGCACTAAATATCATTTTTAATGCTTTATTTAAATTCCAATCTGCAAGTTTTCCGCCTACAACATTACCTAATGTGACACCAATACCAAATATAATTAATAAATATGAAATTAAATTTTCTTGTACATGTGACACATCAATAAGTACTGTTGATATATAAGTAAAGTAAGCAAACACACTGCTAAACCCAAATAATGTAACAGCTAATGTTAACCATAAACGTTTTTCTTTTAAAATTTTTAGTTCATTTAATACAGATGATTTAACTGTTTCTTTTTTCATTGGTACAAATATAATAATACCTATTAATGCTAATGCTCCGATGATTGATATAATAATAAATGTCATTGGCCAACCAAAGCTTTGGCCAATTAACGTTCCAAATGGCACGCCTAATATATTACTCATGCTTAACCCCATAAACATTAATGCCATTGCACTAGCACGCTTTTCTGGTTTAACCATACTTGCTGCTAATATTGAACCTATACCAAAAAATGAACCGTGCGCTAATGAAGTAATAATTCGACTCGTCATCATGAATCCATAATTTGGACTAAATGATGCTGCAAAGTTTCCTATAATAAATATCGCCATTAATGCCAACAATAAATATTTTCTATTCCATTTAATTGTCAACATTACAATGATAGGACCACCGATCGCAACACCTAAGGCGTAACCTGTAATCAGTTGACCAGCTTGACTCACACTAACATCAAAATCTCTAGCGATGTTGGGCAATAAACCCATAATTACAAACTCTGTCATTCCGATTGCAAACGCACCGATTGCGAGCATCCATATAGCAATTGGATATTTCATTTAAGACTCCCTTCCTATTCCCGTTTTTTAACACATGTGAGTGATTATACTAAAGTAGTCATAACGAAAACAAGAAGATTGCTTATATTCCAATTCATTTATGCTATAGTAACGCTCGCCAAGATTGTATGCCTCTTGTAACATCTTTCATTACGTAAATTAATTGATTAATAATGCATCAATGAAAAACCAAATAACCATAATAATCATTATTATCGCTTGAGCGATAGAACTTGCTAAAAATGCTACAACTGAACCAAAACTTGCCTTTAAAGCTTTAGAAAAGTGTGGCTCCTGTATAAATTCAACTACTAGCACCGCTATAAATGGGATAATGATTATTCCAAATGGTGGAAAGACAAAACAACCAACAATAACACCAATCAATGCTGCATACTCGCTTAATTTTGATCCACCGAATTTACTGACAAAATATTTATTCATAATGAAATCTGCAATAATAATAAATATTGTGAACAATGCCATCGATACATAAAATATCCAAGACAAATGATGATTATCAAAGCCGAATTGATAAATTAAGAAACCAATCCACAATATAAGTACTGATGGTATAATTGGTTTAATTAAACCGATAAACGCTAAAGCAAATGCTGCTATAATAAATAACCATAAAATCAATGTCATTACAATCTACTCCATACTTTCTTCTGTAAATTTTTGTTCTTTCGTAAAATATATTAAAATCATACCTAAAAATATTGATCCTGCTGAAACAAAGAACACGTTACCTAAGCCTACCCAGTGACTCATTATACCACCGAGCAGATTACCACATAATTGTCCTATCACCATCGCATTAGCAAATAATGTAGATGCATAACCAGGAAAATCAGGTAAAATATCTTGGAAATAACTTATACCTAATCCAAGTAGAATCGCTAGGAAGATTGCTAGAAAAACTTGGCCTACAATCATCATGATAAGACTGTTAAATACGCCAATACTAAAATAGAATAATCCTCCAAACAAACCTCCAAGTATCAGTAACGTACGTGTAGTCAACTTGGCCGACAAAATACCTAATATGACCATAAATGGTACTTCTAGTCCTGCACAAATACTAGCTAGCACGCCCACTCGACTTTCTGGCTCATTTAAAAAGTTCGTCACATACAATGGCATATTCAACGTATACATCCATTGTCCTATATGTAATAAAATAAAAGCCATAAATGGTACAAATAAAACTTTATCTCGCAGCATATTAGGTGCAGCCGCTTCGACATGTGTACTATCTGCTACCGGACGCTTTGTTTGAATATCTTTAAAGAAAAAAACTTGTAATAAAAGTGTGAATAATATGATTGTTATCGTTCCGCCAAATAAACCTGCATATCCTTTAAAACTAAGTAACAACGCACCTATAAGTGGACCGAACAAGAAACCAAATGAAAACATCGAACGTAATACAGCGTTAGCGAATTTCGCTCTATCCTTTGATGTAGAAGTATTGATCGATTCTCTCGCTGACGCATACATTTGAGGCATAGCCGGGGCAAAACAACCTTGAAAAATGGCATACATTACTATAAAAACCCATATCTCATGAACATAAAAATAAATTGAAAAACTGACTGCGCCCATAAAAAGTGCAGTAATAATAATCGTTTTTCTATTGATACTATGTGTATCAGAAAAACGCGCTACAATTGTATTCATAGTAAATTGGCTAATAGCAGCTAATGCTAATAACAACCCATATTGGGTAGAAGTCATACCTAAATCATTTGTGGCAAATAATACCAAATACGGTACAGTGATCGCAATTCCCATACCTAACATCATCATATTAACAACAAATAATTTATAATTTTTTATATGTAACAATTCACTAAACATTTAGCGTCCTCTATTCCTATTAAATTCAATATAACTCTTCGCAAAGTTACTTTTATAACTGAATCAAAATATTCAATTGTGAATAATTATTATTCCACGTATTCCATTATTAAATTAATAAATGAATCAACTTGTGGCAACTGTAACATGCTTGGATCATAGCTTAAATAAGTAGAACGAATCAGCGGTTTATCTTCTATATCTACGCGTTGAAACGCAAATTGTTCCTTATCTAGGTGTTTCATCATTATTTCTGGCAATATGGTCACGCCAACACCATTTAATAACATTTCTTTACATGTCGCCACTTGATCAACCGTAATCATCGCGTGATAATCTTGACCGATTTGACTACCATACCATTCTTTAATTTGATTAATATATATAGGATCAGCCTGAAATTCGATAAACGGCATCTTTTCTACTTCATCATTACGATTTTTTGGATGGATAAAATAATGTTCGTCATTAAATAAATGTGTGTTGCTTAAATTCATCATTTTATTACCACGAATAATCATCACATGATAATCTCTATGATTAGCTTTAATTTGTTCACTTGATCCTACTTGAACTTGAATTTCTACATTTGGAAATTGTCGTGTATATAAATTTAATACAACTGGCAACAACGTTTGACCTATTAAAGACGAACAACCGATGGAAATGGTACCATTTACTTCGCCGATATGTGCTTGCATCTTATCTAAAAATAGACGCTCTCTATTTAACATATCGCGCGCGTGTTCAATAATCATCATACCCTCAGTCGTAGTTATTAATTGCTTTTTTGTACGTATGAATATATCGACACCAAATGCATTTTCTATCGCTTTTAATCGTTGAGTTACTGCTGGTTGAGAGATATATAAAATTTCTGCTGCTTTCCTGAGCGTTTTTGTCTCATCTAATGTAGTTAACAAGCGATAATCGTCAATCTTCATAATTATCCCCCTATTTTTACAAATACTTAAATATCTTTATTTATGGTGGCCTTACTTTTATCTACTTTGCGTTAATTACTTATATTCAGTAATCTTCAATTCTCGCAGTTTTAACTATAACATGGTTAATGCATGACTAATATAGGGAATTTTGTTTACCACAATTTTAAGATTTTTGAGATGCATTTGAATCTTTAATCTTACTATGATGTGATTTATTTTTGTTTTGATTAGAATGATTATGATGCTTATTGTATTTTTTTATCGGCTTATGTTTAGTCTCATTGTATACAGAGTCTTTGTCTTTATGCTTTTTTCCTTTAAATTTTTGTTTATTAAAAGAAGATTGCTTTTGAGAATTCGCTTTTTGTTTTATTTTATGAAAACAATACATAATTTTGTCTTGCATCGTTGTAAAATCTGTATCAATTTTAATCATTAACTGATGTGCGATAATGTATGCTTCGTGATATTGTTTCTTCGTTATTTGTCCTTGATTTAAAGCGCGTAACAAGTCGTCTTCATCTACAAGCTCGTATGCTCCACTAGGTAATGCTAATACGTCCAAGCATAAATCAATCGTACGCGCATTTCCTTTTTGCGTAACATTTTTTATATTTATGTCAAAGTAATATTCTAACGGATTGCCCTTGTCGTCTAACATCACTGTGATACTATAACGCTTTTTTTCAGGTAATATTTGTAACCACTGATAATTATCATCAGCAACAACAATATTTTGTCCTACCACCGATACTTCTAGTGGTTCACGTACTTTTTTCATCGTTACTAACCCAATAATACCTTTAAATTTGTTATTATTCACTTTGACTTCCGTATACTCTCTGTCAATGATGCGACGCCAGTGACGTTTATCAATATATTTTACTTTCACTGCCACCAACTCCTTGTCATTATTATATAAAACTGAACCTTACATGTCATCTTATGTTTGTTACATTTAACTTTTTAGTTAATAGCGAGTAGATAATTATTTTTATTGTACTATATTTCATAGCGCAAAAGCGAAATTGACAATTGTTGAGAATTTTGTTAAATTTTTAATATATTTTTCAGAAAATTCTTTAAAAAAGGGAGATAGCCATATGTCAACGACACAAAGACCATTTAGAGCGGATCACGTAGGGAGTTTACTACGTCCAAAACGCTTAAAAGATGCACGTAAAGATTATCAAAACAATGAAATAGATGCACAAACTTTAAAAAATATAGAAGATGAAGAAATTGAACGCATCATAGATAAACAACTAGAAATTGGTTTACATAGTATTACTGATGGTGAATTCCGCAGAAGTTGGTGGCATTTTGATTTCTTAGAAAACTTGGATGGTGTTGAAGGTTACACATCTGAGCGAGGTTTAACATTTGAAGGTGTGGAAACTAGAAATCACAACGTCAAAGTGGTTGATAAAGTTGCATTCAATCCAAATCATCCCCATTTTGAACACTTTAAATTTTTATATGATAAGGTGAACGGTCGTGCAACAGCAAAAGTTTCTATTCCAAGTCCTAATCAATTATTCCATCCTAACATTTTAAACGAAGAGATATATCCTGACATCAATGATTTTGCACATGATGTAGCAAAGGCTTATCATGATAGTTTACTTAAATTCTATGAGCTTGGTGCACGTTATATTCAACTAGATGATGTGTATTGGGCAAACTTGACTTCTGGAACACAAAACACACGTGGGCGTGATAGAAGTGAATCAGAAAAAGAAGTTGCGCGTCAACTTGCTTATAAAGTGATTAATGAAGCAATCAGTGATTTACCAAAAGATTTATTAATCACAACACATATTTGTCGCGGAAATTACCAATCTACTTGGGCCATTTCTGGTGGTTACGAACCAATCGCACCGTATCTATTCAAAGAACAATTAGATGGTTTCTTCTTAGAATATGACGATAAACGTTCAGGTGATTTCGAACCCTTAAGATTTTTCCCAAAAGACTGTTCATTTGCAGTATTGGGATTATTCACTTCAAAAAACGGTGAATTAGAAGATAAAGATACTATTTTAAAACGTGTAAAAGAAGCACAAAATTATATAGATTTAGAACAAATTTGTCTAAGTCCGCAATGTGGTTTTGCTTCTACAGAAGAAGGCAATAAATTGACAGAAGAAGAACAATGGAAAAAGTTAGCTTATATTGTTGAAATCGCTAACGAAGTTTTTGGTACTTCAAAATAATATTAATTAAAAAACTCGTGTTACTTTCACAACTGTTTTAATGAGAAAGTAACACGAGTTTGCTTTTATATTTAACTATTAATGTCCAATGATGATAAAGCATAACGATCGTTAATTTGTTTTAACTCAGGGTAAGTTTCGTTTAACCATTCTTTACTCAATAACTCAAAATGTTTAAATTCAAATGCTGGATGGCACATGCAACCCACAAGTGCATAGCCAGCACAATCTTCAATAGACGATGCAAAAATCGTACCTTTTGGTACTACATGTTGCAATACATCACCATTTTCGATATGAGGACCTACTGTTACTTTTTGATAGTTGCCGTCTGGGTGTATCATGTGAACAGTTAAGGAATCTCCTGAATGGTAATACCAGATTTCATCGGCATCTATTCGATGAAAATGTGATATATTATCATGCGTTAAAAGAAAATATATACTCGAATAGGCCGACCTTTGATTTGAGTTATCAGGTATCGCTTTTATAGTCTCTTTATAATACCCACCTTCTGGATGCGGATGTAATTGTAATTGTTCAATCCATTTTTGTACTTCTTGATTTTTATCCATGTTATTTCAAATCCACATTATGGAATACATTTTGTACATCTTCTAAATCTTCTAATGCATCAATTAATTGTTCGAATGTTTCTTGATCTTCTGCTGATAATTCAATATCTGACTGTGGTAACATTTCAAACTCCGCTACTTTAAATGTTTCAACACCTGATGCACGTAATGCATCTTGTACTTGCGCAAATTGATCAGGCTCAGCATATACAATGGTTAAACCATCTTCGTCAATGACATCTCTAACATCTATCTCTTGTTCCATTAAACTTTCTAAGACATCATCCGCTGACTTATCTTCAACACCAAATACGGCAGTATGTTCAAACATATAAGCAACAGAACCAGAAACACCCATATTGCCACCATTTTTACCAAATGCAGCACGAACATCAGATGCAGTTCTATTAACATTATCAGTAAGCGCGTCTACAATTATCATTGAGCCATTCGGACCGAACCCTTCATATCGCAACTCATCGTAATTTTCTTCGCCGCCACCTTTAGCTTTTTCAATAGCTCTATCTATAATGTGGTTAGGCACAGAGTATGTTTTTGCTCTTTCTAATGTTAATCTTAAAGCTTGGTTTGAAACTGGATCGGGTTCCCCAGATTTAGCTGCTACATAGATTTCTTTACCAAATTTAGCATAAATTCTACTCGTATTCTTATCTTTTTGGGCCTTTTTCTCTTTAATATTATTCCACTTACGTCCCATAATTTCATCTCACTTTCTAATTAAATGCGTAAATCAATACATCATATTATACAATATTTTCATTATATCACATAGATTAACATGCTACTTTGCTTATATTTTTATTGATTCTCTCAAGTAAGCTTAACTATTTTGTCATTTATTTAAAGCGAGTTTGAAATGTGCTTGCGCCAATGTAAACTTAACGTCGATGAATTACAACCTCAAACTATAACCGGACAAATAAGCGCGATCAAAATTATATCATTTTAATTGTAAAAAGGACTAATCCACAAAATTTGGATAAGTCCTTTATATCGAGTATGAGATTAATATCTCATATTCGTTCACGCAATACCGTTATAATCTTTAATATTTGTAACTGAATAAGCGTTATCTTTATGTAATTATGCTTTTTAAATATTTTAGTCTACCTGTGCTTCGATTTCATCTAACAAAGTTTGATACTTCGTATTATTCTCTTCCGTCATCGATAAAAACACTTTTCTCTCATCTTTTGTTGAACGTAATTTGCTTACACGATCTTGGTTAATTAATCGTCGAATTGATGCTAACACTTTTGTCCGGCTCAAATCGAGTTCAGTCGTCGCAATTTTTAAAAATGGTTGCATCAGCATGTTTTGCTGTCTACAATTTTGTTGTATTATTTCCAAAATAGCAATATCATTCATTGTTAATTTATATTTATTTTCTATATATGACATTACTCTATTATATTTTTTATAAATTTTTAATAACTGCGCCTTCTTTTCATCAGTCATTGTTGCTACACCTCCAAACGCTAGTAAGCAATACAATTTCATTATCTCTAAAAAAAGTAACTCTGTCTTTATCATTTATTTTTATAGCTTTGTCATTATTACGAACACCAGTAAATTAAATTTTGTAAAACATGTTAATTTGATTATATATTTCGGGCTCAAATGCTTATTTATAAATATCAATAATGTGTACAGTGTTATAATCGATAGCTACACTTAAAGATTTGTCATTAAATGGATGTTCAAATACATTAATTAGCGGCTTATTATACGCTTCTATTTTTTCTATAAATAAATCAGACCACTGGTATTTCTCACGTAAATTGCCTGGTATTACACAATTGATATTTCCATGCACATTGTTATAAGTCTCTTTAAAAATTAAATGCTTTTTTCTTAACTTTAAATCTTTAAAATTTATATTAACTGACATTTTTGTCGCATGACGATTCGATACTTCATTTTCCATAATTTGCCAATCGCTTATATAAACGCTAATTTTATCTACTTGGTCAATAATAGTATAAAAATCATGTTCATATACTTTATAGCGCGTTTTTTCTATCAAACGATGAAACATACTTCCGACCAATGTGCGGAAACCACTTTTATCATATAAGTATAAAGATTCATTGCCATTCATTTGCTGTATCAGATCTACACCGATACCTGAAAAATGTTTTAATATTCTTTTAAAAACACCGACTAACAATGGTGGACTTTCAATAATATTCATTGACTCATCATGCACTAAAAAATTATTTCTTACATTTAATAAAAAATAATGCCTTTCCTCTAAACACATTTCTGACATTATTTTTCTTATATAATTAAATTTAAAGATTTCTTTCGTCAACAACATTTCATGAGTATCATTTAAATTTGGTGTTGAAAGCTTTTGATTATCTACACAATAGTAATCAAAACCAATTCTCTTTAACTGTACTTCCAACATTTTAAAAGTATCAGGTTCATTAAATAATTGGGTAATATCAATACCAAATTTCACATTTTCTCTAAACTGTCTGATTTTGATAATATTACGATAAATTTCTTTTATCGTCATTGTACTCAAGTCAAAACAATAAGTTATCTTATTAAGCAAATCCTGATTGAAGTTTGTGCTAGTTTGTAAATAAGTCGCATAAGGTCTACAAATCTGATTTAAATATATTTCAATGTCTTGACTTTCATAAACTTGAAGCACCAAATGTGCATTGTTTTTTATGATAAAGTCAATCGCTTTATATGTTTGTTGTTCAGAAATGTATTTTTGAAAAACTTTTACGTTTATATTGCAATAAATATAAACCTGATTGTCATTTTCAATCAAATAACTCATTTTAGGATCAGTATACAATTGGTATAACTCTGTTATTGTATAAATTTGAATGATTATAGACGAATTGCGATTATCCGAAAAATAATCAGAGCAAATAGTAATTTCATTGTTTTGCACATCACTATTTGCTAATTTTGTAGTAAGTTGAGATTTTACTTGATCTTTAAATGTGTCATCCAGTGTTTCATAAGGATAATATAAATTTTTATTGTATTTCGTAAGCTTACGATATTGATTGGGTGTATAACCGTAATATTGTTTGAATTTTTTACTGTAAAGTGCTGCGCTACTAAAACCATATAAGTCAGATATTTCTCCAATGGTATATTGACCATTCAATAACTCTTTCATAGATGTTGCCAATTTTAATGTATCCACATAAGTTTTAAAATTCATATCCAACTTACTATAAAATTGACTAGATATATTTGATTGTGAAATAAAAATATGATTGGCAATTGATTTTAACGTTAATGGTTGTTTCAAATTACGACTCACATAATCTAGTATTTCTCCAGTAATACCAAAATATGAGTTGTCTGTTTGCTGGGGTAAATAGTTCGAATCTACTTTAGCTTCATTAGCAATAATTTCAACAATTTTGACCATGTAATTTTCATAAATATCACAACTTAATGTATGGTTTAAGTAGTGTTTCGTTAACTCTATTAAAGATTTTGTTAATTGTGCTGTAGATTGAATCAACTTGGAGTTATATTGATAATCAAAAAATGAATAACCTCGTTCTAAAAACCAATCACTCGCAATATATAATAAAATGGTTGTTTCATTTCGTTTAATGCTAAAGATTTCTGTATGGTTTACGATTAATACTTCTGTATCAATTTTTACATTAGCGGTAAATTGTTGAATCTCTAATACTCCCTTTATTGGCAGTAATAGTAGTAGGCCATCTGTTACACGTTTAGTAGGATAAAATTTTTTAGAAATAATATTTAAGCACTGTACTTCCATATTCCAACCTCTCTCATATTCAGTTACACACCATACACATAAAATCATTTTTATAAAAATGAATATTTCTTTAATATTTTCATCTTTTGAAAATAGAACATTCACTTTTTTAGTTTCAAAGTACATGTTTTATCATTACATAATTTTGAATATAATAATTTAATTTGTCAACATAATTTTTCATTCATCGTCCTTAATTCTAAACTTTTTATATTTTATTAATGATAAAATAAGTTGTTATATCACATTATTATATGATCATAAATTAAACCTCTCGTGACACGACGATCTTATCTAAACTGAATATTATTCAATGGTCTTGCTGAAGTAATAATGATAATAAAAGTTAAGATAAAGGCAATAAACTAAAAAAACCGTAACTGAATTTTATAGAAATTCAGTTACGGTTTTCTTTTATTAGAATTTATAACTTTCGGTTTGTAAATTTTTATCTTATATATTACTTTTTAAATTTGTTCGCTAGTCTTAATACATATTTGATAATGTGTAATAAATTGATGAATAAATTGAATCCCATTTCTCGTGGAGAAAACTGACCACGTTTCATACGATTAAAATCATATAAAGTATATAATAAGAATAACAATAAACCTACTACTGTAATGATTGTATGGAATATTGGATTATGCACAAACATACCGATGATTCCAGCAACAATCAGTGCGACTAACGTAACAAATAAGTATTTACCCATACCTGCAGCGTTATCGACAATGAAATAGCCAATTATACCAAATGCGATAAAAGCACCTATTGCTAATAGCACATTTTTATAAAACACTTCTGTCCCTAAATTTTGCAAATAAGCTGTAAATGTAGCATAGGACAATAATCCGACAACTATGGCATATATATGTGAAATAACCAATCCATACTTACGTGCACGATTAGTTAAAACTGTAAATAATACTAATACGAGTAAGACGATAGATAGTGGCTTTCTCCATTCCATAGGTAAAAACTGTCCAAAATAACAGCCAATACCAAAAATAATCCAATAATAAACAAAGAATAACCACACTTTACCATACGCATGGGATTTGGATTTGTCCTTTTTAGATTTAGATTGCTTTTGATTAATTTGTTGTGTTGATTCAGCCAACCAATTCACTCCTTAGATGTTATAACGTTTTACACATTAATTGAAATTTATTTGCTGATTTGTATAATCAAGGTGCTTAAACGTCGTTATAGTTTTGTTTTTGATTAAATGTATTACTTTCATTTTCACTATTCCAAGTTAAATCAAACATTTTATTATCAATTCTAAAAAGATATTTAAGTTAATTGAAATTTACACATTTTCAAATGTTACAAAGTAATAAATTTTAAAATGAATTCTAAAACTCAAACCCCGTTTAAAGTCCATAACAAAAGTATTTATTATGTTTACATAGCAACGCACTAAAATGTTAATAATGTTACATCTCTATAACATTAAACACAAGTCGCCTATTTTTTGTTAGTATGTAACATGAATTCAATTAAAGAAAATCAATACAGATATATATAATTTGAAATGAGTTATTTATATAGGTGTGAGGAGGAGTTCTTTTGAAAAAGTTCGCATTTGCAGTAACTGCTGCTTCAGGTGCAGCAGCGTTTATTGCTAACCATGAAGCTGAAGCATCAACACAACATACAGTACAATCAGGTGAGTCACTATGGACAATCTCAGAACAATATGGTGTTTCAGTAGATGAGATTAAACAAAACAATAACCTCGATAACAATATGGTATTTCCGGGACAAGTTATCGAAGTTGGTGGAAGTGGTCAAAGCTCAAGTTCAAACACTTCTTCACAAACATCAGGTGGTTCTTCACATACAGTTAAATCTGGTGAATCATTAAACATCATTGCTAACAATTATGGTGTTTCAGTAGATGCACTAATGTCAGAAAATAATCTAAATGGTTATTTAATCCATCCAGGTCAATCACTTACGATTCCAAATGGATCAAGTGTTGGCGGTTCAGGTGGTTCTGGTAACACTGCTACACAAACACCTTCTACAGGTAATACTTCTGCTAGTGACGCTAATTTATATGATTGGGGTCAATGTACATGGCATGTATTTAATCGTAGAGCAGAAACTGGACAACCAATTAGTACATATTGGTGGAACGCTGATCACTGGGCTAACAATGCTGCAGCAGATGGCTATACAGTAAACAACACGCCAACTGCTGGTTCTATCATGCAAAATTATGAAGGTCCAATTGGTCACGTTGCATATGTTGAGCAAGTAAATCCTGATGGCAGTATTTTAATATCAGAAATGAATTATAATACACCTCCAGGTACAGTAGATTATCGTACAATTCCAGCATCTACTGCTTCTAGCTATAATTATATTCATTAAGATAACCAAAATGAATGATTAAAAAAGAGGAAGGACTTAAACCTCTTTATCAAACAAATATTACGTCAATTTCTATGGAAAACATATAGAAATTGACGTTTTCTTTTTCTCAATTTTCATCTCTTGACTCATTTTTTTGATTAGATAAGTATTCACTGCCTTCATCTAAATTGTGATCATATTAGATCAATATATTTATGAGTTAAATCTGTACTACTATTTCATTTAAATTGATACATATTTTTATCTTCTTTCCTTTTCTCTCCTCTACCCCTTTGTTTAATTATTTCATTAATCGCCTTTATCAATTGATTGATTCAACATAACAAATAACACCACTGCTTATTTTATATTATAATTTCGCCAGTGATTTGAGTCGACTTCTGTGGAAGTGCACATGCTGAATACTGCTGTAAGACAATACCCAAGGAAAAGCACGCACAAAAAAACTGCCGACAAAATCAGAGACTTTGTCGGCAGACTGAAAGGATCAACCCTATTGTATTTAGATTAGCCCTTTATCTTAAGAATAAGATGTAGGTCTTAAACTCATTCTTAAATTTATTTAGTTATTTATTATTAACCATTGTTAATACTTATAAAACAAGATTGATTACAAAATATATTAAAGCGGCTAATAACGCAGAAATAGGTAATGTGATTACCCAAGTAATAATCATACGTTGTGCAGTATTCCATTTCACACCTTTAATACGGTTAGAAGAACCTACACCTAATATAGATGAAGACACGACATGCGTCGTTGAAAGTGGAAAATGCAATGATGACGCAACAAAAATAGTTAAAGCAGAAGATAAATCAGCTGCTGCACCATTAGCTGGACGTATTTTCATTATGTTTCCACCAACTGTTTTGATGATTTTCCAACCACCAACAGCTGTACCTAACCCCATCGCAGTAGCACAGGCAACCTTAACCCATAGTTGAGGCTCGGTGCTTGTACCTGTTTGGATATTCGCAACTATAAGCGCTAAAGTAATAATACCCATTGATTTTTGTGCATCATTTGTACCATGTGAAAATGATTGTAATGAAGCAGTGAAAATTTGGAAAAATCTAAAATTACGATTTGCTTTCGTAAGATTTGCATTTTTGAAAACTACTTTAACAATTGAATACATAATAAAACCAACACAAAACGCAATAACTGGTGATAAAAGTAATACAATTATTATTTTTGTAAAGCCTTGATAGTGTAATACAGCAAATGTACCTTGTGAAGCAATTGCTGCACCAGCGATTGAGCCAATTAATGCATGTGAAGATGAACTAGGTATTCCAAAAAACCAAGTTACTAAATTCCAAATAATTGCTGCCAAAATAGCAGCTAAAACCACAACTAGACCATTTTCTAATTTAAATGGATCTACAATATCTTTTGTTATCGTACTTGCAACTCCAGTAAATGTTAATGCACCAATAAAGTTCATAACTGACGCCAAAATAATCGCAGTTCTAGGAGTTAATGCACGTGTTGAAACAGCAGTAGCGACGGCATTGGCTGTATCATGGAAACCATTGATAAAGTCAAATATCAAAGAAAAAATAACGATAGCTACTGTGATAATCAAAATATATTCCATAAGTTAGGACTCCTTAGCTATTTTTCATTATTATTGTTTCAAAGTTATTCGCTACAGCTTGACATTTATCGGCAATTTCTTCTAGACTTTCATAAATCTCTTTGATTTTAATAAGTGTGATAGGATCTGTTTCACTGTTAAAAATATGTTTAATTGACTGACGTAATATACCATCACAGTTAGTTTCAAATTCTTTAATATTAATAGAATGAATGCGCATGTGAGATAATTTTTTATCGACAAGTAAGCCTACTGCTAATTTCATTTCAGCAATAGCTTTTTGGATATTATCAACAAATTCAGCCATATATTCATCTGTATATTCTATAGAGTACATTTCAAACATTGCTGATGTTTCTTCAATTGCATCTAAAACATCATCAATAGCGTTACATAAAGAGAGGATGTCCTCACGTTCAATAGGTGTAATGAATGTTTGGTTCAAATCCGAAATCACTTGATGCATAAGCTCATCACCATGTGATTCGTATGTTTTAATATTATCTGAATATGCTTTAAGGTCTAAGTGTGTATTAAAATCCATTTTACCAAATTCAATTGCTGCACGGTCTAAGTTGAAAATCATTTCTTCAAGTTTCACCATGAACTTATCTTTTTTCTTGTTAAACATTCAAAAAATCCTCCATTTACAGTGACCAATACAATCACCTTCAATAAATTTAAAAAATTACATTCTTTTCTAGACAAATTAAAATTGGCAAGATTTACAATACACCCATTACTTTTTTGTTTTATTAATATTATGTAAATGAGTATTTGCTTACTAGGTTTAAAAAATCTCACAAATGTTGATTTGTCCTTATTTGAAAATAGCACAAATTTAACAATCCTACAATTAAATTTACAAATTCTTAACATTACATTTTCGTTAAATTAATAATTGTGTGTATATCGTTCTGTCGTATTTATATTTTTTCAAAAATGATTTAGAAATTTATAAATTCATACATCAAAACGCACAATAGCAATAATTGCATAATTACAATTTATAATCAACAATTATTTTTCTATATTTCTCAAAATTAACATACACAAAATCATTTCAAGGTAGTGCTTATCTTTAAATTTATGAAAACAAATATTTTGGTCAAAGTTTTACTTAATACGCAATAACGTCAAACGCGAATATATTTTTTATTTTAATTACACTAAATATGAGTAATAACAAAAATGGCAATCCCTTTAGCAAAATTAGGGATTGCCACTTTGGCGCTAACCACGTAATTCATGTCTCAAGCTCCGCATTTTTACACTTTGTGTAAATTTTGATTCGCCATAGTCGATAAATACAATATTTAGACATCTTATTTGTCATCGCATTTTCATATATTGCATATGAACAGATTTAATAATCAGATAACCTTTCAACAATTTCGTTTTGGTTTGGAAAAACAAATTGTACTTTCGTTCCTTTATTGATTTCAGAATTGATATGAACAGTTATAGCTAATTTTTCTTTTACATTTTTCACCAGATATAGCCCTATACCAGAAGACGTCGTTTCATTACGATTTTTCGTTGAGGTGAAACCTTTATCAAAAATTCTTGGTAAGTCTTTTTTACTTATTCCCCTACCTTCATCCTTAATTTCCAACGTCACATGGTTTTCAATCAGCCTTCCACTTATATAAATTGTGCTATTTTCACTATATTTAATTGCATTAGAAAGAATTTGTCTTATCATCATTCGACACCATTTAGTATCTGTATATACTTTATAATCGTCGTCAAATTCAAGATCAAAACCAATGCCTTTCGCTTGGCTAATATATCTAGTAATCTGTATTTCATCTATGACTAAGCGTTTTAAATACACGTATTCATAATACATATCTTTATTTTGTGACTCTAATCGAGTCAAAAACAAATGTTTATCTAACATATCGTTGATACGTGTCCATTCAAATAGTAGTGCACGTCTTCTATTATCATCATTTTCTTTTTCAATCAATAATTTCAATGCAGTGACTGGTGTCTTAATATCATGCACGAAATCTGTTAACGCAGCTTCAGTAGATTTAATTTGTTGTTTTTGTTCAGTCACTAATTTTTTTTGTGTCGTAATTTGATCATATAAATACTCTAACATCTCTTGTTGAAATGGCGTATCTGCCAGTGATTTATGCTTTAACGCTTCGGGTTCTATATTATCATCTAAGTGTTTATAAAACTTAACTTCTTTTAAGTATGTAAATAATAAAAAAATACAACTTAATCCTATATTTAAAATAATAATATATAAAACACTGTTTACATTTAAATCATAATCTAAAAAAGCAATACCTAAAAAGATGAATTGTAAAATGAGTAACCAAAATATCCAATTTTTCCGTGAACGGAGAAATAACCAAACCCATTTAATACTATCCATGAGCCATGTAACCCTTACCGATTTTAGTTTCAATTGCATCTTTCATATTTATATCTGCAAGTTTCTTCCTTAAACGATTCACATTTACAGTTAAGGTATTATCACTGACAAACGCCTCATCGTCCCAAAGTGCAGTTATCAATGTGTCTCTGGTTACAATTGTATCCTGTTTTTTTACTAACATCTCTAAAATAATCATTTCTGTTTTAGATAAGTATATGACTTGATCATCTCTATTAATACTATCTTTTGTAAGATCGAGTGTCGCTTCTTGCCAAGTTATGACCCTTTTCTCATCTATACTAAATTGATAAACGCGTCTATATATCGCTTGTAGCTTAGCAATTAAAATATTCGTATTAAATGGTTTTTGAACATAGTCGTCTGCGCCTAATTCCATGCTCATTACCTGATCCATTGGGTTATCTCTTGAGGATAAAAATAAAATTGGTGTATTTGATATTTCTCGAATCTTTCTCGTCCAGTAAAATCCATCGTATTTTGGTAGTTTAACATCCATAATGACAATTGCTGGATCCACCTCTTGAAACTTTTCTATTACAAGATTAAAATCATCGATACCATTAACATTAAAATCCCACTGTTCCAGCTCTTCACTAAGTTCTTTAAATAAAGTCATATCATCTTCCACTACTAAAATTTCCATAAACTCACCTCAACTATTTTGTATATTTTATATTTTCTCCAGAATTAATTCGACCTTGGTAATGCTTAATGCGGCAATCAATTTCAAATCCTCTCATCATTAAATCTTGGAAAGGTGATTGTAATAAATAATATACGGGCCAAGTTAATTTCGGGATATAATCAAACAGGTGTACGATGACTTGTTGACTACCTTTTAATTTGCGAAACTCTAATTTCCCCTGCTTTTTTAAATTAGGTTTTACAATACTACCACTTACAAGATACAACGTTATGATATCTTTTTCAGTCTTCACCTTACGTAGTACTAGTATAGGATTACGTTTATTTTTCATATAAACGATAAAATTATCTCCTTGTTCTGCTGTATGTAATAATGTTCCTTTCGTTTCATCTAACCATTTAAAATAATATGTTACCATTTGATTTAATGTCCAATTCATCGGTAATTGTATACTTAGCGCACTTCTTACATCATCGTATTTCGATGTTTGTAACTCAACTGCTACGTGTGGGCGTGCCACTTGTGCTGTCGTCTCTTCTACTTCAGTGCCATATGCCGATAAACGTCTTTTCGTTTCAACATCGAAACGACTACCGCTAATATATATAATCTTACTCACACCTTGTTTTGCTGTAGCTCTACCAAAATTATCTGCGGCTATCAAATTGATATCCCTAGCAGTTGCATGCGTTAATTTAGCAGAATGTTTGGTTGGGTCTAAATAATATATTGCAATGTCTATACCTTCCATAGCAGTTAAAACATCATTATAATTATAAATGTCCTTTTCAAGCCAAATAATTTCTTTATATTCTTTTTCTTTAGGATACTTAGACAATGTGTATAAGACCCCTTCATCTTTAATGGATTCAATTAGATTCTTTCCTATATATCCTGTGACGCCCGCAAGCAATATATTCGGTTTCATTATACGACACCCTTTATCATATATTTTTCTTATTTTAATTATTCCCTAGTAAATTCATGTTAATGATGTTAAGTTATACTATAACTGAGTTTTAAAAATTGGAAATGAGGAGTGGACATATATGGTTCATCAAATTCGAGAAATTGGTATCAACGATATAGAACCTTTTATAAAACTATTAAGTACAATCTATGATGAATCTGATTATTTGATATACAATCCTGGCGAGTACGCGCCCTCTAATACGGATGCTATCGCAACCTTAGAACATTATATAACTTCTCCTTCTAATGCAATTTATATTGCAGAAAACAACGGTGAACTTGTAGGATTTGCAATTGTCACTACCGAAAATTTCGAACGTACACGGCATGAAGCACATTTTTCTATGGGAGTTATAAGGCATTATCGCGAAAAAGGATTAGGACAATCATTAATTAATTCCATAGAAGCATGGTGTTTAAACCATGACATTCACCGTATTGAAGTTGAAGTCGTTCCCGAAAATACGACCGCTGTTGATTTATTTAAAAGTGCAAACTATCAAGTCGAAGGTGAACTTAAAGATAAATTGTTTATTGATCATCGATATTATAATAAATATATCATGGCTAAATTACTAATTTAATAGATTAAATGTAATAAATTAGTAAACATTTCCTTAATTGCAGTTTAATCGTTTTTTGATAATTATCCAAATAACAACACATTCTGTTTGAAAATTTTAGCAATAAAATCATTATAGAATTATATATGATACCAAGACAAACTTAGCGCGCAACATCTTTTGATTGTCACTCCCAATACTTCTATTTCATTCTCAAACGTATAGTTAAAACAAACTAACAAATAAATATGAATCTATTCAATATTAATAAAAACACTTCCGTATGAATACATCTCATTTGCATTCAACGAAAGTGTTTTTTATTTCAAAATCTTTATAAAGTTGAGGTTATTTGATTCAAACATGTTTAGCCATTGATAAGCTAGTACGGGTTTAATTCAACACCATTTGGATTTGCATCTTCAGATTGATATTCCGTTTCAACACCTGAGGAAGTAGTATTTCTACTTAAAAACCTTAAGACGTCTTTCATATTTTGCTGCGATTCTGGTAATTCCATATGAAATTGATACTGATGTCTCAATTTATGTGAACCGTCATAAAATAATGTATCAACTGGTACGTCTGTTGACTTTAATTTTTTATAGAATTCAATATTCTGACTATAAAATGGGTCAGCATCACCCACTGACAAAAATGTTGGAGGATAATCCTCTGTAACTTGATTGATAGTAGACATCTCACTTATATACTTAAATTGTTGTTCCCAATCTCGCTTCCCAGTATAGCTTTCCATAAAGAGTTGAATTCTTGGGAATTCTGTTGCTTTAACTGTTTTCATGTCATAAAATCCACCAAAAAAGATGGCCGCTTTAAGTTGATCTGGTTCGAATTGTTGCTTAAAGTTCATGTCTTCTCTTAAAGATTCATTCGTTTGTATCGCTGTGAATTGACTTGATAATTGTGCACCTGCGGAATCTCCACCAAAGATAACTTGATTGAAATCAATAGGCAATTCATGTTTATTTCTCTTAATAAAACTCACCGCTTGATCAATCTGTTGTAATTGCATAGGATATTTAAAATCTGGTGCAAGTGCATAATTAATATTTACCACAATATAACCCTGTTCAGCAATCTTAGATAATAATGGGTTTTTATATTGTTTATCTCCTGCAATAAATCCTCCACCATGCATCCAAAAAATTACTGGAAGTTTATTATCTTGATCTAATTCATTCGGAGTTAATATATCAAGTCGACTATTTGGCAATCCTTTACCATAAGTGATATTTGTAAAAGCATTCACATTTTTATTATTAATTTGAACTTTTTCGTGTACTTTACCCGTGTTTTGTCTATCATACTGTAGTTTTAAAAGTACTGCCATAACTACTACAACAGTGACAATGATAAAAGCTGTGATAAGGGTCCATTTATGTTTTTTCTTCATAGATTACCTTTCCTTTCGGAAGCATTGTACCATAATAAATAAGTTCACAATAGTATTACAGGGATAATGAATTAGAAAACTCAGCTTGCATAAGTTGGCAAGCTGAGCTATATCATATATAAATTATGTTTTCACTTTTAAAGATTAAGCAATAAATTTCTTGTTTTGTCGTTTTCTACTGTAATACTTAATAAGTACTCCAATAACAACAATTAAACCAACATATCCCATTATTGGATATAAGTAGTTAATTAATCCTGCGAAACCTACAAAGCTTAAACCATAAGCCACAATTACCATAACTATGATAAAGATATGATATTTTTTACTGTATGGTTCTGTAAATCTCGCTGCAAATGAATACATTAAACCTAAAATTGTATTATACATTACTGCTAACATAATTACCGATAGCACAAGTGCTATCCAAGGATTAATTGCATTTGCTAACGTTAACATCGGAATATCTGCATCTTTGATTTTTGGGAATTCAGACTGTAATGCAAAGTTAATTAACGCTAATAATATGGTATAAATAATACCTCCAAATAGCGCACCAGCGCCTGAAACGCGACGTCTTGAAGCATCGCCACCTATAGCGACAATAGTACTGAATCCTACAGCAAATGCAAGACCACCGTAGTTAATACCTTTAAGTATACCTAGCCATAAGCTGTCATGTGGTACAGTTTCGTTAATTTTTCCAAATGAAATACTACCATTGAAAAGATAGTACGCAGCAATAATAACTACTAATATAATTAAGAATGGCGTAACAATACCTAAAGCACGTACAATTTTATTAAAGTCCATCAATAGTGTGATATATATTGCGATTACCATTATCAATGCACCTAACCACGTCGGTACACCGAAGCTTTCTTGAAATGTTGATCCTGCTCCAGCAATCATAGTAACTGAAATACCAAATAGGAAAAAGATAAGTAAGTAGTCTACAATTTTACTGAATGCATTTCCAAATAAATAGTCTAAAGTTGATTCATGGTTTTGTGCGTCAAACGCAGTCCCAATTTTTGCAACTTGTCTTCCAATAAATCCTAAAATTAGCCCAGAAAGTAAAACACCAATATATGACCATAAGCCATATGGTGAGAAGAATTGCATAACTTCCTGTCCTGTTGAAAAGCCAGCACCTACGACGATACCGACATAAGCGAAACCAATTTTTATAGCTTCTTTATTCAACCCCATGTGATAAATAACCTCCTCATAGTTAACACATTTTGTAATTATAACGTACTGACTGTAATTTGCAACATGAGAAAATTAAGATTTGCACAATTCATTAAAATTAAACATAATAGTCAAACAATATATTTCTTTTTAATCATTCATTTTATCTTTTAAAAATAAATCATCCATTCCTAGATACACTATAAAAATGAACAATTCATAATAAGATTTTGCAACTTTATACATTTTCTAGTTTTATGATAATTCTAAAAATAAAATGAAAATTTTTTTGAAAAAATTTTCATTTCTTCATCTCTTACTGTAATTAATAAATATAAAAAGTAAATTACAGTGTTATTTTCACTCATATGATAATAACAAAATAAAAATGAGTGGAACAGAAATCTCATTGATTTAAAATACTTTCATGGTACCACCCTAACGAGCCATCCCAATGTTTTAAGAAAATAACGCTTAGTTTCACTTGACCTTTTGCTCATGCATAAAAGGCTGAGACAATCCATTTGTCTCAGCCTCAAAAGTCATTTTCATATACATTTGTTTTTACATCAGAATTAAACACTATACTAAAATTTAATTATCACTCAAGTTAATGTGCATTTTTAAAACGATTTAGTTCATTGAAATCAACGACAACATTATCCAAACGTTTCGCTGTTTCTTTAAGTACGTTACGCGCAACGCTATTCGTTGGATCTAGTTTAAGTATTTGGCGAGAAATCTCTAATGCTTTTTTATCAGAAATGACTGGTTCGGGAACTGCATGTAATAACAACATCTGTAATAAGCTTTTTACTTCTTTGCCGTCAGTAAGTTTTATGGATGAATCTGCATGATAATACGCAGAATCTAAAGCACCTTGTAGTTCACTTAATGGATAAACGAGTAGTAGAAAAGCTAAGTCATGCATTTCTGCAGTTTCTTCAGTTTTCATCATATCTAAAATACATGTATAAAACATGATACTTTCCACTTCATGAGCGCTTGAGATATAAGCTTCTTCAAATTCCATAAAATCTGTCTGGGACATAAGACGGTATACTGATTCAAATTCGCCGTTTAAGACATGCTTTTGTATCAATTCTTTCATTGCAATGTCCTCCTAGATATCCAGATTTCTTTAATAGTTAAGTCTCATTTTACCATATCTTAATTATATATTCATATAAAAAAGAATATTTTTGTCAAGTTACTTGAAAAAGTTATAATTACATACGCTACTCATATATATAATTATAACTTCTTGAATAGCGTCATTACTCCATATTTTTTCATTTAGCCAAATTTCGTATTTAGTTCATTTATCACTTCGTCTACGGTATTTCCTACAGAAATATTTACAGCTGCAGTAAAAGTACCTTCAACAATCGGTGCATCTATTTTTTCTACACGATGCTTGCCATCATACATCTCAATCGCTAAATCTAAATTCATTTCAGCAGAACCAATGTCATAAAAACATAATGTGTCATCATCTATTTGATTCACCATTTCTTGAATATCGTCATATGATGTTCCGATTTTACCGTTCACACCACCTTGTGCTGTGATTGTGATATCCTCTCCTACCATTTGACTTACCAGCGCTTTAGTCCCGTCAGCGATCTCTTTACTATGGCTTACAATGATAATTTGCGTCATACTAATCAGCTCCTATCAATGCGTTTAAAATATATACACTACTCTGTGCTCCCGGGTCAACATGTCCTTTTGAAGCTTCTTTAAAATAGGCAGCTCTACCTTTAGTAGCTACTATATCCTTAGTGGATTCTGCAAATGATTGTAAATCTTCAAATGATAAAGTTTCTCCGTTATTAATCGCTTCATTGGTGCGTTCAATAACGTCATACATTGTTTTTTCATTTAGTTCAACTTTACCACGTTGTGCAACTGCCTCGGAAAATGTATTAAGCATTGTTTTTAAATTTTCTTTGTCAATTTCATCGCCTACAACTTGAGACATTTTCACAAAACTAAATCCATAAAGTGGACCAGAAGCACCACCAATATTCGACATTAATGTCATACCAGTAGATTTTAATAATGCAGACATAGAGCTATCATCTAGCTTTTCGGGTAAGGCTTTAAATCCTCTTAACATATTCACGCCATGATCACCGTCACCAATTGCTCTATCTAATTCTGTTAATAATGATTCTTTTTCTTCAAAGACATCAACTAAATCAAGCAATTTTTCTTTTAACTCTGACACATTCATTCTTCTTCACTTCCTGTCTTATATATTCGTTATTTACGCATTAAAATATGGACTACTTGTCGGTGCAGTCAATGCCTCATAAACTGTTTCTGTAAATGGTAAAAAGGTTATTGATAAACCTTCCATGTCTAATGAAGTCATATAGTCTCCAACAAACCATAATTTCACATCTTTTTGTTTATCTTCTAATTGTTGTGCCACGTATTTTGTTGCAATATTTAGTTCAGATAAAGGTGTAGCTCCCATACCGTTTATCATCACGATAAGTTGTTCACCTTCTACCTCTTTCAATAATTCGGCGATCAATCGTTCTACAACTATATCTACACTTTCAACTTTTTTACGTGCTAGACCCTTTTCGCCATGTATACCAATACCGATTTCCATTGATTCATCATCTATATCGAAACCATACTGTCCTGTCGTCGGAACTAACGGTGGTGTTAAAGCCATACCTATTGATTTGATAGTTGGTAATAATTCATTTAATTTTTCTTTAATTAGTGACAGAGATGTTCCCTTTTCAGCTAAATATCCAGCTATTTTATGCACAAACACTGTACCAGCGACACCTCTACGTTGCGCTTCATCACTAACAGCAACATCATCCTTGACCACTACTGTCTCTACTTGAATATCTTCCATTTCCGCCATTTCTTGAGCCATTTCGAAATTCATAACATCACCTGCATAGTTTTTTACAACAAGCAGTACACCTTCTCCGTTGTCCACGGCTTTAATTGCACTTAAAATTTTATCAGGTGTTGGAGATGTAAATACCTCACCACATACTGCAGCATCTAGCATGCCTTGTGCTACATACCCTGCATGTGCAGGTTCATGACCACTCCCACCGCCAGAAACAATTGCTACGCCTTTTTCTTTTTTCTGTTTACGCACTACTACTGTGTCAGCAATTACTTCGACATTTTTATTTGAAATCGAAAGACCATCTAACATATCTGGTAAAAATTGTGTTTTATCTTTAATGAGCTTTTTCATAATGAGGACCTCCTATTTTCACTATTCACTTATAGTATACCCTACACATAAATGTAAACGCTAACAACTCAAAGGTTTTTTCTTTATAAAAAAAGCGGGTCTACAATCAATCATTTTCAAAATTGATTTTAAAACCCGCTCATATATGAAATTTATTCTTTACTTGCAACCATCTTTAACGATATGCTCATCTCTTTTCATACTTATTTAACACGTACAAAAATTTGATAACCTTATTGATGCACTTAAACTGATTTTGTTTTATACATTAAATATAAGAAGTAAGGCGCACCAATAATAGATACAACAATTCCAGCTGGCATGCCAGAAGGTTGTAATATCACTTGTCCGACTGTGTCTGCTAATACAAGTAAAAATGCACCTATTAATATAGAAATTGGTAAAAATAGTTGATGTCTCGGGCCAACAATTGATTTAGCAATATGTGGACCTAACAATCCTATAAATCCAATAGCTCCCGCAACAGATACTGCAGCCGATGACAGAATTACTGCTATTAATAATAATACAATGCGTTCTCTACCAATTTTCACCCCAACACCTTGAGCAATATGTTGATGTGTATTTAATAAATTTAATACATTCGCTTTTAACAATAAAAATGGTATAAGTACAATGACCCAAGGTAGAAAGGCAATTACAAACGCCCATTCATCACCCCAAATGTTACCTGCAAGCCATGAAGCAATAAACTCTGATTGATCTTCGTCAAATGTTGACATTAGTGTTAGCGAACCACCACTTAAAGCTGTAGCCATACCTACACCTACTAACACCATACTTGCTGGAGTGATACCTTCACCTTTATTATAACTAAACGAAAAAATAATTAGCGCAGTTAGTATACCACCAATCATACTTATAAATGGTAATACATACACAAAATTATCCGCATTAACTTGGCCGACTACTATAAATAATGCAATGGCAAACCCACTTCCCGCATTTATACCTAAAATGCCAGGTTCAGCTAATGGGTTTTTAGTCACACTTTGTATAATAGCCCCACTCATCGCTAATGCAGCTCCGGCTAAAATAGTTATAACCATCCTTGGAAATCGAAATTCCATAAGTATCAGTGTATCAGTATATTCACCTTGACCTATAAGTGTTTTAAAAAAAGTACCTATCGACATCTTATATTCACCTGAAGTCATGCTCCAAGCACATGCGAATATTATCAATATTATAAGAATAATCATGGTAATGAACTGTTTATATCTTAATTTTGGGTCTATCATGAAAAGCGTCCTCCTCGTTTAACCAAATACAAGAAGTAAGGTACGCCAATAAATGAAATAATTGCACCTACTGGAGCTTCACCTAACATGCGTGCTAACGTATCTGCAACGAGTAGCAATAAGCCACCAACAACAGCAGTTAATGGCAGAACACGAGCATAGTCTGTACCTACTAAATAACGTACAATATGCGGGACCATTAGTCCTACAAAGGCTATTTGACCAACCATCGCTACAGCAATACCCGCCATAACCATGGATATAATTAAAGCAATCGCTCGCGTTAATGCAACATTTTGTCCCAATCCAATCGCTAAAGTTTCACCTAAATTTAAAATTGTTAAATGTTTACTCATCGCAATGATGATAACCAATGCAATAATGATAAATGGCGCTGCCCAAACGAGCTGTCCCCAAGTCGTACCAGAAACACCGCCGGCGCTCCAAAACGTTAAACTTTGATTTAATCTAAACAATAACGCTACACCTTGACTTAAAGCTGTTAGCAAAGCACTTACGGCAGCCCCAGCCAATATAATCCTCATTGGATTAAAACCATCACTTCTTGATCTGCCAATCATCAGTACAATAAATCCGCCCATGATAGCACCGATAAATCCTGCAATCATCAGCACTATAAATGGTGCTGTCGGATAAAATGCAAAAGTTAGCGCTAACATAAATGAAGCACCTGAATTTAATCCGATTAAACTCGGGTCTGCTAAACCATTTTTAGTAACGCCTTGAATGACTGCACCTGAAGTCGCCAATGCTACACCTACGAGCATTGCTCCTATATCTCTTGGTATGCGTATTTCGCTAATGATATTATGTTGCTGATTCTTATTATCATAATTGAATATAGCATCAAATATTGTTGAAATATGAATTTTAGCATCTCCAATCAATATTGATACCGTCAAAGCAATGACTAACAGAATCAAACTAATTATAAATGTTGTTGTGAAGCTTAATTTTCCTTTTTTTTGCGTAGCCATGTTTACACCTAAATTTCTGAATAGCTTTTTCTACATAAATCATAGGTAACTAGCATTGGTTTCCCTGTTCTAGGATCTGTACTAATTTCTACGTCTATATTGAATACTTTTTCTAAGTTTTCTTTAGTTAAAACATCTTCCGTATCACCAGAAGCAACAATGTCTCCATGTTTCATCGTAATTAGATGATCTGAGAAACGGACTGCTTGATTAATATCATGTAACACCATAATAATAGTGCAACCTTGTTCCTGGTTTAATTGAGTAATTAATTCTAAGATTTCTAATTGGTGTGAAATATCTAAATATGTTGTAGGCTCGTCTAAGAAAATAATATCTGTTCGTTGTGCTAATGCCATAGCAATCCATACTCTTTGACGTTGACCACCACTTAAATCATTGATAGAACGTAGTCGGAATTCATAAGTCCCTGTTACATTCATTGCCCAGTCAATCTCTTTTTTATCTTCAGCAGAAAGTCTTCCAAATCCTTTTTGATGTGGAAAGCGACCATAAGAAACAAGCTCTCCAACCGTAAGTCCATCAGCGACCTCTGGCGATTGTGGTAAAATAGCAATTTTTTTTGCGACTTCTTTTGTTGATTGTGTATGCAGGTTTTCACCATCTAATTTGATTTCACCATCTTTAATTGGTAAAAGACGTGACAATGCTTTTAGTAATGTAGACTTTCCACAACCATTTGGTCCTATAATGGATGTAATTTTACCAGTCGGAATATGAACATCCAAATTATCTACGATAACATTATCCCCGTAACCTATCGTAACTTGCTCTCCTTCTAATCGAGTCATAATTTCCCTTCTTCCTAATACAAAATGTATCAAAAAACAATCTATATCTATACCACTTTAATCTAATTTGTTATTTAAATGATAATCATTATCACAGATGATATTATATCATTTTTTAGATATGATGACTAATAAATGTTCTATGATAATATGCAATATGTATGCTCTATAAATATGTTTAGGTTTGCCATATTGCATTTTAAACCGTATGATTAATTTCTTATTTGTCGAATTATTGTAACTGTATCTAAATTAAAACCTTGATGCATGGGTATTATCCATGCATCAAGGTTTTAATTTGGATTTTTTTCATTATTAATGTTCATCAATTAAGAAACCATTACCGTAAACATCACGAACATCATGTATAACTAAAAATGCCTCATTATCGATGCGTTTGATTAAACGTTTCGCTTTACTAACTTGTGTTTTAGTAATAACAACATACAATATGTCTTTTTCTTGTTTAGAGAAATAACCTCTACCATTTAATATTGTTAAACCACGTCCAACCTGTTCATCAATCACTTTCGCTATTTCATCTGGTTTACTAGAAATAATCGTCATTGCTTTTTTCGTATTTAAACCTTCTATAACATAATCCATTACTTTTGTACCGATATAAAGTGAAATCACTGTGACTAACGCACTCGGAACAGGAATTACTGTTAATGATATTGCAACAACAATTAAATCAAAGAACAACAGCGCATATGGTGTACTAACATCTAAATATTTATTAGCTATTCTAGCTAATATCGTTGTTCCAGCAGTTGTCCCTCCTGCAAGAACGATAACACCAATACCTAGACCTACAGACATACCACCAAAAACTGCATTAACTAATATGTTACCTGTCTCAATTTTCCAACTCACTGTTAATTCCAAAAATAGTGAGATCAATATTGTCGCTACTATCGTTAAATACATGCTTCTCTTACTTAAAAACTTGTAACCGATAGCAATAAGTACTGCATTGAATACAAAGTTTGTTACACCAGGAGAAATGTGAAAGGCATAATAGAGTACGATAGCTATACCGGTCACGCCTCCTTCGCCTAAATCAGCAGATATGATAAAAGTATTAACGCCTGCTGAAAATATAAATGACCCAATTACAACAAATAACAAATCTCGTACTGTTTTATTCACCCACATGACCCCCTCAAATTAACTTCAATCAATTGAATATTAGCAAACTATAGAACTTACCACAACATCATTCGAAAAAAATTCTGAACCACATACTTACAAAAGCTTGATTTTATAAGGTTTGTTTTTAATATTATTTTAAAAGTTCAAAAATTCTGAATTTTCGGTTTACTTATACACTTTCCTTTGCTATAATAAAATCTATCTTCTTATTGATTGCCAATAAGAAGCCATCTCCTTTGTGTTGTTTATAGTAACATACAAAACAATTTTTGCTCGAGTATATTTTTAGTACCTAGTCCTTACTATTAATATACAATTAATTCATTTCCCGTAAAAGCCAAGTAATATTGAATGTGTCTCCTCACTTCAATTACTTGGCTTTATTTTTATTTTCAAAACATCATGTTACCTAACTCACAACTACTAGTGCAAAAAAGGAGCGCTATTGATATCAATCATTAATTGATCTCACACGCTCCTTTTACATGTTTATTAATATGAATAAATACCTTATTACAACTTTTCACTCGATTGACATACCCTGAGGCTGTTTCAGCATCTATCATTTTATAATGATCCACTCATTAAAAAATGCTTTACCAAGCAAACAAACCAACAAATCCAGCAGTCATTAGCGATACTAAAATACCCGCAAGTAACATCATTGGCACATATTGCGAAACAAAATCAGATGTTTTCTTATCTACAATTCCTTTTAATGTTCCAATAATCATTCCTATTGTTGAGAAGTTAGCAAATGATACTAAAAATGTTGCAATAACTGCACGTCTGTGTGGTGAGTATGAATCAATGACATCTTTAATTTGGCCCATCACCACAAATTCGTTCGTTACAATTTTCTTAGCCATTTGTTGCGCAACTATCCACGCCTCGTCAAACGGTAAACCTAACAATAAAGCAAATGGATACATAAATGTACCAAGTATTTGATCTAGACCAAAGCTTCCTTTAATACCAGCCCAACTGCCGACGATACCTGTGATTAAATTAATAAAACGATCAATTAAATCAGAAAGTGCAACAAAACTAATTACAAAAGCAATGATGATTAAAATCAATTTACCCGCATTTAATACTGAATCACCTAAAAATGAGAAAAATGGTTGTTTCTCAATTTCTTCATTGCGAATACTATAAATAATATCTTCTTTTTCTTCTACAGTAACAGGATTTAAAATAGAAGAAACAATAATTGCATTAATGATATTTAATGGAATAGCTGTTAACACTAAATCACCAGGTATCATTGATACATATGCGCCAACAATTGCACCAGAAATCGAACTCATCGACATCATCGCTACCGTTAAGACACGTGTTTCTTTCATGCGTTTCAATTGTTCATTTGAAACTGCTAATGCTTCTGTATTTCCTAAAAACATCATTTCAATACCAAAGAAAGACTCGAATTTTGGCTGACGTGTAATTTTAGCTAAAACCCAACCAATACCACCTATAACTTTGGGTAATACATTAAAATACATCAAGATATCAAATAATGGCACTACTAATAGTATTGGAAATAGTGCACTCACAGCCATATCCATCATTTCAGTATTTGTCCAACTGGCAAATGCAAACCCTGTACCTACATGTGCTGAATCAATGACCCATGAAATACCATTTGCTAATAATTGAACGCCTGCTTTCCCCCAAGGGAAATACATAAAGAACCACGCTAAGAACAAGTTAATCACGACTAAAATACCAATTGATTTCCATTGGATAGCTGATTTCTTTCTAGAAAAAAGGACAGCAATACCTAAAAACACAATTAACCCAATAATATTAATTAGTAAAAACATCATACACCCACCATTTCCTATTAAATAAATAATTAATTGAATATTTAAAAGCAACACTCGATTATGTATAAGAATTATTAAGATGAGTACATTTTCTCTCACTCATTAAAAAAGTTGTAAAGATTAATTACACAGTGGTAAATATACTCATCTTGAATTTTGTTACCCATTTATTTAATTTCATTCTTGATAAAAATCTATCATTCCCCAAATGATTGTTACTTATGAATTCACAATAATTATACCATGTATGTACATTATATAAAGTAAAAATTTTATGGTTCGTTTATAGTCAAAAAACATATTTATCTAACAACAAATTATACGTGTTTTTAATATTACTTTGTTAAATTTTGTGTATGAACAAATTGTTGATATTTTTCATGGCTAGCAATCAAATCCTGATGAGTACCTACACCTGTAACACTACCATTATCAATAAAAATAATTTGTTCTGCTTTTTTAATTGTAGATAGTCTATGGGCAATCACGATAGTTGTTCTGTTTTCCATCAATTCTTCTAAAGCATCTTGAATCTTTCGTTCACTTTCGCTATCTAAATTAGCAGTTGCCTCATCCAATAATAAGATGTCTGGGTTTTTAACAAAACTTCTCGCAATATCTATTCGTTGACGTTGGCCCCCTGACAATTTTAAGCCTCGCTCACCAACGATTGTGTCATAACCATCTTCAAACGCTATAATAAATTCATGACAATTTGCTAATTTTGCATAGTAAATTAATTCCTCATTTGAAACTTCACGATTAATTCCATATAAAATGTTATCTCTGATTGTACCATTCATCATTGAATTAGATTGCATAACATAACCAATTTTTTCACGCCAATCACCCAGATCTATATTATAAATCGATTGGCTACCATAAGTGATATCACCTTGTTCTATGTCATACATTCTCTCTATAATATTAAAAATTGTACTCTTACCTGAACCTGAAGGCCCCACAAAAGCAGTAATGCTACCAGAAGGTATATCAAAATTCACATTTGTAAGAATTGGTTTATTACCGTATTTAAAATGTACATTTTCAAATGATAAGTTACCATCGATGATTGGTTTAGCTTGTTCTAATTCAAATACTTCAGTAGGTTCTTCCATTATTTCATATATACGACTACTTGCCCCCACAGCCTTTTTATAATCTGTAACCAAAGTTGATAAATTGATGATAGGTTGTGTGAGTTGTATAACATAAAAAATCATTGCAATTAAGGTTCCAGCTGTAATTGCCCCAGTAGAAATTCGAATTGCACCAAATCCTAAGATAACTGCAATTGTTAATAACATAATCACACCTGATATAGGTTGTATGATAGCTGTAATCTTAGCTTGCTTTAGTCCTAAAAAGTATATTTCTTGTAAATTTTTATGCGCATTGTTTAACTCTGTTTTTTCTGTACGTGAAACTTTTACTAGGCGCATTTCTGTTAATACACGGCCTAGTAAACCACTGAAATTCGCAATCTCGGTCTGAGTTTTTTTAGAAATATTTTGCATGATTTTACCTAATGGAATCATTATTAATACAAATATAGGTATCGTGATAAAAGTTAGCAAGGTCATTTGCCAATCCATCACAAATAGCATTATTAAAGACCCAATAATAGTCAACACAGAAGGTAATAAGTTTGGCAATTTTTGTGAAATAAATTCATTGATTACTTTTGTATCGTCTGTTAAACGACTCATTAATTGTCCACTTTCATTTTTATCAAAAAAAGGCATTTTTAAGTGAATTATGTGTTTCCATAAAACAGATCGAATCGCGTATATGATTTTCTCACCGATTTTACTCAATAAATACAGTCCTATACCACTAAGTAAAGCATTGATAATAAATATTGAAATAAATGCAGTGATAAACATCCAATTAATATTTTCAAAAGAAAATTTATCTACAAGTTTACCTGTAAAAAACGGAACTACTAGTCCTGTAATACTACCTAATGAAGAAATTAAAACAGCTATGATAATCAGACCAACAGGCCATGATAATTTTTTAAATAAGTAGAATAATGGATTCTCTTGATTCATGTCTAATTTACCTCTTCTAAAAATATTTTAAATTACCTCTTACTTATATTAATTATGAGCAGATGAATTTCGAAGTAATAAGTTAAATTAATTTCAACTTATTTTATCATGTTTTACACAATAATTTTCAATTAATTAGTTATTAAAAATATTCTTCTGTGTAACATTTTATAAACTACATACAATATGCTAAAATACTTCTATTGCAATAAAACAGAACATGTTAAGAGGGAATGTAATTATGAGAAAGTTAATTCTGGCAATTGTAACTGTACTCTTCGTCGGTTCAATTATAACACCTTTTGCCAAAGCTGAAACAGTAACACCTACACAGGCGGCAAATCAATATGGTTATAACGTTACTGATAATTATCAACCTGAAGGTGCAGTAAATATCGCTCAAACTGGTCAAATTCTTTATCAATATAATGCTGATAAAGAGTGGTATCCTGCTTCGATGAGTAAATTAATGACCATGTATTTAACACTCGAAGCAGTTAATAACGGGGATTTATCTTTAGATGATAAAGTTAAAATCACAGACAAACACTACAGAATGTCTACTTTACCTGAATTAAGTAATACCAAGCTTTATCCTGGAGAAACATACACGATTAAAGAGTTACTCCAAATCACAGTTTCAAATTCAAGCAATGCCGCAGCACTTATACTTGGACAAGAAGTATCCGGAAACCTGTCAGATTTTACAGATGCAATGAACAAAAAAGCAAAATCAATAGGTATGAAAGATACACATTTTGTTAATCCAACAGGCGCGGAAAACAAACAATTAAAAGACTTCGCACCTAAAAAATATAAAAATGAAGAAAATAATACATCAACAGCTAAAGATTTTACAATTTTAGCTCAACGTACCATTCAAGATACACCGAAAATTATTTATTTCACTAAACAATTAGCTCCAACCCAACACGGTGTTACATATTATACATTCAATCATTCTTTAGAAGGTGCGGATATGAGCTTAGAAGGTACTGATGGTTTGAAAACTGGTTCTAGTGATATTGCAGATTACAATCATACTATCACTACAAAAAGAGGTAACTTTAGAATTAATCAGACAATTATGGGTGCCGGTAACTATGACAACTTAGGCGGCGAAAAACAACGTAATATGATGGGAAATGCCTTAATGAACATGTCTTTTGATCAATTTAAATACCAAAAAATTATTTCTAAAGGCAATCACGAAATTAATGGGAAAACATATTATGTAGAAAAAGACTTATACGATGTGCTTCCAAAAGATTTTGATAAAAATGATTATAAATATGTAATCGAGGATGGTAAATTACATATTGAGTATGACCGTAAATTCATTTCTGAAAAATACGGTCCTCCAACAGTTAATGTAAGTAAACCAATCCTACATCAAACTACTACAGTTGTGAAAACGACGTGGGATGAACATCCAATTCTCACTTTATTAGGAACGATTTTAATCATAGCTGCAATCGCAATTATTATTTATCTTATTATCGAAACTTTCAAAAATAGAAAAAATCATAAATAAAGTACCCGAATATCAGTACCAAAATTCAGTCCCGAAAAGATGCTTTAACTTAGCAATCTTCTCGGGGCTTTTACTCTGTTGATAATTCGATGACTAAACAAATTGAGGCTGGGACATTATAAAGTCCCAGCCTCGCTTAATATATTTACTAAACATATGATTTATTAAAATTACAATTCATTATCGACAAATCATTGTCAATTTATTTTTCTGCATCACCATAAAGTTCTTTTTTGATTTTAGTAGTGGAAATGCCTTCTGTACGGTTAAGGTAAATCACTTCACATTTATCTTTCAAGAAGTCAAATTCACCTTCCCAGTCATGCCCCATTACAAAAGTATCGATTTCATAACGATCAACGTCGATCTCTTTTTGTCCCCATCCACTTTCAGGGATTACAAGATCAACATAACGAATAGACTCTAACATCATTTTTCGTTGTTCATAATTGTAATAAGACTTTTTATTTTTAATGCGATTAAATTCATCTGTAGATAATGCAACTACTAAATAATCGCCCATTTCTCTAGCTCTTCTTAATAATTCAATGTGACCATAATGTAATAAATCATACGTTCCATAAGTAATAACACGTTTCATACGCTCATACTCCTTAACAAAATTTAATTAAAATTTACATTTTTTAAAAGTATAGCACACTGATTTAAAGTTTACGAACTATACCCAAAATTCATTTTTTTAGTATTTGTTTTAATTTCAACTTGCCCCTGAATTTTACACGTTTCGGTAACACTTCAATTTGAAAACGGTAATAGTTCGGTCTACCAATGCCAACATTAAGTAATGCTTCTTGCCATTTTTTATATAATGATTTATTCCAGTTCTTACCACATTGTTCAACAACCTTAATTATTCTAAACATTGCCTCTCCTGCATAATCTGCTTCCTGCATATTATGCATATAAGTCGTTACAACATCTAAAAATGAGTCTGTTAGTTTTTTATTATTTGTGAGATATGCTTGAAGCAAATAACTGACAATGAGCTCATCCATACGATAACTATAATAAATCCTTTCTTCTCTTAACAACAATGTATCCATCACTCTATGTCTTACTTTAATCGCATCACTCATGTAATTTACAAATCGATCTGCCCTTTGAGCTGTGACTGACCCTTTTTCTTCATGATAACCATACACAATAAATGGTAATAATTGTACATCCCGCGCTTTCTTATACGCTTTTATCATAAATGTATGTTCTTCGCAAAACACTACATCTTCATCAAATCGTAAGTCTTTGAATGTGGCACTGAATAACTTACCTCCAGGTCCGATAGACTGCATCATTTCAGGACATTGTGCTAAATTTACTTTATCAAATTTTTGTATTGGCTGATGCGTATAAAAACTTTGCCATGTGCCATTATTTAACCTACCAATTTGTCCTAATACAATATCTACATGTTCATCCTGTTGAAAGTAATCGGCCATAGCATCTATACTATTAGGCAAAAACACATCGTCTGCATCTAAAAACATAAAAGCATCACCTGTGACGTAGGCCAATGCACTATTTCTACTCATCGCTGCACCTTGATTTTCCTGATTAATAATCCGAATGTTTTTGTATGCTTTTTGTAATCTTTCTAAAACTTGTTTACTCTCATCTGTTGAACCATCATTGATACAAATAATTTCATAATCTTGCTTTGTATCTACAGAACTTATCGCTCTTTGAATTGTATTTGCTGCATTATAAACGGGTATGATAATTGATATTTTCATGTTTTCACCATTTTCTCTATATGATTTATAACCTGATTCAAACTATTTTGATCATTATAGTCATGCCAATTTTTAAATAACGGCTTTAATTCACTTGCATGTGCTTGAAGTATATGAACGATGCCTTCTTCACTATATGCTTTATAAAGTTCTGGAATTTCATAATAATATGAATTTAGCCCCCGTACTTTTTCATAATTTGCTTCATCGTAGACATAAAATAGCGTTGGCTTATTTAATAAACTTGCCTCTATTGCTAATGAACTGTAATCTGTGATAATAACGTCCGCCATAATCATTAGTGATTGTAGATTTATATGATTTTGCTTATCTTGAGGTAAAGACGGATGCAATTTACTAATCAATGTATATGAAGGCAACGCTGTTTCAAAACGCACTTTATCAATAACTTGATTGGCTTGATGATGTTCGCGGTACGTTGGTACATAAAGTGCTAATTTATCCTTGATACCATATTGTGATTTTAATGCTTGTTGCTTTTGTTTGATGTCTAAATTCGTATATGGAACAAGCCGTGGCAATCCAGTTCTTAAAAACTGATTATCGCGTGCGCCAAATGAGACTTTAAAGCAATCCGCCATTGGCTCGCCCCCCACTAAATATTTATCAGTAGCCTGATAAACTTTTTTATATTGCTTCACCATTTTTTTATTATTTAAATCTACTTGGTGGTCAGTAAGTCCAAAATTTTTCAAAGCGCCAACAGCGTGCCAGGTTTGAATCATTGTCTGTTGTGATTTCTTTTTGAAACCACCAAATAATAAATAATATGTATCTATCACTATGATTTTTGCCGTACTCATCGCCTTTATATGTTTGAAGACTTGTTTATTGCCTGCAGGTATAAATGTCACATTGTCTAATCGTTCAACATGTTTTCTATTTATTTCCTTAGCAATCACTGTCACTTTATAAGATTTTCGATTTAATGCTTCAATAATTGGAATTACATCTTCAACAAATGTCATCATGACCACAATATGCTGTGGATCTATTTTTTTCTTTACATATATCAAATTTAAAAAGCTAATGATTGTCATATAAAGCTTTTTTATTAACTGTCTCAAATTTCCACCGCCGGTTATTATTTATTCTCTTTTATTATAGCTATTTTATATTTAAAATTATAGAAAAATCCTTTAACGACATTTAAGCCATCAAAGGATTTAATATAACACGTTTTTGTCTAAATTCCATTACATAAAGTCTGCAAAATGATCTCTATAACGCATATGCAAAATTGATCCTATAACAAATAAAAATACGATGATAAAGAAGTTATAGAATGTTAATTCCCAATGTGTAATAAAATACCATTCATTGTATAGAACAGATGCACGATACGCCTCAGCAAGATAATATATTGGATTTAGTTGCATAACATCTTTAACGATACCTTCTGGCGGTACAATTAAAATAGATGAAGCAAAGAATACCATTCTCATTAATGCTTGTATTGCTGGTTGTGTATCTTTTACTAGTACACCTAACGTAGAAGTAAACAGCGCTACTGTTGTAGTGAAAATTAGTGCAAACGGCACATATAAAAATAATTGTAATGTATAGATTGATGGATAATATCCGCCTAGCATACATAATAAAATAACAGCAACTAATAGTGCGATATGCCCATAGAACCTACTCATCACTATATATGATGGTATAATTGATAATGGGAAATTCATCTTAGCGACATGATTATATTTACTTGCGATGGATTTCGTACCTTCTAAAATACCTTGGTTCACAAAGAACCACATACTAATACCAACGAGTAACCAATAAATAAATGGCACACCCTCGATTGGATTATTAGTTCTAATTCCAAGACCGAATACAAACCAATAAACCATAATTTGCATTGCTGGATTAATTAATTCCCAAGCCATACCAAGGTAATTATTGGTGTTAGTAATTTTAACTTGGAACTGTGCTAACCTTTGAATTAGATAGAAATTTTTAAAATGCTCTTTTAAGACTACCCACACTGCACTCATTTAAATAAACCACACTTTCAATCAATTTGCTAATCATAATTATGCTATAAAAAAGACTTCATTCAAATCTAATATACGCTTTGTTATTAATCTTAACAACCTATATTTAATTAAGTAAATTAAATATTTTATGTGGTGAAAGCGGATGTGCTTACACATATGATTGTTGTATAATAGAAAAACAACTATGCTAAAATGACTTCATTTTAGTTGATTTTATAACTTAAATTCAGTAAACTTTAACAATTGTATAAGAACGTTATCTTAAAATTTGTACTCACTTACTTTACAATAGGTTAATAAATTTAACAACTAATATATAATATAATATACTATATACTATCTGCAAATAAGGAAGGTAAAATTATGAATGTATCGGTTAACATTGAACATGTAACTAAAGAATACCGTATCTATCGCAATAATAAAGAGCGTTTAAAGGATGCTTTAGTCCCTTTTAATAAAAATAAAACCTTTTATGCGCTGAATGATTTATCACTAACTGCATACGAAGGTGATGTTATAGGTCTCGTAGGCATCAATGGGTCAGGCAAATCTACGCTTAGTAATATTATTGGTGGATCCCTATCTCCTACTGCTGGAGATGTTGATCGCCACGGTGAAGTTAGCGTAATTGCAATTAATGCTGGTTTAAATGGACAGTTAACAGGTATTGAAAACATAGAATTCAAAATGTTATGCATGGGATTCACAAGAAAACAAATTAAAGAATTAACACCTGATATTATTGAATTCAGTGAATTAGGAGAATTCATTTATCAACCTGTTAAAAAATATTCTAGTGGTATGCGTGCCAAGTTAGGTTTCTCAATTAATATCACGACAAATCCAGACATTCTTGTCATAGATGAAGCATTATCTGTTGGAGACCAAACTTTTGCTCAAAAATGTTTAGATAAAATTTATGAGTATAAAAAGCAAGGTAAAACCATCTTCTTCGTTAGTCATAATATGAAACAAGTGCGTGAATTTTGCACTAAAATCGCATGGATAGAAGCTGGGAAATTAAAAGAATTTGGAGAATTAGACGAAGTCCTACCTGAATATGAAAAATTTCTGAATGGTTTTAAAAAATATTCCAAAGAGGAACAAAAAGCATTTAGAAATAAATTAGATAATTCAAGATTTGAAGTTAAATAATGTTATTACGTATTAAATGTAATAGATAACGACTGTCCAATTGCATAGCAATTTTAATGGACTGATAATCATCTCGTTAAACTAGTAATTGTAAAACATATCAAGCTCATTTTAGTAAAAAAACCGGCTATAGCTCAAACGACGCTATAACCGGTTTTTATTATTGCTTGGTTTTTTGCTTAATCACTTTAAATACAAATTTCGGTATTGCTTTCATTCTGCCAAACCGCTTCCAATCAATGATAAAACGATAAACCCATTCTATATTTAATTTGCGAAATATTTTTGGTGCTCTTTTTTTCGTTCCACTAAAAACTTCAATAGATCCACCGACACCCATCAGTAACGTCTGTTTAAAATGATTATCATGACGTTCAATCCATTGTTCCTGCTTTGGATAACCCATACCAACGAAAACATAATCTGGATTAAATGAACTAACGTGTTTCAATACTGTTTCATCTTCTAAGTTAAAATAACCATGATGATAATCAAAATTAATATTGGGGTATTTTTCACTTAATTGACTTACAGCTTTCACTACAACCTCGTCTTTTGCACCTAATAAAAAAACTTTTTGATAATTAGCATTAGCAATCTTTAAACATGCTTCCATTAATTCTATACCTGGTACACGCTCTTTCAATGGTTTTTTAAGCAATTTTGAAGCCATAACTACACCTGTACCATCTGGAATTACATAGTTTGCGCTGTTGATCAACTTACGATAAATTGCATTTTCGGTAGCAAAATCAACAATTTCAGGATTAGCAGTTACAATAAATAAATTTTTGTCAGTTTCTGATTCAAAAAAAAGTTTTACGCGGTCACGCATTTCTGTCAGTGTTACATTATCAAATAAAACAGATAATACGTTTACCTTTTCTAATTGATTAGCTCTTGTCATGATTGGTTATCTCCTAACTCAACTCTTTTTCTCGATACGCTATAATATTTTTCTTGTAATATGAATACAGTCACTCTCGCATATATTACAATATCCATAAAACCTAGGTCAAACAGTGTTAAGCGATAATATACGACAAAAGTCCAAATGCTTTATGGGTGTTCTTACTTTATACTGTTATATGTGAGATGCTGTTTTACCAATACCGTATCTCGTAAAACATCAAATAATCGTATTATACAAATGAGGTATTTCATGTCTAAACTACATGCATTTTTCAGCTCGTCTATTCAATTACATCTTTACTGGATTATTTTGGTTGCCATAATCTATATCATTATACATACTTATCGAAATAAATCCATAAACCAACTTTTAGATATCTATTTCAATTATATTCCTGTATTAACACATGAGTTCGGCCATATATTATTTAATAAATTAAGCGGAGGCAAAGCAAGAGACTTAGTGATTGTCGCAAGACCATCAGAACGTCTAGCAACATCTCAACAAGGCTTCGCCATAACACAATCAAAAAATGGCCTCGGGCAGTCCATCACCACATTTGGTGGCTACGTTATGCCCCCACTTATGTTATATATAGGTTTTCTATCAACGCAATATCAATATCCAAGTTTATTTATCACTGCCTACCTATTAATATTTATATATTTTGTATGCTTAACTTCTAGAAAGTTGTTACCAATGTTCATCGTAATACTTTTGGTTTTTTTATTATATTGCTTATTCAAAAGTGAAAACCAATTGGCGATACTTTATGTTGTAACTATCACACAACATTTTATATTAGGTGTTTTACTAGGAGAAGTACTTCAATCTTCTTGGACAATATTCAAATTAACTATCTCGACAGATGAAATCACTTGGGATGGTAGTACTTTAAAAACATTGACTCATATTCCAACTTTTATCTATAGCTTTATTTGGATAGCCATCAATTTATTTACAGTTTATCAATTATTCCGAGTGTATTTTATTCCTTAGACCGCTTCAAAAAAAGCGAAATCTAATTTTTATTTAGATTTCGCTTTTTCGTTTCAAATAAATTGTTAACTTTTAAATATGATTGCAATGCCACGCTTTTTCACATACTTTAAACAAATAATTTTACTAGATCAGTCTAAATATCAACTTAAAAAATGCTAGTATTCAATTTTTTATTTTTCCGCATAAATATGTTTAGCATTGTCATAACTCAGTACAGTCACTTTTTCTTCTTTCTGCACCATCATCACTTTATTCGTATCATCTTTATCTAATATTTTTATTTGTTCACCAATCAATATGGATTTACTCGTTAAATAAACTAATAATTCCGTTCTATCTCGCACACGTTTTATCGTCACTAGATCACCCGCTTCAAACGACAATAAATCTGTAGTATATATCTCTTTGTATTTATTGTCTCTAGGGATAACACCACCGTGTGGACAGGTTACTGGATAATCTAATAATTTATCTAACCGTTCAACAAATAAGTGTGAAACTTTATGTTCTAGTACCTCAGCTTCCTGATGTACCTCTTCCCAATTATATTCTAATATCTTAATTAAAAATAACTCTAATAATCGATGTCTTTTTATGATATCTAAGGTATATGTCAATCCTTCTTCTGATAGCTGCACACCTTTATATGGCTTCGTTTCTACAAATCCTGATTTCTCTAAACGATTCACCATTTCACTTACAGATGGTGGTTTGATATTTAAATACTGGGATAATGTCTTGTTTGAAACGAAAGAATGATCGCCATTATGGGTTAAAATTGCCTTTAAATAATCTTCTTTTTCTTCAGTTAGCATGGTTTCACCTCTCAAGTCATTCACTTTATTGTATCACGAATCTACTTGACACGCTAAAAGTTAATGTTATATTATAAATTAAATTAGGTTAGCCTAAAATTTAATTTAAGGAGGTAGAAAAATGTTAGAAATTAATAACTTAAATCTCACTTTGGGGAATAAACATGTCTTAGATAATATCAATTTAGAAATTCCCATAAAAGGTGAAATTATAGGTATTATGGGACCCAATGGAGCTGGTAAATCTTCCTTACTCAAATCAATTATTGGTGAATTCAAGTCAACAGGCATTGCTAACTTACATAACATTGCTATACAACAAACACTTAAAAATGTTACATATATCCCACAAAAAGCGCATATTGACTTAGACTTCCCAATTAAGGTAGAAGATGTTGTACTTTCGGGTGCTTACAAAGATATTGGTTGGTTTAGGTTTGTTACCCCTAAAACGCGAGCTAGACTTAATCAGCTGCTAACAACATTAGAATTGCAAGATTTAAGAAATCGACAAATTTCTGCACTCAGTGGTGGTCAATTACAAAGGGTTTTAGTAGCGAGAGCACTCATGACAGAAAGTACGCTCTATCTTTTAGACGAACCCTTTGTAGGTATCGATTTCCACAGTGAACAAATCATAATGTCTCAATTAAACGAGCTTAAAAAAGCCGGGAAATTACTTTTAATTGTTCATCATGATTTATCTAAAGCAGAAAAGTATTTTAATCGTGTTATTCTTTTAAACAAAACAATTCGTTTCTTTGGAGAAAGTCATGTTGCTATGCAACCAGAGCATTTAAACGAAACTTTCTTAAATCCCACACAAGAAGATCAAGAAAAGTCAGAATCGGCATAAATAGAAAGGAAGTAACACGATATGGAATTTTTTCAACACCTATTTGAATACAAATTTTTAAGCAATGCATTGATTATTTCAATTATTGTAGGAATCGTTTGTGGTACAGTAGGTTGCCTCATTGTACTAAGAGGTCTTTCCCTTATGGGAGATGCAATGAGTCATGCAGTTTTACCTGGTGTTGCGTTATCGTTTTTATTCGGCGTTCCTATGTTTATTGGAGCGTTAGTGACAGGTATGATTGCAAGTATCTTTATCGGATTCATTACTAAAAGTAGCAAGACCAAGCCTGATGCAGCTATAGGTATTAGTTTTACAGCATTTTTAGCTACCGGGGTCATTTTAATTAGTTTAATTAATAGTACCACCGACCTATATCATATTCTTTTTGGAAATCTATTAGCAGTTACACACGCTACTTTTTGGTCCACTGTCATAGTTGGTTTGATTGTTATGGTTTTAATCATAACTTTCTATAGACCATTAATGATTTCTACATTCGATCCAATTTTCAGTAGAATGAGTGGTTTAAACACTACATTCTTACACTATTTTGTTATGTTATTGCTCTCACTCGTTACAGTAGCAAGCATACAAACAGTAGGTATTATATTAGTTGTTGCATTATTGATTACGCCTGCTTCAGCTGCATTTTTAATCGCTAAAAAACTACATACGATGATGATCATTTCCAGTCTTATTAGTGTTATAAGTTCAATCGTCGGAATGTACTTTAGTTACATTTATAATATTCCAAGTGGTGCAACTATCGTCTTATGTGCGTTTATCATTTATATCATTATTTTCACTTGTAATAAAATGCAATTTTTCTCAAAAAAAGGAGCAATTTAATGAAAAAATTATTAACAATTACAATGATTCTTATATTATTTTTAAGTGCATGTGGCAAAGGAAACAACGATTCTACTTCGCAATCCAATGAAAAAATAAAGGTAGTAACAACAAACTCAATCCTTTATGACATGGTCAAAAACGTTGGTGGCGATAACGTAGAAATTCATAGCATCGTTCCAATCGGTCAAGATCCACATGAATATGAAGTAAAACCAAAAGATATTAAGGCATTAACTGATGCTGACGTTGTATTCTATAACGGTCTAAACTTAGAAACAGGTAACGGTTGGTTTGAAAACGCATTATCACAAGCTAATAAGTCATATGAAGATGGCTCTGTTGTTAAAGTTTCAAAAAATGTTAAACCTTTATACTTAAACGGGGCTAAAGAAGGCGATGAATCAAAACAAGATCCTCATGCTTGGTTAAGTTTAGATAATGGTATTAAGTATGTAGAAGAAATAAGCAAAGCCTTGATTAAGAAGAATGACAAATATAAAGATGATATCCAAAGCAATACCAAAGATTACATAGCTAAATTAGAAGATTTGAAAAAAGAAAGTCACGATAAATTTAATGATATACCGAAAGAACAACGTGCGATGATAACAAGTGAAGGTGCTTTTAAATATTTCTCAAAACAGTTTGATATTAAACCTGGTTACATTTGGGAAATCAATACCGAGAAACAAGGTACACCTGAACAAATGAAACAAGCTGTAAAATTTGTGCAAGACAATAACCTTAAACATTTACTTGTAGAAACGAGTGTGGATAAGAAAAGTATGCAAAGTCTAAGTGAAGAAACAAACTTAGATATTTATGGAGAGGTTTATACCGATTCTATAGGTAAGAAAGGTTCTAAAGGTGATTCATATTTTAATATGATGCAAGAAAATATCAATACTGTTCACGGAAGTATGGAATAAAATAAGGCTATTTAACCTACATTGTAGGTGAGTAGCCCCATACCGTACGTTTCCCTCCTAATGACGTACGGTATGGTGGTATTCAAGCCTTAAATCATCTATCTCCCTTAACTCCATCAATGGTTGGCTCCTCCCCCCCATTGATGGAGATTTTTTTAGTCTTACTTTTCAGCTTTGCTGAATTAGTAAGACTTATGCATGCGCTTTGCTCAGGCGTTCTCCATTTATACTTTTCAGCTTTGCTGAATTAGTAAGATTGATGCACAACTAAAATCATAATAAAAAAAGACTAATCCACCAAAATGGATTAGTCCTAATTTTTTAAAAGAAGTTGCATCTCACAACTTCTTTCATCTGAGCATGAAGTAAAGTTGCCAACCATTTACTTTAATCTGTTAAACTATCAACGATAATCATCTCATCATAATTAATCGCTTCACGTAATTTTAGCGCAGTAACTTCACTAATTTCTTCGTCTTCAGTAAGTTGATTCAGAACACGACGCTGTTCTCTAAGTGCACCCAATTTAATTTTAGTGATAGAAGTTTCACTTTTTGGATTAAAGAAATTAGAAGGCGTTAAGTTTTCAATTCTCATTAAATAACTATCACAAATCATGCCTACTTCTAATTTATTTTCTTCAGTCGTTTCTTTACCTAAACGACTAACTACACGATAATGCACGGTCCTCATAACATTAGAAATTTCTCTCAAGTTTTCAATCACTGATAACGAGGATGCTGCATTCGTTCTCACTTTTGTTTTAATTCTACTTTTTAAAATAAATGTTTTTAATTCTACTTTAATACGTTGAATTAGAGAAGATTGTTTATAAACCTGAGTACGTTCCGCATAGCGCATATAGTTATCTAAGATATTTGTTGTTATATCACCATTAGATACCAAACTATTCAACGTATTATTTTCAACATCAAAAGCGATTTTTTGTAACCGTTCTAACTCTTTGGTATTTTCATCTTCGTTCTCAACGGTTTTAAGAAATGCTAATTTATCATGATATTCTTTAATAACATTACCATATAGATAACTAGATTCTTCAGAAGATAATTTATTTAAGTGTTCTATAACATTTTCTAAAATATATACCCTTGCTTTTTTAAAGCTCATACCGTGTTGTTTTGGTTGAACCGCATTAGGTGTCACAATAGGTAGCACAAATTGTGCAATAATTAAACTTATAATGACCATACCGGATGCGATAAATAATAAGTCATCTCTAAATACAAACGAATGATGATCTGCCAACATATAAGGTAATGTTAAGGCAATCGCTAAAGAAATTGTCCCATGTACACCACACAACGTCATAATAAAAGCATACATACCACGTTTCGGTGGTTTCTCAGTGACTTTCGTATTGTCTTCATAATTCGTAAGTATTTTTTGGAATGGACTGATTGGTAAATAAAAATAAGGATATAAAACAAAAACCCATAAAAATCTAAATAAATATATTGCTAAAGCAATTAAAACTGTAACTACAATTAGAAAAATAAAATTATGGGGTTCATTTTCTATAATTCGACCAACAAGTTCTGGAACTAAAAATCCTAAAATAGAAAAAACAAAACCATTTAATGCATAGCCCAATATATTCCAGGTATGGTTATAACTCATTTGTAATCTAGTACGTGCTTGTGCAATTCGGTCGCGTTCAAAACCATGTACCAAACCTGCTACTACAGCTGCAATAATACCTGAAGAATGAAACATTTCAGCAACGAGATATGTAATAAAAGGCGTCACAAGCTGTATAAATGTAAACATATTTATATTTTCTATACCTCTTCTGGAAAGTGATACTCTAAACCTAACGAGTGCTACGCCAATAATTAAACCGACAATAAATCCACCAATTGAGGATACTAAAAATTGTTCAACTGCATTCACCATTGAAAAGCCACCCGTAATCAATGCAGCTACAGCAATTTTAAAAGATATGATACCAGCAGCATCATTTAATAATGATTCACCCTCTAAAATTGTCATAGAGCCTTTGGGTAGTACTTTACCATTCGTAATTGCTTGAACAGCAACAGCATCAGTTGGACATAAGATTGCAGCTAGCGCAAACGCGGCAGCTAATGGAAGCTCAGGCCAAATCCAATGTACAAATAAGCCAACTACGATTACAGTAGTTACTACAAGACCTAATGCCATCATTAAAACCGGTTTGATATAACGCCTTAAATGCACACGAGAGACTTTTACACCTTCAACAAATAATAGCGGTGCTATCAAGGCAACCATAAATAATTCCGAATCAAAATGGAACTCGACGGGAACTGGTGTAATATACAGTAACATACCGAGGATAATTTGAATAAAAGCTAAAGGAATTTTAGGTAATAGTATATGCACTAAAGAACTTGCGATTACTACCGCTAAAAATATAAGTATCGTTTCGAATATTTGCATGGTTTCACCTCTTTTCAACATTTAAACTTTCATAATTGTTGAGGTTGAAACAAAAATACAATCGTTTATTTATGAACATATTGTGTCTCAAACTCTTACATATCCTTGTTTATATGAACAATGATGTTTACCAGATATGTATTTTTTTACATTAACACAATTACAAATATATATAATTTTATCATTTTTTTAGTAGCCACTAAAATGTATTGCACTTCAACCATGATAAAATTTTGTTATTTCACAAACATCAATACTAACAAAACATTTATAACGTTATATATAAATAGCGGATTAGAGATCAAACTTAATTTTGATTTCTAACCCGCCTAGTCTAGTATATAACCTACAAGTAGGTTGTATTTAAATTAATACTTATCTTGTTCTTTTTCATTAATTTTATGTCTACGCTCTTCACGTATTTGAGCACGTTTTTTCAATTGTTCAAATGTGTCATTTTCCGAAGCGCTTAATAAGATACTTGTTTGTTTAGGTGCATCACTTTTCCTATACATATAAGCGCCTGTTCGGTATGCTGCTCTAGATATTAAGTGCCCACCTACTGGAGAAGTCAAATTGATAAATACCAATGCTAAAATCATCCTAACACTTAAATAACCTTGTGAAGAAATGAAATAAATGACAACACCTACCAGCGTTAACAATACCGATAATGTAGAACTTTTCGTAGAGGCATGACTTCTTAAAAATACGTCTTGGAACTTAATAAGACCAATTGCACTAATCAAAGCTATAATACTGCCCAAGAACATCATAAACGCTGCAATTAAATTAACGATTTCGCTTGTTATTTGCATTAAAGACATGCCCCCCCTCTATAAATCTTGAAATAGAAACGGTGCTTACAAAGGAAATGATCGCAATCAACAAGATAGAATCTAAGAAAGAAAAAGTACCAAAAACAATACTTAACACACCAACCGTTGACATTAATATGGCACTAGCAGTATCAAATGCAACCACCCTATCAGCCGTCGTTGGTCCTTTTACTAACCTAAACAACGTTAAAATAAGTGCGATACCAAACAAAATAATTGAACTTGTTATAAAGAAATTTATCAGTGATTCGATCATTCTGCCACCTCCAATATGAGACCTTCATATTGTCTAATACTTTTAAGCAGTTTCTGTTTTTCCTTTTCAGAGATATCAATTGCATGTATAAAAATCTTTTTTCTTTCCTTTGAAATTCTAATAACTGTGGAACCAGGTGTAATTATAATTAGAATCGTTAAAAATGAAACTTCCCAATCTGTTTCTAAAGTCGTTTCATATCTAACTAAACCAGGATTTAAGTCTTTCGTTTTAAATAAAATGTAGTTGATTGTGGTCATACTTGATGTAATTAACTGATATAAGTATACCGTTAAAAATTTAAATGCTACCCAAACTTTTTTTAAATAAAATTGTTGGCCAAAAAAACGATGTAGTATATAAATAACTACTAAACCAATTAGATAACCTGAGAAGAAGGTAGAAGCTTTAAATGATTCTTCATCTTGAAATAGCACCCATAAAAATGCAATGACCATATTAAGTAAGACTTGTCTCATTATTTCTCCTCCTTCACTAAATGAGGATTGACCATTTTTTCATATAATCCATCATCCATATTTAAATGGGTAGCATTATCAGTTACTTTGAAAATCAATGGTGCCGCTAGTCCCATACCAATAATTGCTGCTACAAGAATGCCGATTAAGCCTTTACGATATCTAGGAATTGGTTTGAAGTCTATATGTTCACCTTTATCAGAATTACCTAAATACATTGTGAAGAAAATTCTAAACAAGCTAAACATACCAATTAGACTAGTTAAAATCATCAAAGTTAAACCAATATAATTACCATTTTCAACAGCACCTTTAAAAATAAATACTTTTCCAGGGAAACCACTAAATGGTGGCACACCACCAATTGCTAAAATCATTACCACAAATGCTACACCAAAGAATGGTTCTCTTTTAGCTAAACCATATAAATTTTTATATTGTCGATAACCAGTAATATATACTAAGCTACCAATGATAAAGAATAGCAATGTTTTCACAACAATATCATTTGTCAGATAAAAAATAGCACCATTGACACCTGAAATTGTATTTGATCCTAGACCTAAAATTATAAAACCAATAGAAAGAATAACTTGATATGCTGCTATTTTTTTAATATCTCGATAAGCTAAGACGCCAAATGCACCAATTAACATCGTTATACAAGATAAGACAACCAATAGTGGATGTGTAATACCACTATAATTATCAAATAACAGTGTGAAGAAACGAATCAAGGCATAAGCGCCTACTTTTGTCATTAATGCTGCAAATAATGCTGCTAACTCAGTGTTTAAAACAGCATATGCTTTCGGAAGCCACATGAATAATACAAGCGCAGCTTTGGCACCAAATGCAATTAAAAACACCATTGAAATAATTACTACTGAACTTTCTCCTTGCATCTCAGTTAGTCTTTGCGCTACTAAAGCAAAGTTTAAGGTGCCAGTAAGTTTGTATAATAAACCGATGCCTAATAATAACAACCAAGAACCTAAAATATTAAGTACAACGTAAATAATAGCTGCACGTAACTGTTCAACTGATTGTCCTAACGTAATTAACACAAACGACGCAAGCAACATTACCTCAAACATGACATATATATTAAATAAATCTGCAGTTAAAAACGAACCAATAACGCCTACTGTTAAAAACAGAATAAAACTCGGTAAGTAATAACGAATTGCTCTTTTTTCTCTGCTACCAAAACCATATGCCATAATTAACGTAACGACAAAACTCGATGTCGTGACCATGAGTAAACTCAATGAATCACCAACAAATTGAATTCCATAAGGTGCTTTCCAGCCACCAAAATCTAAAGCGATTGGCTTATGTTGCATAACATAAATCAATAACAATAAAGATATGATTGTCGTAATAGACATTGTGCCAATTGAAAAAATTCTTGATAATCTGCTATGTGTACGGATAAATACCAGTACAAGCGCACAAATTGCTGGCAGAAGTAATGGCAGAATTAACAAATTACTCATCATTATCGTCATCACCTCTTAACACATCAATTTCATCTTCTTTAGTAACTCGATATGTTCTATATACGAGCACAAGTAAAAACGCGGTCATGGCAAAACCTATCACTATAGCAGTCAATACAATAGCTTGCAACAATGGATCTACGAAATTTTTACTACCTTCACCAATAAGTGGTTCTACCATATTCTTACCATAGCGACCCATACTCATGATAATTAAATTTCCTGCGTGTGTATAAATTGAAATACCTATGACGATACGGATTAAATTGACTGATAATATCATATACGTTCCTATAAATATTAAGAAGCCAATCACCATTAACAATATCAAATTCATGAGCGACCACCACTTATGGATAGCATAACTGTTACTACAACGCCTACGACCGCTAAAACAATGCCAGCTTCAAAAAGCGTAACAGTTGTTAAATGTACTTCACCTAATATCGGTAATTGAACGTATGCATCTGTTTGGTAAAGGAACGGTTTACCAAAGAACATTGGTATGACAGCAGTAGCAAATGATACTAAAGACCCGGTGATCATTAATATTCTAAAATCAAGTGGTAAAGCGACTAATACTTGTTTAACGTCGAAGGCCAAGAACATAAGTAAAAATGCAGAACTGAATACAAGTCCACCGATAAATCCACCGCCAGGATTATTATGTCCTGCTAAAAATAAGTAGAACCCGAATGTTAACAATATAAATACAACAATTTTAGTAATTGTTCGTAAGACTACATCATTCTCTTTCATCTTGACCCCTCCGTTCTTTAAAGTTAAGTAATGTATAAATACCCAAACCAGCGATGATTAATACCATACCTTCAAATAAGGTATCCATAGCACGAAAATCACCAAGAATAGCATTTACAATATTTTTACCGCCTGCAAGTTTATATGCATCGTGATAAAAAGTTGAAATCGTTGGCATAGTTTGACCCTGCTGAGCAATGAAAACAAGTGTAACTACAGTAATCGCCATCATTAATGAAACAATAATCTTAACAGCTTCTCGTTTCTTATGAACTTTTGAACGTGGTACGTTTGGTAAGCGTGAAAAACTTACAATAAACAATATTGTAGTTATTGTTTCTACCACTAATTGCGTCAGCGCTAAGTCTGGTGCTTTCATTAAAATGAAGAATATCGTTACACAATAACCAATAATACCGTTTAATATTACCATCGTTAAACGTTGACGAATAAACGTTAAAGCAATACCTAGAATAAATACAACAATTAACGTGATGATTTCTAATGGACCAAATTCACTGACATGTATCTGTTTAACGTCGGGAAATCCAGCTTGGATGATCCCATAAACAACTACTATGATGAAAACCGCTAACGTTAATATAATATAATGATTCAAACGATTATTCATCAATGTACGAATACTATAACCTGAATAATTTTCAAACTGTTTATATGAGTCTAAATAAACATCTGTTATAGATTTGACTCTAATTTTTTCGGATTGTTTTTTCCAATCAATTTTAAGCGCTGCTATAAAACCTACAACAATCACAATGAAACTTAACAACAGCGGTAAATTAAATCCATGCCATTGTGATATATGCGGTGCAATATTATCTACTTTTTCTCCAATTGTGATACTTCGTAATGCCGGTAAAATAATATGATGTCCAAATATATTTGGCACAAAAAACACAATAGGCAACAAAATCATCATAATTGCAGAAGGTAGTGTAAATAAAAATGGTTCATGAGGACTTTGTACTGGTGAATCATTATGTTTAAAGTCTCCCCAGAAAACTTCCTTAATCATGTAAACTGCATAAATAAGCGTGAAAATACTAGCAACAACACCTATCACTGCAATAATGATTGTTAAAATGATATTAAATTGAGGTAATTGGTATGAACTTACCAAACCATCAAAAAACATTTCTTTACTTAAGAAACCATTAAGAAATGGGATGCCAGCCATAGATAAAGCTGAAAGTAACATAACTACATGTGTAATTGGCAGTACTTTTCTTAATCCAGACAATTTACGTATATCCCTCGTACCTGTTTCATGATCAATGATACCAACGCCCATAAACAAAGCACCTTTAAATAACGCATGATTCATCAAATGGAAAAGACCTGCGAAGAGAATAAGGCTGTAAACTTTAGATAGTTCACCAGTAGTATGTTGTGCAAATCCTCCACCGAGACCGACCATAGAAACAATCATACCTAGTTGACTGATTGTAGAATAAGCTAAGATACCTTTTAAATCATATTGTCGAGTGGCATTAACCGCCCCAAAAATCATTGTTATCAATCCAACAAAAGTGACACAATAAATATAAAAATCACTTAGCCCTAAAACAGGCGTAAATCTAAATAGTAAAAATATACCTGCTTTTACCATTGTGGCAGAGTGTAAATAAGCACTCACGGGTGTCGGTGCTTCCATGGCTTTTGGTAACCAAATATGGAAAGGAAATTGCGCTGATTTAGTAAATGCACCTAAAAGCAACAAGATAATAATTGGTATAAACAACTGACTATCAGCTATTTTGTCACTTTGCGCAATGATCGATGTAATAGAATTTGTACCCGTAACAATATAAATCATGATAAAACCTGTTAATAGTGCAAGACCACCAAAAACTGTGATCATAAACGATTGGATAGCACCAAATTGACTTGCACCTTTACTGTACCAGTAAGCAATAAGTAAGAAAGATGATACACTCGTCAATTCCCAGAATACATACATCAAAATTGTATTATTTGCTGTAACAATACCAAGCATACTGAACATAAATAACAATAAGTATATATAAAAACGCGGTAAATGATCATGTTCTTTTGATAAGTATTGTGTAGCATAATAAAACACCGCTAGTCCAATGAGCGATATTAACAAACTAAAAAATAAACTTAATCCATCTAGTCTAAAATCTATATTTATATCCAATAATGTGAGCCAAGGGATTTTAATTGATACAAATTGCCCCTTCATTACTTGTGGCAATTGCCATAGAAAGTAAACAGAAGAAATGATTGGAGCGATTAAAGCGATTGGCCCAGCAAATTTATGAAATTTTCGTTTCGTCATTGTGAGCAAAAGTACCATCATAATTAAAATGATCGCACTCAGTAAATAAACTAAACTCATCCTATACCCCCTTTAACTATAATTTACAAATTTAAAGCTATCGTTGTTTTGCTAGATTTTGTAGAAATACCTATAAACTTCATTGTTTCAAAGGTTGTTTGATGTCCTAAGTACTTTTGAATAATCGATATTGAAATACCTGATTGATAAGCATGATAGGCAAATGTTTTACGCAACGTCGTCAAACCAATATGTAACATTCCTAAATCTTCTGCAGCAAGATGAATAATGCGATAAGCTTGCTGTCGCGATAGACCTTTTAATGTCCTATTAGACTGAAATAACAACTCATCATTCTTCAATTGTTGTTCTGATATATATGTCATTAATTCATTTCTCAAAGTTTCTGGTAATCTAATCTGAATTTTAGGTGCATGCGTCTCTATCCAATAGTGTTTTATATCATCGTCCTCTATTTTCACATCACTTACATTTAAATTTAATAATGAGGAAAGCTTCACACCAGTATGTATAGCAAACTTAAACAACAGATAATCACGCATGGATTTGGCTTTTAAAACCTCATACATCGCTTTTATCTCATTAGTATTCCTAATAGGGTCTACTTGATTCATAAATTCACCTCTGAATTAATTAATGTTGCATATTTAATGATATATCATGTTTTTGTCACATGAAAGTATTTTGTCTAATTTTTTCAAATTTTTTTGACCCATTTGAAATTTAATAACGATATATATAGTGAAAGGAGGTTAGGCAAATGAACCAAATCAGTCACTTAGCCGTCACTATGTCACGAATAACATATGACAAAGATGGAAAAGCTACACAATTTAAACGTCACTTTGCAAATCTGAATACCCAAGCAACAACTGATCAAATTAAAAGTTTCAAATCTATCATCGAACAAATCACTGGAGAAAAATTTGAAACAGTGGAAATCATTAAAACTGAAACAGTTAATTAAGGAGGTTAAATATTATGAGTCAAACTTTAGAACTTATATTCAATGATGCTGTTAACAAAGACATTAAATTACAATTACCCAAAATAGAGCACTTCATCAATGAAAGTACAGTAAAAGACGGAATGAACAAATTAGTTGCTCTAGATATCTTACGTCCTAAGGCGGGGATTCCTACTACAGTGCGTGCAGCACAAATCATAGATAAATCTACAAAATTAATTTTTGAAAGTTAAATCAATAAAATTTTAAACACATGTATCATTTTTCTAGTGTATTTGTATAGTCACTGAAAGCTGAAGTAAACAAATTATATAAACAATCGTAGCAGCCCGATGCACTTAAGCATTAGGCTGCTACCTTGTTTTAAATAAAAAAAGTGACAAAACAACGAATCAAATTGCATTCGCTTTTTATCACATATACGATATTATTTATGATATTTTTTGTTTCTAATCGGTCTTAATCTAACTGTATCACCGAAAAAAATCTTACTTTTTCCTAATTTTTTACACATTGCATATTGTCCGAAAACTTCTGTCACTTGAGCAAGATTTTTATATGATTTCCTAGGATTTAATACTTCAATAAATTGTTCTTTTTGAATTCCTTCATTACTTCCTGCACCTATAAAAAAAGTTTCTTCATCTAATAAGCGTACGATTGAAAGTTGTTTCAATGTAAATTGTCACCACTTCTATATATTTTTAAACCACCAAAAATTCATCTTACTAATTTTTATAGGTCTTGATTTTCAATTTAAATCTAATAATTTCCCTTTAATTATAACATCAACATAAGTATTTTATTATATTTCATTAGTTGTGTACATTATTTTATACTTTCCTCTTTTATAAATAGAAACGAGCATAGGAAAATCCACTCCTTTCCTATATAATATAATTATCTCTGAAGAAAGCGTGATTTAATGATTTTTTTATATTTAGTAGGAATTGTTGCTGGGATGGTTGTTCCTTTTCAAACTTCGATAAATTCAAGATTAAGTCTTTATACGAAGTCTTCATTCTATGCATCTACAATTTCTTTTGCTACTGGAACTACCTTTTTAATCTTAATCAATTTAATTACCAATCCACATGTTTTTACTACTGATTTCTATAGTAATCAATCATTGAGTTACCTATGGTTTGTCGGCGGTATATTAGGTGTTATTTTTCTTACGGGGAATTTATTATTACTGCCGAGATTAGGTGCATCTTTAACCGTCGTAATGACAGTTGCTGGCCAAATTATTATGGGCGTTACAATTGATACTTTTGGTTGGTTTGGCGCGGATGTAGAGCCTTTTACTATGTTTAAAGTATTGGGTATTCTCTTTTTAATGCTTGGCATTATACTTATGAATTATGTACGTAGCAATCCCAAAGATAAAAACATGAATGCTCAGGTATATATTTGGTTGATCATCGGTTTTGTATTCGGCTTTTGTCCACCAATACAAACTGCGATTAATAGCGCATTAGGACAACAGTTACATTCATCAATTTTAGCGTCTTTAATTTCATTTACGATTGGTACCATAGCATTATTCATTCTAACTTTAATCTTCAATAGAACACTTAAGATGAAGGCTTATGATCAGCAAAAAGGCAAATTAAAACCAATTTATTTCATTGGTGGCATACTTGGAGTGATTTTTGTCACTACAAATATTATATTGATGCCACACCTAGGTGCTGCTTTAACTACAATTATTGTGATGTTAGGTCAGATGTTAATGGGCATAATTATTGATCACTTTGGATTATTAGGTACTTATGTTAATAAAATTACGAAGCGAAAAATCGTTGGTATCGTCGCTATGATGATTGGCATCGTACTTTTAAGATTGTTTTAAGTAATGATAGCCTAGAATGTAAAATACAATTTAAATTTATTCAAAAAAATTATGTCCTCCTACCTCACTAATAATAACAGTCCTGGGGTTTGTTTTAATGATAAGAAGCTAAGACAATTAATATGTCTTAGCTTCTTTTTTTCTGTGGCACAGTAGTTATAAAAGCAGTATAATCAGTACAATAATACATCTAGAGGTGACAAATTTTGAAACGTATCTTTATCATATTAACCACGTTACTAACCCTTTTTAGCACAATCGCCCTATCCTTATGGTTTTATTTAAAAACACATAGTAATAACTTTGAAGAGCACATCGAAACAGTTAAAATTTCTTATAAAAAATCACCATTCTTTATAGGAAGACAAGAGCCTTCTCAGTTAGTATCGATCAATTATGATACTTCTCAAGGTGCTATCCACGACTGGTTCGTACAAACCGAAACAAAAGTAACACAAAACCAACCACTTTTTGAGTATTATAATCCTCACATTGAACAACGCATCGCTCAAAAACAAAAGTTATTAGCTCAACTTATTAAAACTAATAAATCTACTTCAGCTGAACTTATTAACTTAAAAACTGAAATTTCCCACTTACAATCTAAACTACGTACTACAATTTTCTCACCCATTTCCGGTACCGTCATCATAACCCCCTCGCATATGCTTTCACAAAACCTACCCTTAATCCAAATCTATGATCCTAAGCCTGTCATAAGAGCAGAGATATCTGAGAAAGAAAAAAACGACTTACATATCAAGGACAAAGTAAAGATAAGTAGTGATATTACAAATAATAGTTTTGGTAAGATTACGCATATATCTAAACTTCCAATCAATCAAACAAATTTATCTAAACCATCTAAATATTTGCTTGAAATTTCACCAAACTCTGATCACATTTTTGGTGAACATGTAAAAATCGAAAAACCAACTACTCTGATAGAAATACCACGTACTGCAATAGATAATGGACAATTTGTTTATTTACTAAGAAATAAAAAATTTATTAAAAAGGTTATTAAATCAGAAAAATCGGGTAATAAAAAAACTATGCTTATCATTGAAGGTTTAAAACCTGGAGATATCATAGCTAGAAATGTTGACACTGTGCGGTCCAAAAATTAGATGTGCACAGTATAAATACAATAAATCTTTAAAATATAATTTGTTTTTTACAGTTTTTATCAAATAGTGGTAAATTGTAAATTTAGAGCAATTATTATAATTAAATGATTGGTGTTTAAATAATTGAATTAATAAATTTAAACATTACCATACCGTTTAATCAGTTTTATGTTTACTTGCTATTTTAATTTAGTTATAATAAACTAAATAATGCTAGTTTTAATATATTTTACCCAAATATATCAGAGCTGTAAATTATGATAAAAACTTTGTATTCAACTTTGAATTAAGACAAATTATTATACAAAAACATTTTTAATATGTATATTAGATTGGGCATATAAATTAGGGAGGAATTAAAAATGGCTATCACCAAAATAAATGACTGTTTTGAACTATTAGCAATGGTAACGTACGCTGATAAATTAAAAAGTATTATCAAAAAAGAGTTTTCAGTAAGTTTCGAAGAATTCGCTGTATTAACATATATTAGTGAACATGAAAGCGAAGAATATTATCTAAAAGATATTATCAATCATTTAAATTATAAACAACCTCAAGTTGTTAAAGCGGTTAAAAACTTATCTCAAGAAGATTATTTTGATAAAAAGCGTAATGAACATGATGAAAGAACAGTTTTAATATTAGTTGATTCTAAACAACGTAAAAAAATCAATGAATTATTATCACGTGTTAACAAGCGTATTCAAGAAGCAAATGATGAAAAAGAAGTATAACTAACTTTAGCTTCCCACATAAAATATCTATCAACATAAAAAACCACTTCGCCGAATTAATTTGGTGAAGTGGTTTTTTATATATACCGAAAAAACTTTAATGTTTTATCTTACCTCCCTTTTGCATCTTTTATGTTTTTGAATGTATTCGTTCTTTTCATACTTAACATTTAGCATTTGAAATCAAAAATAAACATCACATATTTTAACAATTTTATCCTTCTGAGTATTCATTTGTTTTTATAAACGCTAAAAAAACGTCTAAAAAGTGGTTTGGCTCTTCAATATGAGGTGCGTGTCCTGATTGGTTAAAATCAACTATTTCTAAATTATGAAATACCTGATTGTATTCGCGCTTCATTTCTTTAGTAATTAATGGATCATAATTACCATTTACAATTAGTGTAGGAATGCTAGTTTGTTCAAGTACAATGTTTTGATTATATACAGGAAATTCCATTAATGCTCTTGTAGCTATCGCACTTTCTTCAGCTGATTGTCTATTATAAATCAACTGTGATTGAAACCATTTTTTAGCTTTTTCTTGGTCTTTATACATATAAGGTAATAATAAAATCAGAGATTCAGATTTATCAAATCCTTCTATTTCGTCGTCATGTTCAATCATTAATTTGTTTAACTCCAATACACTATCAATAAGATTACATGCGATTAAAGTTAATGACTCAACCATATATTCATATTTATCAACAAAATGTTTAGCAATAAGTCCGCCCATATCATGACCAATTAAATGCGCTTTTTCAATATTTAACTTTTTCATTAATAATTTCAAATCTTCTACGTGGTCTTTTAAATGATACGCATTAGGTTTTGAGGACTTACCATGTCCTCTAACGTCATAAGTAATGACATCATAATTATGTTTTAATTCATCTTTTAATCTACATAGGGAAGCTAGATTGCCATCTAAACCATGAATTAAAATTATAGGAAAGCCTAGACCCTCACGGATGTATGCCAATTTAGTGTTACAACTAATTTCTACTTTTTCCATTGTGGGCCACCTCCTTATATGGTTTATATACCCTCGATTTATGATGCATATGCTCAATTTTAAATATTTAACTGCAACATTTCTTTTTACTATGACCTTATAGTATTGGGCTTTAAAGATAAAAATACCCAACCTACACTTAATGTTTTTGCACATTAAATGTAAGTTGAGTATATGCAACTTATTGTGTTACAACACCACCAAGTAATTAAGAAACTTTAATTTCTTGAAGATATTCTAATTGTGTAATAAATTATGACAATTAATAATAATACCCAAATAACAATAGATGCAATTTGTGTAATCACTGGATTGCTAACCATCGCATCGATTGTTTTTTGGCAAAATAATAAGCCAATTCCGGTAAATTCTAATCTTTTAAAGTAGACACCTGAAATACTAAATATAATACCTACAAAAAAGATAAATTGATGCGCATATAATGATATAGCAACGATACCTAAATTAAACCCAAAAGCGTGCGCAAATACCAAGATAAGCGCTGCTGCTGCAACACTGAGCCCTATCACTCTTTCAAATTTATTACTATAGAGATAATTTTTCCAATCAATCCTTAAATAAATGAAGATTGAAATAGGTAAAATAATTAAACAATAAAAAATGGATAAGCCCGTCGCTGCTTGGAACGGCACATACTGTTTATCATACAAGTAAGATAATAAAATAAAATTGATAATAAAAAATACAATTGGATTTAATTGTAATGTAAATAAATTGCGTTGAATCGTTAAAATTATTTCAGCTGGTGATTTCTTTCTGTATTCTATATAATCCAAATCTTGTGCTTCTGATTTCTTTAACTCTTTTTTCAATTTTCCTTTAATATCATCTATAAGATTGGGAGAAAGACCTTTATGAGTGAAATAATCATTGATATTTTCTATTAATACTTTGTCATTGACTCTCATGATAGGCTCCTTTTTTGTTAAATAAGTATTTTATTTATTAATAAAATTAGACTTTCACTTATTGTAACAATAAAATAACCGACAAGTATATAGCTTTAAACTTGTCGGTTATTATTCATTTTAATAATTACAAGTGAAGATTATTTACCAATATCAATGCGATAAAGTTTAATATTTTTATCACTAGGTGATGGAGAACTAAATTGATAAGATACTTGATTGTCTTGAACATATCCAAAGTTGCCTGTTACTTTATTATAATGTTCCCGAGCAACTGCATCGCTGCTTACAGCATTTTTCACTTCTTTATATGATGGTCCATTTGTGTCGTTGTAACTCATTGATACACGTATGATCTTACCATTATTTTTCTTGCCATCTGCAGTTACCACAAGGACACCATTATCTTTTTTAAATTCATAATAATGTTCTGAGCCATCAGGTTTATATGAATAAACTGGTTTTTTATTATTTTTTAATACTGATTGAATAGAACTTCCTAATTTCGCACCTTCTAATGATTGATCACCATGTTGTAATTCATTAACACTTTGGATAGAGTTCCCTGATGCTGCTTCAACACTTCCTGCAGAAATACCAGAAAATGCCAAACCTGTAACTAAAACTGCTGCACATATTTTTTTCATAAGCACTCTCTCCTTTATATTTAACTTACCTTCATTGTGCTTATTCACATTGTACTATAAACATTACTAAAATAACAGTGATGTTACAAAACGATTACAAAACAATGTGATATTGTAATATCTCAAGAAATCTATCACTCCGTTAAAATTAAGATGCTACTTGAAGATGTTGTTCTATAAATCTGCTCACATCGTTGATAAATTTATCTCTTTCTTCTACAAACGGATATAATCCAGATTCTTCGAAAACTTCAAATTGGGTATTTCCGATATAATCCGCAACTTCTTTTGCTTCAAATATTGTTGTTCTTTCTCCATGTTGTCCAACAATAATTGATGTAGGTAAATCTAATGATTTTAAATAATGCATAACATTATTATCAATAAATGATTGTTTTACCGCTTCAATTTCTGATTTCGTAGACAAACTGTTCGTATTTTCAACTTGTTTTAAGAATTTTTTTGCTTTTCTTTTAGAATAATACAATTGTTTATCAAGAAATTTTTGTTGTGTTTCATCATCCCAATTTCTAATTTTATCCGAATATTTTCTATATAAACGCTCTTCAGGCGTGATGTCATTCAATAGTGTAGGATTCACCATCGTTAATGATGACACTGTTTCCGGATATTGTGTTGCAAATAATGCAGCAATTGAACCACCTAATTCGTGAGCTATGATAGAACATTCATGAATGTATAGATAATCTAATAATTCTTTAATGTCTTTTGCATATGTTCTGAAATTGATTTCATTCGGTTTATCGGAATAGCCATGACCTCTTAAATCGATAAGTACTACCTGATAATCTTTATTAAATTTAGTTTCTAAATCATTAAACACTGTAAAGTTATCAAAAGCAGTATGAATCATGACAATTGCTTTACCTTCACCACTCGTCTTGTAATTTAATGCGATACCATCACTTGTTGTAAATAGGTTCATCCTTTATCTCCCTTTCTTATTAATTGATAAAATGGAAAGTAGTTCTTCCGTAGTTTTAATCGTAAAATCTACTTCTTCTGGTAAAGGTGTTAAATCATTTTCATTATCTTCGTTAAACCAAATGCTTATCATACCCATTGCTCTTGCAGGTGCTACATCATTGAGTGGATCATCACCAACATAAATTGTTTCTTCAGGTTTAGTTCCTAATTGTGACAGCATATCTTCAAAAATTTTAGGGTGTGGTTTGCGGTAGCCTACAGTTTCAGATGTAGATAAGTAATTGATACTATCTTCAATGCCTAGTGCGTGCAGTCGGAATTGCTTGATTTTCGACTTACCATTTGCAATAACACCAGTCAAATAACCATTTTCAGTTAATTTTTCTAAAGTATACTGTGTATCATAATAAGGGAATACATATCTGTAAAAATGCATTTCAAAATCACTAAACAAATCTTTCCAAGTTAGGCGGTCTACGTGAAAATCTTTAATGAGCGCCTTATATAATTCGGGTTTGTCATGATCTTCATCATCATCTAATGCTATAAACTTACGTTTGAAGTCTTCCAATTGTATGCGTACAAAATAGTCATGAAATCTTTCAAACTGCTCTTCTATAAATTTTTCTCTAGATTTTTTTCTATCTAATAATGTTCCTTCTAAATCAAACACAATTGCTTTTACTTGAGTTAAATCCATAATCATAACCTCTTCAATCTTAGGTTTACCTTTTACTTAACCTTAATTAATAAATATCATTATATAGTATAAACTGTTTCAAGACGATAGGGATTTTTAAGTTTATTCTATGCTCCGTGGTTGAGTAATCATGAGGTAAAATAATACCGGTATGCCTAATAATGCTAAGATAATACTAGCTGGAATTTCAAAGGGGCTTAATAATGTACTCCCTAACCAATCTGACATTACCATTACTATACCACCAATCAACATATTTAGTACCATTTGTTGTCCAAGATCGAAATGTTGACCCTGACGACGTACAAGTTGAGGAATGATCATGCCTATAAAGCCAATTATTCCCACATATGCAACAATAACTGCGGTAATCAATGATGCAATCAATAACACGCCATATGTTAAAAGTTGTACATTTAAACCTAGAGATGTGCCTTTCAAATAGCCTAGCTGTAATATCTTAATTTTTGATATTACACTACATAAAATAATGATACCAATTAATAACGTAATGCCTATATAGATTACCTCGTTATACTCTGCAGATGAAAAACCGCCAAACATATAATTCACAATATTATTCATCTTCTGTTGATTAAAAATAATCAATACATAAAGAAATGCGTTAAACAACGCACCTATCATAATTCCAGATAAGATGAGCGTTCTTATCGGATAACCTTTAGACATAGCAGTAGTGAGTGAAATCACTGTGATTAATGTTATAACACTAAAAATGACAGAAAAGACCGGTAACCATAAAAATGATAACCCTAATACGACCGCTATACCAGACCCAAAAGTTGCCCCACTTGCTAAGCCCAATGTAAAACTATCAGCTAAAGGATTATTTAATAATGTTTGAAACATATGACCTGCTAATGTTAAACCTATCCCAGCTAATAATGCTTGTAGTGTTCTAGGCACTCTAACTTGAAATAAAATGGATTGTGACAATGTTTCGTTAATATTTCCGATATTCCAAAGCATGCTTAGCAACATACTGATAGTGAGTATGACGATACAAATAATGAGTGCTTTATTATATTTCATGTCTTTGCCACGCTTTCAATAAAATCGTTCAGAAATTATGAATTAGAAAAATAATTATCGTTCATTACTAAAATGGTATATATTTTTAAGATAAAAGTAAATATTGCATTACAAATTATTCATAAAAAAACGTCAATTCTATATAATTTCTATAGTAATTGACGTTGAATTGTTAGCCAAAAATATTTAGAACTTAGGCTAATCTATCTCTGTATTTTAACGTATTATTGTTCATAAATAGCTTCTTTCAATTTTTTCAACCCATCATCGATACGGGGACCTGGTCTTGATATTTCATCACCATTAACAGCTTTAACTTTATTATGCTGTACAGCTTTAATTTGACTAAAACCACCGCGTTTGCGAATCATTTTTTGATATTCAGACGATGAAATGCCCATTGTCGATATCATCAAATCTGGATTTTGCTTAATAATATCTTCTTTACTGACTTTTTGCCAACCGTTTAAATTAGAAAAACTATTTTCTGCTTTTAATTGTGTCAACATATCATCAAAAAATGTTTGTTTTCCTGCAGTGTATATTTCAGGTTCAGATGAAATTTCCATGAAAACTTTTTGCCCTTTTGCATCATCGGGCACTGAATTTTTTACACGTTCGATATTTTGTTTTGTTTCTTTAACAAGTTTTTTAGATGCTTTTTCTTTATGCGTAACCTTACCAATTTGCATAAATGATTCATACATTTCATCAATAGATTGTGCATCTTTGACATAAACCACTTTCACACCGTTATCTTTTAATCCTTTAAGTACTTTATCATTCGTCGCTTTTTGAGATTCATGTGCCAAGATTAAATCTGGTTTGGCTTTCATCAATGATTCCTTATTAAGTTTCATCGCATCAAATTGTTTTTTATCTTTCACTTCTTTAGGATAATCATCTACGGTTGAAACACCTATCACATCATCACCCAAACCGAGTTCATATAATATTTCAGTATTACTTGGCATTAGAGAAATAATACGTTTATAAGTGTGACCTTCAGATTGACTATCATGCTTCTGGTCTGACTTAGTGCCACAAGCACTTAAGATTACTATAAAAACAAGCAACAGACATAACAATTTAGTTCTTTTTTTCATACCTTAATCTCCTAATAGTTGTTTTATTCTATATTACCAAACTCTTATCTCAATCGTTAAGTCTATTTTATGAAATTTATTTTTCAAAATAAGTATCTAAAAATGTATATTTCTTTTCATTTTTCCCATTAAAGTAATTTTTTCCAAAGTTATCTAATAATGCATGAAATTCGTTAGCATCTGTATTCGTAAAAGTTTCAGGCAGTTGAATATGCTGTTTCAATTTTTCATAACTTTCTGTATTTGCATAACCTAATTTTTTATAAATCCTTCTAGTATAACTATCTGGAATAAAAGCGACTTCTTCAAAAATATATACTAATAAAACATCTGCCGTTTCACTACCAATACCCTTAACCTCTAATAAAGCATTACGCAACTGATGTTGATAATATGATCTTACAGCTTGATAATCAAAATCAAAACATTCCAGCCAAGCAAGTATATTCAAAATCGTTCGAGCTTTATTTTTATAAAACCCACTAGATTTTATAATCGTTTGTAAAGATTCTAACTTCAAATTTAAAATCTGCTCAGGATCAAATTCAGTCTTCACTTTTAATTGTTCGAGCGCATAAGCTGCATTTCTCCAATTGGTATTTTGTACTAAAATCGCCCCTAATATCACTTCGATTTTCGACTCAGCAGGCCACCAATGTTGCGAACCCATATGTGAAAATAATATTTTATATAACGACTGAGTATCTAACATGTAAGCACTACCCTCCCATTGGTCACAATGAAATAACAAATATCAAAAAAGAGCAAGTAAGATTTGGTGATAGTACTGATGAAATCACATCAAACTATGATTAACAAACCTAAACTTGCTCTTAAATAAACGTTTACTTTAATTAAATAATGATTACATCGACTCTGGCGCTGTTACGCCAACAAGGTTCAATGCATTATGTAGCGTAATTCTCACTGCATCAATTAATGCAATTAACGCTTTTGTTTTTTCTAAATCATCTGTTAAGACTTTTTCATCGTTGTAAAATTTATGGAAATGCGCCGCCAAATCTTGAATATAGTTTGTCATTCTATGTGGTGCTCTGTGTGCTGCAGCATTTTCAATCGTTGATTCAAATTCTGCAATTTTTTTCATGAGTTCAATCGCTTTGCCGTTTGTGATAAACGAATAATCTGCATCAGTTGAAGGTTCAACACCTTTTTCTTTAGCTTGTTTTAATATTGAACAAATACGTGCGTGTGCATATTGCGCATAATATACCGGATTATCTTGCGATTCTTGTTTTGCTAATTCCATGTCAAAATCAAAATGGGTATCAGGACTACGCATCGTTAAGAAATAACGCGCAGCATCCACGCCTACTTCATCCATGATTTCACGTAAAGTAATTGCATTTCCGGTACGTTTACTCATTTTTACTTCTTGGCCATCTTGCATTAAACGGACCATTTGCATAATTTGAATTTCAAGGCGTTCACTATCAACACCAAATGTTGCCATCGATGCTTTCAAACGCTGTATATAACCATGATGATCTGCACCAAATAAGTTTATTAATATATCATTACCACGTTCAATTTTATCAAAATGGTAAGCAATATCTGGTAAAAAGTAAGTATAATTGCCATCTTTTTTAATTAATACGCGGTCTTTATCGTCTGAGAAATCAGTGGTACGTAACCATGTTGCACCGTCTTCTTCATAAGTATAACCAAGTTCAGTCATTTTATTAAGTACTTGTTTGATTTCACCTGATTCATAAAGTGTTGTTTCGCTAAACCAACTATCATAGTGTGTATTAAAATCATCTAAGTCTTTTCTTAGTTTTTGCATTTCGTAATCAACACCAAGTTGTCTAAATGTTTTAATACGTTCTTCTTCGTCTAAATCTTTTATCTCAGGTTGTTTCTCTGCCAAATCTTTACCAATATTAATGATGTCTTTTCCATGATAACCACCCTCTGGCATTTCAAAAGAATTATCACCAAGCGCTTCAAAATAACGCGCCTCTATTGAACGTGCTAAATTAGTAATTTGATTACCCGCATCATTAATATAATATTCTCTTGTTACATTATAACCAGCTGCTTCTAATATATTAGCCAACGTGTCGCCAACTGCCGCATTACGCGCATGGCCTATATGTAAATCCCCCGTAGGATTAGCAGATACATATTCTAATAAAATGTTTTCACCATTTTTTTCTGCTTTATGGCCAAATTGATTGCCTTTATTTATTGCTTCAGTAATAATCGCAGTCAAATAAGCACTATCTAAATAAAAATTGATAAAACCAGGCCCTGCAATATCAACTTTTTCAACTTGTGCAGCCGTTGTATCCAAATTATCAACAATTGCTGTTGCGATTTCGCGTGGATTACGTTTCGCTATTTTTGTTAAAACCATTGCTATATTTGTTGAATAATCACCATTTTTATTATCTTTTGGTATTTCAATTTTAATTTCAGGCATTTCGTTCATATCAGCAAGTTGTGCTTGTTGAATACTTTTCTTAATTTCTTCAACTAACGTTTGCTTGACTTGTTCGATTATGTTCATTTACGGCATCTCCTTGTAAGTAATTTCATATTGATAAGACCCCATCTTCTCTTCATCTTGAATTAAATCATAATGCACTTTCAATTTTCCACCGTTATCATTTACAAAATGTAAAATAGAATGTGTATAAACGGTAAGCGGTATGCGCCCGCCACTAATTTCATACAAAGTAATCGTATCCTCGCCCTCTACAAAATGAAGGTTTAACTTAATGTCACCATTGCGGATAATCTTTACTCCTGAAGTTTCAATTTTTACCGTCACGTTAACTGTTGCTCCGTCTATCTCTTCTTGATAACGAATAAAATCAGCTTTACGCTTTTGCCAAGATCCTGTAGTAGACAATGAGAATTTTTCTTTGTTATCGAATTGCTTAACAACTTGTTTCGTTTGGATTTCAACATTGTTTTCCAATGTAAGTTTCACCCTAATCTTTAAAATAATACAAACCATTATAGCATACTTGAAATATGCAAAACAGTTGCTAAAATTAATTTAAATACATTATCTATATTTTTATAGTTAATATTACAACACATTCACTTTATTCTAAAATCACACATAATAAAAGAGTAGAAAACAAAATCAAAATTTCAATTTGATTTCGTATTTCTACTCTTTTCAATTCACACAAATATCAAACTGTGTATTATAAGACCATTAAAACACCTTAAATCCACTTCATATCGTATAATCATTAAAAACTAAATGTTGTTACTCCGTCTCCAAAGATTCGCGTAATGAAGCGTCAGAGTTATTCCACATATCTATATCATGTGATTTAAGAAACGCTGCTAATATTTTTTTATTGTGGTCGCCAATTTGGTCAATTTCAATATAATGTTTCATTGATTTATCCATCATATTCACATGTTCTGGCATGCTTTTGTAACCTCTGCGAATACTTCTATTTACTAATAAATAGCAAGCTGTCAATCCAGCATAAAACGGTCCATTTTCGCCACGTTCTGTCGTAACCCAACACAACCAATATTCTTTTGCTTCTTCACCTTCAACGGTCGCTTTATCTTTAATCCATTTGACACCTTTTTCAACACTGGAACGTGCATGCATACCTGCAATATCAATAAATGCCTCTTCATTTGCAACATCGATAAACACAGGAGCTACGTTATCTAAACTTATAGAGCCAATATTGGTACCTTTGTGCCCATCCAGTGGATCATTTTTAATAATATTAAATTTAAATCCATTATTTTCAGCCATCAGTGTCCACCTCCATATTAAAACAAGTAGTTATGTAATCGTTATTTTCTCATCATACATAAGTTGTCTATATTAAAATTTTGCCATATTTAACAATACGATAAAAGTAATCAATTTTTAATTGTTTAATTCAATTCATCTAATATACTATTAATAGCATTTCTAACTTGGTCATCTTCTATATCAGAAATAAATTCTTTTGGATAATATAATTTATAATCTTGTCTATTAATGCCTGTAATACTATGAATAACTAAGGATTGACTACTGATTTCTCTTATTTTACCATTACGTCTCAACAAATGAATCGGCTGTCTGTCTGATCCTGGACGATCATAATCATAAGGCAAGTCTGAAAATGATTCGCTTACAAAGTAATAATTCGGATCTATACCTGCTTGTATAAACAAATCGGTTAATTCTGTAATTGTAATGATAGAACCATCAAATGGCATATATTTAAACAAATCACGATTAATAAATCTGCGTGACAAATCACTCAATATAGCATCATCTTCATTAATCCATGCTTTTAAGTAATAAACTACAACCGCTTCATCTAAATCTACATATTGTTCAATCGTCATAGACTCTTCAAAGAAAGGAGTAAAATCAGCAGGATATTTTTTAAATGTGTAGCCTTCATTATAAAGTTGCTTTGCTCGTTTCAAACAATTGTTAAGCAACACTTCTCCACCCCGACTAACTGGATGGAAGTATACTTGCCAATACATTTGATAACGGCTCATAATGAAGTTTTCTACTGCATGCATACCACTTTCTTTAATAAGCACTTCATCTTTTGAAGGTCTCATTAATCTCAAAATACGTTCCATGTCAAATTGTCCATAACTAACACCTGTAAAATAAGCATCACGTTGCAAATAATCCATTCTATCAGCATCTATTTGTGAAGAAATCATAGATATGACCAATTTATTTTCATGTGTTTTATTAATAACATCAGCTACTTGTTGCGGGAAATCTTCAGAAACACGTCGTAATACACTGTTTACTTCTGTCGGACCAGTAATGATTTTTTGCGTAAATTGCTCATGATCTGTATTAAAAATCTTCTCAAAGCTATGTGAAAATGGTCCATGACCTAAATCGTGTAATAATGCAGCACATAATGCAAGTGGACGATCATCATTATTCCATGCTTCACGACCGTCAAATGAATCATCAATTAATCTTCGAACAATCTCATATACACCTAAAGAATGTCCGAATCTACTGTGTTCAGCGGTATGAAATGATAAGTATAATGTACCCAATTGCTTTATACGTCGTAAACGCTGAAATTCCTTCGTTTTAATCAAGTCCCAAATCACTTGGTCTCTTACATGAATATACCTATGAATGGGGTCTTTAAATACTTTTTCTTCAGGTAACTTTTGTGTAGCATAAGTTGTAAAAGTCAATGTCGTCCTCCTATTCATACCTTGTTAATGTGCAATTATTTTAAAGTTTTTCGCATCAATGCCAAATCCATTTCTTCCCCATACATCACATGCATATATGAACGCACACGTTCAAACCCTTTTTGTTCATAAAAAGATACAGCTTCATCATTCTTATTATCAACTTCTAAAAATACTTCATTATATTCATCTTGGAAATACGCCAAGCCTTCTTTCAGTAAATCAGAACCATACCCATGATGTTGCCATGAGGGTCTTACATAATGGGCTGATAAGAATAATTCAGTGCCATATATAAAATTAGCGAAACCAATAATCTGATCATCTTCTTCAATGACTAAGAATAATTGTTCTTCTAATCTTTTAAGTAAATGTTGTTCATTATATGAAGCAGCTAATAATTCATTTACAGTTTTAGCTGCATAGATATTTAAATAAGTATTATACCAAGCTTTTGTTGCTACATCTCTGATGCCTACAACATCCTCTGGCGCTGCTTTTCTAACTTTGTGCATGTTGGTTCCCCCTATTTATAGTAGGTAATAATACTCTTATTATAACATAATTTTAGTGTTCCAAATACTTAATCTATTCAAATGAAAATAGCTTGGACAATAGATAACAATTGCCCAAACTATCTCTAAACATTATTTAATGTATCTTGCCATTCTTGTGCGCGGTTTAATGCGTATGAGTCTTTATCAATATCTCCTGGTTTTTCAGCAGTTCCAATTATATAACCAGATAGCGTAGCACCTAAAAATTCTAAGCTATATTTCATTTGGGTGATACATGGTTTGGCTTTTACTTTTGGAAAATCTCCACCGACAATAATGAGTCGAAAATCTTTCTCAGCCATTTTCGCTTTGAAATCTTTATAATTAAGATCCATTAAAGTTTCAGACCAATGATCAATGAAAGCTTTCAAAGAAGCAGACAAACTATACCAATAAACAGGTGATGCAAAGATAATTGTATCACTGGCTAACACTTGGTCTATAATTTTTTTATAATCATCTTCATAAGCATCTATTGTTGTCCCATCATGCCTTACATCTCTCACTGGATTCAATTGATACTGTGTTAAGTCAAACCATTTGTAGTCGTGTCCTGATAAAGCCATTTTAGTCAATCGAGCAGTATTCCCTTCCGGACGACTGCCCCCGAACAAAACTGTAATCATAATAATCTCCTTTTAATCCTTTTCATATATTAAAATATTTCATTAGAGACATCTTAATAATCTTACACAAAAGTTCATAAATATAACATGCGCTTACAATATTATATTATAGCATTAAATGATTTGCAGGAAAATTTATAAATTTATATATTTCAATTTAAATTTTAAAACTTTATAAAATGGGAGTAGGATAGCAATCTAATTTTCTTAAAAAGATTTCGTCATCCCACTCCCGACAAGGATGACTAGAATTGAAAACGTATAAAGGCATTACCTGAGCTAGCTCATGCATAAGTCCCACTAAACCAATAAATTGTGAAGTGGGACTAAAATTTTCAATTAAGTCATCTACTGACAATTTGAAACAGTCTGGACATCATTGATTCGTCCTAGACACATTGTATTATTTTCTAGGAAATAATTCGTTTATTTTTTCAATTTCTTCTTTAGTTAAATTAACCTCTAACGTCGTTAAATTATCCACGACTTGATGTGGTTGTTTTGCACCAGGTATCACGACATCCAAAGAAGGCTGGGTTAAATAGAATGCAAGTACAATATGTGCAACATCTACATTATGATTATCTGCAATATCTCTTAACTCATCAATTTTCGCTAAATTTTCTTTGAATTTTTCCCCTTGAAATTCTGGATTCTTAGCACGAATATCATCAAATTGTGTATTTTCAGTATACTTACCGGCTAAAAGACCTGATACTAAAGGAAAATATGGAATAAATGTAATTTGATTTTCTTTTGTATATTCAAACACATCTTCATTTTCACGATTTAGCAAATTATATTCCATTTGTACAACATCAACATAGCCATCTTTATTCGCTTCTTTTAGTTGATCTAATGTAAAGTTAGAAACGCCGATAGCTTTAATCTTGCCTTCATCTTTTAAATCTTTTAATGCGGCAACTGCTTGATCTTTAGGCGTAGTGTCGTCTGGAAAATGAATATAATACAAATCAATATAATCTACTTGAAGACGTTTTAAACTTTTTTCTACCTGATCTTTAAGAAATTCTGGGTCATTAGACATTTTCACATTACCATCTTCATCAAAATAATGTGCACCCTTTGTGGCAATAGCAAACTCGTCTCTAGCAAATTCTTTAACCGCTTCTCCAACCAATTCTTCAGAACGTTCTGGACCGTAGATATATGCTGTATCTAACAATGTAATACCATTTCTCACTGCAGTACGAACTGTTTCTTTACCTTTTTCTTCATCTAAATCATTATAAAAATTATGTCCACCAACAGCGTTTGTACCTAAAGCAATCGGTGATACTGTTACATTTGATTTTCCTAATTGAACTTTTTCCGTCAAAACAATCCAACTCCTTATATTTTAATTTTGAAATATTTATAGAATCTCTGGCTCAAAGTGTTTTTGTATACATTTGTTTGAAAGAGAGTAAAACCGTACAATCAACAAACGTATGAACTGCTGAATACTATAATATATCTCTACCCTTTTTCATTCAGTTTAATAACGTGGTTATCACATAGTATAAATGTACATAACCTAAATATTCAGATTCACTTCATAAGTCAGCGTGACGATTTATTGTGTTAACTAGTGACTCTAAATCATTTATCGTCTTGTAATTCAGTTATTTCAAATATCGCTAACATGACTCATTCTAAACATATATGATTTAACACGTCGTGGTGAAATAACTACATTAAGTTGTTGAATAACTTTTGAACCTCTACTCAAAATTTAGCATGTTTTCGATGAAACCTTGAAGTAAAATGCTTGAAAATTAAGTTGCAAAAATTTAAGCATTATTGAGATTGGACAGAAAGCTAATTTTATTAAAAAGATTTCATCGCTTCCCTAATAAGAATGATTACAATTGAAAAAAGCAGGATGCAATGTATGTACATCCTACTTTTGAATCATTGTTTATTTGATTGTTGTGATACATTTTTAAAGTGTCCATTTAATTAATGTAGACGCATATGACAATCCACCACCAAACCCAACTAATAACATGAGATCACCTTTTTTGAGTTGATGTGCTTGAACGGCTAAGTCAATCGATAACGGTATCGTTGCCGATGACGTATTACCATAATATTTAAGACTCATTAACGCCTTATCTTTTGATAGATTTGCCTTTTCACATATTGATTCTATCATTCTGGCATTGGCACTGTGTGGTGCAAACCAATCTATATCTTCTTTTTTATAATTCGTATCACGCATTGTATCATCAATAATATTTGGGACATTGCCGACAGCCCATTTATATACCCCACGGCCATTTTGTACAATATGGCCAGGATTTTGTAAATCTTCGCCAAACATTGTATGAGAAAGTTCCGAACAATATAAATGATGTCCTTTGTCGCCATCCGAGCCAGCACTACTAGATATAAAGCTCGTTTCATCTTCACTGTATTCTACTAAAAATACTCCTGCACCATCTCCAAACAATATACACGTATTGCGGTCTGTGTAATCTGTAATTCGTGATAATGTTTCTGCGCCAATGACTAACACTTTTTTATTTTGGCCAGAAGTAATTAGACCATTAGCGATATTCAAGCCATAGGCAAAACCTGCACAAGCTGCATTAATATCAATAGCCCCTGCATTTTTTAATCCTAATTTCGCTTGCACATAAGATGCGACACTAGGTGTTTTATAGTCTGGTGTCAACGTAGCATTGATGATCATATCAACATCATTTAATTCCACTTGATATTTCTCTTGTAAATCCAACACTGCTTTATAACTGATATCACTCGTATATTCATCTTCAGCTACGATTCTTCTTTCAACAATCCCAGTTCTTTGTTGGATCCATGCATCAGAAGTATCAACAATCTTCTCGAAATCCTGATTATCCATTATTTTCTCTGGTACATAAGCACCTTGCGCAGTAATTTTTGCAAATGAATTCATATCATAACTCCTTTTATCAATCTGTAACCTTGAAATTTCAAAATCCTATTTTAATCATACTCATCTTACAACGAATGATAACACAATCAATCCAACACCTATATAAACTATAATAACTTCCAAAGTAAAATTAATATAAATAACATTTTAAATAATCATTTATAATTTATCATATGAACTAAAAATATAATAATCTTTAATTGACTTTTCATAATTTTTGAATTATTATTCATTTCTGTTAGCGTTTACATTATTTAAAATAAAGGAGCAACAAAATGGAAAGTGATGATATCAAGCACTTGGTTGAATCTGGTCAACTATCTGTAGGCATTGAATTAGGCTCTACGCGGATAAAAACAATTGCTATCGCACCTAATTGTGAAACAATTGCAACAGGTTCTTTTGAATGGGAGAACAAATATGAAAATGGCTATTGGACTTATTCCATTAATGATGTATGGGTAGGCATCCAAAAAAGTTATTCTGAAATGTCACAATCAATTAAAGACAACTATCATACTCAACTTAAATCCTTAGCTTCTCTAGGCATTAGTGGTATGATGCATGGTTACTTAGCTTTTGATGACAACGATGATTTGTTAGTACCTTTCAGAACTTGGCGTAATAACAATGCGAACAAAGCTGCACAACAATTACGCGAAGATTTTAAAGTTAATATACCAGAACGTTGGAGCATCGCTCAGCTATTCCAATCAGCAATAGATGGCGAAGCGCATGTCAAACAAGTTAGTTATCTAACTACCCTTGCTGGATATGTTCATTGGTATTTAACAGATAAAAAGGTATTAGGTATAGGAGATGCATCTGGCATGTTCCCAATTGATAGCGAACGTAAGTATTTTCGCCAAGATTTATTAAAACGCTTTAATTCATTATTTCAAAAATTAGGTTATACACAAGACATTAGCGATATGTTACCAAATGTTATTGTAGCTGGACAAATTGCCGGTTATTTAACAGAAACAGGCGCTAAACTCATCGATCCAAATGGTGAATTGGAGTCAGGATGTCCAATGTGTGCACCAGAATCAGATGCTGCTACAGGCATGGTAGCAACCAATAGTGTAGCACCAAAAACAGGAAATATTTCAGCCGGAACTAGCATATTTTCAATGATTGTACTAGAAAAACCGATTGTCAATGTATATCCCGAAGTTGATATTGTAACAACACCTGATGGTTATGATGTTGCAATGATACATGCTAATAACTGTACATCTGATATCAATGCTTGGATTCATTTGTTTGAGGAAGTTTTTCAACCCATGAATGTAAAATATGATAAAAATGAACTTTTCACTAAGTTATTTGAAAGCGCTTTTAGCGGAGATGAAGACTTAGGGAAACTATTATCTTATGGCTATATTTCTGGAGAATTCATAACAGATGTCAATCAAGGTTATCCGATGTTTCTACGTCATGTTGATAGTGCATTTAATATTGAAAACTTTATGAAGACACATATTTTCAGTGCCTTTAGCACTTTGAAAATTGGCATAGATTTATTAAAAGAAAAAGAGAATATTCAAATTGATAGCATGTTAGGGCATGGGGTATTTTTAAAACAGACAAAATCGCACAATCCTTCTTAGCTGCAGCATTAGAATCGCCAGTAAGTGTTATGAAGACTGCTAGTGAAGGAGGCGCATGGGGTATCGCAATATTATCCCGTTATTTATTAGAAAACCAATATACAAATTTGGCCAATTACTTAAACGTTAAAGCTTTTGATAACACTGATCAAATCACTTTAAATCCCAAACCACAGGATATTGAAAGTTTTAGAAATTATATTCAAAGATTTAAAGCATTATTACCTCTCCAAAGACAGATAGATGAATATATTTAAACACGATTAACATTTTAGAAATCATATTTAAAGATTAGGAGAGATTTTTGTGAATACACTAAGTACAGATAACTCTAAGCAATTTTTAGGCTTACCGATAACTTTAATTTGGGGTTATATCGCAGTTGCTATTTTCATGACTGGCGATGGTATTGAACAAGCTTTTTTATCAAAATATATTGTTAGTATTGGATTTGAATCGCAGCAAGCATCTGCAGTCTTAACACTTTACGGTCTTATTGTTGCAGTTGCATCTTGGCTTTCTGGTATTTTAGCTGAAATATTTAGTCCGAGAAAAATAATGGCGCTTGCGTTTATCATTTGGATTGTTTTTCATGTAGGATTTTTAACTTTAGGACTAGAGCAACATAGTTATCCGATGATGTTAATTATGTATGGTATTAGAGGGTTTGCCTATCCGATGTTTATCTATAGCTTTGTCGTCTGGATTACATATTCAGCTCCAAAACATCGCCTAGCTTCAGCTATGGGTTGGTTCTGGGCAATGTATTCCGTAGGTATCGGGTTTTTAGGAACCTATCTACCTAGTTTTACAATACCTTGGATTGGATTTATGGGGACATTATGGTCATCCATAATATTCATTTTAATCGGTGGTTTAATGGCTATGTTCTTAGTTAAAGATAGGAAAGGTTCTGAGAAAGAAACTGATAAACTAACACCAAAAGAGATATTGCTTGAATTCGCTAAAGGTATAACAATTTTAAAAAACCCACAAGTTGCTATTGCTTGTGTGGTTAGAATCATTAACCAATTAGCATTGTTTGGACTTGTAGTTATCATACCAATCGTATTCACTGATACTGTAGGATTCACTACATCAGAATGGTTGAGAATTTGGGGCTTAATGTATATCGTAACCATATTCACTAACCTATTTTGGGGTGTGGTTGGAGATAAAATTGGATGGGTACGCCAAGTTCGTTGGTTTGGTTGTATAGGAATGGTGATTTCTACATTAGCATTTTACTATTTACCAATATGGACTGGCCCCAACATTTGGGTTGCGGGTGCAGTGGCGATTGTATTCGGTTTTGCTGTCGCTGCATTTGTCCCGATGTCAGCCATTTTCCCTATTTTAGAACCAAATCATAAAGGCGCCGCCGTTTCTATTCATAACTTATCCGCTGGCTTAAGTAACTTTGTTGGTCCAGCAATCGCAACCTTAACAGTACCAATAGGAGGCCCTGTACTAACTATTTGGACTTATGCAATCATTTATTTTATAGGATTTATACTGACTTTCTTTATGAAAGTTAACCAACCAAATCATTAAAAAGGACAGGTGTTTGAACATGACAAATATATTAGAACAATTCAAATTAGATGGAAAAGTAGCAATTGTAACAGGAGGTGCTATGGGTTTAGGCAAAGCTATGGCTACCGCATTGGCTCAAGCTGGTGCTAATATCGTTATTGCAGATATTAATGAAGAGATAGCTGATAATACCGCTAAAGAAATTAGTGAAACTGAAAATGTAGAAGCGATTGCACTAAAAGTGGATGTCACAAATCCAGATGCTGTAAATCAAATGGTTGAAGAAGTTACAAAACAATTTAATAAAATTGATATTTTAGTTAATAACGCTGGCATGACAATTAACGCAAAAGCTGAAGAAATGTCATTTGAAGATTGGAATAAAGTCATTAATTTAAATCTAAATGGCATTTTCTTAGTTGCCCAATCTGTTGGTCGCGTAATGATTAAACAAGGCTATGGCTCTATCATTAATACATCCTCTATGTCAGGACTAATTGCTAATAAACCACAAGAACAATGTTCGTATAATGCTTCCAAAGCAGGTGTCATTATGTTGACGAAAAGTTTAGCTATGGAATGGTCAAAATATAATATTAAAGTCAATACAATAGCTCCAGGTTATATGAAAACAGAACTTACGAAACCATTCTTTGATCAAGGTGGAGAAATGATTGAAGACTGGATGGGATTCACACCTATGGGTAGACCAGGCACACCAAATGAACTCGGTGGCATCGTTGTATATCTTGCTTCAGACGCTTCTTCATTTGCCCAAGGTAGTGTCTTCACAATCGATGGTGGTTATACAGCACTTTAAAAATCAATAACATATATGATCCTGATTTCAATAAAATCAAAAAACACTTTTGTTCAATACTCATATTTAATGGTGAAATGAACAAAAGTGTTTTTTTATTCAGTAGTACAAAAAAAGATTGAACTACATCTCGCAGTTCAATCATTTCATATGTGACAATTTGAGTGTCTATCATTTGCTTTTCTTCTTAGCTAATTTTTCTTTCAGCTTACGATCTTGTTCTTCTTTACGTCTTTTACGTTCCTCATTGCGTTTTCTAAGACGCTCTTCCTCTTCCGGATCCCTTGGTTTTTGCAATTGTTTTTCAATTTTTTCCATAAGCTCATCTTCAGACAAGGCTGCTAATGGGCGATTATTAACAAATGCAAAAGTTTTACGTCGACCAGGTCCACAATACGATTGACAACCAATTTCTATTTCTGCCTTAGGATCTAATTTTGTTAGTTTTTTCTCCAAAGATTTACAATTAACGCCCTGACAATCATCGCAGATTAAAAATTTATTTTGCAAAATCAATCACCCTCACCTTTCCATTCATAAATGATTAACACATTTTTTTATTATTCTATGTAAAATATGCGCTTAATTGCCTATCCAAAGCCACATTAATACGTTTATAATGATAAATACAACTTTAATTATTTTACTCTATTTAGGAATTTTTTCAAGTTCTTCCTCAAAAGTATATAACATGGTCATGAAAGCATATAATTAAACGTTTATGATACTTACTTTTGCTATATGCTTTTCTGTCATTTATTATAAAAATCAAACCAAAAAGAGGCTGGACAAATTAATTGTCACAGCCGTTGCACTTCTCAATTTATTGATTTAGTAAGTCTTGTACATGAGATTCAGCTCAGTAAAGCATCAACTCTAACCATCCATGTCCGTTAAGACAACGTAACCATTTAAAAATTGGGTTTCTGTCTTATCCCTTTCCTTCAAGCTTATTGCCCATGATAAATACTAAACTCTAATGGTTTCACTTCATTTTCTAACCATTCTTTATAAATAGATTGTTTATCTACTTCATTATTAATGATTGTGATACCGCAATCGCCGCCACCTGCTCCTGATGTTTTAGCAGCGCCACCATATTTTTCAGCTACAGAGCATAACACTTTCAAATGCGCAGTTTCAATATCGATTGTAGCCTCATTATCCATAGATTGAATAATTTCACGATTCATACGAATCATTTGCTGTACACCTTTGATATGATTAGTTTTAAAGGCATGAATCAATTTCTCTACACAAGCATGAGAACGTTCTAAAAATTTTCCGTAAAACGTAGGATCGGATTTCAAACGTTTTACTTCACTAACTAAATGATGCGAAGACGCAGGTGATCCTGTCCATCCAATTAAAACCTCCATATTTTCTGGTGGTTGTAGTGGTTCAATATGTAAACCTGGCCAGTTTTTATTTAATACTTCATTAACAGATGTATCTTCAATTTGCTGTGATACCCACTCATGATCAAATGTACTATAAGCAAGCCAACCTGTGTATACACTGACAGCGATATCCCCACAAGAACTCAAACTTTGTAATTTCATATTTGCAATCACTGCAAGTTTATAAATATAAAGATTTGATAAATGCATTTCATAAAATTCATTTAAAGCTTTTACTACAGATACTAGTACCGCTGCACTTGAACCCAAACCGTATTTATGACCATTAGCATCATCTAAATTACTATCTATCGTTAAATTAAAATGTTTTAAGTCAATGTGATTGCTGCTCACAAATTGCTCAAAAACTTCTATAGCTGTGATAACGTATTTTAATTGTTTTGCTGCATGTAAATCAGATACGACTATCTTATCTTCTTCTCTTTGAAAGGTAACTGGCTCATGATGTAACGTTTTTGAATGGATTGTACCTTCTGGAGCATTAGAATCCTCAATTGAAGCTGTTACAAATCTATTAACAGCTATTAATACAGATTTATATCCAGGTTCAGTAACAGCATATTCACCTGCAATATAGAGCTTACCTGGCGCTTTTACTTGAATCATGTTATCTCTTCCTTACTCAATAATTTCAACACCTGTACGTGTAATGTCACTTGCAATAATTTGATCATCATTAAATGATTTTTGTAGTGCATCAATAACTGCCTGTTGATTTTTCTTTTCTACTAAAATTTTAACATTGGGCCCTGCATCCATTGTAAAATAACAAGGATAACCAGCTTCACGACATTGATGTACAATATCCATAACTAAATAACTATCTTCTACCATGTATGTAAAAGGAGGCTGTGAACCTAAATTTGTTGCATGCATCCTCAAACCATTCTCTTCGATAACTTCTCCTAAATACTTAAAATCTTTGTCATCAATCGCATGTTTAACTGACGCTATGTCTTCATCTACGTGATCTAACCAGTATTGGTAAAAACGAGATGTATCACGCGTATGTGACATACCGGCACGACTGGAAACTTTTTTTGTTTTATTATTGATTACTACAAATATCATAGATAAATCATCTTCCCAGTGATCTGCATCAATCGGGAAACTGTATGATGTTGTATCATCATAACCTTTTTCCCACTCTACAAAACCTCCATAAATACTTCTAGAGGCTGATCCTGATCCTCTTCGGGCAAGTCTAGATAATTCTTTACCCGTTAAACCAAGTTTTAAAGCTTCATTACATGCTGCTGCTAACGCGGCATAAGCACTTGCTGATGAGGCTAAACCTGCAGCTGTTGGTACGAAATTATCACTTTCGATGTGTGCGTACATAGATGTTTTACCCAGATCTCTAACAATATCCATAAAACGACGTATTTTAATTGCTTCAGAATCATCTACTGTTTGTCCATTTAAAATCAATATATCTTTCGTATATTGTTCAGAAAAAGTTACCTTAGTCTCTGTATAAAAACGATCTAATGTTACCGACAAGCTATTATTCATCGGAATAATATAGGCTTCATCAGCTTTCCCCCAATATTTAATCAGTGCAATATTTGTATGTGCACGTGCTTTGCCACTACTAACCACCTTACTAACCTCCTAAATATTCAATCCAAGTATGATGTGCACCCAATGATTGCGCACTTTCCACAATTTTTTCAGCCGTTTCTAAAGTAGAAGCGAGAACGATCATACTTCCGCCTCTACCTCCTCCAGTTAATTTACCAGCAATCGCGCCTTGTTTTTCACTAACTTCTAACAACTGTTCAATTTTTTCATGACTAACAGTGAGTGTTCTTAAATTTTCTTGGCACAAATTAAAGACAGTAGCAAGTTGTTCAAAGTTATGGTGTTCTATAGAATCTCGAGCTTCATGTACCAATTTGCCGATATGTTCGACAAAGCTAAGATACCCGCTATCTGCTTTACATAAATTATGTACATCTTCTACTGCTTGTTTCGTTGAACCACGAATACCAGTGTCTATTACAACCATATATCCATTTAAGTCTAATGGTTTCAAGGTAGTAACTTCACCTTTTTGAAACCAAACTGGCTTGTTAGATACTATGGTTTGTGTATCTATGCCACTTGGTTTGCCGTGCGCTATACGTTCTGCCCAATTTGCTTCCTCTATCAATACTGCATCTGTTAAAGGTTTATTTATATAATCAAAACTCGCACGTACAAATGCAACTGCCATTGCTGCACTAGATCCTAAACCTCTCGATGGTGGCAAGTTCGTATCTATAGAAACTTTTATGGGTGTTTCAATATCATATTTATCAATAAATCTCATTATTACTGATTTTAAGTGTTCCGGTGCGTAAGCCAATTCACCGTCATAAACTTCACTTTTGATATAGGAAGATTCAGTCACATTTAAAGATTCAATTAATGCACTCACTCTTCCTGTCGTAAATGGAATCGCAATTGCAGGCTCTCCAAATGTCACCGCGTGCTCACCTATTAAAATCACCTTGCCATTCGCTTCCCCATAACCTTGTTGTGCCATATTTTCAATCACCTTTAGTATTTTCTTTAAATTTAAATAATATATGCTTTGCACCGCGATTTTTTTGTTAATCTTAATTTCATTCCTAGTTATCTTAACATTTCCCAGGAAATTCTGTGTTTAATAGTATTTAGCTAGCGTATTCATATCTTTTCATTTTTAATCAAGAAGAAATTACGTGCATTTTTTACACAACTCAATCAATTTTACACAAATCAAATTATATTATCTCACAAATTTCATATATTGACATACGACTCGAGCCATAGTTTTTTTAAAATTTGTATCAAAATTGAACAAAATGAGCAAAAAGTTAATACCTGCTACTAATTATAAACAATACTTTTTTATTATAAAACGCGATGAACTATTATTCAAAAACTTCACTTTATTTTATTAATTTATTTTTGATTTTTAACGTATACTTTCACTATATTACTTATTTAATTACTATAATTCAACAAATAATAGTAATATCTTCCATTATGTAATTATAAATAAAAAGACTAAAAACGAATACAATGTATCGTTTCTAGTCTTTGTCTCATTCGTCCATTTTTTGATTAACTTTAGCATTGCGTTCAATCATCTTGTCAAAATAACCTTCATATCGCTGCCACTCATCATCCGTAATATCATCCATTGTCAAATTAGCGCCTAAATCTTTTAACGCATATAACAACTGGAACATCACGTCTTGAACTGTTATCGTTCTGCCTAATAATTGCGATAAAGACGCCATACATTGAGGATCAATATCAGGGTATTCAAATTTAGTACTTTCACCTTGTAATGCGCGTTCATAAAATGCTCTCATTAATGCAGCACGTTCACTGCCATCTCCTTCAACGCATAGATATACTTGGACAGCTATGCCACCTCGAACACGTCTTTGTGAAATACCGGCAAATTTCTTCCTGTTAATACTTAAATCAAATTTCCCTGGACAATATGATTGTTCAATCTCATAGGTCTCAATTTCAACATCATCATCTTCAAACATTTTTGCCACTAATAAGTACATGACTGAAAATGCTTCATCAATCGTAATGTCATGTTTGCCTTTAAAAATAAGTGATATATTGAGCACACCTTGGTCTAGTACGACACCTAGACCACCTGAGTTTCTCACAATCGCATTATACCCTCGTTCTTCGGTTAAATAGCGAATACCATCTTGCAAATGCGGTAACCTTGAGTCATGGATACCCAAAATGATTGTATGTTGGTGTATCCAAGTACGTACCACACTACTTGATAAGTCTTTTCCGACACTTTCTGACAAAGTATCATCAAATGCAAATGACTGCATCGGTGCTAATCCAGAAGAATGGTCTACATAACGCCAAGTGGCACTATTAAAATACTTACTTGCTAGATCCATTATTGTAATGTTTGCGCAGCAGTGATGATTGATAAATTATACACGTCTTCTATTGAGCAACCACGAGATAAATCATTTACTGGTGAATTAAGACCTTGTAATACTGGGCCTACTGCATCATAACCACCAAGACGTTGCGCAATTTTGTATCCAATATTACCCGCTTCTAAACTTGGGAAAATAAATACATTTGCATCGCCTTGAATTTGTGCATCTGGTGCCTTTTTCTTAGCAACTTCCGGTACAATTGCAGCATCAAATTGGAATTCTCCATCAATAACTACATCTTTAAGTTGATCAGTTTCAACTTTTTCTTGTGCTAACGCTACAGCATTTGAAACTTTTTCAACATCATCTGATTTTGCAGAACCTTTTGTTGAGAAACTTAACATTGCTACACGTGGTGACATGCCAAAACTTTGCGCAGATTTTGCACTTTCTACTGCAATCTCAGCTAAATCTTGCGCTTCTAATGTAGGGTTAATTGCACAATCTCCAAAGATATATTGTTCTTCACCTTTAATCATAAAGAATATACCTGATGTTTTAGTTACACCTGGTTTTGTTTTAATAATTTGTAGTGCCGGACGAACTGTATCACCTGTAGAATGTGCAGCACCACTTACTAAACCTTCAGCCTTACCAGTATATACTAGCATCGTACCAAAGTAATTTACGTCTTTTAACATTTCTTGAGCTTGGGCTTCAGTTGCTTTCCCTTTACGACGTTCAACAAAAGCTGTCACTAACTCTTGTTTCAACTCACTCGTTTCAGGATCGATAATTTCTAAGTTCGAAATATCTAAACCTTTGTCTTTAGCTAACGCATTAACATTTGTTTCATTACCTAATAATACCGGTGTTACATAATCCGTACTTTGTAATTGTGTTGCCGCAGTTAATACGCGTTCATCTTCTCCTTCAGGTAAAACAATTTTCACATTTTTTCCTGACAATTTCTCTTGTAATACATCTAATAAAGACATATGGGCCTCCTCAAATTTTTAATACTATTATTTTTTCCATTACTATTATACGTCATTTTTTTATAGAATTCCATGTCACCAATTTGTAATCATTTACTTATGTTTTATAGTTACCTTTATGATAGAATTTTCAGTGTAGATATAGAATTATTTCATAAAGGAGCGATTCAATATGCCACAAGCGCCAGAAACTTTAGATGGTTGGTATAGTTTACATTTATTATATGCTATAGATTGGGCTAGTTTACGTCTAGTCCCAGAAAACGAACGTCAAACGTTAGTTGAAGAGTTACAAGCATTTTTAGATAAACACGAAGAAGCGCGTACTAACCATGTAGGCGATCATGCATTTTATAATATCACTGGTCAAAAAGCAGATATTCTTTTATGGGCATTGCGTCCTGAATTAAAAGATTTAAATGCTTTTGAAAATGAATTCAATAAATTGAGAATCACAGACTTTTTAATTCCGACATATTCATTTGTTTCTATTATTGAATTAGGCAATTATTTAGCAGGAAAATCCGACGAAGATCCTTACGAAAATCCACACATCAAACCAAGATTGTACCCAGAATTACCACAATCCGAATATATTTGTTTCTATCCTATGGACAAACGTCGTAATGAAACTTATAACTGGTACATGTTATCACTAGAAGACCGACAAGAACTTATGTATAATCACGGTAAAATCGGTCGTCAATATGCTGGTAAAATCAAACAATTTATCACAGGTTCTATGGGCTTTGATGATTTCGAATGGGGTGTCACTCTATTTGCAGATGATCCACTTCAATTCAAAAAAATTGTTTCTGAAATGAGATTTGACGAAACGACAGCACGTTACGGTGATTTTGGTAGTTTCTATGTAGGTAACATTATTACAAAAGATAGTTTACCAACACTTTTTGAAATATAAATATCGTTATATTCTTTCCTCACACCCCTTCATTTAAAATGGAGGGGTGTTTATATATATCATTTTTTATTTTTCATCCATATATAAGTAGCATTGTGCCTCAAATCTAAGTTTTCCAATCATACAGCAATTTTGTTTTTCATGTTTAATACAATTACAATAGCTATATAATTCAATAACTACGTTTAAATTTGAAAAATGAGCTTCTGAAGACAAATGTTCCGATAATACGCATGCATCAATCGCTCTAACTTTCTACTTCGTTTCACTTGGTTCGCCTGCGCTTCGCATGCATAAGTCGCTCTAACTTTCTACTTCGTTTCGCTTGGTTCGCCTGCGCTTCGCATGCATCAATCGCTCTAACTTTCTACTTCGTAGAAAGTTAGAGCGACTAAAAGGCACACTTGTTTTATTCCAAGTGTGCCTGTCTGAATGTAGTGTGTTTGGGAGAACTTTAATCACTACTTAATTTAAGGGTTAACTGTTAAACATTGTCGCTACTCAATATTTTGTAACAGTCAACTAATACTATTTTAACCTATTTGAAATATTTGAAACATATTTGCATTACTAAAGTTGTATAAAACTCAATTTTTTAAAATACAATATCCTTTTTTTACCCAACATATTATTTGAATAAAATGTTACAATAAAAAATATTAACTTACTAAATATATCCCATGAAAATACAGTTACGAATGGTTTAGTTAAATAAAATATAATTGGTGATTAGATGACAATAAATGTTCAATACTCAGAAAATTATGAAGAAAAAATAGCAAAAGATGTCATAATTCTAGCTGGCAGAATTTTACTTGAATCTGGGGCAGAAGGGTCTCGTGTAGAAGATACAATGACTCGTATTGCTTTCACATTAGGTTATACAGAAAGTAATAGTTTTGTTACGAATACAGTCATTAATTTTATGTTACATAATGAATCTTATCCAAGAATTTATAGAATAAGAACAAGAGACACCAATCTACATCGTATATCAAGAACCAACCGTGTTTCTAGACAACTTTCCGATGGCACGCTCTCAGTTGAAGATGCATATCAAGAATTACAAAAAATATATCATGAACAAAGCATTAATCACGATCTATTTTTTAAATTTATTGCCGCTGCGATTATCTCTATTAGTTTTCTATATTTACAAGGTGGTTACTTAGTTGATGTATTCACTGCACTCGTTGCAGGCGCTTTAGGTTATCTCGTTGTAGAACTTTTAAATAGAAATTTACACACTAAATTTATTCCTGAATTTATGGGTGCACTCGTTATTGGTGCAGTGGCAGTATTGGGCAATACGCTTATACAGGGTGGTTCTATTTCCACAATTATTATTTCAGCAGTGATGCCAATTGTACCAGGTGTTTTAATCACGAATGCTATTCAAGATTTATTCAGTGGCCACATGTTAATGTTTACAACTAAATCATTAGAAGCATTAGTAACTGCCTTTGGCATCGGGGCAGGTGTCGGTACAATACTTATTATTTCTTAGGAGCAATGCTTATGTTTTGGATTTTAAATTTAATATTTAGTTATACCGCTTCATTATTCTTCGGTATTATATTTGATGTTCCAAAATATTTATATAATGCTGTTGGAATTGTTGGTGCGTGTGGTTGGATGGTCTATACATTATTTTATGATGGTTTCCAACTTCACACCATTTATTCAAGCTTCTTTGGAAGTTTAGCATTGGGTTTACTTAGTCATATAATGGCTCGCTTTAAAAAAGAACCAGTTATTCTATTTATGGTGCCAGGTATTATACCTTTGGTACCTGGAGGTTTAGCCTTTGACGCTACGAAAAATCTTATTTTGTTAGACTTTAGTAAAGCGATTAACACGATGCTAGAAGTAACGCTAATTGCAGGCGCAATCGCTTTAGGTTTATTATTTGCTGATCAAATATCTAAACTCATCGTTTCCGGTACAAAATTTAGCAAAAAGCACATTTAATAATTGAACATAAAAAATCTGAGGCTCATTAAAGACCTCAGATTTTTTGTATAAGACATGATAATTTTATTTTAAAAACTCCTATCAATATGCAGTTAAAATCCGTTGCTATTGATAGGAGTTTTTTCATACTCAAAATATTGTAAGAATTCCATATCTAATTATTTATATGTTTATCTCATAAATAATTAACGACTGTCATCTATTTATGCGTTTCGTTCGGCACTTTATTTTCATTAATAAGGTTCACGACTTCATCTTCCGAACGATTTAATATCAATTTACTTAATTTATCATTATCCATTTGTTTTAATTTAGGATAACGAATTACGAAAAAGACTAATCCTATAATTAACCAACCAAACAATGCAATATATGATGGCGTTGATAATCCAGCTGGTGAAGCAGGAATTAATAATAGTAATAAGAAAACAAACGATACTATTGTACCTATAATCGCAAATGTTTTATATACCGGACCGTAAGTGTTACTTGTTTTGTCATAACTAAATAAACGAGCTGCTGATAAACATGTAATAAAGTATGCTATCGAAACACCCGTAGATGACATATCAACAATCCATGTCAATGCCGTACGACCTAACCAAGGTGCAATCAATGTGATAGCTACAAGGAATATGATTGCTACATACGGTGTTTTATATTTATTGTGCAATTTACTAAATACTGAAGGCATAATACCTGAGCGTCCCATTGAGAACAATAGACGACTTGAACTCATTAAAAATCCGTTTAAACCAGTAAATATGCCCATGATAATAGCAATCGCTAAAATTGCCAAACCTATATAGCCAAATGCACCACTTGTAACAGCACCTGTTAACCATAATTGACCGTTTAAATCAGTCTCTGAACTACTTAGCCAACCTGTATACAAAATCATTAGCACATACGTAAATGCTGCTGCTAATAAACTATATACAATAAGTTTAAACGTTTTATTTGGAGCAAAATCAAATTCTTCTGCAGTTTGTGGAATGTTGTCAAAACCTACATAAGCCCACGGTGCTACTGCAACTATCATTACAATTGATGTAAGCCAACCTTTTTCTTTGTTCGCTAATGGTTGTAAATTTTCTAATGAGAAATTACTACCAAAGAACGAACCGAAAAATAGCAATAAGATTGTAATGACCATTGCCACACAGAAATAAAATTGTAGCGAGCCTGAAACACTCGTACCTTTAATAGCTATAAACATAAATACAATCAATAACAATGATGCAATTAATATTTCAGTAATATAAACATCCCATCCTGCGATGGTATATAGTTTACCTGTTTCTAAAACATCAGGTAATAAAAATTTAATTAATAAACTAAATGCAGTTGCGTTTAAAGCCACTACACATATATAACCAAAAGTTAAAAACCAAGATGAGAAAAAACTTACGTATCTGCCAAAACCTAAAAAGCTAAACGCGAAAGCCCCACCAGAAACTGGGAACCGTTCAACAAGCGCGCCGTAGCTTACCGCAATTAAAATCATTAACAATGCGCCAATTACAATACCAATAGCTGCTGGAATAGGTCCAGATTGACCAATCCAATCACCTGGTAAAATAAATGCGCCCCAACCGATACACGAACCATAGGCAATTGCCCAAACAAATTTCTCAGATAAGTTTTGTTTTAAATCTCCTCTATCTACTTTCCTATCATTTTTTCCCATAAATAAAATTCACCTCATGAGATGTATTATACCCATAAGATGAATTCTATAACAATTATAAAATTATAATTTAATCGTACCAATCACTAACATTAACCAACCTATAATAAATAAAATACCTCCGATTGGTGTAATTGCACCAAGTATACGAATTTGTGTTAATGCTAAGATATAAAGCGAACCACTGAAAAATACAATGCCTAAGAATAAAAGCCATCCTGCCCAATTCACATTAATTGACGTTGTACCACTTATAATTCCAATTAATAGTAACCCAAGCCCGTGATACATTTGATAAGTGGTTGCTTTTTCCCATACAGATAAATATTTATCCGATAACTTACCTTCCAGACCATGTGCGCCAAATGCGCCAGTACCTACAGCCATTAAAGCATTTAAAGCACCGAGAATAATAAATAATTTCATAAAAATAAACCTCTCTTTCTTAAATTAAAAATCAAAAATCGAATCTCCATTACCAATTTCATCGTCTGTTACTAATTTATTAGAATTTAGCGAAGTATTAGTATTTGTATTTGTATATTTTGCCGAAGAAGCAGGTATTTTCCCTCCCATTGCTTGAATTTCTTCAGGAGAGATACCTTGTTTCTCACTAGCTGTAGTGTGTTTTACATTTTGTGATGATTTGAATGAGGTAGACACTGAATACGTATTATCTTTAAAATGCTGTTTATCATTTGAACTATTTACTAATGACGTTAGTGTATGAATGGCATAAATATGCTTTTCAAACTCTGCATCATTCTTAGCTTCATCTGCTTGAACTAATTCTTGTTCAATAAGTTGAATAATTTTCTCTTTTTCCATTTATTTTATAACCCACTTTCACACCAATTTATAGGTTCAATACCATTTTTTTGTAAATATGCATTTGTTAAGGAATACGGTTTTGAACCAAAGAACCCGCGATATGCAGATAATGGACTTGGATGTGGTGATTTAATAACGTGATGTTTAGATGTGTCAATCAGTTTCATTTTTTGTTGTGCGGGTTTACCCCACAAAATAAATACAACATTACTCAAATTTTCGGAAACTGTTTTAATCACTTCATCAGTAAAAGTTTCCCACCCTATATCTCTGTGAGAATGAGCTTCTCCTTGTCGTACTGTCAAAACAGTATTTAACAATAAAACACCTTCTCTTGCCCAATCTTGTAAATGTGGTGATTTTCTTACACAACCGATATCGTCTTCAAGTTCTTTATACATATTTCTTAATGAAGGCGGAAACTTAGCATTCGGTTGCACAGAAAATGCTAAACCATGTGCTTGATTTGGTCCATGATAAGGATCTTGTCCCAAGATAACAACTTTCACTTTTTCAAAAGGTGTTAAATCAAAAGCTTGATAAATGTTTTCCCTATCTGGATAGATTACCTTTGTCGTATATTCATTTTCTAAAAAATTATGCATTTCAGTAAAATCATGCTCCGTAGTTATTTTATGAAAAACATCAGACCATTCCATACACGTTCACCTCGATTAATATAGTAACATAAAGCGCTACTTTCTCGCTTGAGAGATTTAGTAGTGTTAGCTTAATCATAAACACAATTATAATGAATATATTTAATTTCATTTTAATATGTATCAGTAATAGAATCAAAACGATATAATGATTTATTCATTATTGTAACCTTATTACATTGTAAACGTCATTATTTAGAATAGTCGACAAACGTGGTATGATATATACAAAAGAATATATAGGAGTGAAAATTCATGGCATTGAAAAAAACATTAACCATTGCCGGTTCAGATACAAGTGCTGGTGCAGGCATGCAGGCAGACTTAAAAACATTCCAAGAGTTAGGAACATACGGCATTGTTGCATTAACATCTATTGTAACAATGGATAAAGCATCTTGGTCTCATGATGTTACACCAATTCCATTCGATGTATTTGAAAAACAATTAGAAACAGCAATATCAATCGGTCCAGATGCAGTGAAAACAGGCATGCTAGGGACACAAGAAATTATTAAACGTGCCGGCGAAGCATATGTAGAATCAGGTGCGAATTACTTTGTGGTTGATCCAGTAATGGTATGTAAAGGAGAAAACGAAGTTTTAAATCCTGGCAATACTGATGCAATGATTGAATATTTGTTACCAAAAGCTACAGTCGTAACACCAAATTTATTTGAAGCTGGTCAACTTGCAAACCTCGGCACTTTAAAATCAATAGACGATATGAAAAAAGCAGCTGAAATTATTCACCAACAAGGTGCTAAGCACGTTATTATTAAAGGCGGTAAAGCATTAGATCAAGATAAATCTTATGACTTATACTATGATGGAAATAACTTCTACCAATTAACTACTGACATGTTCCAGCAAAGTTATAATCACGGTGCTGGTTGTACATTTGCTGCAGCAACTACTGCATATTTAGCAAATGGTAAATCTCCAAAAGAAGCCGTAATTGCTGCCAAAGCATTTGTTGCATCTGCAATTAAAAATGGCTGGAAAATGAACGACTTCGTTGGTCCTGTAGATCACGGTGCTTACAATCGTATTGAACATATAGATGTTGAAGTAACTGAAGTATAAATCATAAAAAAAGAAATCTGAAACATATTCATAACGAATAATGCTTCAGATTTCTTTTTTATTATATAATATTGTATTGATTAACAATCCTTAACTCAAACCTTATACGTCTATTTTGAGCAAATAAAACATCTCCATATTTAATTAATAACTTCAAATTTTTCAAACTCAAAATATATCAGACATTAGTCTGATTCAAATTTGATACTACAGGCCCATGTTATTTTCTAGCATATCTATTATTATAATAAGTGTAGAGAGACAAGGAGGTATGACATCATGATTATCTACGAACAATCTTTTGAGAATGGTAACCCAATCTATGAAATTATCACCAAGACATTCAAAACGATTTCTGTTAAATGCGATGAAAATTTCAGCAAGAATGAATTATATACGTTACTCTCTCTACTTGAAAGTGATGTCGATAACTTAAATCTAAGTTATTAGCCACACTTCAATACATCGATGAAAAAACAGAAACGTAAGTTCCAAGACTAAAATTAGAAGAAACAGAACAAAGAATTCCCCTTTAGAAATATGTTCCATGTATATGTAAATGTCCCATTATATATACATGGTGTAACACATCCCTTATAAACACTCACCCTAAGTGGTACATAGTTAGGCAAAGATTGTCCCCTTTGTTTGCTTGGAGAGCACACTCGAAGCACCCCTAACTTATGTACCACTTTACTTATTTATATAAAACTTTAAATTCTTCACACACTACAATAATCGATTCGTTAAATGCCAATCCTAGAGATGTATAATAAGGTTCAAAGAAATCAATATGTGCTTTACGCCAGTAAGCGAGTGACTTATCGCCTTCACCTTCTAAATAAGCGTGATGTTCAGTGACCGCATTAAACGGTGTTTGATAGACGCGTGTTGTTTCTATCACACATTGTGGCTCCCCTTTTTTATTTAAAATCACGCTCACATCTCCCACTTGAGGTAGTGGTTCACGATCTACTTGATAAGTTTCATAACCACTTGTCGTAGCCGTTTTTTCACCTTGTTTCACTAGATCTGCTAATTCATCCTCATCTACACCAAACGACCATGCTTCATATGTTTTACTCTTATAAGATGGGCACAATTGTACAAATTTTTCCCAATATTGTTCTACTGTCATCGTTCTTCCTCCAAACTATGTATTTTGTTTTTTCTTCTTAAACATAACATAAATAAATTGTATGACTTCTTGCTTTCGCGTGTTATTCTTCTAAAAAAACGAGATCATTAACGAAAATGAAAATATCAACACTATTGTAAATCATATATAATTACTTATTATAATAATAAAATTCACGAAAAAACTAGGCACCCATTTCCCAATTCTATAGGGAATGAATAACTTAGTTTTTAAATTACTTTTGTTAAATATTAGTATTGATAAGTATTCATACATTTTATTTTGATAGTGATTTGTATGCCATACCGTTTATACGCGTTTGTCGTCTGCCCACCATAAAGCTTTATCAGGATTTTTTGTATAATATTCATATTCTTCATCACTTTGAACATTTGGATATGAACCTTTCAGTGATTTACCTGCTGTACTTACATGTAACAATGAAATAACAATAATTCCTATGACACTCATTGCTGCTAAGTAATAAGCCGGTGAAAGTGGATCTCCTGTTTTAGCAACTAATGTAGATGCAATTAACGGTGTTGTGCCACCAAATAATGATACTGACACATTGAATGTTACTGCTAATGTTCTATAACGGATATGTGTATAAAACATCGTTGGTAACGAACCTGGCATCGTCGCTTCATAAGTAGATAAGAAAAATCCTAACGTAAATATACCCACAACTATTAAAACCAACGAGCCTGATTGGAATAACGCAAATGCCACTGTACTAAAGATAGCTGTACCACAAAGCCCTATTAAAAAGACTTTTTTCTCTCCGATACGATCTGCAACTCTACCAAACATTAATGCCAATGGAATCATTACTGCCATGACAATCGTTATAAGTACAGAAACCGTTGTGCTATCTAATTTAATTATTTGTTGTAAATAAGATGGCATATATGAAGTCACCATATAATTCGTACAATTAAAGAATGCTACAGCTACAAAACATACAATAATATCTTTGTAATAATATCGAACAATTGTGAAAAAGCCGATGTTATCTCGTTTTGGTTGTGTAGCTATTTCATTTTCAAACACTGGTGATTCCTCTAATTTTCTTCTTAAATAAAAACCAAATATGCCTAAGAATAGACCCAAAATAAATGGTATTCTCCATCCCCATGTAGCCATTTGTTCCTCATTTAAAAAGAAAAATAGTAAGCCGCTGATTACTGATGCAGCGATATAACCTGATAATGTACCAATTTCCAAACCTGAACCTAGACCATTTCTAGATTTATCTGGTGAGGATTCAGCAACATAAACCATCGCGCCTGCATACTCTCCACCGGTTGAAAAACCTTGAAGTACTCTACCTAATAATAGTAAAATTGGCGCCCATACACCTATTTGATCGTATGTAGGTAATAAACCAATTAACAAAGTAGAAATTCCATCATGATAATGGTTGTCGTTAAAACGACTTTCCTTCCAAATTTATCACCAATAATACCAAAAATAATGCCACCTACTGGTCTTAATAAAAATGCAATTGCAAATGTTGCAAATGTAAATATCGTTTTCAGCTGGTCATTTTCTACCGAACTAAAAAAGTTTTGCCCTAATATAACTGCTAAATAAGAATAAAGCCCAAAGTCGAACCATTCCATTGCATTACCAATACCGGTTGCAAATACAGTTTTTTTCGCAGTCCTAGGGTTCACCTTATTGATATTACGTTCATCAAAATCTTGTTCATAATCCACGATTTAAGTCACTCCCTTAACATGTTTACTTATTATACTGAGTTCGGAGTGTATGTCAAACTGATTCAAATTTTTTAATTTTCGTTTTTTAATTTTTATACAAAAAATGTATTTAATTTTAAATATGAAGAAACTCATTTTCCTTTTAAATTCATTATCTAATTACGGACAATTTTCATTGATTACCAACCTATTTTTTCAAAATAGTAACTTTAACTTTATTGTGATTATTTTTCACAACTAATTTATGTTTACTTTCAAGATCAAATTGAAGAAATTCATATATATCAACTGGTTCAACATAATTAATTTTATAACTTTTCCAATTCAATTCATTGTATATCAATGCAAGTTGCACAATCATTTGTCCCGGTACAATCTGACGATGCAAAGGATTTTCATCTTTGACAAGACGCAAATATTGCTCTACATCGTTGGGTAATATCTGTATCATTTTACACCTTCTCTAAAAACGTTTGCATAATATATATACAATTAGTCCTATTTTTATTTATTTTCATTTCAAAGCTATATTTAATAAATTGACGAATTTTTTTCTGTTCAATCAATGTCAATTGTACTTGATATATAACATCAATTTTTAATGGATGATATTGTTCAATTTCTGTTGACTTTAATAGTAAATTACTAGAAATAAAAGGTTTGAACAATTCAAATTCAGGCCATAGACTCGCACAATAAAGCGGAGAAACATCAGTGCTATTCGATTGTTCAAACAATTGATTATAAGCTTCTACATCTTTTTTATGGAATACCATTTCTTGTTGTTCATGTCCATCTTTCAAATAATGTGGCATTGCCCATACCTCCTCCAATACCCATGGTTGCGATTGTTCTATACTTATGCTCCATATAAAACAACCTTGTAACAAGTGCAGCACCACTTGCACCATAAGGGTGTCCAGTAGCTATAGCGCCACCGTAAATATTTAATTTCTCTGCTGGTATGTTTAATGCTTGTTGACTTGCTAAAACTTGAGATGCAAATGCTTCATTTAACTCTACAGCATCGACATCATTTAAAGACAGTTGCTGTTTTGCTAATACCTTTTCAATAGCAGGCACAGGACCAATGCCAAGTATATTAGGATCTACACCTACGGTTACTTGATCAATGAATGATAATCCACTTTGTATGCCATATGCTTGAGCAACTGATTTTTCCATGACAAGTAGTAATACAGCACCATCATTTTTCATACAACAATTGCCAGCAGTGATGCTTCCATTTGGTAATAATGGCTTTAATCGCCCTAACGTTTGTTGCGTTAATTTAGTTTTAATACTTTCATCTTGTTCAAATATTTCTCCCTTAATCGTCAATGGCGTTATTTCTTGGGTAATATTATGATGTTGATAAGCATCAAGCGTTTTTTGATGGCTGTGCCATGCGAATTCATCTTGGTCAAATCTTGATATACCATATCTTTCAGCAACATTTTCAGCTGCTTGTATCATAGATGGATCTTGGTCATCAGGTGCAAACGAAGCTCTTTCATAAAATTCTGGTAAATGCGTATCATATACAGATTGCGGTCGTTTAATTTTCCACGGTGCTCTACTTGTACTTTCCACACCACCCGCGATATATATTGATCCAGCACCTGCTTGAATCATGCGACAAGCTTGGTTTACAGCTTCTAACCCTGAGCCGCATTGACGATCAATCGTCACACCTGGCACTTGTTGATTAAATCCAGCTTCTAAAAGTGCTTTACGTGCAATATTACCACCATTTCCTACAACATTACCTAAAATTACGTCATCTATATTACTAACTATTGCTGCATAGTTATGTTTAAAATAATTGAATAATGGTTGTAATAATAATTCAGGTTCTAAATGTCGTAATTTCCCACCATATTTACCAAATGCAGTTCGTTTTGCTGCTACAATTACCGCTTCATTCATTTATAATTCTCCTTTTAAATAGCATTGCTTCATACGTTCTCGCGCAATTTTTCCACTCGAGGTATCGATCATATGTTTTACTTTAACTAATTTCGATGGTATTTGGTAACGCGCTACATGATGTTTCATTATCGTTCTAAAATAGTTATAACTAACTATACGATCACTTGTATAAAGTAATATGGCAATTTCTCCAAATCTAGAATGTTTTTCACTGATAACGACTACTTCATTGAATAAATCAATATATTTTGCATTCTGTTCAATTTCGAAAGGATAAACATTACGTCCACCAATAATCATGCGGTCATGTTTTCTACCATGTAAAAATAAATGTCCCTGCGCATCACATGAAGCAAAATCCCCTGTTTCAATCCACCTATCCTTGCAGATATCTTCATCGACATAACCACTAAATGACATATCACTTCGTATTTTTAATAAACCTATCCCTGATTCGTCTGACTGTTCAATATTTACGCGCACGTTGTGAAACAATTTACCAACAGATTCTGGTGGCGCACTATTATTGAAGTTATAACTAATAAAGCTAGCCTCTGACGTCCCGAAGAATTCAATCAAATCACTTTCGGGAAAACATTGTTGAATACGTTGACGAACGTGTAAGGCAAGTTTATCTCCAGTACTTAAAATATAATGCTTTCCTTCTATTAAAATTCGAGTTGAAACGCATGCTTGTATCATTGTTGGCACCATAAAGCACGCTATGTTTACTTTATGGTGTTGGATTGTTTGCATTAACCGCTTTGCTTCAAAATATTGCTGTCCTATAAATGTTCTACCTGTATACAAAGCATAAATGCATGCATATAATGACAAAGAATGTGACATCGGACCTGGAGCAACGATTGTATTTATGGTCCTGTCAAATAATTGATCATTTTTTGAAAAAGACTTAATCCAAGATAATGCACCTCTATAATATGCTTTAGGTAACCCTGTTGTTCCAGATGTAAAAGCGATATGCAGCAAATCCCCATCGTTCTTGAATTTATCTTTTTTGACCACATTATGTATACTTAAATCATCTTCTTCTATTAGATATTGAACACCATATTTTTCGACTAAATTAAAGGTTTGCGCGCTCGACCATCTATCATCGAAAATACACGGTACACATTCATTTTTTAACAATGCTAAATATAAAATCATTGTCTTTTGTGGATGTCGTGTTACCACTCCTACAAAACTATGTTTAGGTATATTAGAAAACAAGCCGCTTTTAATGTTCAATTCTTTGATTAATTCACTATAAGTTAAATCTTGTTTATCAAAGCTCAAAGCAACTAGATGCGGTTGTTGTTTTGCGTGATTTTCTATTTCTTCTAAAATTTTCAAATTCCAGCCCCCTTTGTTAACTTTTATACAAAATATATTAACATTTAAAGTATAAAATAATGTAATGAAAACATTTGGTTTCTAATACCATAAACATCCCATGTTTTTAATTTAAATTGAGCAATTTTGAATTCCAATTCCTAAAAAAACAAAAAAATGAGCGATTCGTGGTAAATCGTCCCATTTTTAATATGATTTAATATATTTATTATTAAACAAATTTGTATACTGAATATTTTTATTTTGATTAATAATATCGTTAGTATTTACATTGATAAACTTTAAATTTCATCACTATTGATACAAAATTTTAGTATAAATTCACTTTTCATAAGAATCCAGCAGTATTTATTCCACTTAAACCACTACTTCATTCCATTAAAACTTATCATCTATTCGACAAACGGACATAAATTTCTTACAATAGTCAGAAATTTACAAGTGAGCAACAACAACTCGAATTTTGTAAATCATACGCCCTGATAAACATGCACGGCTAAAATCGCAAAATTTCAACCGTAAAAAAGAGAGCTAATCCATTTGGAATTAGCTCTCTTTTTATGAGAATGAGATGCATTTTTTAACATATAACATACTCAACGACTATATATTTTATTGTAATACACTATTCTAAATTAGCATGATTACTTTGCATCGTTTCTTCATCGACTTTAAGTTCGTTCATTAAATCTAATACTAGACTATCTAAAAAGACTTGCGCTGCTTGTTCAAACAAACTACCTAAAGGTTGTGCGGATCCTTCTGCATCATATTTTGTACCTGCAGGAAGTTCTATAACCGTATTAGCCAATGCACCAATTGCCGAATTCGGATTCGTTGATAATAACACGACTTCTGCATCGACAGATTTTGCTTTTTCAACTAATAATCTCAAATGTTCCGTTGAACCTGAACCTGAAATGACAATAAATAAATCATCTTCAGTAATTGAAGGTGTTGTTGATTCACCAACAACATAAGAAAATTTTCCAAGTTGATTTAAGCGCATAGCAAAACTATTTGCTACAAATCCAGAACGTCCTTTACCCGCTACAAAAACATGATTTGCTTTAGTCACTTGTGATAAAAAAGCTTGTGTTTCACTATCTTTAACATGAGATAACGTATGATCTAACTCGTCTAAAATCAAACGATAATTTGTAATTTCACTCATCTTATCTACCTTCAATCGCGTCTCTACATTGTTTTGCTGCTTCAACTGGATCATCCGCGTTAGCAATACCACCGCCAACTACAACTAAATCAGGTTCCTCAGCTACGACTTCTTTAATTGTATCTGGTTTAATACCACCAATTACAGCAACTTTAGATTGGTTAATTACTGATTTAACTTGTCTTAAACTTTCTAATGGAGATTCACCTTCTGCTTGTAAATCATAACCAGTATGAACAGCGATATAATCTGCACCTAATTCGTCTAATTCTTTAGCACGTTTTTGTAAGTCTTGTACTGCAATCATATCTACAAGTAATTCTTTATTATTTTTATGTGCTTCGTCTACTGCAGCTTTAATAGAAGCATCTTCTGCGACACCTAAAATTGTTACTACATCTGCACCAAATTTAACAGCTTGGCTTACTTCATAATCTGCTGCATCCATAATTTTTAAATCTGCAAGTACTTTCACACCATCTATATTATTATCTAAATGTTGTACAGCCGGTAAACCTTCATTTATCACAATAGGTGTACCAATCTCTACAATATCAACATAGTCTTTAACTTTATTTGCAAGTTCTGCCGCTTCCTCTTTATTTAATAAATCAATTGCTAGTTGTAATTCCAAAATGATCATCCCTTCTTGATTTAATGATAGGCATGGAAATCATGACCTAACTTACTTTATTTAAAAACTTACGCATAAACTATTTACCCTTACAATGATGATTTAAACTGAGAGATTATAAGCGTGGTGCTGCAGCGTCATCAACGTAAATTTCGACATCTGGATGTGCGAGCAATATCGTAGCTGGCACTTGTTTATTTACTTCATGCTTAGCTAATTGTTCAATTGCCGTTCTCTTTTTCTCTCCAAATGCTAACAAAATGATTCTTTTCGCTTTTAAAATTGAAGCCAAGCCCATAGACACAGCTTGTTTAGGTACTTCACTTTCATTGTCAAAATAACGACTATTGGCATTGATTGTACTAGCTGTTAAATCTACAACTTGAGTTGTGCTATTCATATCAGTACCTGGCTCATTAAAGCCGATATGACCATTTTCACCTATACCTAATATTTGTATATCCAGTGGCCCTTTTTGATTGATTAAATCTTCGTATCTTTTCGTTTCTGCCATTAAGTCATCTGCAGCTCCATCTGGAATGTGTATTAAAGATTTCGTGAAATGTGGATAACGATTAAATAGAACATCATTCATATATCGATGATAACTTTGTTCATGTGTCGCTGATAAACCGACATATTCATCCAAGTTAAATGTTTCTATTTCAGATACATCTAGTTGATTCTTTTGCAGTAAACTAACTAGAAATTCATAAACTTCGACCATTGTCCCACCAGTAGCTAGCCCTAACTTACTATGTGGTTGTTGACTCATTTGTTTAAACAATTCACATGCAACATAAAATGAAGCATATTCACTAGAACCTAAATTTGTAATTTTCATATTATTGCCCTCCCCAATATGTTGAATTTGTTATTTGTTATAAACAAAATTTGATGATACTTCTATTATACGTTCTTTTGATATTTTTTACAGAAAATAGATATTTAATAAATTGCAAATATTATATAAAATGACTAAAGGTGTAATGAGCAGACTAATACATTTTCATCGCTGTTTTTAGTAAAATAAATAGATAATCAAATTTTATGTATAAATCTAAGTTGAAATTCACTTTTCAGGTAGAAAATGTTTCAAAGTCAGTTTACACTAAAGATTAGACTAATTATTTTTATTAACACTTGTATAGTACAATTTATTTCATAAAAGTATAGGGTTTTGGAATCAAGGAGGCAAAAGTTTGGAACCAATAATAGATGAAAAAGTACAAACATTACTTTCTTCATATGAAGATAAACCCGTGTATTTACATGTAGAGACAACGAATGGTGCATATGCTGCACATTTTGATCAACGTGTATTTAACGCGGGCACTTTTTTAAGAAATATTCAAGTCACTTTTGAGCATGCACAGCTTAAAGGTGGCAATAAAGATCCATATCGCGTAGGTTTGAAACTCAAAGATGGCGGTTGGGTCTATGTTCAAGGTTTAACACACTACGAAATAAATGAACATGGTGAGTTTCTATTAGCTGGTTTTAATTATGAAGGTCAATTAGCAGCTGCTTTAGAAATAAGCACTCAATCATTTAAAGCATAAGGAGGATAAATCATGACAGAGGAAAGCCATGTATTAGTTATATTTCCACATCCAGATGATGAATCATTCTCATCTGCAGGTACATTGGCGCGTTATATAGATAATGGTGTACCAGTCACATACGCTTGTTTAACATTAGGTCAAATGGGACGTAATTTAGGCAATCCACCATTTGCCACTCGTGAATCTTTGCCGGACATTCGTGAAAAAGAATTAGAAGCTGCGATGTCAGCCATTGGTATAACTGATTTGCGCAAAATGGGCTTGCGTGATAAAACTGTAGAATTTGAACCTCACGACGAAATGGATGAGATGGTGCAATCATTAATTGATGAATTAAACCCATCCGTCATCATATCGTTCTATCCTCAATTTGCAGTACACCCAGACCATGAAGCTACAGCAGAAGCAGTTGTGAGAACTGTAGGACGCTTGAAACCATCAGAAAGACCCCGTCTACAACTTGTTGCATTTAGCAATGACGCGCCTGAAAAATTAGGTGAACCTGACATTCTAAATGAGATCAGTGATTATAAAGAGGTAAAACTTCGCGCTTTTGAAGCACACGCATCTCAAACGGGACCATTCTTGAAACAACTTGCTACACCTGATGTTTCTGGAGAAGCGCAAAGCTTTTTAGAAGTTGAACCTTATTGGACTTATAACTTTGAATCTTAAGTGGAGGCAATATCATGACAGAATTTGATTTATCAACTCGAGAAGGTCGATGGAAGCATTTTGGTTCAGTTGATCCAATCGAAGGTACAAAACCAACCGTTAAAGAAGAAATGACAGATTTGCAAAGCACGAATAAAAACTACTTATTTGAAATTGAAGAAGTAGGCATTAAAAATCTTGTATACCCTGTATTAGTAGATCGTTTCCAAACAGCTGGAAACTTCAGTTTTTCAACTAGCCTTAATCAAGATGAAAAAGGTATAAACATGAGCCGCATTCTAGAAAGTGTTGAAAAACACTACGATAATGGCATTGAATTAGATTTTGATTCTTTATATCGACTTTTGCGTAGCTTACAAGAGCGCATGGAACAAAATGCTGCTGGTGTTGATGTTTCAGCTAAATGGTTCTTTGACCGTCACAGTCCGATCACGAATATTAAAGCAGTAGGTCATGCAGATGTGACATACGGTATGGCGATAGACAAAGAAAGTATTACACGCAAAGAAATTACACTACAAGCTGCAGTTACAACATTGTGCCCTTGTTCAAAGGAAATTAGTGAGTATTCGGCACATAACCAGCGCGGTATCATTACAGTTAAAGCTATTTTGAACAACGAAGCTATTTTAACAGACGATTACAAAGAAAAAATCTTAGATGCAATGGAAGCCAATGCAAGTTCTATACTTTATCCTATATTAAAACGACCAGATGAAAAAAGTGTCACGGAACGCGCTTATGAAAATCCGAGGTTTGTTGAAGATTTGATTCGCCTTATCGCAGCAGATTTAGTTGATTTTGATTGGATTGAAGGCTTTGATATTGAATGCAGAAACGAAGAATCTATTCACCAACATGATGCTTTTGCAAAAATAAAATATAGAAAATAGCACGCATAGCTACAAATCAATATAGCAAGTCATCAAAAATTAGGCTACTGAATTTCTAAATGATAATAGAAGTTTAGCAGCCTATTATTTTTGATTCTAACTTTGTTTTATTTTCAAAAAATTTTCCCAACAATTAAACTTTCTATAGTTACTAAATAATGTTATTTTTCTCCAAATTCATTACTTAAATTTGTAATAGTAAAATTTTAATGGTTCATTTAAAAATACCACCACTAAATATCCCCATCTGCAACTAATTATAAAATAATGTATATTAACTGTTAAATTTTATTAATGTTCTATATACAATTTTCATATTAAAATAATGACAGTAGTAGTTTATAATTAATTTTTATTTTGATGTAAGTGGTGAAATCAATAAAATGGATTATACTTTAAAAACATATCATGCGAAGCATGTCCCTATAAGTCAATTAAGCAGACCACATTTTCTGCATGTTTTTTTAATAACACAAGGAGAATTTATGGTTTTGAAAAACACTACTTTCCACCATTTTAAAGTAGGTGACGTATTTCATGTCCATGACTATGAATCCATTACACAACTCTCTTTTAACGGTAGTTTAATTTGTCTTTCACTAAATAATTTTTACTATTATCAATACTTTCAGAAACTAAATTTTGACGCTATTGAACATATATCGATTAAAAAAGAGAGACGCGTCCAATTTTTAGATATAGTTGATGCGATTCAACATCAATCTATAAGTAACTTAAACGAAGCCATTAAGCATTTGATTAAAAATATTCAATATTCTGAGTATCATAACTCGCAAAGTTCCGAAATACAATGCAGTTATAAAACAGCTTTAATTAAAGATGTGGTTCAATATGTAAACACACATTTAACTACTAAAATAACTTGCAAACAAATCGCTAATTATTTTTTTGTAAATAATAGCTTTCTATCAAGAGAATTTTCAACATTGATGAACTGTAAATTATCTCAATATATTACGTCATCTAAAATTCATGCTTCCGTATGTGATTTGCTTAACGGTGATCATTTAAATATCGTACAACAACGTTACGGTTTTCGCACTCAAAATGAATATTGCTATCTTTTCAACAATGTTATTGGTTGCCATCCTTCCGATATTCACCCCCATACAAAAAGTCGGTCAGAAATTCAACATTTAAAATTCGATTTTTATCAACAATTTCAATCTAACGCATAAAAGTAAAATATTAAAAGTGTGGTGACAACATGAATACTATTATTTATGAAGAAAAAAGAGGATTGATTAATAAAGTGGTGAAACAAAACTTGAATCTTACTATTTCCGAAGTAATCATTTTGGATAAATTACTCTATCTCAATAAAAATAAAATAAATGCTATTGAATTGAAAAAGTTATTACAAGTCCAAAATTCACCTGTTTCATCACAAATCAATCATTTTATCGAACTTAATCTTTTAAAAAAGTCTCGAGATCAAACTGATGAAAGATGTATTTATTTGCATGATATCAAGTTAGCAGAAATTAAACAGCTGATTGAACAGTATCATTTAATTGTTGATTCAATACTTCACAGTAGTGCTTAATTCATTACCAACAACATAAGAGCGCATATAAAATCAAATTAACGTTTGATTTTATATGCGCTCCAAAACCTTTAGATTATGTACATCGTAAGATACAACTTCTATTGTAATCTTTTAATCAAAAATAACTTCACATTATTTCAAATGTTCATACGGACTATTTTTTACAAACGAAATAATTTGATCTACAAATAATCTCGAACGTAATTGAAACTCCTCATTATCCAAATAATAAGTACCATCATCCAATTTATTATAATCTGTATCATGTGTCGCAATCTGCGTTGGTACTGCGATACCGAGTAATGAACGTACAATCAAACGTAAATGAGACAATGGTTCAGAACTTACAATACCACCACTGTTGCCGATTAACCCCACTGGTTTCATTTTAAAATCATCCATCGTTAAATGATCTAATGCATTTTTTAAAATACCGGAATATGAACCATGGTAGTTTGGTGTTCCTAATACAAAGAAATCTGCATTTCGCGCTTTAGTTTGTAATAATGTTAAATTATTTTTATATACTTCACTTGGTGAAGATACGCCAGAAACATCCAATTGATGAATTGGATGTTCTGCTAAATCAAAGATTTCTACCTCAAAATATTGGTCTTCAAAATGACCTTTTAAATAATGGGCTAAGGCATTTGTATGCGAGCCCATTTTAGCACTCCCTATTATGATTAATCCTTTCATCTACACTTTCACCTCATGCTATGATTTGTTATTTTCTCTAAGTAGTTTCATTATCGCTTTACCCACACCGCTTTGTTCATTAGAATCTGTTTCATATTTTGCGATTGCTTTAACTTCTGGTGCCGCATTTTCCATAGCGACTGAATAGCCAACGCGTTCCAACATTGAAACATCATTCATATTATCACCGATTGCCATAACATTTTTCATATCAATATTTAGGCGCTCTGCAATCGTGTTTAAAGCAATACCTTTTTGTGCATCTGAATGCGTAATTTCTATATTTCCGCGTGATGAAGAAGAAACTGCCAAACTTTCTGATTTTGCTAATGTTTCACTAACTCGATCTATTTTTTCTAAATCACTATCAAAAGCTAATATTTTCATTACAATTTCACCAGGTGTATCTTGAATTTTGTCATAATTATCAACTACTTTTAACGTACCGTTATCAATACGTTTTTGAATACCACTTTTTATTTTTTCCACATCTGCTTCTTGTCCAGCACGTTGTGCAATATCAATATAAATCTCTAAGTCCCGTAATGGATTTTCAGTATAGATGCCTAAGTTCGTATACACTTGATAGAAAATATTTTCTTTATTTAATTCTTCTGTAATTCGATTTATGAGTTCTCTATTTAAATTTGAAGTGCTCATAATATTAAATGATTCATCTCTTACTTCTGCACCGTTCAAACAAATATATGGCACTTTTAAATCTGTTTGGTTGATTGGTGCATTCGCCTCATAAAATGCACGTCCTGTAGCAATTACTACTGTGATGCCTTGTGATTGTGCATATTTGATAGCTTGGATATTGTCTTCTGATATTTCATGTGCAGCGTTCAATAACGTACCATCCATATCTGTTGCAATTAAATTTATCATTGGCTTACCTCGTTTCTACTTTATCTCAATAACACCTATTTAATGACACATTTATCATTCGCCATAATTTTGTAACACATTCATATTTTACCAAAAGTTTCACTATTTGTATTATCTTCTGTTCGTATGATTTTCTTCTTTTGTCTAATGTCTTTAAAAAATGTCTTCAATAAATGGCTACATTCCTCTGCTAATACGCCTGTAGTAACTTTTGCGCGATGGTTAAATCTCGATTCTTGCAAGAGATTCATCAAGCTACCTGCACAACCACCTTTTAAGTCTTGTGCCCCATAAATCACTTCGGGAATACGACTCATGACGATTGCGCCGGAACACATCACACAAGGCTCTAAAGTAACATAAAGTTTGCAGGATGCTAACCTCCAACTATTAAGCTGTTTGGCAGCCTTTTGAATCGCAATATGTTCAGCGTGTGCAGTAGGATCTTGGGTGGATTCTCGTAAATTGTGCGCCCGTGAAATGACTTCATTATCTTTCACGACAATGGCGCCTATTGGTACTTCTCCAATAGCACCAGCTTTTCGTGCTTCTTCTAGCGCAATTTCCATATAAAATTGGTCAGTATACATGTGTCTATCACCTCACATATGGTACAATATTTATTGTCTATTTTAACATTGGAGCGGTAAAAACATGAAAAAACAATTTATTGCTGTTGAAGGACCGATTGGTGTCGGTAAATCTTCACTAGCACATAAGCTTAGTCAAACTTTTAATTATTATGAAGAAAAAGAAATTGTAAATGAAAATCCTTTTTTATCCGATTTTTATGAAGACATTTCCAAATGGAGTTTCCAAACAGAAATGTTCTTTTTATGTAATCGTTACAAACAATTTCAAGATCTTGAAGCAATTCATACGGGCATCGTAAGTGATTACCATATTTATAAAAATAAAATATTTGCAAATAATACTTTAACACCTTCTGAATTCGATAAATTTTCTAGAATTTACGATATTTTAACTGAAGATTTGGAAATGCCAAATGTGATTATCTTTCTAGATGCAGATTTAGAAATATTGAAAAAGCGCATCGCATTACGCAATCGTAGCTTCGAACATCAGATAGAAGACGACTACTTACTTAATTTAAAACGTGATTATAATGCATATTATCATTCATTAAAAGCAGATGGTGAAAGTGTGATTCGAATAGATACGACTGATTTAGATTTCATGAAGCAAGAAAATGATTATAATTATATTTTAAATTTAGTGCAACCATTGATTGGAGGAAAAGATGATGAATAAATACGGTATCCCTCAAGATGCTGTGATAACAATCGCTGGTACAGTCGGCGTTGGAAAATCAACATTAACGAAAGCTTTAGCACAAAGATTAAATTTCAAAACTTCTTTTGAAAATGTAGATCACAATCCTTATTTGGATAAATTTTATAATGATTTTGAAAGATGGAGCTTTCATTTGCAAATATATTTTTTAGCTGAGCGTTTCAAAGAACAAAAACGTATGTTTGAATACGGTGGTGGTTTTATCCAAGACCGCTCAATATACGAAGATGTTGATATTTTTGCTAAGATGCATGAAGAACAAGGCACAATGAGCCCAGAAGACTTCAACACATATTCTGAACTATTTAATGCTATGGTCATGACACCCTACTTCCCAAAACCAGATGTACTTATTTATTTAGAATGTGATTATGATGAAGTGATTGATCGTATCAAACAACGTGGTCGCCAAATGGAAATTGAAACAGATCCAGAATATTGGCAAAAATTATTCAAACGTTATGAAGACTGGATTAGTGAATTCAATGCGTGTCCAGTTGTAAGGGTGAACATTAATGAATATGATTTACATGCAGATCCAGAATCTTTAAACCCTGTCATTGATAAAATCCGTCACATCATTGAAACTTATCGCAATGTAGATCAACGATAATATTTTCACTGTTTGAAAGTATTTAAAAAACAACAATACGTACGCTATAAAACAAATTTTGGAGCACACAATAAAGGGTCGGACAACGAAGTCATTTTAAATAAATTCATTCTGTCCCACTTCAACAAGATAACTCATTCACCTGAGTTAAAAGCCCATGCATAAGTCCCACTAACCTAACAAGTTGGGAAGTGGAGTTAAGGATTACCTGAGCTGTTGCTCATGCATAAGTCCCACTAACCCAACAAGTTGGGAAGTGGAGTTAAGGATTACCTGAGCTGTTGCTCATGCATAAGTCCCACTAACCCAACAAGTTGGGAAGTGGGACTTTATTCAATATGTTTACGATATATAATCTTTTCTATCTCATCTTCATCAACATATTTACTATAATAATATTCATCTGTTTGGTCGAGATCAAATGTACTTGCTTTATCTTCATCTTCAGTTCCAATATACAATTGACCCTCTACGTCTTGATATAAATCAAAAATAGCACCACTATATCTCGCTTCTTGATATAATTCATAAAGTTCATCAACATCGTCTCTGGCTACATTTTTATAATATAACGTATGCGCAGCGTGGCGATATGTTTGTGCTTCAAAACCATGTTCTGTAGCTCGTTCATCTTCAGTGACTAACAATACCTCATTACTTACAATTTCTACCACTTTATATGTTTCCCCACGATAAGTTGCATATCTTCCATCAATCATTCAATCACCCCATATACGTTTTATACAAAAAGAGGCTGAGACATAATGGATTCGTACCAACCTCATTTCATATTGTCAGTAGATGACTGAACTGAAAATGCGCTTTAAATCAAGTTTTTTTCAATTCTAGTCATCCTTGCTAGGGTTGGACGACAAAATCTATTTAATATAATTAGATTTCTGTCCCACTCCCATATTTTGTGCATCATTTCTATTATTATAATATATCGACGACACTATTTGCAGTTTCAAAAATATAATCCGCTTGAGCAAAAGATTCTTTTAAGCCAACACCAGTTAAAACTGCAACTTTCAACCCTAATTTAGCATTGATGCCAGTTTGGATATCATTCGCAGTATCCCCTATAATTGCTACATTTTCAGGTTCTACATTATATCTATAAAAAAGCGGATTCAACACTTCAGGATTTGGTTTTTCAACGGCATCCGCTTCAGTAGAAATTACAATATCGAAGTAATGGTCGAATTGTGTGTATTCCAAAAATTGCTCTACCCCTTTTTTAGAATCACTTGTCACAATACCTAATTTGTAACCTCTTTGTTTCAACGTATCTAGTGTTTCGCTGATGCCTTCAACTAAAACATTTTCTGGCACCCTATTATCAACAAGTGTTTGACTTCTTTGTTGAGCCCAATTTGTTACATCTTGATTTGCAATTTTACAAAATGCCTCAATCATTTCATCTAATGCTCCTGACGCCATGATCGTACCTGGTTGAATTTCGCCATCTATGATACCTAAATACGCGTAACTTCCATCTATATCACCAATCGAATCCTTATATGTTTCCATAAAGTCATCAACGAGTTGCAACCCTATTTTCATCCAACTGCGATCAAAATATATGATTGTGCCGTCTTTATCAAATAATATCCATTCCATGTTTTCAACAGCTCCTATGTTAAACAATATGTATCACTCAATTTACTACTTAATTTTAATATAAAAATCGTTCTTAAAACAAATAACTCAACTAACACACTGACTATGCACACCGTTTAAAAAACTAAAATTTAGGTTATGACGTATAGTAATACCACAAAAGAGGTGAATACATTGACGCCTAATCCTAATATTCAAATAGAAACCATTTCTTGCGACAGCGATGATTCGATTCCCAATAACTCCAGATATGCATTACTGCTATATAAAAATGTAATCAAGCAAAAAGAGAGCCCTCTAGATATTTTATCTAAGAATAATTGGTCAAATGCTTGGCGTGGTGGCATATTTCCAACACATCATTATCACAGCAATACACATGAAGTACTTATTGTTGTTTCAGGAAAGGCCACCGTACAACTAGGCGGTGAACTTGGCCCTCATGTAGATATACAACAGGGTGATGTCATTATCATACCAGCTGGTTTTGGCCATAAACTTGTTCATAGTCATCATGATTTTGCAGTAATTGGTGCTTACCCAAATGGTAATGATTATGATTTTTGTACAGGGAAACCTGATGAATGGCCACAAAATTTAGAGAATATCAAAAACATAAGTTTACCTGACACAGATCCAATATATGGCAAGGATGGCCCACTATATAAATATTGGCAATAAGTTGAAACATCGCTGTCTTAATGCTGATGGTTTTCAAACAAAAAAGAAGGAGCAAGACGCTGAAATCTTTGTTAAATTAGATTTCTGACTTGCTCCTTTTATTGTAATAACTATTGTTATCGATTTTTGAAAAAACTTAATATCTTGGTACAACTACTCTCCAGCCGTTCGGATCATCAAGTTTACCACTTTGAATACCAACATAATTATCATATAAATTTTGAGTTACTTCTCCTGTTTCATTATTATTGATAACTATTTCAGTATCGCCGTATTTCAATTGACCAACTGGTGAAATAACCGCTGCTGTTCCAGTACCGAATACTTCAGTTAATGCACCATTATGGTGTGCTTCAATTAGCTCATCGATAGATACGCGACGTTCTTCTACCTCATAGCCTAGATTTTGCGCTAATTCAATGACTGTTTTTCGTGTAATACCTGGTAAAATACTACCATTTAATTCTGGTGTAACCACTTTGCCATTTTCTACAAAGAAGATATTCATACTGCCGACTTCTTCAACATATTTCTGCTCTACACCATCTAACCATAATACTTGATCATAGCCTTGTGCTGATGCATTTGTTTGTGCTAAAAGGCTAGCTGCATAGTTACCAGCAACTTTTGCATGACCAACACCGCCACGGACAGCACGCACATATTCATCTTCCACATAAATTTTTGTAGGATTTAAAGAGTCCCCGCCGTAATATGAACCTGAAGGTGATAGAATGATTAATAATTTATATGAATATGAAGGTCGTACGCCTAAAATGCCTTCAGTAGCAAATACATAGGGTCTTATGTATAATGATTGACCTTCCCCCTCTGGCACCCAATCACGTTCGATATCTACTAATTGTTTTAAACCTTCTAACAAGGTATCTTCATCAACTTTAGGCATATCCAGACGTGCCAAAGAATTGTTAATACGTTTAAAATTTTCAGATGGTCGGAATAAATCTACCTCACCATCATGTTTGTAGGCTTTCAATCCTTCAAATACTGCTTGTCCATAATGTAATGCTTGGGCTGCTGGAGAAAGTTCAATTGGTCCATAAGGCACAATTTTCAAATCATGCCAACCTTGATCAATATCATAATCGAAACTGAGCATATAATCTGTGAAATATTCTCCAAATCCTAAATTACTTGGATCCGGTTTTTCTTTAAGGCTTTCACGCTGTATCAATTTAATTTTTTCTGACATGACTGTTTCCTCCAATGTTCTATTAATAGGTAATACATTAAATTATACCAATCAGAATAGTTTCGTTCAATAATTTTCAAAAAATTTAAAAAATAACAATATCTTTATGTTAGACTAATTAAATTTATTAAATCAAGCTTATCATTATATAAAAAAATAGTACATAAGTGGCTCTGATTAAAGTAAAAACGTTCATATTTACTGATATACTTTAGAAATTCACATTTATATACCGCAATTTATTATTAGAAATTAAGCTTAAAGTTTTCATTGATCATATGTATTGAACAATGAAAAAAAAGGCATATTTTTAGGGTTAAAACTTATCAATTGCATTAAATTGCCACAGTGCTAACGTTTACGTAAATAAGAGGAGTGACAGGTTTACGGGTTTGAAATATGTAACTCACATCCTAGACAAACATGTCCAATCAAAATCGTAAAAATTTAAATACAAAAGAACGCTAACCCACAATGGATTAGCGCTTTTATTTTGAAAAAGATTATTATGTGTTAGTCACTGCTTCATCAATCATTGCAAAAATAATTATCTGACTTTATCTTTTCTTGAGATTTCTTTAAGCATCACTTCTGTCATTTTAGCTAAATCATATTTAGGGTTAAAGTCCCACTCTGCTCTAGCACAACTAGTGTCGATACTATTTGGCCAACTATCCGCAATTCCTTGTCTGTCTGGGTCAACTTCATAATTTAATTTAAAATCTGGGTAATGTTCTTGAATTGCCGCTTTGACCATTTCTGGTTCAATGCTCATTGCACTCAAATTATACGCATTACGATTAATTAATTTCACACCGTCTGCTTCCATTAGCTTGATAATTGCATCAACCGCATCTTCCATATACATCATATCCATAAATGTATCTTTGGCAATATAGCTTGTATACTGTCCTTCACGAACTGCTTTAAAATAGATATCTACTGCATAATCTGTTGTACCGCCACCAGGCTCTTTAATATGTGATATTAATCCAGGGAATCTAACACTTCTTGTATCTACACCAAATTTATCAAAGTAATATTGACATAATAACTCACCAGCAACCTTATTAACACCATACATAGAAGTTGGTCGTTGAATCGTAACTTGTGGTGTGTTTACTTTCGGTGTTGAAGGTCCAAATGCACCAATTGAACTTGGTGTAAAGAACTGTAAATCATATTCTCGAGCTACTTCTAAAGCATTTAAAAGACCACCCATATTTAAATCCCATGCAAATTGTGGATTTTTCTCAGCCGTTGCAGATAATAGTGCAGCCATATGCATTAAAGTATCTGGTTTAAAAGACTCAACGATTTCTGTCATTCTGTTTTTATCTGTAACATCTAAAATTTCAAATGGGCCATCAGCAATCGCTGAACCTGCTTCTGGCTCTCTAATATCTGTAGCAAGTACATTATCGTTTCCATATAACCCTCTACATTTTACTACGAGCTCCGTACCAATTTGACCTAAAGCACCTGTAATCATTATTTTTTTCATAATCAAAAACTCCCTTGTTTATTACAGAAAATGTAATGTATTTTTGTAGTGGACAAACATCTAGTATTTATAAATATTATACTATAAAAGCGCTTTTTTGTATACCACGAGTGTACATAAATCGATTTGTTATATTTTAATGATATTTTAGGCAAAAACTGAATATTGTTAAGTTTTTTATCTCAATTCGTGAGAAAACCTTATCATATATTGCTTTTGACATTTCTTTATGAATTTGATATAAAACAAACAAATACATTACGTGGAGATGATGATATGTTGCATAACAATGCTTCATTATTAATACAAAGCAATTACTGTCTATAGTTTGATGCTTTGTTTAAAATTTCTTTTCACAAAGCATCTTTTGCTTTTAAGAATTATAATGTGAAAGGAATTTAAAAAATTGGAAAAACAACTTTATCCATATCAATTTAACTATATCAAAGAACGCATCGCACATTTACTTAATGCTTATAAATCTGTAAATGACTTAAATACAATTACTTCTATAAAAGAAACAACCAAAGAAGACATTTATCAACAGTTTCATCAAACAGACGATACGCTGATTGAAGCTATTGAAAAATTAATGAATATACGCATTTCTAAAGCTCAAGTAGATAAGATTTTAGCAACTTTACAAACATATGTCATACCATTTGAACACCCTTCAAAGAAGCAAGTTGAAAAAACTTTTCGTAAAATTAAAAAGCTTAAATCGCCACTTATTAGTGATGAAATTCTTTTGGAAAGTACTTATATTGGATGGAACGATATCGCTTCAAACAGAAAATTCATCATCTATTATGACGAACAAGGATTACTAACTGGGTTTTATGGTGACATTGCTAACCAAACCGTTAAGGGTTATTGCGCAATTTGTAATAAGGAATCTAATGTCGCTCTATTTATGCGTAAAACTCGTACTTCTAGTGATGGACAATATACCAAAAAAGGTGACTATATTTGTTTTGACAGTATCAAATGTAACCAACAATTGTCAGACATTACACAATTTTATCAATTCGTCGATAAAATACAGTCATAAAATTTATATCTAAACTAACATGTTAACCGTCTAGGATATCAAGCACAAAATAAGGGGTAATGAGACAGAAATCTAATTTTAATAATAAGATTTCGTCCTCCCACCCCTGTAGCGATGACTAAAATTGAAAAACGTAGCGCTCAAGCTCATGCATATGTCCCACTTCTCAATTTATTGAGTTAGTGGGACTTTATTTTTTTAAATACTCAATAAAAGTACGAATTGTTTGTTCATTAACATGATCAACATTTGTTAAAGCTGTAAAATAAATATAATAATCAAACGGCGAGCCAATGGGTAACATCTCAATTAAACCATTTAATATAAATGGATCATCTTCTAGCATCAAACTCGATACGATACTTACACCCAATCCTTCAGAAACTGTTTTAATCAATACACTTGGGTTATTCGTTCTAAACACAATTTTTAACGGCCCATTCTCATCTTCAAATGCTTTAAAATTATTATGATAAAAATTGCGATCATACAAGACAAAAGGAAACTGTTTAATCGATTCCATTTCAACCATGCTTTTTAAAGACAGTTTAGATTTTTTAGGTACAATTAGTTTAAAATCAGTAGATAAATTTAATGAATGTGGGACAATACGATGACTAAAAGTTTCATTTTCAGTTTTTCCTATAAGTCCGATGTCTATCTCATTATTTTCAATCATTTTTATAATCTCTTGTCTATCACTTTCAAATACTTCTACGTCAATATGCGCATAGTCCTTTTTAAAGTTTGATAAAGCTTTAGGTACAATTTTATTAAATAAAGTTGGTATGGTAGCTATTTTCAATGAACCTTTGATATTACTATGCAATGCTTCTACTTCAGATAATAAACCCGTCTGAGCTTCTAAAATATCTATAATCAAAGGTATAAGTCGTTTTCCAACTTCCGTCGGCAATGTCCCTTTGCGTGAACGATTAAAAATTTTATATCCTAATTCTGACTCTAAATTAGCAATGGACTGACTCATTGCTGATTGGCTAATATGCATAGCTTCTGAAGCATGAACAATAGATTCTAACTCATAAATCTTTTTTACGTACGATAATTGTTCAAAATTCATTATATCCCCCTTACATTAGTAAAGCTTATGTAAACTTAAAAAATTCTAATTATACATTAGTATATATTATCTATTATAATAAATCATGGTTAAAAATTTATATTAAAGGACGGTATTAAATATGTACGATAAACTCTGGTCAAAAGATTTTATCTTCATTACAATGACAAACTTTTTAATGTATTTAATACATTATACATTAATCGTCACTGTCACTATATTTACGATTGATAAATACCACGCCTCGGAAAGCATGGGTGGTTTAGCAGCTGGTATATTCATCATCGGTATGTTATTTGGACGTTTAGTATCGGGAAGAATTATCGATAATCTGCAACCTAAAAAAGTGTTAATATACGGTATTATTTTCTCAATCATCACTGTTGCTTTATACTTTGCAATCAACAGTCTTCTTATATTAATGATAGTAAGATTATTACATGGCATTGCTTTTGGTCTATCTTCAACTGCAACTGGTACAATTTCATCTAGAATTATTCCAGATAAACGTAAGGGTGAAGGTATTGGTTATTATGCATTAAGTGTAACGACCGCTTCAGCAATCGGACCATTCACTGGTATCATATTAAATCAAAGATTTGGTTTCGAATCTATTTTTATCGTTAGCTTGGCAGTCATTATTTTCGCTTTTGTTATCTCATTATTCATCAAAGGGTTACCAAAACCAAAACCGTCAACAACGGACAATGAATCTAAGCAAAAAGGGCTTAGTGCTTATATCCAAAAAGAAGCATTACCAATATCCTTTGTTATCATATTCGTTGGTATCGCATATTCTAGTGTACTATCGTTTTTAACTGTTTATACAGAACAAATCAACCTTGCTACCGCATCTAGTTTCTTCTTTATTGTATATGCAGTAAGTACCTTTGTTACACGTCCGTTTACTGGAAAAATTTATGATCATTTCGGTGAAAATAAGGTAATGTATCCAGTATTAATTAGCTTCATGGTTGGACTCATACTTTTAAGTGCAACACATACAAGTTTATTATTACTTATTTCAGCAATTTTTATTGGTATCGGTTACGGTACAATCATTCCAAGTGCGCAAGCGATTGCTATACAACAGTCTCCAGTAGAAAAAATTGGACTCGCAACTTCTACTTTCTATATGTTTGCAGATTTTGGTGCTGGTATAGGACCATTTATTTTAGGTGTGATTATCCCAATTATGGGTTATCGTAATTTATATATCACTATGGCTGCACTCGTTATTTTATCTATAGTACTTTATTTCATTCTACATGGAAAAAAAGTAGCTAAAAATACCAGTTATTAACGTTAAGCTTATGTAACCTAAACAAACCATTGATATACAAACGATTTCTTTAAATACAAAAGTTCAGTCACAATATATTTTGTCGCATTAATAAGGCAAGCAAACGAAATTCGTTTCCGTTTGCTTGCCTTATTTTTTGATAAATTTTTAATGCATTTCACTTTAAATCACCGCTAAACTGGCTTCAATTTCAGTTTTCTTCGCTTCAAAATCACAATTCTGTTGCTCTAACGGCTTACCTGTTTCGGCAATATTTTTGATACTTTCTATTTGAAATTGCCATCCAGCAAAATCTAGTGTAATATGTGGAAATTCAAAAGGTAAATACTCATAAAAGATGAGTTCTACATAGGATTGATGTTCATATAATTCAAATTTCACTTTCCCAATATCCCATGTAAAACCAATCCTTTTATTTGCTTCAAAATGTGTAATACGCATTTCTAAATCTTCACTATCATCTAAGTGAAACAACATTTTTCCACCTTCTACGCGTTCTTGAAATGACAATTGAGGAAACCATTGTTGTATCCCTTCCGTGGTACTTAAATAATCAAAAATACTATGTGCATCACTCTTGATTTTCAAATTTATTGTTTGATAAACACCTGATTGATCTTTAGCATACTGTATCGCCATTTTTATCCTCCTAAAAAAATAGGAATATAACCTATAAGTAATCATTACTTTGGTTATATTCCCTAAAAATTTTTTTATTATACTTTTTCTTTGGATTGTGATTGAAGCGCTTTTTCTTTTTTCGTGTAATTAAAATAGATGAGTCCCAATAAGATAAACCATATTGGCGACAACACAACACCCATTCTTGTGTCAGGTACAATAAATAATATCAACAACACAAAGACAAAGAATAATTGTACAAACCTTGCAGTGTGAATACCACCTGGTAACTTGAACTGACTTTCTTTGTGGTGGTTAGGATTTGATTTCGCATATTTTGCATAAGCATGCATGATGAACATCCATACAACAACTAACAAAATAGTTGAAATTGCAGTTACGTAGAAAAATACTTGTGTCGCATTTGGAATAAAATAATTTAAAAGTACAGTTATAGATAACAACGCACAAGTGACAAGTATTGCGACAAAAGGTACACCTCTATGATTCGTTTTCATTAGCAAGTGGTGTGTTTGACCTTTTTCCGACAGTCCAAAGAGTATTCTACTATTTGCAAAAATACCACTATTACAAGCCGATGATGCTGCTGTAAGTACTACAAAATTGATTAAACCAGCTGCAAACGGTACACCAATTAATGCAAATAAGCTGACAAATGGACTGTTGTTCGGATCTATACCCTGCCAAGGAATAATTGACATCATAACGGCTAAAGCACCCACATAAAATAGTAAAATACGAATAGGTACACTATTGATCGCTTTAGGTATCGTTTTATGTGGATTTCTCGTTTCACCTGCTGTAATACCTAGAATTTCTATACCTGTAAATGAGAAAACAACCATTTGAAATGACATAAAGAATCCAGAAGCACCATGTGTAAATAATCCACCATTACTATAAATATTAGATATACTCGTTTTTCCAAATGGCGTTTGAATCGCAAATATAATCATCACTACACCCACAACTATGAGTGCCAATATCGTTACAACTTTAATAATGGCAAACCAAAATTCTAACTCACCAAACATTTTAGTACTCGTTAAGTTAAAAGTCATGAGTATCAAGATACAAGCTAATGATGTAATCCAATTTGGTAAATCTGGAACCCAATATTCTACATATTTCGCAACAGCTGTAATTTCTGCCATACCTGAAGTTATCCATGTTAACCAATACGTCCATCCTGTTACAAAACCAGCAAAAGGCCCAATTTGATCATGAGCAATATCTGCAAATGTTTTGTATTTCGTATTAGCAAGCAACATTTCCCCCATCGCGCGCATAAATAAAAATAAAACAAAACCTACAATAATGTAAGTGAGTAATATCGATGGTCCAGTCAAACTGATAGACTGACCTGCCCCTAAAAATAGGCCAGTACCAATAGCACCACCAATAGCAATAAGTTGAATGTGTCTATTGCTTAACTCTCTGTTTAATTTATTTGTCATAAATTTGCTCCAATTCCTTTGTTTTAAAACATAATCAACATATAGAACTTAAAATCATACCCCTTAACTTCAAGTTGCAAAATACTATAAATCAAAAATGTTTGATTGTATAATATTATTTATTTCTGAAAATTACAACTATTCCTCAAAATTATTTTAAATAAAATTGTGTTATTACACTATTATTTTATTTATACTATAAAGTTTATGAGTCATTTACTATATGATTTATTTCTATTTTCATTGTGCATTATGTTGATTTCATTCTATATCACTATTGCGAGGTAAAATCTATGTAAAATATAAATATTTAAGACGTATGTTTCTTCATTGTTCATAGCTATAGTAGAGAAGTCTAGTTATGACATAGTCCCAATATAGATGAGCAATACACAATGTAACGTGTCATAAAAAAATATAACTATTATAATAAATATATGGTCTTTAATCATGGCTAGCCATTTTCGTACACCATTAAAAATCACTTTTAACTATCCCATGAGCACTTATATTTTAGTAACATTAAATATAACTATCTACAACATCATTCTCCTTTCAATATCTATTAAGATTTAAGTATAATTAACCAATTTTGTAATGTTGATTTTCACCACTGTAATGTGTTTTCTTGGCGTCCTCTGCAATATTTAATCACTATTTAAGCTTAAAATGAAATATTTGTTCACAAAAAAATTATACACCTTTATATTAATTGAATTTTCTAACTTTTATAAAAATTCAGTTATTATGTATTGATTTTATATCTTATTATCTATAACATTTATATATAAGTAACTTATATATTGAAGTAATGATAGAGGAGATAAACATGACAGAAAATAATAACTTAGTAACTTCGACTCAAGAAATTATGAAGGAAGCCCTACATAAATTAGGTTTTGACGATGGTATGTATGAACTTGTCAAAGAACCTTTAAGATTTTTAGAAATTCGAATTCCTGTACGCATGGATGATGGCACTGTCAAAACGTTTAAAGGATATCGTGCGCAACACAATCAAGCTGTTGGCCCAACAAAAGGTGGTATCCGTTTCCACCCTGACGTGAATGTAGAAGAAGTCAAAGCATTATCGATGTGGATGACAATGAAATGCGGTATCACAAACTTACCTTTCGGTGGTGGTAAAGGTGGCGTTATATGTGATCCAAGAGAAATGAGTAATTTAGAACTAGAACGTTTATCACGTGGTTATGTCAAAGCTATCTCGCAATTTGTAGGACCTGCCAGTGATATTCCAGCACCAGATGTATATACAAACCCCCAAATTATGTCCTGGATGATGGATGAATATAGTAAAATCAACCGTTCAAATGCATTTGCGTTTATTACAGGTAAACCACTTTCTTTAGGTGGTTCGCAAGGCCGTAATCGTGCTACAGCGCTAGGTGCTGTAATCACAATTGAAGAAGCTGCCAAACGTCGAAATATTAATATTGCAGGTTCTCGTGTAGTGATTCAAGGTTTTGGTAATGCCGGAAGTTTCATTGCTAAAATTTTACATGATAAAGGTGCTAAAATTGTCGCAATATCGGAAAGTCGAGGCGCTTTATATGATCCTGAAGGTCTAGATATTGAACACCTTCTAGCATTGAAGGAACAACATGGTCGTGTAACACCATTGTTTGAAGAAGTCCTTCCTAATGAAAAATTATTTGAACTCGACTGTGATATTTTAATTCCTGCAGCATTATCTAATCAAATTACAGAAACAAACGCACATTTAATTAAAGCTAAAATTGTGGCAGAGGCAGCCAATGGCCCTACGACACAAGAAGCGACTAAAATATTAACGCACCGTGACGTTTTAATCATACCAGATGTACTTGCTAGTGCAGGTGGCGTAACGGTATCTTATTTCGAATGGGTTCAAAATAATCAAGGCTATTATTGGTCTGAAGAAGAAATTATCACGAAACTTGAAGAAAAGATGGTTGAAGCATTTAATAAAATTTATGATTTGGCAGAAAATAGAAAAATGGATATGCGCTTAGCAGCTTATGTTGTAGGTCTAAAACGTACAGCTGAAGCAACACGTTTCCGTGGCTGGGCATAATACTTACTTTCTATTTTATGGCGCAAAAAGCTGATTCAAATTTGAATCAGCTTATTTTTTTACCTTAGTATTCACGATTTAATCAAATTTCAAAATTAAAATACTTTCCTATTGATATATTTACATTTTTAAAAGGTTTAAAAATAGAATTTTCTGAATTTATTTGAAATTAAAAATTATCCAATATATACTTATTTACAACAAAGGGGAGGTTATACATTATGAAAAACAATATTTATGGTAATGTACCATGTTTTTTAAATAGTAAAAATCTTACATCCACAGATAAATTAGATACAGATGTTATTGTTTATGGTGCACCTTTTGAAGGTGAAAGTACCTGGGGTGACTATACTGGTGTTGAATTAGGTCCAAAGCAAATTAGAGTTTGCTCAGCACGTTATAGTCAATATTTACCAGAGTTGAACCATATTGATATTAGCGAACATTTAACAATGGGCGATGTAGGTGATGTACCATTTGTTGCGCACAATAATCAACAAAGCTATGAAAACATTGAAAAATTCACTAAAAGGCTATGGGAAAGTGAGAAATTTTTAGTTGGTTTTGGTGGTGAACATGGTGTCACTTACCCTATTCTTAAGTCACTGACAGAAACGGGTAAAAAAGTGGGCATTATACATTTGGATGCGCATTATGACAACATGCCTGATTATGAAGGAGAAATTTACGCTCGTAATACCCCATTCATGAGATTATATGAAACAGATGGTATACGTAATGAAAGTATCATTCATACAGGTATTCATGGTCCTAGAAACAAACCAGAGACAGGCCGTTATGCTCAAGAAGCTGGTGCAGTAACACTTACGATTAATGATATTAGAGCAGCAAAAGATTTAAAACAATATGCTAGAGACATTTATGCTCAAGCGAGTAAAGATGTAGATGTCGTCTATTTAACAATTTGCAGTGATGTACTAGACTTTGCCTTTAATCCGGGCGGTCCTGTAGATGGCAATGGACTAAGTTCTTATGAACTATTAACAATGATATATGAGTTTGGTGCGTTAGGCTTATGCGGTATGGATTATGTAGAAGTTTATCCAATGCAAGACGCAAACCAGAACTCTGCACACTTCGTTTCAACAGCTGTATTATATGTACTTGCGGGTCATGTAAATTATTTAAATAAAACGAAATAATGAGGGGTGATGACATTGGTCAAAAATGTAAGGAAGATTATTAAATCTCTTGGTCCTGGTATGATTATCACCGCTTCATTTATTGGTCCTGGAACCGTAACAACAATGACACAAGGTGGCGCTGGGTTTGGTTATAGTCTATTATGGGCTGTTGTTTTCTCAATTGTTGCAACCATCGTACTCCAAGAAATGATTATTCGACTGTCACTCGTAACAAGAGAAGGTTTAGGGGAAGCAATACAAGAATTGTTTGCCCATAAAGTAGGTAAACTGATTATTGTATGGTTTACCTTAATAGCTGTAACCATTGGCTGTGCTGCTTATATTAGTGGCGATTTATTTGGAACTTCACTTGGTGCAGCATATCTATTAAATTTACCAGAAAATCTAGTAGCCCCTATCATCGGCTTTATTATTTTACTTATCGGGTTATTTGGTAATTATAAATTTTTAGAAAAAATAATGATTTTTCTTATGGTAATCATGGGCATCATCTTTATTACAACTATGGTTGTGATTAAGCCCGATATTTTTGGTATTTTAAAGGGTGTATTTGTACCTACGATTCCGAATGGCTCTATTATAACTGTCATAGCATTAATTGGAACAACAGTAGTGCCTTATAATTTCTTCATCCACTCTACAGCAGTACACGAACGTTTTAATGGTATAAAAGAACTCAAATTTGCGCGTTGGGATACTATTATTTCAATAACTGTTGGCGGTATTATTTCGGCAGCTATTCTTATTGCCGCTGCCACATTAATTCGAGGCGATGAAGTCAAAAGTATTATTCAACTTTCTGGACCACTTAAACCAGTTTTAGGCGATGCTGCACCCTTTGCAATTAGCATTGGTTTGTTTGCAGCCGGGCTTTCATCAGCGATTGCTTCCCCTACTGGTGCGGCAGCTACAATAAGTAGCTTATTAGGATGGAAAGGTGGCATGGAAAGTAAAAAATACAAGATTGTATTTACAGTCATTATCCTTATTGGTATTACAACATCCTCACTCGGATTTGAACCATTAGAAGTATTGTTAGTGGCACAAGCTTTAAATGGTATTATATTACCTATCGTTGCCATACTAATCTTTATTATCATCAACAAGAAAAATCTAATGGGCCGTTTTGTCAATAACATTTGGCTTAATATTATCGGTTTTATCGTTGTTTTAATCGTGACATTCTTAGGCCTTTATAGTCTAGTTGACGCAATTACAAGTTTCTTGTCTTAAATAAAAAAGACGTATAGTCCAATTGTCTACAAAATTGGTTACTATACGTCTTTTATTTACATTTTTAGCGATTACATTAAACGTTTTTCACTAAATTTATTATAAACCCATCTAATTAATAATGCAGCACTGATAAACAGACCGATATAGCCAAATGTTTTAAACACAAAGTTTACAAGATCTACAAAACCAATAAAACTTAAGATAAAAGCTACAATTAAAGAAATTGCCAAAAGTGCAACGTAGCCTTTACTACTTGGTCGTGTAAATCTACTTAGAAATGGATACAACATACCGATACAGCTATTGAAAATAACACCAATCATCACTGCTGACATAAATACACCTATATAAGGATGTATATCATTCGCCAATAATAATGTAGGAATATCTACACTATTAGCATTTTGGATGTTAGCCATTAATCCACACGTCATAATTAATAACAATATACTAAATGATAGGCCACCGTAAAACGCTCCCCTACGCGCTGTTTTATGACTCATAGCATCACTACCAACGATGGTTAGGAAACTAAAGCTATTTCCAATAATTAATCCTCCATAAACAATCGCATCCCACCACCATATGGAACTAGACGTTTTAGATGGTTTTGTATATTGTGCTACCTCTGAAAATGGAATTGTAGGATTGATAATGTTATAGCCCGCAATCACTAAAACTGCGATTACTAAAAACGGTGTCACTACGCTTAATATTGTCATGATTTTATTAAATCTAAGTTGCAGTACAATAAAAAGTAAAATTACAATCGCTAATGAACCTGTCCACATCGGAAGTCCAAACCCTTGATAAAGTGCAGACCCTCCACCAGCAATCATGACCACAGTTAAACCAAATAAAAAGAAAATTGTTAAATAATCAATTACCTTACCGACATATTTTCCGAAAATATGGTTTAATGAAATTTCATATGTATTCGCGTCCAGACGATAACCAATTTTTGAAATTTGCCTAGTTGCAAACGTTACAATAATACCTGTAAGAATTACTGCAATATATGCATAATTTCCATGGTTAACAAAGAATTGTAATAGTTCTTGGCCCGTTGTAAATCCTGCGCCAACTATAAAACTAAGATAAGCGAGCGCAGTCTTAACTGCAGCCTTATTATCTTTACTCATTTATCATACATCCCCTTCAACGTTAGTTACTATGTACTATTTATCAGGTTTTCAAAATAAATAATCGTTGTGCCAATAGATTAAAAACACAAAAATCGAAACAAACGGGAGCGAGACAAATATCATACTTTCATAGTAGATGCTTTTGTCTCGCCCCAACAAAAGTAACTAGGATTAATAAACAATTTATCTAGTCAACTTTTCACTTCATTCAGCTCATAACAATCGTATTCAATTAAATCAAAGCCATTCATTTATACCTAGATCCAAAAAACTTTAAAATTTAACCTAAATAGCTCCTGCCTCTTCTAAATTTTTCCCTTTCGTTTCCGGTGCCATATAAATTGACAGTATAAAACCAATAAATAATAGGGTTGATGAAATATACATTGTTATACTTAACCCATAATTTTCTAAAATCATCGGAAAGAAAAATGTACTTAAAGCAGATGCTAATCGACTCACAGTAGTAGTAAATCCTCCACCTGTACCACGTACATAAGTTGGGAATAGTTCATATGGATAAATCCATTGGTGGCTTCCCATAGCTGTATTGAAAATACCGTAAATAATAAATAGTACAAGTATAATTAGAAATGGAGCGTTTCCTCCAGATACTATACCTAATGATAACAAAGCTAGTGCAGTAATCAAGAAGGGCCATATCAAAGTTGGTCTTCTTCCATATTTTTCAACTAAGTATAATGCTGGAAAAATACCTATTAAATAAAACATATTAATAACAGCAGATCCTAAATATTTTTGTGAGCCTTCATGGAATCCAAATTGTGAAAGAATCTCAGGGATATACGTTCCAATAGCAAATGTAGTCATCACTTGTAATGACCAAAATACAGAAACAAAAAATGTACGTCTGCCATAACCATTTTTAAAAATATCTGCCAAATTTGTTTTCTTATGCTCATGAATTGTATTTGAAACAACCACGTCGTCACCAAATATTTTTTTTACAATTTGTGCTGCTTCTACACTTTTTCCTTGTTTTGTTAACCAGTGTGGAGATTCTGGCATATTAAGTCGAGCTAATAATAAAAAGATAATTGGTAAAGCCCCGCTTAATAACATCCATCTCCAACTCTCTGTGCCTAATGGGAGCATAAAATAACCAACAAGATACGAAATAGCATAGCCAATAAACCAAAATGCATTAATGCCACCTAGCAATGCTCCCCTATGCTTTCTGGGTGCAAATTCGCTCATAAGTGAACCAGCTATTGGATAATCTGTACCTAGTGCAATACCAATCAACAGTCTCAATACCACTAACTGCATTGGATCTGCAACAAAAAATTGTGCGGTGGTGAAAACACCTAATAACAACATATCAATAATAAACATTTTTTTCCGTCCTAATATGTCTGTAAAATAACCGCCAACTAAACCGCCAATGACCATACCTGCTAATGTCCCCATACCTAGTAAACCAACCATCGTCACAGACATTTCAAAATCATTTTGCATTACTGAAAGTGCGATGGCTATAATTCCTAAACTATAGCCATCAACAAAAGAACTGCCACTAGCATAAGAAAAAATTTTCATGTGAAACTTGCAAAAGGGCATATCCTCCATAGATTTATTTGTCATAAAATAGCCTCCACATCGTTTTTGTAAACGCTTACAAAACTTCTCGCAAATCTTCATTTTTGGTAAAACCTAATAAGCTATTAATATTTTGAGCAGCAGTATACCCAGTTTGAATTGCTGTTTCAGTATAAAACGTGCCTAAATAATCGCCTGCTAAAAACATACGCCCTTCTGGTTCTATCAATGTTGATTGTATATCAGCACGTCCAGGGTACACATACGCTGATCCATATGGAAATTTATTCACCTTAGCTTCTACGACATAATCTCTAAACCCAGGGAGAATCTCTTCTAAATCATTCAGGTATATTTCTAATATTTCGTCTTCAGATTTGTCAATTAATGCTTTACCTCTATTCGCAGGTGAAAATGTCATAAAGCTACTGCCCTGTTCACGATTTTTCTGTTGTGCATGAATGACATTTGAATTGTGTATTAAGATATCGAATGATCTCTTGGGAGTAGCAAATGCGTACACATCATCCCAAATTTGTTTACCTTGTTCATTTGTTAAGAATGATGCACTCACATGTGGGCCATATTTAATTTGGCTAAGTGAATAATCTAGCTTTGCACTTAAATTTTTTGTAATTTTACGTGTGATTGGTGCTGGTGTAGTTATGATGGCATACTTTGCAGTTTCTACAAACTCAGTTCCATTTTGTTGATATTTCACTGTTACAAAGTCTTGATTATGAATGATTTCTTGGACATGTGCATTGATTTCAACTTTATTTTTTAAATGGTTGGCAATTGTGTTCGTTAATGTCGATGGACCTCCCATTATGTTTTGGGATAAACCGCCTTTTTTATTCCAAATCATATGAAAGTAACCGATGCCTGCACCAGCTGAAATTTGTTCAGGTTCACCTGTTGACCTACTTACTGTAGGCCTAAAAATAGCATCTGCGTCAACTGGTAATTTTCCTGTAAACTCCGAAAATGTTTTATTATTCATAAAATCTAAAATGCGTTGTTGTTGTACACTATAATCTTCAACTTCTTTCTTTTGAGCAACCTTCGCATATTTCATCACTGCAGCTCTTACTTTTGCACCTGCAGTCAACATTGCTAGTCTAGATTTCCATGACATAGGCACTCTAAATGGGTACAATTCTACTCGTCCATCTAACAAAAGTTTTCCATTTAAATGCATAGCAGAAAGTTTTCCAGGCACTGGTAATGACTTAACACCTACAGATTTTAATAAATCATCTGTTGCTGATCCTTCGCCTGCGTAAACATGCCCGCCCCAATTCATCCAATAGTTACCACGTCTTTCAGACATCACGCGTCCACCAACACGATTTTCTGATTCTAATAATAGTATATCGTGGTTACTTAATCTCCATGCTGCTGATAATCCTGCCAATCCACCACCGATAATAATGACATCTTTCATATTAGCACCTTCTTATTCTAATTTTCTTGCGCTTAGTTACTTATTTCATTCAATAATTGTGTCATTTTCTTTTCAAAAGATTCAGATGCTGGTTGTAACGGCAAGCGGCACGCAGTTCCTGAGATACCTAATGCTTTCAAACCAGCTTTAACTGTTCCAGGTACAGTTTCTTCTTCTAATAAGTTAAATAAAGGTAGTAATTTCTTATTTAATTCAGCTGCTTCTTTCACATTATTTTCTTGAACTAACTCATACAGTTTTGCAATTTTATCCGGAACTAAATTATGTACAAGGCCTATTGCACCATTTGCTCCTATTGATAATGAAGGTAAAAATAGATCTTCAAAACCATTTAACAAAGCAAAATCTGTATTATCTTTCACTAAGTTAAATAATTTAGATGTATGAATACCGTCTGCAGTATTTTTAATACCGATCACACCCTCAATTTGACTAATTTCATGTATTAATTCAGGTGAAAGTTCAACGCCTGTTGCATCTGGATAATGATAAATAACGATGCCAATATCAGCATTTTTAGCCACAGCTTTATAATGATCTAATATCCCTTCGTCACTTGTAACCATATAATATGGATTGATGACTAATGCTGAGTCTGCACCAACATGTTCTGCATAATTCGTCAATTCAATTGTATCAAGCGTTCTATGACAACCAGTTCCTGCCATTACTTGGACTCTTTTATTCACTTGGGATGTTACAAATGCTATGATTTTTTTTCGCTCTTCGAAAGTCATCAGTGAGTATTCTCCAGTACTCCCCCCTACTAGCACGCCGTGAATTCCTCCTGCAATTACATGTTCGATTAATTTTTCAAACGATTCAAAATCAATGTCTCCATTTTCTAACATTGGTGTTGGTAAAGCTGCTATCATTCCATATGGTTTATACATAATATTATGCTCCTTATCTTTTTTTATTTTAATCTATATTAATCATGACGCTTTTAACTGACGTATAGCTTTCTAACCCATACTCACCGCCCATTTCTCTACCGATACCAGATTGTTTATAACCACCAAAAGGCATTGTTTCTATTTCAAGACCGACTGTGTTAATCCATACTGTGCCAGCTTCTAACTTTTTGGATATATAATGACCGTGTTTAATATTTTGTGTCCAAACACTTGAAGCTAAACCATACTGACTATCATTAGCTCTATCAATGACTTCATCAATATCATCAAATACAAAGACAGACATGACTGGACCAAATATTTCTTCTCTCGCAATGGTCATATCATCTTCCACATCTGCAAAAATAGTAGGTTCAACATAATAGCCCTGTTCATATGCTTGATTACCACCAAATATTAATCTGGCACCTTCTTTTTTTCCTTTCTCTATATAATCTATTACTTTGTCTTGTTGTCTCTTTGAAATCAACGGCCCCATATCATAACTATCATCCATACTTGGACCTAATTTTATTGACGCTGCTTTTTCTTTTAATCCCTCTAAAACAGTTTCATAAATATCTCTATGCACATAAACACGCGTACAAGCGCTACAATTCTGTCCTTGGTTATACATTGTGCCACTAAATGCGCCTTCAATCGCTTCATCTAAGTCAGCATCTTTTAATAAAATAGCTGGAGATTTACCGCCTAATTCTAACGTGACATTTTTTATTTCATCTGCTGCACTTTTCATTACATTCTTACCTACATTTGTAGAACCAGTAAATGCGATTTTATCTATTTTCGAATGATTAACAATTGCCTCACCTGCAGTGTTACCTGGGCCAGGAACAATATTAACTACCCCATCAGGAAAGCCAGCCTGCTTAAATAACTGAGCTGCATATAATAACGATAATGGCGTTTCAGTCGCTGGTTTTATAACAATCGTACAACCCACGGCCAATGCAGCACCTAATTTCCAGGAAGCCATTAATAATGGAAAATTCCAAGGAATAATTTGTCCAACAACACCAATAGGTTCGTGAACCGTGTAACTGACCAAGTCATTTGAAATTTGAGTGGTTTTACCACTAATTTTTGTTGCAAATCCAGCATAATATTCAAATTGTTGAATTGTTCCATCTATATCATCCACTAATGCAACATCATATGGTTTGCCACTATCAATAGATTCAAGTTGAGCCAACTCTTCTCGATGTGCTTTTAACAACTGTGCAAAATCATAAATAATATTACTTCTTGTATGCGCTTCCATTTTTGTCCATTCACCATTATCAAAAGCTGCTCTTGCTGAATCAACTGCATAATCAATATCTACATGATCAGCTTCATGTACATTAGTTATGACCTTTTCAGTAGAAGGATCCAAAACTTCAAATACCTTTCCTTCATTAGCATTACAATAAGAGCCATTAATATAAAGTTGGATATCTTCTTTCAAAAATGATTGCACTTTTGGTTTTAAATCTTCAAATTTATAATTTAGCAATTTTATACCCCCTTGTTTTTATTAAATAGAATATTATCACTTGAATGAACAAATGTAAACCCTTACATTTTAAAAGGAATATTTTTGTTCTTTTTCAGAATTTTTATTTGCTATAAACCTTTGTTATGATATAGATAAAGTTATTTGAATGAACAGAAACGAGGCGCTTGGTTTTTATGAATCAAAATCCAGATTTAAAATCAAAAATTGTAAAAGTTAAAAAAAGTTTACCCAAAAAACAGCAAAAACTCTGCGACTTTATACTTAAACATTTTGAAGACTTAGGGTTAATAACGATTAAAGAATTGTCTCAACAAGCTGAAGTGGGAATTTCTACAGTTATGCGTACCATACACGCTTTAGATTATGAAAATTTCAATGATTTTCGTAAAGATATTTACAATGAAGCCTTGCCAAATGAAACTAAATTCTCTCTTAAAAATGCTTTTGGTGACATCAATCATGAACAAGGTTTTGCATTGACTGATGTTTGGGATAAAAGCGTCGATTTATTAAATCAATCATTAAAACCTGACTTAATAGAAAACTTTGCTACTGCTGTTGAATATATAGAAAATGCAACGAGTGTATGTATACTTGGTACACGTCCTTATAGGGCGACTGCTTTATATTTTGAGCATTTACTAAACGAATTTTATTTAAATATTCATCAGCTTAGTAATGATACTGATGCTATTTTTGATAAAATTACCAAAATGACTAAAAATGATATATTGATTGTCTTCGCTTTTGAACCCTACACAAATTCAGTGATTCAAGCTGTAAAAGAAACAAAGCGTCAAGGCAACCATGTTATTTTAATCACAGATTATGACTCTTCACCAGTTTTAGAGTATGCAACTATTACTTTAAAACTTTCTGTTAGAAAGGATCATTTTTCAATCATTCCAATTATTGCGTTGATCGATGCATTAGTGTTGGAACTTGGCAGACGTACTTCAGATAATGCACTATCCAATTTAGAAAAATTAGAAGATGTATTATATCGCAACAATATTACTTATAATGACGAATAGAATCACTGCTATTTTAATCAACTAGTGATGCAACAAAAAAATCAACACTTTCATCTTATAAAAATGAAAGTGTTGATTTTTATTTGATTATTTTATTTAATTTATACGCCAGAATATGATGAGAAGCCACCATCAACTGGAACTACAATACCTGTGACAAAACCACTCATATCGTGGTCCATTAACCAGTATAATGTGCCTAAAATATCTTCAGGTACACCAAAACGATCCATTGGTGTTTGTGAAAGTATTTTTTGAGCACGTTCTGAATATGAACCGTCTTCATTTCTTAGCAATGCCTTATTTTGATTTGTTTCGAAAAATCCTGGTGCAATTGCATTAACACGTATTTGTCCCGCAAAGTAAGTGCTTAACCATTGTGTAAAGTTACTTACTGAAGCTTTTGCACCACTGTACGCTGGAATTTTTGTCAACGGTGTAAATGCGTTCATAGATGAAATATTGATAATTGTTCCTGTTTCAGACGCAACAACATCTTTGCCGAATACTTGTGATGGTAAAAATGTGCCAGTATAGTTTAATTTAAAAACTTTATCTACGCCTTCTTCTGTAAGATCAAAGAACGTTTTGTCGCCTGCTTTGTCGTACATTTCATCATTCGTTGTCGCATCAGGATGATTGCCACCTGCGCCATTGATAAGTATCGTAATTGCGCCAAACTTATCATTGAATGTTTGTTTCGCTTGCTCTAAAGCTGATTTATCTAGCACATCTGCTACTAACCCTACCGTTTGCTCTCTGTCTTTATCAATTTCATCTTGCAATTCCACAATTTTGTCTTCGGAACGACCTAGTATTCCCACATTCGCGCCTTTCTCTACAAGTGCTTTGACAAAAGTAGAACCAATGACACCTGTCGCACCTGTAATAACGACATTAACATCTTTGAATTGTGTTGCCATTATTTACTCACTCCTTCTATTAAGCCATTAATATAAGTTGCACCTAAAGCTCTATCGAACAAGCCATAACCAGCTTTACCTGTTTCTCCCCAAATCATACGTCCATGGTCAGGTCTGATGGTACCTTTGTAATCAATGTCTCTCAGCGCTTCAGTAACGGCTTTCATATCTACTGAACCATGTTTAGATAAATGGCCTGTTTCTATAAATGAATATTCACCAATGCGTTTAACATTTCTCATGTGTACAAAATGAATGTGATCACCAAATGTTCGAATCATGCTCGGTAAATCATTTTCTGCTAGTGCGCCTAATGAACCAGTACAGAAACAAATGCCATTATGTGTATCATTGCTAATGGATAATAAACGTTCGTAACTTTCTTTATTTTTAATGATACGTGGTATACCAAATATCGACCAAGGTGGATCGTCCGGATGTATAGCCAGATCCACGTCATGTTCGATAGCAGTTGGTAATACAGCATCTAAGAAGTATTTTAAGTTATCCCATAGTTGATCATCAGATGTTTCACGATAAGATGTAATCAGTTGATTCATCTCTTCACGTGTGTAACTTTCATCCCAACCTGGTAGATTTAAATTCGTCGTTAGTGGATCAATATCTTTAATTTGATCATGGTTATAGATCAGTGTATTAGAACCATCTGATAAATCATAATCTAATTGCGAACGTGTCCAATCAAATACCGGCATAAAGTTATAAGTTACCGTTTTAACACCATTTTCAGCGAGATTAATCAGTGAAGTTTTATAGTTTTCAATGAGTTGATCTCGTTTATCTGTACCAAGCTTTATTTCCTCACTGACAGGTAAACTTTCTACAACTTCAAATTTCAAACCTGCATCTTCAATTGACTGTTTTAATGCTGCAATTCTTTCTTTAGTCCAAACTTCTCCAACAGGAATGTCATAAATAGCTGTAACAATTTGTTTCATATCTGGAATTTGTCTAATATTATTTAATGTTACTGGGTCATCTTCTCCATACCAACGAAATGATAATTCCATGGTTATACCTCCTCAACGCCTTCTATTTTGAATAATTTTACTGCATTGTTATAACAAATATCTTTCACTATTTTAGTGATGGTTTCTTCTGATAATTGAATCTCACCTTTTTCAATTCTATCTCCTAAGAAATTACATAATATTCTTCTAAAGTACTCATGACGTGTATACGAAATCATGCTACGTGAATCAGTAAGCATACCTACAAATTTAGATAATAAACCGACATTAGCATACTCTACTAAGTGTTGCTCCATACCTTCTTTTGTATCATTAAACCACCATGCAGCACCGAGTTGGACTTTATGATTACTATTTGTAAAGTTCCCTGCAGTTGCTTGTACCATTAAATGGTCATTACCATTATTTGGATAAATAATCGTATCTGATAACGCATGATTTTGTTCTAGATGATCTAGTAAGGCATTTAATTTTTTAGCACTTAGCTGTTCGCCTACACTATCAAAGCCACTATCTGGTCCTGTAATTTTAAACATGCTTGAGTTATTATTTCTTGTTGGTCCAAGGTGGAATTGTACAACCCAACCTAATTCTTCATAAACCTTACTAATTTCAGTTAATATATAACCTGCTAATTCATATTGTTCAGTTTCTGTTACTTGTTCACCACGCTTTAGCGCATTATAAATTTCAGTTGCTTTTTCAACAGTTGCTGTTACTAACGGTGTCTTTTCAAAGCTTTGATCTGAACTACGTGCACCTTGTCTATCAAAATAATGTACACGCGCTTTTAACGCATCAATGTAAGTATTTAAATCTTGAACGTCACAATCAGTCGCTTGATTTAATTGGTCGATTTTTGTGTGGATAGACTCATTATTTAAGAAAACATAACTATCTGGTCTAAACGTAGGGATGACTTTAAATGTAACGTTGCTATCTTCATTTAATAACTTATGATATTTCAAATCATCACATGGATCATCCGTCGTACATACCACTTTAACATTACTTTGCTTAATTAAATTTTGTGGTGTATGTGAAGGTTTTGCTAACTTTTTATTTAGTGATTTATATAATTTACTGATATTCACTTTATCTAAATCTGTATCTTCATTGAAATAGCGTTTTAATTCTAATGCACACCAATGATACATTGGATTCACAATAGCAAACGGTAACATATGCATAAATGCTTGGAATTTATCAAAATCATCAACACTGCCTGTAATAAAAGCTTCCTCAATGCCATAAGCTCTCATTAAACGCCATTTATAATGATCTCCACCTAACCATAATTGTGTAATATTGTCATAATTTTTATTTTCGTAAATTTCTTTTGGGTCTAAATGACAATGGAAGTCATAAATTGGTAAATCTTTAACCTTTTGGTATAGCTTTACTGCTGTTTTACTATTTAATAAAAAATTATCATTAATTAAAGTCATATAATTGCTCCTTTTCTATAATCCTAGTAATTTTGGAAGGAATAGTGATAATTGTGGAATAAAGGTAATGATTAGCATTAAAATAATTAATGCCACAAAATATGGAATTAAATATTTAAATACTGATTCAACACGCACACCGCCTACACTTGCTCCCACAAACAACGCACTACCAACTGGTGGTGTGATATTACCAATACATAAGTTAAACGCGATAATGATACCAAAATGAATTGGATCAAGGCCTAATACTTCTGAAATCGGTAAAAATATAGGTGTGAATATAAGTACTGCTGGTGTAATATCCATAAATGTACCAATGACTAATAAAATAACGTTGATTAATAATAACAATGCGATTGGATTGTCAGTCATTGAGATAATGCCATTGGATATCGCTTCCGGTAAACCGGTATAACTCATCACAAGTGAAAATAATGCCGAAGCGGTGATTAAGAATAAAATCATTCCGCTAATTTCAGCTGTTTCTTTGATAACGTTGGATAATTGTTTGATTTTTAAACTTTTATAAATCAACGAAAGTACTACAGAATATAAAACCGCGACTGCTGCACCTTCTGTTGCTGTAAAGATACCTCCGACAATACCGCCGATAACCACTACAATTAAAAACAAACTTGGTAATGCATCCAATGTTAAGAATAATCTATCTTTCCAACTTATTTTCTCTGATACTTTATAACCTTGTTTTTTCGCCATTACATAAGCAACGATCATACACGCAATACCCCATAAAATTCCTGGAATATAACCCGCGATAAATAGCGCTGCAATGGATGTCCCGCCGCTGACTAATGAATAAACAATCAATAGTGAACTCGGTGGGATAAGTAAACCTGAAGGTGCTGATGCGATATTTGCTGCTGCTGAGTATTCTTTTTTATAACCTTGTGTTTTTTCCATAGGTCCCATAATACGACCCATGGCAGCTGCTGCAGCTACACTAGAACCAGAAATAGAACCAAAAAGCATATTACCAACAATATTTGTATGAGCTAATGATCCTGGTAATCTGCCAACGAGCACCTTCGCAAAGTTAACTAATCTAAATGCAATACCGCCGTTGTTCATGATGATACCCGCTAGCACAAATAACGGAATCGCTAACATCGTAAAATCATCAATACCGGTTACCATACGCTGCGCTGCAGTTACGATAGTGACATCGAATGGTAAAATCAATAACAGCGTAATAATAGAACTTAAAATAATCGCTAATGCAATAGGTAAACCAATGATAAGAAAAATGAAGAAAGTGATGAATAATACTAATCCTGCAATCGTTGTCATAAGCCATCACCGCCTTCAAGCTCATCACGCTCTTGAACTGCAGTAATTTCCTCTGTATTTAATAAATTATAAAATGCATAGAATATAATAAATACTCCTGAAACAGGCAATGCGCCATACATCGCGGCCATTGATAAACCTGTTGACGGTGCGATTTGAGACCAAGTCAATTTCACAACTTCAAAACCGCCCCAAATCATGAGCACGAGTGCCACGATAATTAATATAATGTCCGAAATCTTTTCCAAGTATAGCTGTACTTTTTCAGGTAATTTTTCTCTGATAAATACAATGGCAATATGCTGTTTAATCCCAAAGACATAACTAGCACTCAATAGCCCAAACCATATCAACAAGAATCTAACAATTTCTTCACTCGTCGTACTTGGTGTGTTAAAAATAAAGCGTGTTGCGACTTGATAAATCGATAAGATAACCATTACAAAAAGCGTAATACCAGCTAGCGTTAACAACAATTTATCAATGATTTGTTTTGCTTTTTTCATAGCGCTGTTCCTCCTTCTCGATTAGTTTATAATCCTCTTTCGTATCAGGATTATTTTTAAATTCATCTTGAAGAGGTTTAGAAGTCGCTTTAAATGTAGACTTGTCTACATCATGAAACTTCACGCCCATTTTTTCTGTCGCTGTTTTTTTAGCATCGCTCACTGCTTTATCCCAAATAACTTCATGTTTTTTTGTGGAATAATCCGCAGCATCTTCTAACCATTTTTGTTGTTGTTTCGTCAAGCTGTCATAGGTTTCTTTGTTCATAATTAAAATATCGGGCACGGTTGCATGTTCTGTGTAGTAATAATTTTTAGCAACTTCACCATGGTTATTCGTTGTTAAAGAAGTTTCGTTATTTTCTGCTGCATCAATAACACCTGATTGCATTGCAGTGTACACTTCACCATAATCCATCGGTGTTGGCGTACCACCTAACGATTTAATTAAATCTACGCTTGTTTTTCCTGGTTGAACACGAATCTTCAAGCCTTTCAAATCTTTGTTGTCTTTAATCTTCTTATCTTTCGTGTAGATATTACGCATACCAGCATCATAGTAAGTAATACCTAAAAATCCTTGGTCGTCTGTCGATTTAAAGAAAGCATCTTGTACGTTTTTACGTTTCATTACGTGTCGATAATTATCTTCTGACTCAAATAAATATGGCATATTAAATAATGAATACGTTGGCGAAAAACTTTCCAGTGCGCCAGCCGAAACTTTAGTCATTTGAATTGCATTCGTTTGTGTCATTTCTATCGCTTCACGCTCACTACCGAGCTGACCATTCGGATAAATATTCACCTTTATTTGACCATGTGATTCTTTTTCTAATCTATCTTTAAAAATTTTTAATGATTTATGAACAGGATGTTCCGTTGGCTGATTATGCGCTAACATGATTTCTTTTGTCTTTGTTTTAGCAATCGTCTCCTCATTTGTAAGCATCATCGATACCATCCCCATCGTAAAGAATGCGCTTACAAGAAGGAGTCTAAATTTCCTCATAAAGATTAATCCCCTTGTATTGCAGTTTTTATCGCTTCAATTCTCCAAAATGCGTGGATAAATTAAAAACATCACTTTCTTGTACACTTAGTGCATCTTCATTTGTTGTATGTTGTAGAACAGAACATTTTGTTGCAAAATCTACTGTATATTCTGGTTGCCATTCTTTATTCAGTCCATGTAATACGCCCGCCATAAATGCATCACCAGCACCAATTCTGTTTAAAACGGTGTAAGTATATGCTTGGCCTTCAATATATTTTTCTTTTGTCAGCATAATACCTTGTAATGTACTTTGTTCTATATTTCTATTACTTGATGCCATCAATTCGATGTCGTATTTGGATTGAATTGTTTTTGCACATGTCTGAATGTCATCTTCTAAATCGTTCGTTTCAAGTAGATGTGTAGCATCTTTTTTTCCAAAAAACAGAACATCGACAAATGGTAAAATAGACTTGATTATTGGTACTGCTGTTTCTTTTGACCATAAATTACTTCTAAAATTAATATCGAACACTATCTTAACGCCTTGTTGCTTTAGTTTCTTTAATACATCGACAATTTGATGACGAATCATTTTATTTACAGCTAACGTAATACCTGTAAATACAAAGAAATCACCGCTTTGAGCATTGATTCCTTCCATTACATCTTCACCATGATTAGCAAACGTTGAATGTTCACGATCATAAATGACTTTGCCACTTCGAAATCCGAAACTTTCTTCCATATAATACGTGCCAATTCTGCCGTTATTATATTTCACTGAAGCAGTACCTACACGTGTTTGAAACATTTTTTGCAATGCTAAATGACCAAGCGCGTGATTAGGTAATACCGTCAACATTTCAGTCTCGTGTCCAAATTGTGCTAGTGTCACAAGTGCGTTTAATTCTGCACCACCAACATTAACTTTAAACATATTGGCATCTTTCAACTGTTCATAATTTGGTGGTGTGTAACGTAATAATACTTCACCAAAACCATAGACCGTCATTGTTATACCTCGCTTTTTATTTCTGAAATATATCTTTCTAAAGCATCTTTTCCTTCTTGTTGATAAATTTTTGTGATTTCGCTTCCAATGCCAACTGCAAAACTACCAGCATCTAACCATTCTTTATGGTTTGCTTTACCAACACCACCTGTAGGCACAATTTCAATTTGTGGTAATGGCCCTTTGAAATCTTTAATTGATTTAGGTGTGAATTGTGTCGCTGGGAATAGTTTAAGAACTTTGCAACCATAACGTAATGACTCAACCATTTCTTTAACTGTCATACAGCCTGGAATATATGGCACATCATATAAGTTAGCAATTTTCGCTGTTTCTTTATCAAAGGATGGGCTAACGATAAATTTTGCACCATTTAAAATGGCAGTACGTGCAGAAATGCTATCTAATACTGTTCCTGCTCCAATCAATGCGTCCTCCCTTTTTGATAGTTCTGCGATAATTTCTATAGCGTTCGGCGTAGTTAAAGTTACCTCAATCGTATGAAGGCCCTTATCAATAATGGTATGTGCAATATCTAAAAATGATTTTGCATCTTCTGTGCGCATGACAGCAATGTGTTTACCTTGTTGAATCTCTTTCATTGTATTCATTGAATCCATGTCTTCAACCCCTCAAATATGATATCAATTACAATACCTTTAAAATAACAACGTTGTTATTTTTGTACAAAAAAATATTGTAATGCTTATCTCTATGGTATAATTAATTTGCATTTAAATCAATCAATTTCAAGGAGAAATTTTATGGCTGTAACTTTAAAAGATGTTGCTGAAGCCTGTGGTGTCAGCTATTCCACAGTTAGTAAAGCACTTAAAAATTCTCATCTCGTAAAACCAAAAACAAAAAATATGATTCAACAAAAAGCTCTAGAAATGAATTATATACCTAATCACTCCGCTAGAGCACTTGTCTCAAAGAAAAGTGGCACAATAGGATTAATCTGGCCTTCTGTAGATCGTGTAGCCGTGACACATCTTATTTCAGAAATCAATCATGCCATTAAAGATTTAGGTTATGTCATGTTTGTGTCTATCGACGATGTCGCTGCCGCTTCAAAAAAATTTGTTGAATTCGGTTGTGATGGTATCGTCATTTTTGATGAAGGTGATGCAACAAACTTATCTCCAGAAATTTATAATAACGTCCCTGTCGTTGCCTATGGTGTCAATCGTGATATTCCTTATCCGATCATAAATGTAAATCATTCAGAAGCGATGATTATGGCAATTAAAGCATTGGTCGATCAGGGCATAGACCATATTGATTATATTGGTGATATACATACAAACGATACACGACAAATCGCTAAAAAAGAGGCGATTGCTCAATATTGTAACGAACACAAAATAGATTATCGTATCATTGATTCTACAAGTTTAAATGCAATTGAAACAGAATCTTCCGTCAAACAATTTTTACAAGCACATGCACTTGCACCAGGGGTTATCTGTGGTAGCTATGATATTACAGTCGGCACCATTAATGCACTCGGACCACAAGATCACCCTATCTTATATTCATATGACAATATACCACAAATTAAAAAATTAGATTACCCTGTCAACGCGATTGGCGTGCCAACCGCTGAAATTGCTCAAACGATTGTAGCTACTTTAGACAAAGTTATTAAAAATGAAGCCACAGCGCCCGCATATCATCTTCATCCTAAAATTCAAAAAAACATTTAAAATAAACATGCCCAAACCTATTTCTAAGGCTTGGGCATGTTTATATGTTTGTTTAATGTTTGACAAGAGGTTCGTTTATATTAACTGTACTGATTTAGAAGATAAGCTTAGTTTTTTAATATAATTGCTCAATAATATAATAATGAATAAGAATAGGGTGTCCTTATTTTAGTGAATGAATGGGGAGAGTTATTATATTAGTTAAATTCTAGATAAATTTGTTATGAGCTTTAAATTATGAAACGCATATATAGTTAATATTTTGGCGCTAGGGATTATCATAAATGTTTTAACTTTTACTCTTCTATTAATAATCAGTACTTACTACCTCTATATCTCTATTATATTACGCACTGAAATATGATTAAAATACATAGTTGGAATATATAATATTCTGTTATGGAATACATATTTCATAACATGAACACCTTGTTAACCACTATTACCGTGTATCTTTTAAAAATTTAATCCATTCGTGTGTTACATAATTCATATAGCTATCTTTTTTCCAAATAACTCCCAAATTCCACGATACATCTGCGCCAGAAATTTCTATACCTACAAGGTCATCATTTAAAATATCTACGATACTTTCTGGTAATATACTCACACCGATACCATCTCGAATCATATTTTCAATAAATGTAATTTGAGACATTTTTGCAACTGTTTTTGGATGAAAGCCAACTTTTCTACAACTTTCAATAATTTGATCTTTTAAATAATAATCATCATGAAACATAATAAAGCGCTCATTTTTTAAATCGCCTAGATAGACCGATGCTTGTTTAGCAAGCATCGCATCTCTGTTTACAACTAACAATAATTTCTCATTATACAGTGGAATGGCATGGTAAATATCATTATCTACAGGCAACGTAGTAATACCCACGTCTATTTCATCATTATTCAAATAAGACTCTACAGCTTTCCCGCCACCTTCAATCACTTCGTAAGTCACTTTTGGATATTTACTATGAAAGTGATTTAAACTTTCTGTAAAAAGTCTCACATTCATAATCGCAGATATACCTACTCTAATATGACCTTTTTCTAAATTTGTTACATCTCCCATTTCTAATGATAAATCATCTAGAACCGCTAATGCTTCCACACATTTATCATAAAAAATCTGACCGATATCTGTTAAAATAATATGCTTTTTTCGTCTATCAAATAAAGTAATATTAAATTCGTCTTCAATACTTTTAATATTTTTACTTATTGTAGATTGCGCAATATATAAATGCTCGGATGCTTGTGTCATCCCACCATTTTTTACGACTTCTACAAAATATTTCATTTGCTTTATTTCCATGTTAAACCCCTCTGTACCAATCTATATTTCATTTGACTGAATCTATTTCAATGACTTAATAGCTTTTTCCGCTGCTGTTTGAATCACTTTATCATCAGGTTTCGCATCTTTATCTGTTTTTTTCGTGTAAATAGCAAGAATAATTGGCTTACTTTGGTTTTCTGGATAAACAAAAGCTAAATCATTTCGACTACCATATGTTAATCCCTGACCACTCTTATCACCTACAACATCATCTTTTGACGCACCTGCTTTAATTAATGTATCTCCAGTTTCATTATGGATCATTGTATGTTTTAGTAGCTCAAGGTTGGGTCTACTCATGTTCTCACTCGCTAAAAGATGGTTCAACGTTGTTGCAGCCATTTTAGGTGTGGTTGTATCGGCTGTACTTTGCGGATCATATAAATTTAAGTCTGGTTCAAGTCTTTGCGGGTTTGAGATATTGTCTCCGCGTTGTTTTAGTGCTTGTTGAAATCCTTTAATACCACCTATTTCTTCGATGATTTTATTATTTGCTGTATTATCACTTTGCAACATAGAAGCTTTAATTAACGCTCTTAAGGTCATTTGCTTGCCGACATATTTTTCAGTAACAGGTGAATAAGCGACAATGTCATCTTTTGAAATAGTTATTTTTTTATTTAGTTCTGATGTTGGCGTATTTTGTAATAATATGCCACTTGAAATTGCTTTATATGTAGATGCAAATGCAAATCGTTCATCTGATCTGTGCTGTATCACTTTACCATTAGATGTATTGATGCCATAGACCCCTACAATTGTATCATTATCTTGTTCAATTTGATCAAAACTTTTTGCCGCAGCGACATTCCCTGTGACTGCTAACAAAATAAGACCAACCAAAACACTTAAATATAATTTTTTCATATTTTTCCCTCTATTCATATGTGAACGAAACGCTCTATACTTACGTTTAACTATAATCATAAATATAACAAAACACAATTATCTTTATTAAACATACGCATTAAGTTATAGATATAATTCAAAATGACGGTATATCTTCAGTAACAATAATCAGCAAAAATGCTGATACATTTGCTAAATGAAAACTATTTTTTTAATGGCTATACAACAAGATAAGCTGAGACATTTAATATGCCCCAGCCTAGAGTACACTTTCATTTAAATTGAATGTTACTACAATCAAAAACATATCATTTCAAATCATCTCTTAATTGTATCCTATTTTTATAAACATCATTCTAATTACTGACCAATTGTTATTTCTACCAAATTATCATTTTGATCAAAGAATGCAGTATAAAAACCATTATTTGTCGCGTATTTTACATAAGTGCCATCTCCATTGCCTAATTTTCCATCTTCTATGATTTCATTTGAAGCATGTGCTTTCTTAAACGTTGCTTTAGATACAGAATCAGGTTTCGTGAAGAAAGTGAGTTGTACTACTTCATTGTCACTGTTAAATTCTACGCTTGTATCATAAACTTTCTTAGAATGATCAAATTCTTTTTTGGCATCAGTGTCAACTTTATAACCATCGATCGTGACATTATCATATTTCAAAGCGCGTACGAAGTTATAATCTTGTGTAAATGACGGGTCATATGTTGTATAACCTTCGTAATTATACCAAGGTGTTGTTTGTGCTTGAGAACGAACACCATTTTCACTATTTGCACCGCTTGCGCCACCTTCACCGTGTCCCCATTTTTGGACTTGTTCTGCTGCTTGCGCTGTTGGACTACTCGTTGAGATATATGCTGCTGAAGTACCAACGACCAGTGTAGATACTACGACAGTTGCTGAAATTAACTTTCCGACTTTACGCATAATAAATCACTCCTTATTTGTAGTCTCCTATATGCAAAGTGTAATTATTCACTCTCATCATACACCTCTCTATTTTATTTGCAAGTAAATTTACACTTTATTTACAAAATAATGGAAATTATATATGAAAATGCTTTATTGATATACCAATAAGATCATTCAAAAAGTTGTGATAATACCTATCAGTAAACGATTTGAGCCAAAAATTTATGCGATTTAACATAAATTGGTATAGTAAGCGTAATAAATAATTTAAAAGGGATGGTTTATCATGATTTATATTTTACAAGTTGATTTTCCAATCGATGGTCCTTTTGGCCAAGAAATGTCCACACAATTCGCTGATTTAGCGAAATCTATAAATGAGGAACCAGGTTTTTTATGGAAGATATGGACAGAAAATGCTGATGAAAAAGAAGCGGGTGGCATTTATGCATTTGATAGCTACGAAAATGCTGAAAACTATTTAAATATGCATAGTGAACGCCTTAAATCCATGGGTGTACCCAATGTAAATGCTAAAATATTTGCTACGAATGACACACTTACTAAAATCACACATGGAAGATTAACATAGCCGAACTTGAACGATAAAATACAACTAGTCTTTCAAATCCACACAAAAGAAGTGCGTTTTGAAAGGCTTTTTTAGGCGTTAATGAAGCGAATAAAATGAATACTTTAAAAATGATGACTTCTCAGGTGATTACTAGTTCAGTTGAGACATTTCATTGATAAAATCTTGATACGTTATTTTATTTTTAGATAACCTAGCAACAAGCATATATATTTGTTCATTTTTTGTGAATTCACTTTTATATAAATCTTTTTCAATTTCGCTCTCATTCTCTAAACGATTTACGACGTTCTTTGCGCTTGAAAATGCTTCATAATATCTAATTCCAAACAATCGTTGAGAGAAACTATCTATATGAATACCATCTGGATTTGCTGTTAAGCCTTCTGCTGTAACAAAGTAGCAATGTGACTCTTTCTGCGCTACATTTTTTATTATTTTATTAATTTCTTGATACTCTATAGCACTAGCGCCAAATCCTTCTTTTCCTAAAAACGTTCCTAACAATCCAATGACAAAGGGAAGTTTAGGTAATCCCAGTTCTGTCCTAAAAAATTGAATTAAATGTGATAATTTTGCTTCATATGTTTGATATTTATTATTTTGACTATCACTTTCACCTTGATGCCATAAAACACCTATCAATTCAGAAGTTTCCATGGCAAATCTAGCTTCACTTAAAGCATGCCGTGTCAACATGCTTTTATCCGACCATTCTTCAATGGAAGTACCCCCATCAGCACATGGAATTAACCCAATTGTTTCATCTGGATGATCATCTAACCATCGCTTTGCAAACGATGCTGCTGGTCCAATACCTGCTACAGAACGATCACTATGTATTGGTTCTTCCATCATTTGCCATCTACCATTTCTAAGCATAAAAATACGTTCATCAATGATTGGCTTTACACCATCTAAAAAACCTCGTCCTGCCATATTTGATTGACCAATAAGTAAAATTGATTTCATAAACCGATTCCTTTCACTATTTAAGGTTTTAAATGATTATTTTAAATATATGTAATCATATCATTCTTTATTAATCTTACTCAATTACTATATTATGAGTTGCCACGCTTTATATAAAATGATTATAAAACTAAATTCATATAAACTTTACTTTTAATACTAATTATCATATTATGGAATGGATTTTGAGAGGAGTTTTGATTTTGGAAAGGAAAATGGAACTCACCTATGCTAGGGCGATATTTTGTATCGCAATAGTCATCGTCCATTGTTTAACCGGTTTAGTAAACGATTATCATATTTCACAATTTGAAAAATCATTTTTTAGTTTTTTACAAGTTATTTTATTATTTGCAACACCGTGTTTTATTATTTTGTCGGAAACGTTATTAGGCATGCGGTATTCAAATAAAATTCCGCAAAACTTTTTACTTAAACGTATGAAATTTATTTTAATTCCTTATGCTTTATTTGGTTTATTTGTCACTTTCAGGCTATTTCTTGGTGATAGTTCAGATAAATCATTTTGGGAAATCTTTTTAAATATCGTCTTAGAAGGTAAATTTTTCGGTTGGTTTGTACTCGTTATTTTTCAGTTTTACATACTACATCGCTTATTTTATAAATTATTGAGTAAAGCCAATCCTATAGTTGTACTTGTCATTACTTTTATTATTAGTTTTGGACATTCTTATTTAATGTATTACAGTAATGATTATCTTGCATTCTGGGATTTTTATCCTTTATTTAGTAGAACGATTATTTTATATTGGTTATTTTACTTTGTTGTCGGTTTCTATTTCGGTAAATATTATGACTCTGTTATTCAATTTTTAAAACGTCATTTAGTTTGGCTGCTATTGATATGGCTATTGGCTTTATGTTATATGGCATTTAACTTTTCTTATTTAGATGTACATTTAAATGAATCTAATCGATTTGACTTAGTCTTATTTTCTGCAATCAGTTTTGTATTTATCGTCTATATATCGAAATTTTTAACTCGATTTAACTTAGTGTTTGTGTTTTTAATTAGTGAAATATCATTTTTCATTTATTTAGCACATCAGATTATTGTAGACTTTATTTCTAGATCGTTGGCATCATTTGTTACGTTCCCAACACTATTTTTAATCCTAAGTACTATTTTCACCCTTGGATTTTGTATTGGGTTAGCAATAATACTATCTTTTATTCCATATGTAAGAATTATAGTAGGAAGAAATACGCTACATCCTATGGTCATTAATAACTATAAACATCATAGTTAATGTGCAAAGGTTGTTGTATAAACAAAGCATTTCAAATAAACAAGCACAGTATAAATCGAAAGATTTTAAATATAAAAAGGACGCATCCTCTTCATATGGATGCGTCCTTTATTTTGGGATTGAGTATTATTGCTCATCCCTTAGTTATTTGATATTTTAATCATCTAATAAATGATAAAATTGTTCAATTGCTTCTTTATTATATAACTCCGGATCAAATTTAGCATAAGCAGGTGTTTCCTTATTAATAAACTGTTGTATGCTTGTTTGTAATGATTCAGCATCGTTAAAACTCAACATACCGTATTTACCATAGTCAAGGACATATTGATTGGCTGGTATATCTGATGCCAAAATATCTATGCCTACGGTTAACGCTTCTAATAAGACCATTGATTGTCCTTCATAATAAGATGGTAAAACAAATAAATCACAGTCTCTCATAATATTAAATGGGTTTCTTTTTTGCCCCATTAAAAATACATGTTCTGATAAATCTAATGAGTCAATTAACTTACTTAATTGGTTTTTGAGTGGACCATCTCCTAAAATATATAATTTCGCATTAGGATTTGCTTCCACGACACCGCTAAACGCTTGAATTAAATTATCAAATCCTTTTTCAGGTGATAATCTTCCCATAGTCATCACTTTAAAATCAGCTTTTTGGAATGGCACGCTTGTAATTTGCTTATCCTGTTCTCTAACGATGACACGCTCACCATTTTTCATAAAGATATCATTATCTTCATCCACCAAATTATAAATTCTATCTAAATTAATTGTATTCATCGATGATTTAAATTTTTCTTTTGTTTTTCTATTTGCTATTTTTTTAACATTTTCTTGCTTGGTCACTTCAGAAACACTTACGAGCTTATCATAATAAGGATACAAGGACATTACACCTTTTAAATTGGCATAATGTGGTCTCACACCGTTCACTTTACGCTCCATATCCATTTTCATATCACTGTGTAAGTAGATTAATTTTCTTTTAGCATTACTTGCTAACAAGATTTCAGACCAAAACATCGCATAGCCACTAAAATCCATAACTACATCAAATTCTGAATTACCAAACACTTTTCTAAATTCGCGTTGATACATTGCTTCAGGATAAATTTTTTCTTCAATTTTCGATTTGATGCCTCTATTGCGAACCAATAGATTACGATAGTATTCTGAAGTGTTGGCTAACAATGGGCCTCTTCTCAAAATAACTCTCACATTGTTATTTAAGCTATATAGATTATCTATGACATCTTTATTTCTATTAAATCCAAGGTAAACTGTAATATCATATCTATCATAATCAACATTTTCTAATAAATTTAGAATCGATGTTGTTATGCCATTAGGTTTCATACCACCTGGATATATTAAAATACGTTCTTTTCTATTATTTTGATCACCTTTTCGGGGTGCGTCGTGATGAAACACTTGGTTGACGACTCTTTCCGTGACTTGACCATCATCATAATTCACAAATTTTTGTTTATATTTTTGATAGTTTCCCTGATATTGCGCTAACATATTTTGTGATTCTTTGACAGTAGCTACCAATGCTTCAATTGAGTGTACACTTGGTCCTGGGAGACTATCCACAGAAAGATAAAATCCTCTATCTTCTTCATAGGCTTTATAATCAGGTGTATAAAAAATTATAGGTTTATCTGTAACTAAATAATCAAAAAAGATACTTGAATAATCAGTTACGAGCAAATCAACAATACTGAGTAATTCATTTGTATCAAACGTATCCTCTACTAAGTATTTCTTTAATTTTTTATTACCTACTGCTTTTTTATAAATAAACGGATGCACTTTTAATAATACTTGGTAACGTGTTTGTTTATTTAATGCTTCAATCAGCGCTTCAATTTCTTCAATATTATCTTCTGGTGAACTCACCGTTTGGCCACGCCACGTTGGTGAAAAGAGTAAAATCGGTGCATCTGTTAATTTAATGCCTTGTTTTTTTAATTTTTGTATAACTTCTTTTGACTGTGCATTTAACGTAGCATCTATTCTAGGATAACCAATTTCTAAAATTGCTTCATCGTTTAAACCGTCTAATTTAAATGCTTTTTTAAAAATATCTGTCGTGTGTTGGTTAGGTGAAATGATATAATCAGAACTTAAAAAATTGCGAATTGTATTTTGTGATTCTAATAAATTATGATTGATATCTAAACCCATTGCCTTTAATGGCGTACCATGCCAAGTGTTTACATATATCTGATTTGGCTTTTTCGTAAAATACGTTGGAAATGTAGCATTATTAATAAGATATTTACTCTTTGTTAAATAATGTAAATAGTCTTCACTTTCTTTTACAATAAATTTTACATTTTTATATTTACTATATTTTTTAGAAAATGCTTTTTGCATTTTTTTAGATGCCACGACCCAAATATGTATATATTTTTGATAATCAGGATGGTTCATTAAATATTTAAATATCGCATAAGGACTATCTGTCATGCTTTGTCCGTCTCTAACTTGATACAAAATATGTTTGTTATCTACTTCAATCGTTTTATAAAGATTTGCATAATGCATAATATTTTTTGTGTACTTACTTCTTAGTTGTAATTTCAATGGTTCAGAAATGAATTTTAATTTTCTTTTCGTTTGATTTAATACAAACTTTTTCGTTTTACCAATCATTCTTCCACCTCTTAGTTTATCTTATCTGTATTCGAGTATTTAATATATTCTGTTAAACCTGACACAATATCATATTGTGGCTTAAATCCTAGCGCTTCCAAACCTTTGATATCAGCACAAGAATGTTTGATGTCCCCACTTCTTGATTCAGCAAACTGATAGTCTATAGATTTATTATAAACCAGTTTGAATTTATCGAAAATTTCTAATAGTGATATTTGTTTACCAGTAGCTAAATTATATATTTGGCCATTCGTTGTTGCGTTATCCATCATGATTGAAACCGCTTGCACTAAGTCTTTTACGTATACAAAATCTCTTGTTTGTTCTCCATCCCCAAAAAATGTGAATGTTTCATTATTTTTAAATTTTTTATCTATAATGGATAACACACCAGAGTATGGTGAATGAGGATCTTGTCTCGGTCCATATATATTAAAGAATCTTAAAGCAGTTGTTGGTAGGTTGTATAGCGTATTGTAAATTTTTGTATATTGTTCCCCAGCATATTTTTCGACAGCATAAGGTGATTCCGGATCGATAAATGTTTCAACTTGTTTTGGCAACCCCTCAGTATTGCCATATACAGCTGCTGATGAAGCAAAAATAAACTTCTTCAAATTATGGTTATATTGACGATTGGCTTCTAAGAGATTCAATGTACCATTTATATTGACAGATTGAGACTTTATAGGATCATTTATTGTTTCTACAACGCTAACTACTGCTGCTAAATGAATAACAATATCAAATTGTTCTTGCTCTACTAATGATGTCACAAAAGATGTATTAACCACATCATTTTCAATGAAATGTGCATCATCTATAAATTTAACATTCGAACGATGGCCTGTGCTTAAATTGTCTAATATAAACACCTCATTATCATTATTAAAATGTTCTGCTAAATGTGAGCCAATAAATCCAGCACCACCTGTAATTAGTATTTTCATTTTTTCTCCTCCTATATATTCAAGTCATAAGATATTTATCGTCAATGCTTTTAATAAAATATGTTACTTCATACAACTAACTTTTATTATAAAAAACGCAATAGTATTACAAATAAAATTATAATTTTAGTTAATTAACATTTTCTATATATTAATACAAGTTTAACAATTTTGACGAACAAATCAAAAGAAATTGAGGTAAAAACTTAATAATAATTGAATAATAACACCATGCCCTTTGCAAAAATTCTTTTGGTTCCCCAATAAATGAAATGAGTTATAATATGTTCTACTATTAGTGTAAGTGGTGTTTAAAAAGATTAGCTTAGAAAAGTATCATAAAAAGCGTTCCACCATAAGTTTCCTTTAAAGGATAAAATAATACCTACATTATACTATAAAGCGATATGGCGAAACGCTTAAGAATTTACTATAAACTATCAAAATTTTACTCTGTCGACCTTATATAACTTAAAGTGCATCATTGTTTTCTTGTGTTTTTTGATAAAAATAATTAGCAACAATAATATCTACAATGGCTACACCTACAGATTTAAAAACAGTAATTTCATCATCACTTTCGCGTCCAGCTAAATTAGAACCAACGATTTCGCCTAATTCTCCATATAAATCTTTTTCTCCAAATAAACCTTCATCCATAGGGGTAATTAAATCCCCAGTTTCTTCTAACGCCGCTTCCGATGCTTCTACAACTACTTTATCGGCATTGGCTATAGCGTGTGAAGGTAACTCCTGCATGTCTGGTTTAAAAGAGCCCACAGCATTCACATGCACCCCAGCATCTAATGGTTTATTAAAAACAGGTTGTGTGGCGTTGGTTGCTGTGACAATAACATCGGCATTAGATATAGCATCATCAACATTTTCCATCACTGTCACATCTACGGATTGATATTGCTGTTGTACTGTTTCTGCAAATGTCACAGCTTTACGATATGTTCTGTTATAAAGTTGAATACGCTTGATATCTCTAACAGCTAGTACAGCTTCAATTAATCCCTGTGCTTGGTCACCTGTGCCTATGACACATAATGTTTCTGCATTTTCACGGGCAAGATATTTTGTAGCTACGCCAGAAATTGCACCTGTACGAATCTTGGTTAAGTATGAACCTTCTAATACAGCTAATGTTTCACCGGTTTCATAATCTGATAATATAACAGATCCGACGATTGTATTTTTACCTATCTTTGTATTGTTAGGTGAAACTGTTACTGTTTTGAGACCCACAACTTTCAATTCATCAGATAGGGCCGGCATAACCAGATAACGATTATCTTCATTAAAAGGAAGTACATAACGTAAAGGGGTATCCGTCTTCCCTTCAGAATAGGCCTGTAAAGATTCTGCAACCGCTTCAACGACTTCTTCCATGTTTAATAATTCTGCTTGTTCATGTGCATCAATAAATTGCATAAGCCACCTCTATTCTTCTACATTTTCTGACTCTAAAATGTTACTCTTCTTTTCCATTTTATTTTCAAATAGGATTAATCCTATAAATCCAACGATAAGTAAAGGAATGATAATCCAAGCCATATGATTATTGACATACACAGACACACAATATATCGCTAATAATAGCGTTATGGCCATCATATTTTTAATAAACAGCAACCAATAATCCATTTTCACACTAAACCATGTTTGTTGCTGATTATCTTCTATTTTAATATGATATAACGTAAACTTTAAATGTGTAATCAACATATAAATAAATGCTAAAATACCTATTAGCAACAATATTTTATGAAATATTCCATCAGGAACCACATCTGCAGCCGCTGCAAATATAATAGCAATAACAATACTTTTCAGTTCTGCATTTTGCCTCATATCAATCTTCGCACCTTTGTAATCAATTCAAGCTATAATGTTACAATAACATACTTAAACCGAATTTTAAGCTTGGCTAAAGATTAATTTTTTAATATAACAAATGGCTTATCTAGGAATAGATCGTATGACATCTCGAAAAACACCTAACGATTCAAACAATTTTCAAAATAAGCAGCTGTATACTTTTGTACTTGTTCAAGTGTGGCACCTTCTTGAAGTTCAACCAATTTCATAACTTTATCTTCAAATTTAAAAACAGCTAAATCTGTGATTAACGTATTAACAACACTTGCGCCAGTTAATGGCAAGTCACATTTTGCTTTTATTTTAGATTCACCGTGCTTATTCATATGATCCATGATAACGACTACTTTCTGAGCACCAACCACTAAATCCATAGCGCCGCCCATACCTTTTACAAGCTTGCCTGGTATCATATAGTTCGCTAAATCTCCTGTTTCCGAAACTTCCATGCCTCCAAGAATTGCTAAATCAATATGCCCCCCGCGTATCATGGCAAATGATTCTGCGTTGTCAAAATAGGATGCACCTTTAGCAGCAGTAACCGTTTCTTTACCTGCATTTATTAAGTCAGGATCAACCTCATCTTCAGTAGGATATGGACCAATACCAAGCAAACCATTTTCAGATTGAAAAAAAACATTTTTCACATGATCATTGAGCTCATTTGCTACAAGCGTTGGCATACCAATACCTAAATTAATCACCATATCACTTTGAATTTCTTGTGCTGCACGTTGAATAATCTTCTTACGCTGTGTTTGTTTATCCATGTTATGCCTCCTTCACTGTACGTTTTTCTATACGTTTTTCAAAATGCTTGCCTAGATAGATATAATCCACATATACACCTGATAGATGTACATCATCTGGATCAATTTCACCTAATTCAACAATTTCTTCTACTTCAACGACAGTAGTTTTAGCTGCCATGGCACATAAAGGATTAAAATTACGCGCTGTTTTTTCAAATACTAAATTACCAAATGTATCCGCTTTTTGAGCTTTCACAATACCAAAATCACCTGTAATGGCACGTTCCATAATGTACGTTTCACCGTCAAATTCACGTGTTTCTTTACCTTCAGCAATTAAAGTACCCACACCTGTTTTTGTGTAAAATGCTGGAATACCCGCACCTCCTGCACGTAGTTTTTCAGCTAACGTACCTTGAGGTGTTAGTGCTACATCTAACTCACCATTAATCAGCTGTTGTTCAAATATTTTGTTTTCACCAACATATGAGCTGACCATTTTATCTATTTGTTTTTTCTCTAGTAAGCGACCTAGTCCAAAATCATCAACACCACAGTTATTACTCACTACGGTTAATCCTTTTGTACCTTTTGTCCGAATTGCTTCAATGGCATGCTCTGGTATCCCGCATAGTCCAAAACCACCGGCGAGCACTGTCATGCCATCATCTAAATGCTCAAACGCTGTATGTATATCTTGAATGACCTTTGACATGTTATAACCTCACTTCTTTTTTAAAATTAATACCTAGTATTAAAAACAATTATACTTGAAATTTTTTGCGAAGTCTTTTATTTCATGTTGGCGTTTTCATAAATAAATATTCATATAATAAAACCGCCAACTACTTTTTTAGTGTTGACGGTTTTAAGTATTAGTTATTTTAAATTCAAATTATCTTTATAATCTTTAACTATTTGGTCATTATTACTTGGATAAAAATAGTATAATCCATCATCACCTAATGTATTTTCACCATTTAAAGTATGACGATTCACATTTTTTTGTGCACTCTTATAATCAGATCGAATACCGTTTAAATCAGTTAAACTCAAATCAGTTTTGACGTTATCCTCTACCGCGTTAAATATTGAATTGATTTTCGGTATTGAACTTGGATTCATTGATTTCTTAGCTACTGCTTCGATAACAAGTTGTTGTCGCGCTTGTCTTCCTTCATCTCCACCAGCACCTGCTTCTTTCCTACTCCGCATAAACGCTAATGCTTCTTTACCATCCATGTGATATTTCTTACCTTTTTCAAAGGTATAGTCTCTAACATTGAAAGTTGCATTACTAACAACATCTACACCATTAACTTCATCTATAAGTGTAGAAACACCATCCATATTTATGGCTGCATAATGATCAATAGGTACATCCATTAGCTTTTCTACAGATTTCACTGCCATATCTGGACCACCATAGGCATAGGCATGATTAATTTTTTCTTCTGTATCTTTACCAACAATTTCAGCATGTGTATCACGCGGCACACTAATCATTTCTGTTTTTTTATCTTTTGGATTAATTGACAGAAGTACGATTGAATCTGATCTTTGCCCACCGTGTTCTGAATTCCTGACTTCATCAGAGTCTATACCAAAAAGCGCTATTGAAATTGGCTCTCCTTTTTTTATTGGCCCATCTCTAAGTTCAGAATGTTTTCTATCAAGTGGATCATTAATTGAACTATTTAATGACGTAAGTTTATAGAATATAAATGCTGCAGCTATAATAATTAGCAGTGCTAAAATGATTAATACAGTGAGAACAACCTTTTTTACCGTGGATTTTTTCTTTTTTCTTCTTTCCATGTATCCACCTTCTTTTTATTTAATTTATAATTTTTTTATTATTTGAATAATTTTTTCTTGAACCTTTGTATCCATATCTGAACCTGAAGGTAAACAAATCCCATGTTCAAACAAGTATTTAGCATTATCTACACCATCATAAATAAATTCATATTGTTCATATAATGGTTGTAAATGCATTGGTTTCCAAACAGGTCGCGCTTCTATATTTTCTTTGCTAAGTGCAGTAATTACATCATTTGCCGAAAATCCAGCCTTTTTCTCATCAATTGTTAATGCAGTTAGCCATCTGTTTGACTTGGAGTTAGGTAATTCCGGTTGAAATTCAATACCTTCAATATCTGACAACTCTTGATAATACTTATCAAAAATTGCTCTTCTTTTTTGAACACGTTGCTCTAATACTTCCATTTGTCCTCGGCCAATACCAGCTGAGATATTACTTAATCTGTAATTATAACCTAATTCACTATGTTGATAATGTATTGCTTTATCTCTTGCTTGTGTTGCTAAAAAAAGTGCGTGTTCTTTGGATTCTTTGTTTTTTGTTACTAGCATGCCGCCGCCACTTGTTGTAATAATTTTATTACCATTGAATGAAAAGATACCAAAATCACCAAAACTACCGCTCATTTTACCTTGGAATTCAGCGCCCAATGATTCAGCTGCATCTTCTATTAAAGTTACATTATATGTATCACAAATTGATTTGATTTCATCTAATTTTGCAGATTGTCCATACAAGTTAACTGCTATAACAGCTTTTGGTTTAATTGATTTTTTTTCAAATTCTTTAAACGCTTTTTCCAACGCGACTGGCGACATATTCCAAGAATCTAATTCAGAATCAATGAATACAGGGATAGCATTTTGATATAAAATCGGATTAGAAGTCGCGCAGAAAGTTAAAGATGTACAAAATACATAATCATTTTCTGTTACACCACTCTCTATAAGTGCTAAGTGTATTGCTGCAGTACCACTACTAACAGCCAATGCTTCATCTATATTGATATAAGATTTTATACTATTTTCAAATTCTGTAACATTCTCTCCTAATGGTGCTATCCAATTTTGTTCGAATGCTTTCGATATATAAGATTGTTCATTCCCACCCATATGTGGTCTAGATAAATATACTCGTTCATTTGTCAATTGCTCTCACTCCTTGGGTTTTGCTGGTGTACCAACAACAATTTGTTTGTCATTAACATTATTAATAACGGTCGCACCTGCTCCTACGATACAATCACTACCAATTTTTATTTGTGGTAATACTGATGCGCCAATAGCGATATGTGAACGTGCTCCTATTTCAACACTTCCTGCTAGTGTTGCATTTGGAGAAATGTGAACATAATCTTCTATTATATTGTCATGTTCAATAACTGCACCTGAATTAATTATTGCATGATTTCCTACTCGTGTATCTGCATTAATAACAGTATTAGGCATAACAACTGTACCAAATCCAATTTGAGCACTTGGGCTTATACTAGAAGTCGGATGTATCAGTGATGGAAATTGTTTTTTATCAAGTTGCATTTCTTTAAAAAGTTTATTTCTTATAAAATTATGACCAATAGCAATACAGAAATAGTAACCTTCCTTATATATATTGATATTATCTAAATTATCATAAAAAAATTCCTCATTCTCTTCATATGAAGAGAACTTATTATCCAAAAAACCTGCAACTGTATAGTCTGGCGATGCATCAATAATATCTTTAATAACTTTCGAGTGGCCACCATTACCTATTAAGATTATATGCTTCATTAAAAATTACCTCTAAATTTTTCTGCAGTAACATGAGTTTCAGAACTAATATCTTTTTTCTTCAATACATTTTCAAACGTTTTATATAAAATATACATATCCAGTTTAAATGATTGGTTTTCAGCATACCATACATCAAGTTTAAATTTTTGTTCCCATGTTATTGCATTTCTACCATTTATTTGTGCCCAACCTGTAATGCCAGGTTTAACATTATGACGCTTTCTTTGTTCTTCATTATATAAAGGCAAGTATTCCATTAGTAATGGTCTTGGTCCTACCAGGCTTAAATCACCTTTTAAAACGTTAATTAATTGTGGCAATTCATCTATACTCGAATTTCTAATTTGAGAACCTAGTTTTGTCATACGTTGATCATCTGGTAATAGATCACCTTTATCATCAACCTCTGTTGTCATAGTTCTGAATTTGTAAATGTCGAAAGGCTTTTCATTTTTCCCTGGTCGAGTTTGTTTGAACAATACTGGTTTTCCAAGTTTCTTTGAAATCAATAGATATGAAACTATTAAAATTGGTGAAGTAATAACTAATAAACTTATACTAATTATCAAATCAAACATTCTCTTTAACATTAGTTCGATCCCTCACTTTCTTACTTATCAACTTGACTAAATATTTCAAGTTGCTTTTTGACAACATCCGCTTCATTATAATTGTTTTTTGCTCTCATAAAACTTGCTTCTTTAAATTTTTTTAATTTATTTTTATCATTTGCTAATTCTTCTATTTTATTTGCAATATACATACTTGCCTTTAAAGGTACTAAAAAACCATTCTCATTATCAATTACTTCTTCTCTCGAACCCCTTATATTTGTGGCAATAATTGCATTTTTCATTGCCATAGCTTCAATGATTGATCTAGGCATACCTTCTCTATAAGACGGTAAACAATATATATCACTTAAAGCTAAATATTCATTAATATTAGAAATTTGTCCTGCGAAAATAATATTTTTTTCTTTTTTATATTTTTTCAGCATTTCTTGTGCTTCATTATCCCTTTCGCCTTCAGGTAAATCACCTATAATTATATACTTAATATTATTCGAAGACAGTTTATTATAGGAATCTAAAAGATCTAATATTCCTTTTTCTTTAACTAGTCTTCCAATAAAAGTTACAACAATATCGTCAGCTTCGATTTTTAATTCTTTTTTTAAATTAGTCAGGTTATCTTTATTTATTAATTCAAAATTAAATTGGTTATCTATGTCTATACCATTGCTAATATGAAGATAATTATTTTGTTTAGATTTTTTTAAAAAGTTATTTTTTACAGCTGTGTGATAGTCTTCCTCACTTTGAGTGAATATATAATCAGTAAAGTATTTCCCAATAAATTTCTCAATATTAAAATAAAATTTATACGCCTTTAATGACATACCTTCATGGAAATAAAATCCGTGTGCTGTATATATTATTGTCGGCACACCTGCTAACTTAGCAGCAATTCTGCCTAAAACTGCAGCGATAGGAGTATGAACATGAACAATATCTGGTTTGATTTGTTTAAATAACTTTACCATTTTCAAAATAGAATTCATATTGCTAATTGGATTGATATTTCTATCAATATTTATATTATGATAGTGAACACCTTGCTGTTTTACTTCATTTTGTTGTGAACCAAAAGTACTTACACAATGGACTTCTATACCACTTGCAACACTCGTTTCATTCAAAGTTTTCAAAAGTTTTATATGCGTCATTTCAATTGCAGCAATTTGCACAATTTTTAACATTATAGCCTCCAAAGCTTTTGATTAGATTGAACATCTTCATGGCTAATATTGCCTTTAATATCAATGATAATTCCGTTTTCTTTTGCCAAATTAATATAATCATCACATTCATTTAAATATTCACTATGAGGAACTGCAAATAATACTACATCAGCTTTTCTTAATTCACTTTTATCTCTTAAATTAAGATTGAACAATTTCTCTGCTTCGTTTTTATCTGCTTCTACATCATTCACTGTTACTTTTAATCCGTATTCTTTAAGTTCTTCAATAATATGAATAACCTTTGTATTTCTTAAATCTGGACAATTTTCTTTAAATGTAAGACCTAATACATTCACTGATGCACCTTGAACTTCTAATCCTTGCTTTAATAATTCTTTAATTACATTAGAAGCAATATGTTTAGCCATATTATCATTTATTCTTCTACCTGCTAGGATAACTTCAGGATGGTGACCAACTTCCTGAGCTTTATGTGTTAAATAATATGGGTCAACACCAATACAATGGCCACCTACTAACCCTGGTTTAAAATTCAAGAAGTTCCATTTTGTTCCTGATGCTTTAAGTACTTCATTAGTGTCTATGTTTAATTTATCAAAAATGATTGCAAGTTCATTCATTAATGCAATGTTCACATCACGTTGTGTATTTTCAATTACTTTTGCTGCTTCTGCCACTTTAATTGAGGATGCTTTATGAACTCCTGCTGTAACTACTGAGCTGTATACGGCTGCAACTACTTCTAACACTTCAGGTGTTTGACCTGATACTACTTTAGTAATTGTTTCAAAAGTATGCACTTTATCACCAGGATTTATTCTTTCTGGCGAATAGCCAACGAAAAAGTCTTTACCACAAACTAGTCCTGAATGTTTTTCTAACACAGGTACACAGTCTTCCTCTGTTGCACCAGGATATACTGTTGACTCGTAAACTACAATTGTGTCAGGCGTAATCACTTTCCCCACCGTTTCACTAGCTTTTAATAATGGAGTTAAATCTGGTTTGTTATGTTTATCTATCGGCGTAGGTACTGCTACAATAATAAAATCTGCCTGCTTTAGATCATTTGCATTTGAAGTAAAATCAATATTTGTTTGTTTTAATCTATCTTCAGTCACTTCATTTGTTCTATCGTAATTATTTTTTAGTTCTTGAATCCTTGACTCATTAATATCAAATCCAATCACTTTATGTTTATTTCCAAAAGTCACAGCTACTGGTAATCCCACATAACCTAAACCTACAACAGCTATATTTTTATTCATTTTTAAAACTCCCATATATTGATTTAATAAATAAAATTCTTTGTTCGTCTATATTTTGTTTTAAATAATTTTTAGAAATTTCAATATTTTCTTTTGACATTTCTCTCCTAAGTTCAGTATCTTCATATACTTTAAATATTTGTTTGGCAAAAGTCTTATAATCTTTTGCATTATGCATATATTTATCCGATAAAAGTTCTGGTATGCCTCCTACGTTTGAAGCTAGAACGGGTACACCGTTTGACATTGCTTCAATAAGAGCTCTCGGCAATCCTTCTGTATAACTTGGTTGTATATATAAATCAAGGCTCTGCATCCATTTATATACTGAATAACCACCTTTTAATGTACCTTTTAAACTTACATTCTCTTTTAAGTTTAACTTTTCAATTTTTTCTTCCCATTTTTCTTTTGGTCCGTTTCCTACAATTTCTAAATTAATATTCTTATTTTTCAATCTTTTTAGGCTTTTTAAAGCAGTATCAATACCTTTATATTTTGTATCTAAACTTGCTATCATACCGATTCTAAAAACTTCATCTTCTTTCACTCTATAATCATCATTCACTTCATCAATAAATACATTAGATGCATTATAATTATTCCCTTTACTTGGATACTTGTTTTGTAAATAATATTTAGTAACATATATGTTAGTTGGAGATTTCTTTAAAAAACTTTTAGTTTTATTTCGATTTATAATGGCCATAATTTTTCCTATTGGTGAATTATGATACCATAATGCATCCCATGGATCTCCAACCATTTCAATTCCATAGTTAAATTTTTCTTTATTCAAATATTTTAAAGCAATGTACCCTATCTCACTAGGTAATCTAACTATAATTGCATCACTGACATCCAAATTATTTTTTAAAAAATTTTCAATTTTCTTTTTTTTAAAGAAGAAATCATATTTATTTTTTAAAAACCTTATTGGTTTTACATTTATTGAATCACTAGAAATCTTAGAAAGTGATTCAACTGAATATTCATTATCCTGCAACCTAGCAATTATTTGTATATTATCTATTTCACCAACTTTATATCTGTTTAAAATTTTCTGATTAAATTTACCTGTTGAATAAAATTCATTATTAATTTCGATAAATTTATGATCATGTATAAATGTTAATCTCATTTATCTACCTCATTTTCGTAATATTCCAAATACCAATCAACAAATTTATTTACACCATCTTGAATTGTAGTTTCTGGTTTAAAATCAATATCTCTAAACAAGTCATCTACATTTGCATAAGTTTCAGGTACATCTCCTGGTTGTAAATCCATGTAGTTTTTCTTAGCTTCTTTTCCTAATTTATTTTCAATTGCTTCTACAAACTCCATTAATCTGACTGGACTGTTATTTCCTATGTTATATATTTTATAAGGTGCATAAGAAGAACTAGGATCTGGATTTGCACCTGACCATTCTTTATTTGGCGATGCAGGTTTTTTCACTAATCTACTTATTGCTTCTACAATATCATCCACATAAGTAAAATCTCTCATCATATTCCCGTGATTATAAACATCTATAACCTCATCATTTACAATCGCTTTTGTGAATTTAAATAGTGCCATATCTGGTCTTCCCCATGGTCCGTATACTGTGAAAAATCTTAAACCGGTAGTTGGCAAATTGTATAAATGACTATACGTATGTGCCATTAATTCATTAGATTTTTTAGTTGCAGCATATAAACTTAACGGATGATCTATGTTATCCGAAGTGCTAAATGGTTTGGAAGTATTTGCGCCATATACAGAACTTGATGATGCATAAATTAAATTTTGTATATCAAAATGTCTGCAACATTCAAGTATATTCGCGAAACCAACAATATTAGCATCTATATACGCTTTTGGATTATCGATGCTGTATCTAACACCCGCTTGAGCTGCTAAATTAACAACCACTTCTGGTTTTTCATCTTTAAATATTTTCACTAAATCTTCGTAATTTTCTAATTTTAATTTGTAAAAAGTAAAATTCTCTTTTCCTATGGATTCTAGTCTATCTTCTTTCAAAGAAACTGAATAATAATCATTTATGCTATCTACGCCTATAACATGATGACCTTGTTTAATTAACTTTTTCGCAAGATGCGATCCAATAAATCCTGCAGTACCTGTGATTAGTATTTTCATGATTAACATTAACTCCTTAAATTTTTTTTATAATTTTAGCTGGAACTCCAGCAACTAACGTATTATTAGTTATATTTTTATTCACTACAGAACCAGCAGCAATTACTGTTCTAGATTCAATATTTACTCCTGCAAGTATTACTGCTTTGGTCCCTATCCAAACATCTTCCTTAATAAAAATTTTATCTAATTTTGTAGGGTTATATTTAATTGGCAAGGAAGTATCGTTCCAAGTATGATTAAAAGAATATATACATACTTGTGAAGCTATAGAAACATTACTATCTATTTGTATTTCACCTGCAGCATCGATATAACTCCCTGAATGAATACTTATATTGTTACCAAAAGTCATGTTTGGTAAATTTTTCAAAATCACTCTACTTCCAATAAATATATTTTCACCACTATTTTTTGAAAATCTTTTCACATAAAGATATCTAAATAATATCGCTAATTTATTTTCATAACTTGAAGAAACATCATATATAAATGAAAGGACGAAATAAGGTAGTATATTAAAAAAAAACTCACAAATATTAATGAAAATTTTATATTTTTTTATCGTTTCTTTCCCAGTCATAAGATTCACCTTACCTAATTTTAATTTTTTCACTGATGTTATAAGCTCTTTTATCCCAAGTATAATAATCTTTTAAAGTATCAAATGAATTTGACTTTAACTGATGATGGAAGTCTTTATTTTCAAGTAATAATTCTATTTTTCTACTCCAGTCATTAACATCATTAGGTTTTGCAAAAACTCCATTATAATTGTTAATGATAACCTCTCTTAGAACATTTATATCTGATACTATAATTGCTTTTCCAAAAGACATATATTCAAAAAGTTTGATCGGCGACATCCAACGTGAAGTATCACTATTTATTTTATCCACACCAACTTTCTCTTGATATGGGGCTAGCAAAATATAAAAGTCTTTAATAAATACTTCTATCTCCTTTTGTGAAAGGTACCCTAATAATTTAACATTACTAGGTACATCTTTTATTTCTAACTTTTCTTTTAAATCACTAAAATCTCCACCTATAATATTAAATTCTAATTCTTGATGTATATGTGCTAATTTTAAAATCAGTTCTATTCCTCTACCTTTATTAATACTACCTACATAACCAATTTTTTTATTATCTTCATTATTAGAAAAGTCATGTATGTCTGCACCATCATGTACTACTACAACATCTTTTTCTTCCGCATTAAAAACATTACATACGTCCTTTTTTAATGCATCAGATATAACAAAGATTCTATTTACAAGTTTATTTTTAAACATTATCTTTAAAATTAATTTTTTAATTACTGATGATGGTATTGAATGAAGCTCAATATAAACATTATTAGAAAAAAATGCTATAAGAAACAAAGTCATTATATCTCTACCATAAAACACTGTCTCTTTATTTTTTAAATCTTGTTTAAAATCATTAATATTTTTTATTGTATATAAAATACTGCTAAAAGCTTTAAATTTATTTACTTTTCTGTTTTTTATTATGAAATTTTGTTCCACTTGATAAAATTCATATGGATTTCTTTGTTCATTAACATCTCTTACTACAAGTTCAACCTTTTTTACTATTTTTGAAAAACTATTAGCCATTTTCATAACATGAAGTGAATTAGCTGATTTCGAAAATAAAGTAGAACTACTCAAATAAATTAATTTCAAATCATTATTCTCCCTTTTTATTTATTTTATAAAAATATGAATTTAAAAATTTATACAGTATTATACCAACCAATAAAATAACTAAATCTAATCTTAATTTACCTAACCAGGCCTCCATATTAATCCTTAATAAATAAAATATTTCTATATAAATCAGTATTGATACTAAAAACTTCGATATACTTCCTCTGTTCAAAAAATATAATATATAAGAAATACTAAAATACACAATTATTAAAATAATAATCGACAATACTACATTAAATAGCATGCTTATTGGAAGAGTTGGAACATATAGTCCATTACTTGTTAGAAAAGGAGATTGATTTATAATTTCTGTAATTGTTATTCTTTGATCCCCTATTTTATTTTCAACACTACCTGGTAAAAATCCCAAAATTAAATCAGCAAAATTATATTTTTCTTTTAAATTAGTAGTATTTAAAAAAATCAATCCCGAAATATACCCAGTTATACTTTCAAATGTACTAAAATCAAATAAGTTAACTAAATCGATTTTATTTGTTAATTTTAATTTATAAAGTCTATATGCTTCAGAAAATTGAACACAAAAATAAAAAACAGGTATTATTATAACACTATAAATTAGAAGTTTTTTAAATTTATTAGCACTATATTTAAATGTTATATAGAAAAATGCTATAACCATTAAAAATACTTGCAATGTTGTTCCTAAATAAAAAATGAAAAAACTAAAAGTTATAAACATTAATATGATGACTGTTTTTATTGCTTTTTTGTTTGTTATGTAAAATGAATTGAATAAAAAGAAAAATGAAACCATATAAAAACTTGTATGGCTAATACCCAAGTTAATTTCATCACCATTCAATCGACTAGTTTTATCATAAATGTACTGTGTATCAAGACTATTGATTGTTTTAAAATTATAAATAAAGATTATAATACCAATTACATATAATAGTACACCAGTTAGAAAAACCGATCTTTCTTTACTTTTTTCAAAATTACTAAATTCAATAATCTTATTCTTATTATTTATACTGGAATAAAATATAAGATCCACTATGAAAAATAATAGAGTCGTCAAAACGTACATTAAATAAATTTCAATAAAATAATCAAAATTAAATAATCTGATGAATAAGTGATTATTAATATCTTCAACTTGTACGAAAAGTACGTATATTGGGGTTACTTGCCCATATAAAAAAAGTACTGCTATAATCAACCAACCTGGATGTAAATAATTAATTTTCTTTTGATTGTTTATAGTGAACAAAAAATATATAAAGTTCAAAATAAGACTTCCGAAAATGATTAACAATAGTACTAATTTTTCATTAGTCTCTAATAAAAACATATAATCTCCTTTTAATTATTGTGACTTTAGTAATTTCAAAATAGAGATATGCATAAACAAATAGAACACACACATGCTTATACTATATAAATTAATAAACGTGCTAAATCCAAAATCATATATGAATTTAGAAATAAATATAAACAATAATAATATTATTCGTGATATATCTAAGAGCAATCTTAATCTTTGTTTACCATATACAGTAAATAATTCAATAAATGGAATTATAGTAAATTGAAAGCCCATCATTATTAGTAACGGTAAAAAAACTTTATTTGCATAGCTCCATTCTTGACCAAAAATAATGTGAAATAAATTAATTTTTATTATACAAAAAATAAAAATCACAATAAAAAATAAAGAACCTATAATAATATTTGTCATAATATATATTTTTTTCACTTTATTTGTACTGTTATCTTTAGTGTATTTAAACAAAACGCTATTAAAACTTTTACTAATAAGTTGTAGTGGTCCACTCATAATTCTTGATATTAACCCATAAATTCCTGCATAATAACCACCAAAAAAGTAAAGAACTAAAATAATAATTATATTTGTAGAAAATGAGTTTAATAACGAAGATGGCAATCCATACATAGGATAATCTTTGAACTTTACCATTATTTTTTTGAAATCCTTCAAACTAAACTTTAAGTTTTGTATCTTTAATGAATTTGATTTATATAAAATATAAACTCCATTACTTTTTCCTATTAAATAGCCTAAATATAAAAAGAAAGTTTGCTTATAAAAGATTTGTCCTAGTAGTTGTAATAGCACCTGAGAAAGTGATTGCGTGAATTTTGTCAATGAAATTTTTTTAAATTTACCATTTGATGTAGCAATATTGGTTAATATTTGCACATTACCTATAAGAAATATAGTTGTAAATATATAGAATATTAATTTAATACTCAGCAACTCGTAAAATAAATTCAAAATTAGTAAAACCATTAAAATAAATATAGATATAATTATATTAATTATAAAGGTAAAGCTAATGAGTACATTTCTATCTATTTTATTTTTTGTTACGGCAATTCCAGTGTCATATCTAAGAGTAGTTAACACACTTAATATTCCAATAATTGCTACTATATTTGAGTATTCACCGAATTGAAGTGGTGTATATATTCGAGAAATAATTGGCAATGTAATTATTATAATTAATTGACCAATTAAAGTACCACTCATCATAGTTGCTACATTTTTAAAAAAAATTTTCATAATTATATTCTCTCTGTTCTTATATATATTTCCAGTGAAGATAACAATAAAAAATCATATGGGTTAGCAACTTTATTTTTATTTATTTCATAAATCACTCTTTCACATTCCTTTTTATACTCTCCTATATCTCTTTCTTTTAAACTATTCAATAAATTTAATATTAATTTCTTGAATTTTTCATCAGTATATAATTTTAATTTAAAATCTACATAATTTACATACGGATTAGATATAAAATTCACTTTTTTACTTAATCTGTTAAATACTGCATTTTTATTCCTATTAAAAAGTTTAGTTACTTTTGTTGAATTAAATTTACTTCCATAAAAATTCTTTACTGCTATATCGTTTAATGAAGAATTATATTTTTTGAATATTAATTCCTTATAAAAATTTTGATCTAGTCTAAGTTCTTTTGGTAGCGATATTAAGAAGTTCATGAATTCATTATTAAAAAATGGTGTTTTTACATTATTAATATTACCTAATACTTGATGCCTATTTAATTTCTCATTATGTTCTTTCATAAAAATCACTTCTTTTTTGGTTAAGTTGTTCTCACTTTGGAAAAAACTATTCTCAGTTAATTCATTTAATAATTTTTTATTATCTACATTAAAAGAATGTCTATTTGTCATCCATGTAAAATAATTTAATTTTTCAGTTTGCCAATCATTTTCTGAATCTTCATTCAAACGTTTCCCACTAATAACATCTCCTAGGTATCCACTAAGTACAACACTTTCATTACCTAAATTAAATGAACGAGCAGGTAAATTATGAAACATAACAACAGGATTAGTTATTTGACTACCATATAAATATAGCTCTTCAATATTAAAATTCAACTTTTCTATATTAATAGCTAAGTGTTTTGTACCTATTTTCTTCGCGATTTTATTTCCTATTTCATAATCTAAACTTCCTGGTGTTCCAAAAGTCAAAGTATTTACATCTTTTGCATTTTTATTTTCTAACACTGAAGATAGTAATAACCTGCTGTCTAGTCCACCGCTTATTGGTACCACCACATTTTTGTTATTTATAATTTCATTAACATTGTTATTTAACAATTCAAATCCTATATTTAATAAATCTTCTTTTTCTGTTTTATTTATACTCTCATAAAAATTAAATTCAATATTTTTTACTTTACTCTTTTGAGATAAATAACCTAATTGTAAAAACTCATGATAATTTTCCAAGTTTTTCACTTCCTAACAAATTTTATTAATTTTTCTTTTTCAAAATTTTTGTTAATTTGTTGTAAGAACTCTTCTATTTCTTTATAATCAACTGCAACTGTTTTGCCTATATATATTTTTTCAAATATTTGATTTGGATGTATTTCATTTTTATTAAGTAATTCCTCAAATAATTTTTCACCTGGTCTTATTCCAGTGAATTCTATACCAATATCTTCTTCTCTTTTACCACTTAATCTTATTAAATTCTTGGCTAAATCTACAATTCTTACTGGTTCTCCCATATCTAACACAAACACTTCTCCACCACGTGCTAAAGCACCAGCTTGTAAAACTAATCTAGAAGCTTCTGGTATAGTCATGAAATATCTAGTCATTTCTGGATGAGTTACTGTAACTGGACCGCCTTTTTCAATTTGCTTTTTAAATAATGGAATAACTGAACCTCGAGATCCTAAGACATTACCAAATCTTACTGCTACAAAACTAGTTTTGCAATCTGTATCATTCATACTTTGAATTATCATTTCTGCTACACGCTTAGTTGCTCCCATTACATTTGGCGGATTCACTGCTTTATCCGTAGAGATCATCACAAATTTATTAACTTCTGCTTCCTTTGCTGATTCAGCCGTATTTTTTGTTCCTAGTATATTATTACGAACTGCTTCAATTGGGTTGTATTCCATTAATGGCACATGTTTATGTGCTGCTGCATGATACACAGCATACGGTTTGTATTTTTTCATAATTTCTAATATGCGTGCTTTGTTTTGCACATCTGCAATCACTGGGATGAATTCAATACTTTCACCAAATGTTTTATTTAACTCTTGATGAATTAAATAGATACTATTCTCACCATGGCCTAATAAAACAATACGGTCTGGTTTAAATTTACATACTTGCCTACATATCTCTGAACCAATAGAACCACCAGCACCAGTAACTAGTACTGTTTTATGCGTTAATTCTTTAGCTATTGACGCCATATCAAGTTCTACAGGATCCCTACCAAGTAAATCTTCAACATCAACTCTTTTCAGTTGATTTACTTCTATTTCCCCTGACATTACATTTTCAATATTAGGCATTTTAAATAACTCTACGCCTTCAATATTACATATTTCATTAATTTCATTTAACCGTTTTTTGCTTAAAGTTGGTATTGCTATAATAATCTTTTTTATATTATATCTTTTTACTAATTCAGGAATATCTTTAATATAACCTTGAACTTTCACTCTTTCAGTTATCGTCATTTTTTGCTTTTCTTTATCATCATCTACTGCTAGTACAGGTTGCATGCGCATATCATGGCTACGTAACATTTGACGTATCAGCATTGATCCACCTTGCCCTGCACCTACAACCAATGTTGGTTTTTTTTCAATTGAATTCCCTATATAATATTTTCTATAAACTCTCCAAAATAGTCTTGATCCACCAATTAGTAATAAGTGCATCATCCATGTAATAAAATATAAACGTAAAAACGGGCTATCTTTTGTGATTAAAGCAACTAATATGATGGTAAGAACTATAGAACTTGTAACCGCTTTTACAATTGACATTAATTCACTTACACTCGCATACTCCCATGCACGATGATATAAATTAAACACATATGCAAAGATATGATGCGAAATTAACAAGGTAATTGAAGATAATACCAATAAATCAATTGAATAGCCTCTAAAATATGGTTCTAATATAGAATATCCTAAAAATATTGAAAATGTAACAATCAGTGAATCTATAATGATTAATATTAAAAATCGCAATTTCGCAGAAATCTTTGTCACTCTTAATCCCCTCATTCATGTTTTCTAAAAAAGGCCAAACCATTTTTTCTGCTTGTAATCTTGCGTTGGTATTTGTTTGGAAATCCTTTCATTATTTATCATTAACTTCCCGTTTTCTAAATAGTTTTCAAATTCTTCATAATAAGCTTTTAATTTTCTTTCTTTAAATAACTGTTTCATTGCGAATGGTCTTGTTGTCGCGCTATGTGCATCTGATGCAATAAAATGTGCCAGGTTATTATCGATTATTTTCAAAGATGATCGTTTTACATTACTTCCAAATTCTCCCAATAATGATGAAGTCGTAAGCTGGCTTAATGCACCGCCATTGATGAGTTCATATAATAAATCTAAATTTTGAACAATCGCTTTATTACGTTCTGGATGCGCAATAATTGGAATATAACCCATGGTTTGTAGTTCATAAAATAACCGTTGGGTATAATGTGGTACTTCATTACTAGGAAATTCTAATAATAAATAATTTGAATTATTGATACCTTCAATATTCCCATTATTAATGTCATCAATAACTCTATCTGTCACTCTAATTTCTTGCCCAGCATAAAAATTGATATTTAATTTTTGAACATCTTGGTTTTCATTTAGATCTTTTATCCCATCTTTTATACTCTGTATGTAATTGTTATATTTGGGGTGCAGATGGTGTGGTGTTACTACTATGTCAGTGATGCCTTCATTTTTTGCTTGATTAAGTAAATCATTCATAGCAGTTATACTTTGTGGTCCATCATCGATATCCACCAATATATGATTGTGTATATCAATCATTTTTACTCATCTCCATAGTAGTAATAATAACTAGAAGATTTATCAATCGCAGTTTTGTTCAGTATAGCTCCCAGTAATCTCCCACCAGCTTTATTAATTAAATCTTTCGCTTTTTTCACTTCATTTTTATTATTTTTTTCTGCATCAATCACAAGCGCACAATTTTGGATGGTTTGAGCATAAATTTGTGCATCCGTAACTGTATTTATAGGGGGCGTATCAACAACAATAAAATCATATTCATTTAATAATTCGTTGTATATTTCATTAAATTGGGCAGAAGCTATTAATTCTGATGGATTCGGTGGTGTCGGCCCAGCAGTTAATATTGATAAATTCTCTACTTTGGTTTCTTTTATTGAATCTTCATACGTAGCTTTATTTATAATTAAATTTGACAAACCGCTATTATTAGATAAGTCAAAGATATAGTGTTGTGTTGGTTTCCTCAAATCCCCATCAATAATCAGTGTTTTATAACCTGCTTGCGCATAGGTCACTGCAATATTCGCTGAAACAGTGCTTTTACCAGACTTTGGCTTTTCTGAAGTGATTAACAAACTTTGTATTTCTTTTTCTGCACTAGAAAACATAATGTTTGAACGTATTCCTCTAAATTTTTCACTGACTGTAGACTTCGGTTTGTCATGAACGTACAAAGGTGAAATAGCTCTTTTTTTCTTTGCCATGATTCCAATACCTCCTTAGTTAAATTTTTGTATAGAACCCAATACTGGTATCTCTAATTCATATTCAACATCTGCTTCTGACTTAATACGTTTGTCAATTATTTCTTTAATAAAAATAATAATTAAAGCTAATACCAATCCAATGATTAATCCTAAAACTAAATTGATCATTGCTTTTGGTTCAACTTGTTTTGTTGTATCATCCGCAGTAGAAAGAATAGACACATTATCCACATTCATGATATCAGGAACTTCCTCACTAAATACTTCTGCTATTTTGTTGGCAACCACTTCTGAATCTTTACCGCTTTTACTTACCACATCAATATTTAATAATTGTGATTCAGCTTGATTCGTAACCGTGATCATGCTCGATAATTCTGAAGTAGAATATTTGCGATCTAATTCTTTTGATGCTTTGTCCAATATACGTGGACTCTTTACAATTTCAGAGTATGTATTGACAAGTTGAATATTACTTTGAACCTCTTGTGCCATCATTTCCGAATCACTTTCTTTTTGATTCACTAATACTTGTGTCGATGATTGAAATTCTTCATCTAAAAAAAACATAGTAATAATCGCACTTATTAATAAACAAACAAGCGGCAAAATAATAAGTAGTTTTAAATAATTTTTTAATATTCTTAAAATTTTTGTTAAATCTAATGTATTTTCCATATAAACCTCCATTTTTCCATTTTAACTTATTATATAGAACTTTTATTATGCATTTCAATACCTTTTAAAAAATATTCTAAAATAATTATGAATTTATTGTTAAAATTAACTTTCTTTTACAATTAATTTAATAAAACTTAATATTGATTTCATTATTTAAATATTTCCCCATTAAAATGAAATATTATGTAATATTCCATGCATTTAAATATTCATTACTATATAAAAAAACTACCGACAAAGTGAATAATTTGTCGGCAGTTTGTGTAATATAGTAAAATATTTGCTCTTTTATGCGATTTCTATCTGGAAGCGACGGACAATTGTGCCATCATCTAATGTTGAAGATTCTATTTCTTCTCCGCCATTGTGTAAGATGGCAGCTGCAGAGGCTTCATTATCTTTTTTACAGGTGATCAACGCTTCTTGTACACCAATGCGTGATAAATAATCTAATGACTTTTTCAAAATTTTGTTACCAAAGCCTTTACCTCGGTAGCTCTTACGAATACCGTAGCCAACATGGCCGCCAATGATTTTTAGCTTTTCATTCAAATTATGGCGAATATTGGCAGCACCAATAATCTTATCATCGTCAATTAAAAACAATGTCGTATTATCTACTGTTTCATCATTAGATTTGTTGTCTGCTAATGCATGAACAATTTCTTCAAAATTATTATACTTGGTAATATTCGTAATCTCAGGCACTACCTTTTCATCGTGATCTATCCATTCTTTCATATAATCACAATATAATGTTTCGTCAGCCATTGTTAATTCTCTAAATTCAACCATGTTGACACTCCTTCCTTTTATTTACTATCCCATTGGTTCGTCATGTGTATTGAGATAATACACGTAGTTGTCAGTCCATTGTCCTTGTTCGAAAATAAATCCTTTTCGAATACATTCAAACTCAAAACCTAATTTTTCAATTAACTGAATAGAAGGTTGATTATCCAAATTGATATGTGCTTCTATTCTATGAAACTTTAATGTTTCTTCCGTTTGTTTCACAAGTTCTGTTAGAGCTTCATAAGCATACCCTTGATGCCAGTATTGATTATGGATAAAATAACCGATTTCAGCCCATTGAAATTGGTCTCGGCTTAAATTTTTAATGTTAAGCATGCCAAGATGACGTCCTGTTTTATCAAAGATGCTGAATATATACAAATCATCATCTTTAATAGCTTGTTGATGCTTTGAAACCATTGCTGCAAACCATGGTTCTGTGGCATCTGACATATCAACTTGGCCTTTATCATACTTGTATTGCGCAGGATGACGATTAACAAATCCTGACAACCATGATTCATAATCATTTTCTTCTAACGGTCTAATGATAAGCCGTTGTGTAGTGAATTGCAACCCTAAATTATTTTTCATTCAAAAACCCCTTAACATAAGGCGTCAGCACCCAAAACTATAACATCATTTGGTATAAAATCAACCTTTTAATTTATTAAAAATATGAACTGATTCTAATGACAAATTTCACTCGTCATGTAGGTCATTCAAGATCATCGTGAGTATATCATTTTGTGTCATCGTTTCAGGAATCAATTTCTCATTTTTTACATTTAATGTATCTTTTTCAACAAACCAACTTGCAAGTTTTTCTGCACTAAAATCGGTGTATGATTTTGAGTGATGTCTTCTCACAGTTTCTGCATAAAGGTAAGTCAAAATAATAAATATAACTTTTAATATGAGCACTTGAAATAATGCTCTGTAACATATTACCATATTTTTCTTTGTTGAAAATACCTTCTAAAATAACATATTCACAATGCGCTATACCATATGCAGTAATCTGTTTTATTAGCTCAATTGACAAATTCCCAGGTCTATCAGAAACTTTTAACATATGGCGTCTTATTTCATCTTGACCCACGAGCATGACACCATTGCCTAACGTGTTTTGTAATTTAAGGGCAATGGTCGTTTTACCACTGACAGAGTTTCCCCTTAATTATATCAGTTTTGTCATTGTATCACCCTAGATCCAAGAAAAATTGTAATTTATGTATATGCTGTCATAAGTGTTAAACCTATACCCTATTAAAATGATTAAAATCAAAAAATCTAGACAACCCATGCCCATACAAATAGGACATAAGCAGTCTAGCAGTTTGTTGCTTCATTTATATTCGTTTAATATCTTGCTAGTTAGCGTTAAATTGTACCTAGTTCTTTACCTACCTTTTCATATGCCGCTAATGCTTGATCAAGCATTTCTTTTGTATGTGCAGCTGTAGGCATATTACGAACACGACCTGTACCTTTTGGCACTGTTGGAAAGACGATAGATTTCACATATATACCTTCATCTTTTAAGCGACTACTAAATGCTTGTGTTTCTTTTTCGTCACCTATGATTACTGGTGTAATTGGTGATTCAGAATTACCAATGTCAAAACCTAATTTTTTCAGTCCATCTTTTAAGTAATTACCATTTTCCCAAAGTTTATCGTGTAATTCTGTTGATGCCATTAATTTCTTAACAGCTTCCGTGATAGCTTTTGTATCACCAGGCGCTAGTGATGTTGAGAATAAGAATGGTCTTGATTGTGCTTTCAACCAATCGATTAATGATTGTGTACCAGCTACATAACCACCTACAACACCAATCGCTTTAGATAATGTACCGATTTGGAAATCAATTTTGTCTTGAAGGCCAAAATGTTTCACTGTACCTGCACCTTTACCCATGACACCAGAGCCATGTGCGTCATCAACATATGTGATTAAACCGAACTCTTCTGCAATTTCTACGATTTCTGGTAATTTGGCAACATCGCCATCCATACTAAATACACCGTCAGTAATATACATTACTTTATTGTATTGTCCAGATTCAACAGCTTCTTTTGCCTTAGCACGTAAATCATCCATATCTGAATGATTGACACGAATGATTTTCGCTTTAGATAAGCGACATCCATCAATAATTGATGCATGGTTTAATTCGTCTGATAGGATAGCATCATTTTTATTCATAACAGCTGAAATTGCTGCCATATTACAATTAAAACCTGATTGGTATGCAATTGCAGCTTCTGTACCTTTAAATTTCGCAAGCGTTTCTTCCAATTCATCATGAAGGTCTAATGTACCATTAATAGATCTTACCGCACCTGCACCTACACCATGTGTATCAATAGCATCCTTAGCAGCTTGTTTTAAATCTTCATCTGTTGCAAGTCCTAAATAGTTATTTGAAGATAAATTGACGTAATTTTTCCCGTTAATCTTAATCTCTGGTCCATTCGCACCTTCAATTGTATCAATTTCGTTATAAAGTCCATTATCTTTCAAATACTGAATATTTTCATCTAAAAAGCCATGTAATGACTGTACCACTGAAAATCCCCCTTTGAGTTATCTACTATTTAATCTTATCATAACCCATTTTCTTGTATCAGGAAAGTAGAATCCCACGAATCGTTAAAGCGTTTTCTACAATTTAATCAAAGTCATAATAATTGTCTCTACAGTAAAGTCATTTAAAATGATATAATAGAATAATCATTTTAAGGAAGAAGGGTTGAAGTTGTTTGATTGGTTTCAACTAGCAAGAGAAAAGGAAAACAGAATGATTCAAATACGTCGCTATTTGCATCAATATCCTGAAATATCATTTGAGGAGTATCACACACGTGACTACATCCTAAATCAACTCAGCCAACTATCATGTGAAGTACGTTCACCCGTCGGACGAAATGGCATCGTCGCAACATTTAGCAAACAAGGAGACGGTCCAACGATTGCATTGCGTGCTGATTTTGATGCTTTACCGATCAATGAATTAACAGAAGTGGATTACAAGTCTAAAAATCCTGGTGCGATGCATGCATGTGGACATGATGGCCATACAGCAACATTATTAGCGGTTGCTGAAATAATTGAAGCACATAAAAACAAATTAAATGGTGATGTCGTACTGATTTTCCAATATGGTGAGGAAATTATGCCCGGTGGCTCACAAGAAATGATTGATGATGGTTGCTTACAAAATGTAGATAGAGTATATGGAAACCATTTGTGGAGTGGCTATCCTACAGGCACAATTTATTCTCGTCCTGGTGCAATGATGGCTTCTCCCGATGAATTCAATATAACAATTCATGGTCAAGGTGGACATGGTGCAAAACCACACGAAACAATCGATCCAGTGGTTATTATGGCTGAATTTATCATCAGTGCACAAAAGATTGTTTCTAGAACAATTGACCCTGTAAAACAAGCAGTTATTAGCTTCGGTATGGTACAGTCTGGTTCAGCAGATAATGTCATTCCAGATGCAGCATTTTGTAAAGGCACAGTGCGTACTTTCGATACGGAAGTACAAGCACATGTGATGCACAAAATGGATAAGCTCTTACAAGGCTTAGCTGTTGCGAACGACATCACTTATGATTTTGATTATATCAAAGGCTATTTACCTGTCCATAATAATCCAAAATGTTTTGATATTGTTAAACAAGCTACAAATGATATGAATTTAAGATTTAACGAATCAGAATTAATGATGATTGGCGAAGACTTTTCACATTATCAAAAAGTACGTCCTGGCGCATTCTTTTTAACAGGTTGCGGTAATCCTGAAAAAGGTACCACACACCCACATCATAGTCCGTATTTTAATCTAGATGAAAAAGCATTAAAATATAGTGCCAGCCAGTTTTTAAAAATATTAGAGTTAGAAAATGTAATAACGCCTTAGGCTATTGATGCCTAAGGCGTTTTCTATACCCAAAGATTTCAATTTTTGAATTTTAAGCTCATTTTTACTGATATATCGTTAAAAAAGATTTAACACGAATATAAAAAAGAGTCTCCAAAAATTGGAGACTCTTCAAATCTATATCAAGATAAAATATCTTATTTGTAGATTTCAGTTACAACGCCTGATCCAACAGTACGTCCACCTTCACGGATAGAGAAACGTGTACCGTCTTCGATAGCGATTGGAGAAATTAGTTCAACTTCCATTTCTACGTTGTCGCCAGGCATAACCATTTCAGTACCTTCTGGTAAAGTAACAACACCTGTTACGTCAGTAGTACGGAAATAGAATTGTGGGCGGTAGTTACTGAAGAATGGCGTATGACGGCCACCTTCATCTTTTGATAAAACGTAAACTTCCGCTTTAAAGTTTGTATGTGGTGTAATTGAACCAGGAGCAGCTAAAACTTGACCACGTTGGATGTCTTCACGTGCAACACCACGTAATAACGCACCAATGTTGTCACCAGCTTCAGCGTAGTCTAATAATTTACGGAACATTTCTACACCAGTAACAGTTGTTTTGCTTGAATCTTCTTGCATACCGATGATTTCAACTTCTTCACCGACTTTGATTTGACCACGTTCAACACGGCCTGTAGCAACAGTACCACGACCAGTTATTGAGAATACGTCCTCAACTGGCATCATGAATGGTTTGTCAGAATCACGTTCTGGTGTTGGAATGAAGTCATCAACAGCTTGCATTAAGTCTAAGATTTTTTGCTCATAGTCAGCGTCGCCTTCAAGTGCTTTTAATGCTGAACCAGAGATTACAGGTACATCGTCACCTGGGAAGTCATATTCGCTTAATAAGTCACGAACTTCCATTTCTACTAATTCTAATAATTCTTCATCGTCAACCATGTCAACTTTGTTTAAGAATACAACTAATGCTGGAACACCAACGTTACGTGATAAAAGGATATGTTCACGAGTTTGTGGCATTGGGCCATCAGCAGCAGATACTACTAAGATAGCTCCGTCCATTTGAGCAGCACCAGTGATCATGTTTTTAACATAGTCAGCGTGTCCTGGGCAGTCAACGTGAGCATAGTGACGTTTTTCAGTTGTATACTCGATGTGTGAAGTATTGATTGTGATACCACGTTCTTTTTCTTCTGGAGCGTTATCAATCATGTCGTATGATTGTGCAACAGAGTCACCATTTTTTGCTAAAACAGTTGCGATAGCAGCTGTTAAAGTAGTTTTACCATGGTCAACGTGTCCGATTGTACCAATATTGGCATGTTCTTTTGAGCGATCGAATTTTTCTTTAGCCATTATAAAATCTCTCCTATTCGTTAGAAAATTAATTGTTAAATTTATCTCTCATGACAGTTTCTCACCATCATGAGAAGATGATTTATTTAGGTTAAAAGTACCATACAGTACCTTTATAATGCATTTTCCCTAAAAAATCAATCAATAAAACTGTAAGCCATATAATTATGCTTTACATGTATTGTACAGACTGTCACTGCACAATACAAGTTTAATTATTCAGCTGATTTATTACCAGTGTTTTTCTTGATAATATCTTCAGAAATTGATTTTGGAACTTCTGCATAGTGATCGAAGTACATAGTGTATGTTCCACGACCTTGTGTATTAGAACGTAATGATGTTGCATAACCGAACATTTCTGAAAGTGGTACAAAGGCATTTACAACTTGTGCATTACCACGAGGTTCCATACCATCAACACGTCCACGACGAGATGTTACGTCACCCATGATGTCACCCATGTATTCTTCAGGCATTTCAATTGTTACTTTCATCATTGGTTCTAAGATAACAGGTTCACATTTTTTAGCAGCTTCTTTAAGCGCTAATGATGCAGCAATTTTGAAGGCCATTTCTGATGAATCGACATCATGGTATGAACCATCAAATAATTTAGCTTTAACATCAATTAATGGATAACCAGCTAATACACCGTTTTCCATAGCATCTTTAAGTCCAGCTTCAACTGATGGAATGTATTCACGAGGAACTACACCACCAACGATAGCGTTTTCGAATTCGAAACCGCCACCTGTTTCGTTTGGTTCGAATTCAATTTTAACGTCACCGTATTGTCCACGACCACCAGATTGACGCGCGAATTTACCTTGAACTTGTGCTGATTGCTTAAATGTTTCACGGTATGAAACCATTGGCGCACCAACATTACATTCAACGTTAAATTCTTTTTTCATACGGTCAACTAAGATGTCTAAGTGAAGCTCACCCATACCACCGATGATAACTTGTCCAGTTTCTTCGTCAGTGTGTGCATGGAACGTTGGGTCTTCTTCTTGTAACTTAACTAAAGCTGTAGTCATTTTGTCTTGGTCAGCTTTAGATTTTGGTTCAACTGATAGGTGAATAACAGGTTCTGGGAAGTCCATTGATTCCAAGATAATGTCATTTTTCTCACCACATAAAGTATCACCAGTACCAGTTTCTTTTAGACCAACCGCAGCAGCGATATCTCCTGAGTAAACTGTGTTAAGCTCTTGACGAGAGTTAGCGTGCATTTGTAGTAAACGACCTACACGTTCACGTTTATTCTTCGTAGAGTTTTTAACATAAGAACCTGATGTTAATGTACCTGAGTACACACGGAAGAATGTTAACTTACCAACATAAGGGTCAGTCATTACTTTGAACGCTAACGCAGCGAACTCAGCACTGTCATCTGCTTTTGCGATAACTTCTTCTTCTGGATCATCAGCACGGTGGCCGACGATTGGTTTAACATCTAATGGTGATGGTAAATAATCAATTACTGCGTTAAGCATTAATTGAACACCTTTGTTTTTGAAGGCAGTACCAACAAGAACTGGGTAGAATTCAATATTATTAGTTGCTTCACGGATAGCGTCTTTTAATTCAGCTACAGTAATTTCTTCGTCACCAAGATATTTTTCCATTAATTCATCACTTGTTTCAGCTACTGCTTCAATAAGTGTTGCGCGAGCTTCTTCAGCTCTTTCTTTTTGATCTTCAGGAATTTCAATTTCTTCAATTTCAGTTCCTAAGTCATTGTTGTATTTGAAACATTTCATTTCAACTAAGTCGATGATTGCTTCAAATTCATCTTCCGCACCAATTGGTAATTGGATTGGTTGTGCATTCGCTTGTAGGCGATCATGAATTGTGCTTACAGCATATTCAAAGTTAGCACCTAATTTGTCCATTTTGTTTACGAAAACAATACGAGGAACGCTATAAGTTGTTGCTTGACGCCAAACTGTTTCAGTTTGAGGTTCAACACCTGATTGCGCATCAAGTACTGTTACCGCACCATCAAGTACACGTAATGAACGTTCAACTTCAACAGTGAAGTCTACGTGTCCTGGTGTATCAATGATGTTTACACGGTGATCATCCCATGAAGCTGTTGTTGCAGCTGATGTGATTGTGATACCGCGGTCTTGCTCCTGTTCCATCCAGTCCATTTGTGAAGCTCCTTCATGAGTTTCACCAATTTTATGGATACGTCCAGTATAGTAAAGAATACGTTCAGTCGTAGTTGTTTTACCAGCATCGATATGAGCCATGATACCGATATTACGAGTTCTTTCTAAACTAAAATCTCTAGCCATGTATTTTTCTCCTTCCAGTATAACTGCGAATAAATACTATAAATATGGCGATGCCCTAAGCATGCACCTAGATAGTAAACTATCAGTGTGGAACATGCTCAGGGAAAACCTACTATCCTACCAACGATAGTGAGCGAAGGCTTTGTTAGCTTCAGCCATTTTATGAACGTCTTCACGTTTCTTAACTGCACCACCAGTGTTGTTTGCAGCATCTAAAATTTCGTTAGCTAAACGTTCTTCCATCGTTTTTTCACCACGAAGACGTGAATAGTTAACTAACCAACGAAGGCCTAAAGTAGTACGACGTTCTGGACGAACTTCTACAGGTACTTGATAGTTAGAGCCACCTACACGACGAGCTTTAACTTCTAATACTGGCATGATGTTGTCGATAGCTTCTTCGAAAACTTCGATAGCTTCACGACCACTGCGTTCTTGAACTAATTCAAATGCAGAATAAAGAATTTTTTGAGCTGTTCCACGTTTACCATCTAACATAATTTTGTTAATCAATTTAGTAACTAATTTTGAGTTATGAATTGGATCTGGTAATACGTCTCTTTTTGGTACTGATCCTTTACGAGGCATAATATAAATCCTCCCTTCCTAATTATAATATATTTCCATTATTTATAACGAAAATTTACGCAATCTTAACCTTATTTTTTAGGTTTTTTAGTTCCGTATAATGAACGACCTTGTCTACGACCGTCAACACCTGAAGTATCAAGTGCACCACGTACGATGTGGTAACGCACACCAGGTAAGTCTTTTACACGTCCACCACGTACAAGTACAACACTGTGTTCTTGTAAGTTGTGTCCGATACCAGGAATATAAGCGTTGATTTCGATGTTGTTAGACAAACGCACACGAGCATATTTACGTAACGCAGAGTTAGGTTTTTTAGGTGTCATTGTACCTACACGTGTACAAACACCACGTTTTTGTGGTGAGTTTAAGCTAGTGTACTTTTTCTTTTTACTGTTGTAGTTTCTGTTCAATGCTGGTGAATCATAGTTTTTTGATTTGCTTTGTCTTGGTTTACGTACTAATTGATTAATAGTTGGCATGAAATATGTCCTCCTCTCTTCTTTTATAATCCCACACATCCAGGTGGTTCATTTTAAAGGTAAATAAAATTTAGTAAGAAAAAATCTTACTAATCTCATTTCAATAATGCAACAACAGTCGCATTAACGTTTATACCTACATACTTTCCTAAAGCTTGTTTGCTCTCGAAAAATGAGATAGATATGTTTTTGTGATTGATTTGACTTAACACGCGAGTCATCAGATGAACTTCAACGTCTTTAGCGATAATCAATGATGTCACTTGATCTTTATTCAAAGCTTTCAGCGTTTGTTTAAGACCAATAACATAGTGTTGTTTGTTAAAGCGTGCAACTTTTTCATTAGACATCTAAATATCCTCCAAAGTTCTGCTTGCATCAACCTTAATAATAATAACATCAAAATTACTGCGGAGTCAACTTTAATTAACATTTTTTGCAGAAAATATACAAAAAAATAAGAGAGCGAAATAAAGATTAAATGTTTCCATCAAATCTTTTATTTCGCCCGAGATCAAATGGTCAGTCGCTTAAAACATATGACATGTGATGGGGCCTTACAACCTCAACACATGTCTCTATATTTATACAACTTCAAATGAATGATAAACCATTTTACATTTCAAAAGCTATACTAGATTTCAGTTGGTTGAATCTCTTCAACGACTTCTTCAGGTGTCGCTTTATCATACTGTACATCACTGTAACGTCTCATACCTGTACCAGCTGGGATAAGCTTACCGATAATAACATTCTCTTTAAGTCCAAGTAAGTTATCACGTTTACCTTTGATAGCTGCATCTGTAAGAACACGTGTTGTTTCTTGGAATGATGCTGCTGATAAGAAGCTTTCTGTTTCAAGGGAAGCTTTTGTTATACCTAGTAATACAGGTTTAGATGTTGCTGGACGTTTACGTTCTTTGAACGCTTCACGGTTAGCATCTGTAAAGTTATGAATATCTACAAGTGCACCTGGAAGTAATTTCGTATCTCCTGCTTCAATGATACGTACTTTACGTAACATTTGTCTTACCATAACTTCAACGTGTTTATCATCAATTTCAACACCTTGCATACGGTAAACTTTTTGAACTTCTTTTAATAAATAGCTTTCTGTAGCATTTAAACCAGATATAGATAAGAAGTTCTTAGGTTCAATAGAACCTTCTGTAAGTGCTTCACCACGTTCAACACTTTGGCCAACTTCAACTTTTAATCTTGAAGTACCTGAAGCCAAGTAAGATTTCGTTTCATTTGCACCTTTGATGACGATTTCTTGTTGACGGTCTTTGGCAACACTAATGTCATCTACGACACCTTCAATTTCGGTAACGACTGCTTGACCTTTAGGGTTACGCGCCTCGAAAATCTCTTGGATACGTGGAAGACCTTGCGTGATATCACTACCTGCTACACCACCTGTGTGGAATGTACGCATTGTAAGCTGTGTACCTGGTTCACCGATTGATTGGGCAGCAATTGTACCAACTGCTTCACCAACTTCAACTTTTTCACCAGTAGCAAGGTTTTTACCATAACATTTTTCACATACACCATGACGTGTGTTACATGTAAATGCTGAACGGATATACATTTCTTCTATACCAGCGTCTGTGATTTTCTTAGCAATTTCTGCTGTTACTAACTCATCTGGACGAACGATAACTTCATCTGTTTCTGGATGACGAATCGTTTCTTTAGAATAACGACCTTCAATACGTTCGCTAAATGGTTCGATCATTTCAGTACCTTCTTTAATATCAGATACTAGTAAACCACGGTCAGTACCACAGTCTTCTTCACGAACGATAACATCTTGTGCCACATCAACCAGACGACGAGTAAGATAACCAGAGTCCGCTGTTTTAAGTGCTGTATCGGCAAGACCTTTACGCGCACCATGTGTAGAGATAAAGTATTCTAACACTGTTAAACCTTCACGGAATGATGAAGTGATTGGTAATTCAATGATCTTACCTGATGGTGCAGCCATAAGTCCACGCATACCAGCTAACTGTGTAAAGTTAGATGCGTTACCACGGGCACCAGAGTCACTCATCATAAAGATTGGGTTTGTTTTTTCAAGTGAACCCATTAATTCGTTTTGAATTTGGTCTTTAGCATCAGTCCAAATTTCAACAACTGCATTGTAACGTTCAAATTCTGTAATTAAACCACGGTTGAATTGTTTTTGTACTTTATCAACTAGTTTTTCATGTTCATCTAAAATTTGTTGTTTATCTGGTAAAACCACAATGTCAGATACACCAACAGTGATACCAGCTTTAGAAGAGAATTTGAAGCCTAAGTCTTTCATTCTATCTAACATCATAGATGTATCTGTGATGCTGAATCGATTGAAGACTTCTGCAATGATATTTCCTAAGAAATTCTTGTTGAATGGCTCGCTAAGTGGTTGCTCATCAAAATATGCTTTTAATCCACCCTCACCTAATTCAGTAGCAGAAACAAAGTATTTGTCTGGCGTACTGTTTTCAAGGTTATATTTTGTTGGTTCGTTAATGTATGCAAATGAATCAGGAATGATTTCATTAAAGATAACTTTACCAACAGATGTTGTTAAGATTTTTTGATTTTGTTCTTCTGTAAATGTTGGGTTATTGAATGAACTTGCATGCACACCTATACGTGTGTGTAAATGTACATAACCATTTGCGTATGCTTTTAACACTTCGTTTGTATCATTATAAATTGTACCAGTATTTACAGCATCTTTACGTTCTAAAGTAAGGTAATAGTTACCTAATACCATATCTTGTGATGGTGTAACAACAGGTTTACCATCTTTAGGGTTTAAGATGTTTTGTGCTGCAAGCATAAGCATGCGTGCTTCTGCTTGTGCTTCTTTAGATAATGGTACGTGAACAGCCATTTGGTCACCATCAAAGTCAGCGTTATAAGCTGTTGTAGCAAGTGGGTGTAGACGAATGGCACGGCCTTCTACAAGTGTAGGTTCAAATGCTTGAATACCTAATCTATGCAGCGTTGGTGCACGGTTTAAAAGAACTGGATGTTCTTTAATTACGTCTTCTAATACATCCCATACTTCATCATCCATACGTTCAATCTTGCTTTTAGCATTTTTAATGTTTGTCGCAATTTCACGTTGAACTAATTCTTTCATGATGAATGGTTTAAATAGTTCTAAAGCCATTTCTTTAGGTAAGCCACATTGATACATCTTCAAGCTAGGTCCAACAGCGATAACTGAACGACCTGAATAGTCAACACGTTTACCTAATAAGTTTTGACGGAAACGACCTTGTTTACCTTTAAGCATATGTGAAAGTGATTTTAATGGGCGGTTACCCGGTCCAGTTACTGGACGACCACGACGACCATTATCGATGAGTGCATCAACTGCTTCTTGTAGCATACGTTTTTCGTTTTGTACGATGATGCCAGGCGCACCTAAATCTAATAAACGTTTTAAACGGTTGTTACGGTTGATAACACGACGATATAAGTCGTTTAAATCACTTGTTGCAAAACGTCCACCGTCTAATTGAACCATTGGTCTGATTTCTGGTGGAATAATTGGAAGTACGTCTAATACCATCCAAGCTGGATTGTTACCAGAATGTCTGAATGATTCAACTACTTCTAAACGTTTAATCGCACGTGTAAGTCTTTGTCCTGTTGCAGACTCTAACTCATCACGTAATTCTTTTAATTCTGTATCCAAATCAATTTCATCTAATAATTCTTTGATACCTTCAGCACCCATTTTAGCTGTAAATTGACCAGGGAATTTATCATAGTACTCTCTGAATTCTGCTTCAGATAGTAATGTCTTTTTCTCTAAACCAGTTGGTCCTGGATTTACAACAACATAAGAAGCAAAGTAAATCACTTCTTCTAATGCTCTTGGTGACATGTCTAATAATAGTCCCATGCGGCTTGGAATACCTTTGAAGTACCAAATATGTGAAACTGGCGCAGCTAATTCAATGTGTCCCATTCTTTCACGGCGCACTTTAGATTTAGTTACTTCTACTCCACATCTATCACAAACCATACCTTTATAGCGTACACGTTTGTATTTACCACAACTACATTCCCAGTCTTTTGTAGGTCCGAAAATTCTCTCACAGAATAGACCATCTTTTTCTGGTTTTAAAGTACGATAGTTAATTGTTTCTGGCTTTTTAACCTCACCAAAAGACCATGAACGGATTTTTTCAGGTGAAGCAAGTCCTATTTTCATATAATGGAAATTATTTACATCAATCAAGGAGCCTACCTCCTTCAATTTAGATTAGCTGTGCAAATTGATTGATTGCTCTTTATCAATATTAGATAAACCCATAATGAGGCAAGTACGACGACTTCACCTCAATATGGTATATCTCTTTATAAACTTAAATGCGATCTGTATTAGTCAGTAATTTCTTTTTGTGATTGTGGCGCTTCTTTTTGTTGAAGGTCCACTTTACGTTCTACTGCATCTTCATCTTCGTTATCTTGCATGTCAATTTCATTGTCATGCTCATCCATAATCTTAACATCTAATCCTAAACTTTGAAGTTCTTTCATCAATACTCTGAATGATTCAGGAACGCCAGGTTTAGTGATATTTTCACCTTTGACAATAGATTCGTATGTTTTAACACGACCTACTGTGTCATCAGATTTATAAGTTAAGATCTCTTGAAGTGTGTAGGCAGCACCATAAGCTTCAAGTGCCCATACCTCCATCTCACCGAAACGTTGTCCACCAAATTGTGCTTTACCACCTAGTGGTTGTTGCGTAACAAGTGAGTATGGTCCAGTTGAACGCGCATGTAATTTATCGTCAACCATGTGTGCAAGTTTCAGCATATACATAACGCCGACTGAGATTCTGTTATCGAATGGTTCACCCGTACGTCCATCATATAATACTGTCTTACCATCACGTGCCATACCTGCTTCTTCAATCGTTGACCATACATCTTCATCACTCGCACCATCAAATACTGGTGATGCAACATGAATACCTAAGTTTTTAGCAGCCATACCTAAATGTAACTCTAATACTTGTCCGATATTCATACGTGATGGAACACCTAATGGGTTCAACATGATGTCAATTGGTGTACCGTCTGGTAAATAAGGCATATCTTCTTCAGGAACTAACTTAGAAATAACACCTTTGTTACCGTGACGACCACACATTTTGTCACCAACATGTATTTTACGTTTTTGAACGATATAAACACGTACTAATTGGTTTACACCTGGAGATAATGTGTCATCTCCTTCTTCACGGTTGAAGACTTTAACGTCTAGAACAATACCGCCTGCACCATGAGGAACACGTAATGATGTATCACGTACTTCACGTGCTTTTTCACCGAATATTGCATGTAATAAGCGTTCTTCTGCTGTTAATTCTGTTACACCTTTAGGCGTTACTTTACCTACTAAAATGTCTCCATCATTAACTTCAGCACCTACGTATACAATACCACGGTCATCTAAGTTTTTAAGCGCACTATCTGAAACGTTAGGAATATCACGTGTAATTTCTTCAGGTCCTAGTTTTGTATCACGTGCTTCTGATTCATATTCCTCAATATGAATAGAAGTATATACGTCATCTTTCACTAGGCGTTCGCTCATAATTACAGCATCTTCATAGTTGTAACCGTCCCATGTCATGAAACCGACAACTACGTTTCTACCTAACGCCATTTCACCAAGTTCCATTGAAGGACCATCGGCTAAAATTTCACCTTTCGTTACGACATCACCTGTAGCAACGATTGGTCTTTGGTTATAACAAGTACCTGTGTTTGAACGTTTGAATTTAGCTAATGGATAGCGATCGATTTCGCCTTCGTATTCTTGTCCATCTTCTTCGATAAGTTGGCGTACAAGGATTTCATTAGATTCAACGTGTTCAACACGGCCTTTATGTTTAGCAACAATTGCTGCACCAGAGTCACGAGCTGCTACGTGTTCCATACCAGTACCTACGAAAGGTGATTCTGGATTCATCAATGGAACTGCTTGACGTTGCATGTTCGCACCCATTAATGCACGGTTAGAGTCATCGTTTTCTAAGAATGGAATACATGCTGTTGCTGCAGAAACAACCTGTTTAGGAGATACATCCATGTAGTCCATTTTTTCTTTTGCCATAACTGTGTTATTACCACGGAAACGACAAACAACTTCATCATCTAAGAAGCGACCATTTTCATCTAACTTAGAATTCGCTTGTGCTACAACATAGCTATCTTCTTCGTCAGCTGTTAAATAATCAATTTGTTCTGTGATACTATTTGTTTCAAGATCTACTTTACGATATGGCGTTTCAATGAAACCAAATTCATTTACACGTGCATAACTTGATAATGAGTTAATCAAACCAATGTTTGGTCCCTCTGGTGTTTCGATTGGACACATACGACCATAGTGAGAGTAGTGAACGTCACGCACTTCCATTTGAGCACGTTCACGTGTTAAACCACCAGGTCCTAATGCTGATAGACGACGTTTATGTGTCAATTCTGCTAATGGATTGGCTTGGTCCATGAATTGTGACAATTGAGAACTACCAAAGAATTCTTTAATTGACGCAATGACTGGACGAATATTGATTAATTGTTGTGGTGTAATAGAATCTGTATCTTGGATAGACATTCTTTCACGTACCACACGTTCCATTCTTGATAAACCAATACGGAATTGGTTTTGTAGTAACTCCCCTACTGAACGTAGACGACGATTACCTAAATGGTCAATATCATCTGTGAATCCAATACCACTTAGTAAATTAAAGAAATATGACATTGATGCGATGATGTCAGCTGGTGTAATACATTTCACTTCTGAATCAGGGAACGCATTACCAATAACTGTCGTTGTGCGTCCTTCTTCATCATTAGGAACATATACTTTAATAGATTGAATTTCTACTGGTTCATCAATCACAGTACCTTCAAGTTCAAAGACTTCACTGTTAGCATTAGATTCTAATACATCCATGATTTCATCTAAATTACGACGATCTAAGACAGTACCTTCTTCAGCTACAATTTCACCTGTTTCAGCATTAACAATTGGTTCTGCTAATTTTTGATTGAATAAACGGTGTTTTAAATGAAGTTTTTTATTCGCTTTATAACGACCCACACTCGCTAAGTCATAACGTTTCGGATCAAAGAAACGAGAGTATAATAAGCTTTTCGCATTTTCTACTGTAGGAGGTTCACCTGGGCGTAAACGCTCATAAATTTCTAATAATGCTTGATCAGTATTTTCTGTACCATCTTTTTCTAACGTATTACGTAAGTACTCATTATCTCCTAAAAGATCAATAATTTCTTGATCTGTTGAGAAGCCTAAAGCTCTTAATAATACTGTTAGTGGTAATTTTCTTGTTCTATCAATACGTACATAAACTACATCTTTAGCATCAGTTTCATACTCTAACCATGCACCACGGTTAGGAATAATTGTTGCATCATAGTTTGTGCGACCATTTTTATCTAATTTTTCATTAAAGTAAACGGATGGTGAACGAACTAATTGTGATACGATAACACGTTCAGCACCATTAATCACAAATGTACCTGTATCTGTCATTAATGGGAAATCACCCATAAACACTTCTTGCTCTTTCACTTCGCCTGTTTCTTTAATGATTAGACGTACTTTTACACGTAGAGGTGCAGAATACGTCGTATCACGGTTTTTCGATTCTTCTAAATCATATTTTGATTCTCCAAGTCTGTAATCAACAAACTCTAAAGACAGATTACCTGTGAAATCTTCAATCGGTGAAATGTCTCTAAACATTTCATATAAACCTTCTTCTAAGAACCACTCGTAAGACTTAGTTTGAATCTCAATTAAATTCGGTAATTCTAATACCTCTGAAATTCTCGCATAGTTTCTACGTTTACGATGTCTTCCATATTGGACAAATTGACCTGCCAAACAGATTCACCCCTCAAAAATTGCGTGTTTACTTTTACTAAATCAGCAAATATAATTAGACAAAAAGAAAACGGTAGCATAACTCATGACACCATTTTCTATTTCCCCTTATATACTTTGTTAATTTATACGTAAAAGTACACACTTATTGAACATAATTTTTTACATTCTATTACTATATCAGAACAGTGGTTTTTAATCAACCTTTAACACTTCTTAATATATAATAGCCTTTGCGCTTTTCTAATACTTCTACGTTACCAAATGTTTCTTCCATTTTTTTCTTCGCGGATGGCATACCTTGTTTTTTTTGAATCACAACATAAAGGGCGCCATTCACTTTTAATTTATGATACGCATCAGCTAAGATGCTGTGAACTACCTTTTTTCCTGCTCTAATCGGTGGATTAGTTAGCACAAAATCAAAAGCATCATTCTCTACTTGTGATAACCCGTCACTTTCCTTGATGTCGACGTTCTCTAGATGGTTTTTCTTTTTATTTTTAATCGATAAAGAAAGCGCACGCTGATTTACATCAACCATTGTAATTTCATGGTGTGGAGACACTTTTGCAATCATCAAACCAATCGGACCATAACCACAACCAACATCTATAATTTTTTTAGTAGGACCCGGGGGATTTTCGTTTAAAAATGTATTGATTAATAAATCTGAACCAAAGTCTATTTTCCCTTTAGAAAACACACCTGAATCAGTAACTAATTTTAAATCATAGCTTTTGTAGGAATACGTAAAGGGAAGTTCATCGCTTTCTACTTCAGGATTTTCATCATAGTAATGACTCATGACTACACCTCTTTTAATCTAATTCGTCTTAGATTAATACTATACCCTCAACGAAATTTTGTAGTAACAAATAATTCGTTCAGGATAGGTCAAATAAGATAAAACCCCGTTATATCGATAACGGGGTTTTCATTTCTCAAAGATTTCAGGCAATCCATATTACATTTAAGATTAGCGTATCGAAATAGCTAATGTGTTAAGCTGCTTGGACAACCTTCAATATATAATTATGAACTGTTAGCCAGCTAGAATTATTTTAATTCTACTGTAGCGCCAACTTCTTCTAATGCTTCTTTAAGTTTTTCAGCTTCTTCAGTTGGTAAAGCTTCTTTGATTACTTTAGGAGCTCCGTCAACTAATTCTTTAGCATCTTTTAATCCTAAGCCAGTAGCTTCTTTAACAGCTTTAACGACTTTGATTTTAGATGATCCAGCTGATGTTAATTCAACATCAAATTCTGTTTTTTCTTCAGCAGCGTCTCCGCCACCTGCTGCACCTGCTGCTGCTACTGGAGCTGCTGCAGTTACACCAAATTCTTCTTCAATTGCTTTTACTAAGTCGTTTAATTCTAAAACTGACATTTCTTTAATTGCTTCAATGATTTGTTCTTGATTAGCCATTTTAATATTCCTCCATTAATTTTTATTAGTTTATTATGCGCAATTATTCAGCGCTTTCTTCGTTTTGTTCTTTATCTTCTCCAACAGCTTTAACTGCATAAGCGAAATTGCGTACTGGAGCTTGTAATACTGATAAAAGCATAGAAACAAGACCGTCGTGTGATGGTAATGTACCAACTGTGTTAACTTCTTCAGCAGAGATAACACTGCCTTCCATAACACCTACTTTAATTTCTAAAGCTTTATGTTCTTTAGCAAATCCTGCTAATACTTTTGCTGGAGCAACAACATCTTCTGTTGAAGTAGCAACTGCAGTAGGACCTACTAAATGTTCATTTAAACCTTCTAAACCAACTTGATCAGCAGCACGACGAACCATTGTATTTTTTAATACTTTGAATTCAACGCCAGCTTCACGTAATTGTGAACGTAATTCAGTTACTTCTGAAACAGTTAGACCACGATAGTCAACAATTACAGTAGATACTGAATTTTTCAATGATTCAGCAATTACATCAACTTGTTGTTTTTTAGCTTCGATGATAGCAGACATTTAGACACCTCCATAGTTTTTTATTTGGTGCTTTTAATCTTGATTACAACTGCTAATTACATGAATTAACAACTTTATCTCAATAAAAAAAGCACTTTCTACCCGCGGCAAAAAGTGCTTGAAAGATCTAAAAATCTTCACGTTCAAGTCAATTTTAGCCTCGGTAGGATTATTTTTAAGTTATCACTAACTCCTACTGTCTTAGGTAAAATAATACATTAACCAATATAACTGGTTAAATGCAGTATGTCAATATATTTTTAAAGATAAGACTGAATCAATCCATCCAGTCTTATCGTCATTTATATTTAAGATTAAAGTTTGAAGCTAGAAGTATCGACTTTTACTCCAGGGCCCATTGTTGTTGTAACAGCAACAGATTTGAAGTAAGTACCTTTAGCTGAAGATGGTTTCGCTTTAGTTAACACATCTTGTAAAGCTTTGAAGTTTTCAACAAGTTTGTCAGTATCGAATGATACTTTACCAATTGAAGCATGTACAATACCAGCTTTTTCAGCACGATATTCTACTTTACCTGCTTTGATTTCTTCAACTGCTTTTGTAACATCCATTGTTACAGTACCAGTTTTAGGGTTTGGCATTAAACCTTTAGGTCCTAATACACGACCAAGTTTACCAACTTCGCCCATCATGTCTGGTGTAGCTACTACTACGTCAAAGTCAAACCAACCTTGTTGGATTTGTTGAACATATTCACTTTCACCAACGAAATCAGCACCTGCTGCTTCTGCTTCAGCTGCTTTGTCTCCTTTTGCGAATACCAATACACGTTGTGATTTACCTGTACCATTTGGAAGTACAACTGCACCACGGATTTGTTGATCATTTTTACGTGTATCAATTCCTAAACGGAATGCTACTTCAACTGATGCGTCAAAGTTAGCGATACTTGTTTCTTTAGCTAATTCAACTGCTTCTTCAACACTATAGTGTTTTTGGCGATCAATTTTATTAGCTACTTCTTGAAATCTTTTACTTTTCTTAGCCATTTCATGTCCTCCTTTAGTGGTTTTAGCGGAATTTCCTCCCACATTTACTCGCCTTTGCAAGTTAAGAGCAGATAACAGAGAGGTTTTAATCGTATTGCATCTCAGGAAACACTTCCTAAATAAATGACAATTTCCCTCTTATTACGACAATATTGAACGCTTTGATCCTGTTTGTCATTTCTGTCATCTGCTTTATCGTCAATCTATGTTTTCAGTTAATTTTAATATTATTGAACAGTGATACCCATACTACGTGCAGTACCTTCGATAATACGCATAGCTGCTTCTTCGTCTGCAGCGTTTAAATCTTGCATTTTTTGGTTTGCAATTTCACGTACTTGATCTTTAGTTACTGTAGCAACTTTGTTTTTATTAGGTTCGCCAGAACCTTTTTCAACGCCAGCTGCTTTTTTAAGTAATACTGGAGCCGGTGGAGTTTTTGTAATGAATGTAAATGAACGATCTTCATAAACACTGATTTCTACCGGAATAATTAAACCTGCATCTTCTTGTGTACGTGCGTTGAATTCCTTACAGAATCCCATAATATTCACACCTGCTTGACCTAATGCTGGACCAACTGGTGGTGCTGGGTTTGCTTTACCTGCAGGAATTTGTAATTTAACAACTTTTTCTACTTTTTTAGCCACGATGTGCACCTCCTTGATATCGTGATGTGGTCACAGGACTCAGTTTTGTCCTCCCACTCTTCTACATTTCGTGACGAAATGAACGCTCTATGAGCGCGACCACAGTATTATAACATCTATTTAAATCATAAAGCAAGAGTAAAGTGTAACTTTTTTTATAGAACCCCTTATCACTTTAGTGATTAGGGGTTCTTAATGCATGAGCTTTAGCTCAGGTACTCTTTAATTTAAATCACTTTAGTGATTAGGGAGTTTAATGCATATAAAGTAACACTTCTTGCTTATGCAAGTGCCTGTGCACTTGCATTCACTCAAATAATCCTCAAACTAAATCATTCATTCAGTCCCAATGGTCTATGACACATAGACCATCCAACCTGTATCATATGATTATAATTTTTCTATTTGATCGAATTCTACTTCAACAGGTGTTTCTCTACCAAACATGTCTACAAGAACTGTCAATTTAAATTTATCCGCTTCAATTTCTTGAACTTCACCAACTTGATTAGCAAATGGACCTGATTTGATTTTAACTTGCTCACCTAAATCTAATTCAACATCAATTGTTTTTTCTTTCATGCCCATTTGTTTCAAGATGAAACGTGCTTCTTCAGGTAATAATGGATTCGGTTTTGATCCAGCACCTGCTGAACCAACAAATCCTGTAACACCTGGTGTGTTTCTGACAATATACCATGATTCATCAGTCATGATTAATTCAACTAATACATAGCCAGGAAATGTTTTTTTAGTTAATGTTTTAGCTTTGCCATCTTTAACTTGTGTTTCTTCCTCTTCAGGTATAACCACTCTGAATATCAGTTCAGTCATATTCATAGATTCCACACGTTTTTCTAAATTCTTTTTAACTTTGTTCTCATAACCAGAATAAGTATGCACAGCATACCAACGCTTTGCGCCAACTTCCTCAGACATGTCGTCACTCCTATCTATTTAATTAACTCTATAACTCTACCAATACCTAAATCTAAGACATAGAAGAAGGCTAAGAAAAATACTACCGTTGCCACAACGATTACAGTATATTTAAATAATTCTTCTTTCGTTGGCCAACTTGTCTTTTCCATTTCTGACTTTACGCCTTGAAAGAAATTTTCTTTTTTAGCCATTAGCAATACCTCCGTATTAATTCGATTTTCTCATTTGCTTATACATACGACAAATTAAGCAAATACAATACTCACAACTAAATTGGAAGGTTATATTTACTCAATTACTTAATCTAATATACCGACATTATTTTGCTTCTTTATGAACTGTATGTGCGTTACATCTTGGACAATACTTCTTCAATGTCAATCTTGATGTAAGGTTACTTTGCTTAGGAACATTATAATTTCTATTTCCACACGTTTCACAGCTTAATGGCACTTTTTTCATTTTACTTCACCTTACTCATTATAATACCAATCTACTATACATAACATCTCTGTCAATTGTCAATCTTCCACCATTGCTTTCTATTAACCCAAAAATCAATTAATACCTATCAATCACTGATTTTAATTCGGACGCTTTGGGTTAAATGCACGCTTCAATTTAAGTTTACATCTATGTATCGTATTGTAAACTATTTTAACATTTAGATTTAAAATGCAGGCAATTTCAGATGGTTTATAGTCTTTTAAAATATAATTTATAATGCCTTGCTCTAACTCTGTTAATTTTTCAATTCTTTGATGCAGCATCGTCAGTGTTTCTTTTCTTAAAATAATTTCATCCGTTTGTCGGGCTTGCCTTAACATTTGGACACAAATTAACATTTCGTTTTCTAACAATCTTTGCCGTCTTAAATCTGCTAATTTTTTTCTTATATAATCATTTTTGGCATTTTTGATAGTGCGATTTACATAATGTACCAATGGGATTTCTTTAGAAAAATCAAATTGTCTTAACGCTTTGAATAATTTAAAAAGTATTTCTTGTTGTAGATCTTCTTTGTCATCTGGATGTATTGAAAAATGATTCAAACATTTCAATATATGTGGTTGTAATTTCTCTAGTAAATCGATTAAGAAATGAATATCTTGCCATTTGCTTTTTGAGACTGATGTTGGTTCTTGATGGTTTGTTCTTTGTAGCATACTTTAAATCCTTTCATTAGGTTAAAGTTAGCATACAAAGTACTCTGTAAAAAAAGCAAGGGGACAATCTTCTTATTTATGATTGTTACCCCTTCTGATTTTTTCAAATTCTTCCAAAATTTCATTGGACAGCTCTATACGCGTCCGTGGCTTCTGCTCATTGAACCCTTCAAGCTTTTTTGAAACCGAAACTTCATTTTCTCTCAAGTCTCTCCACATCTCTCTTGAAGAGATACGATAAGCACCCGCACCAAATATGGCATGTTGTTCACTCATATCACTTGTTACCACTGTGATGTGTCTTGTATGTTTGTCATATAAATCATACACATATTTTTCTATAAAACTATCTGCTGTTTCTTTTTCTTTAGTAAATACAATCTTCACACCATGATACATATATTCTGACGACATGCCCGATTGTTCGTAAGCGTCAAACACACAAACCACCTCATCAGCTATGACTGCATTATAATTTGCAATCGCAGTTAGTAGCTGATCACGTGCTTCTTCCAAATTTTCTTGGGCTATTTGACTTAAATCTTGTGATTGACCAATCATATTATAACCGTCAATAATCAAGAAACGATCCTTCATGGTTTTTCTCCAATCTGATTACGTTTACGGTAGACTTCATACATCATTAAACTTGCCGCAACAGAGGCATTCAAACTATTTACATGCCCTACCATCGGAATATTTATATAAAAGTCGCATTTATCTTTTGTAAGTCGGCTCATACCTTGCCCTTCACTTCCGATAACGATTGCTAATGGCATACCGGCATCCATTTCACGATAATCCGTTGAATTTTCCGCTTCAGTACCAACTACCCAGTAACCATGATCTTTTAATGCTTCAATAGTATTCGCTAAGTTTGTAACACGCATGACAGGTACATGTTCAATCGCACCTGTAGATGCTTTTGCAACTGTCTGTGTGAGTGCAACCGACCGCCTTTTAGGAATAATGATGCCATCCACACCTGAAGCGTCCGCAGTTCTTAAAATCGATCCTAAATTATGAGGATCTTCTAAGCCATCCAAAATTAGAACAGTAGATAATTTTTCGTTATCTTTTTGTTGTGCTAAAAACGCATCAAAATCTGCATATTCGTATGGTGCAATGTATGCAGCGACACCTTGGTGAGGCGCATCAGACAAACCATCTAATTTCGATTTTGGCACTGCTTGTACAATGATTTTGTTACTATTTGCCTTTTTTAAAATATCATTGATTTGTCCTTTTTTTACTGTATCCTGAATTAAAACCTTATTAATTGTATGCCCAGAAACAATCGCTTCTTTTACGGCATGACGACCTACGATTACAATCTCTTCCAAAGTCTCACTACCTTTCATCTACATTTTTTACAATGCATTCAAGTAACGAGGTGAGTCGTTCTTGATTTTTTTCTAGATATAAAAACCCTAGGATTGCTTCTAAACCTGAACTTTTTCGATAGGTTTGAATATCTGTGTTTTTGGCCTTAGTATAACTCTTAGCATTTCTGCCTCGACGCACGATATCTAATTCTTCATCTGTAAACCAGTTATTTTCAAATAAGTACTCAAGTGATTGTGCCTGACTTTTTGCAGAAACATAACGCTTAGCCTCTTGATGTAGACGATTGGGTTTCGCTTTTAACTTCAATATAATGTATTCTCTTACAAATTGATCTAAAACGGCGTCACCCATATATGCTAAAGTTAATGGATTTAATAACTTATTATTCATGTTACCCACGTTTGAATCTCACACCTTGTGGCGTATCTTCTAAAATAATATTTTGTTCTTTTAACTGGTCACGAATTTCGTCTGCACGTGCGAAATCTTTATTTTTTCGCGCATGATTTCGTTCTTCAATGAGCGCTTCGATATCTTCGTCTAATAATTCATCACTGTTTGATGCTTTTAAAGGAACACCTAAAACATCACTGAATATTTGATAAACTTCTTTAAAGCGTGCAATCACTTTGGTAGATGTCGTATTTTCCAAGACATATTTATTCGCTAGTTTTGATAAATCATACCAAGCTGTGATGGCATTAGCAGTATTGAAATCATCATTCATGACTGTTTCAAACTGATCTAATATTTGATTGATTTCATCAATATATTGGTCTTGCGCTTCAATATTAGTTGCAATTGCTTCTCGCTCTTCAAGGGATTGATAACTATTACGAATACGTTCTAATCCACTTTTAGCTGCCCCAACAAGCTCCATGTTATAGTTAATCGGGCTTCTATAATGTACACTAATCATGAAAAAGCGTAAGACATCTGGATCGATTTCTTTAATAATGTCATGCACTAAGACAAAATTGCCCAATGACTTACTCATTTTTTCATTATCAATGTTGATGAAACCATTATGCATCCAATAATTTGCGAATGGCGCATGGTTATGTGCTTCTGATTGAGCAATTTCATTTTCATGGTGTGGAAATTGTAAGTCTGTACCACCCGCATGAATATCAATTGTTGCACCTAGCTCGTGATAAGCCATCACTGAACATTCAATATGCCAGCCTGGTCTACCTTTGCCAAATGGACTATCCCAACTAATTTCATCTGGTTTCGCCTGTTTCCATAATGTAAAATCGAGTGCATCTTCTTTTTGTTCCCCTTGCTCAATACGTGCACCTACTTTTAAATCATTCAGCGATTGATGGCTTAATTTACCATAATCTTCAAATTTACGTGTTCTGAAATAAACGTCGCCACCACTTTCATAAGCGTATCCTTCTTCTATAAGTTCTTCTATAAACTTAATAATATCGTCCATATGATTCATGACTCTTGGATTTGAAGTCGCTTTTTTGACATTTAATGCGCCCACATCTTCATAAAATGCATCGATATAGCGGTTAGCTATTGTATTTACTGGCTCATTTAATTCTTTGGAGCGTTTTATTAATTTATCATCTACGTCTGTAAAATTTGAAACATAAATCACTTCATAGCCTTGGTACTCAAGATATCTTCTAACAACATCATAGTTAATTGCAGGTCTTGCGTTCCCAATATGAATGTAATTATATACAGTTGGTCCACAAACATACATCTTAACCTTACCTGGTTCTATTGACTTAAACGTTTCTTTTTGACGTGTAAGTGTATTATATAATGTAATCATCTTGAATCTCTCCATTTCTTGTTTTCTCAAGTTGTTTCTCTAATTGTTTTAATTGCTCATAAATAGGGTCAGGTAAATTACGATGATCAAATGTTTTACCGATTCTTCTTCCGTCTTGTTTTACGATATGTCCTGGTATGCCGACTACTGTAGAATAGCTAGGTACCGAGTTCAACACTACGGAATTCGCGCCAATATTAACGTTTGAATTAATTTTAATATTACCAAGTACTTTTGCTCCAGCTGCAATTAGTACATTGTCTCCAATATCAGGATGACGCTTTCCTTTTTCTTTACCTGTTCCACCTAAAGTAACGCCTTGATAAATTGTGACATTATCACCAATCCTACATGTTTCACCTATCACTACGCCCATACCGTGATCAATAAATAAACGCTTGCCAATTTGAGCGCCTGGATGTATTTCTATCCCTGTAAAGAAGCGTGTAATTTGAGAAATCAATCTTGCTAATACATATTTTTTCTTTTTATATAAAGCATGTGCAATTAAATGACTCCACACTGCATGTACTCCGGCATAAGATGTAACCACTTCTAATGTCGTACGTGCTGCTGGGTCTTGCTCAAACACCATATTTACATCATCTTTGATTCTTTTCAAAATTTCAAACAAGGTTGCGACCTCCTTATTAAAAAAGCACCTCCAACATCATATTGTTAGAGGTGCTTTGCACGGTTCCACTCTTTTTAATAAGCTGATTCCTCAATCACGTAGTAATACAACTTATATTGACTCATTTACATTATTTAATTCTTCAAACTAAAGGTGCATTCAACAATGTTTGTGTTGTGCTCACAGCGACCGCACACTCTCTTGACACATACCATTGCATACTAATCCTTTAGCCAATTCACATATTATAATAGTTGGTAAATTGTAATTTTTCAAGTGTTATACCTTTAAGCCTTTTTATTCACACTATGCATTAAACGTATTTTTTTAAGCGGTTCAACACTTTGTCTTTACCTAAAACTTCAATTGTATTTGGTAGCTCTGGTCCATGCATTTGTCCAGTTACAGCTACACGTATTGGCATAAACAATTGTTTACCTTTGATGCCTGTTTCTTTTTGAACTTCTTTAATTGTTTTTTTAATTTCAGCAGCTTCAAAAGGTTCTAAAGCTTCTAATTTGCCATATAAATGGTTCATGAGTTCAGGAACTTGTTCACCATCAATAACTTCTTGTTCATCTACACCTAATGTTTGTTCATCTCTGAAGAAAATTTCAGATAACGGAACAATTTCGCCAGCATAACTCATTTCTTTCTGATAAAGTGCAATAAGTTTACGACCCCATGCTTTATCTTCTTCAGAAGGGTTTTCAGGTAATAATTCCGCTTTAACTAAATGTGGGAAAGCAAGTTCAAATACTGTTTCAGTATCTTTTTGCTTCATATATTGGTTGTTAATCCAAGCTAATTTTTGTTTATCAAAAAATGCAGGTGATTTAGATAAACGTTTTTCGTCGAAGATTTTGATGAACTCTTCTTTAGAATAGATTTCATCTTCACCTTCAGGAGACCAACCTAACAACGTAATAAAGTTAAATAATGCCTCGGGTAAGTAGCCTAAATCTCTATACTGTTCAATAAATTGAAGTATTTGGCCATCACGTTTACTTAATTTTTTGCGTTCTTCATTTACAATCAGTGACATATGTGCAAATCTTGGTGGTTCCCAACCAAATGTGTCATAAATCATTAATTGTTTTGGTGTATTAGAGATATGGTCGTCACCACGTATAACGTCTGAAATTTCCATGTAATGATCATCAACAGCTACGGCAAAGTTATATGTTGGTATACCGTCTTTTTTAACAATCACCCAATCTCCCATATTGTTTGAGTCAAATGAAATTTCACCTTTAACCATATCATCGAATTTATAAGTTGTATCTTTTGGAACACGAAAACGAATAGATGGTTTACGTCCTTCCGCTTCAAATTGTTGGCGTTCTTCTTCAGTTAAATGTGCATGTTTACCGCCATAACGTGGCATTTCACCACGCGCAATTTGTTGTTCACGTTCTGTTTCTAACTCTTCTTCTGTCATATAACATTTATATGCTTTATCTTCATCTAATAATTGTTGGATAAGTGGATTATATATTTCAGCGCGTTCTGACTGACGGTAAGGACCATAGCCTTTATCCTTATCTACTGATTCGTCCCAATCAATGCCTAACCATTTTAGGTTATCGAATTGTGATGATTCTCCGTCTTCTAAATTACGTTTGCTATCCGTATCTTCTATACGTATTACAAAATCTCCATCATAATGTTTAGCAAATAAATAGTTAAATAATGCAGTTCTTGCATTACCAATATGCAAATAACCTGTTGGACTTGGTGCATATCTAACTCTTACACGATTACTCATTATGTTCACTCCTGTTTAAAATTTTTACGATTTAATTTTATTTTTTTCATCTTAACTGTGTTTACCCATAAAATACACAACGCTTATGTCAACACGACTCCAATGAAGTTCATATTAAAAAATAATGTTTCAGCATTTAAAGTATATTGCTTGTTCGCTTACTTATAATATCATAGCTCATCATTTTTTAAAGCATTACTATATTAAAATCAAACATTTCTTTGTTTTTAAATTCAACAGTATAATTCTAAATATAGTAATACAATTTCGCTATCTATTGTAGCACTTTAAAGCTGATTATGATATTACCGCGCTTAAATTTAACTGTTTATATAAGAATTCTTTTACATCTTCTCTATTTAGTGTTTTACGCTAAAAAAGGTTTCATGTGAAACTGTAACTGTTGTTGCTACATTTCAAATGAAACCTTCACTTCAATTTCAATATATTTTTTCGCAAAAATAATGCGTCCAGAAGATGTTTGTAATAAACTGACAACTTCTAAATCAACGTGTTCACCAATATGTTTTTTAGCATTATCTACGACAACCATTGTACCATCCTCTAAGTAACCCACTGCTTGTCCGGCTTCTTTGCCCATCTTAGTTAACAATAAGTTAAGTCGATCACCTTGATGAACCGTTGGCTTAATGGCTTCTGATAAATCATTGACATTTAGTACTTGAATCCCCTGTATATGACAAACTTTATTTAAATTAAAATCTGTAGTTATAATTTGAGCTCTATAATGGAGCGCTAGTTTAATTAACATTGCATCTATATCACTGTGTGATTTTGTAGGTTGTATGATACGTGTAGGGTGTTGTGCATCATGTAATGCATTTAGCATGTCTAAGCCTCTTTGCCCTTTTTCTCTCTTCACACTATCGTTCGCATCTGCAATGACTTGCAGTTCATTAATCACACCTTGCGGAATTAGGATTTCTCCATCTACAAAACCACATTCTAAAACATCTAGAATACGTCCATCTATAATTGCACTCGTATCAATCACTTTTGGCATCGCATTACGTGTGTTCATAGCCATAGAACGCGTCATGTTTTCTGGCAAAAACAAAAGCATTTCATCACGCTTACGTAAACCAAATTGAAAACCTAAATATCCCAATATGATTGTAACAATGATTGGTACAAAATGATTTAACACATTGTTGCCAATAATTTGGAAAATAAATGATATCATTACGGAAATAAGCAACCCTATAATGAGTCCAATTGTGGCAAACAATATTTCTATCGCACTTTGACGCATAATCATTTGTTCTAGATCTTTCATTGCTAAAGTTACCTTTTTAATAAACCATCCAAAGATTACAAAAAATAGTATAATCCCTAATAGCCCATTGAAATAATTATTTGTAAGTAGCATGAAATGACTCAAACCAGCATCTGCAATAATTTCTGGAATAAGATACACGCCTAAACTTGCACCCAATATAATATAGCACAAGATTACAATGAGTCTTATCATGTTCAAATGCTAACGCTCCTTTCGCATGAAAGCTATTTTGATTACATGAGCCATGTAATCATTTAAATATATGTTGTTGATTAATGTTTTGTTAAGGCATATTTTAATGCCTCGTGCACATTTGTCACACCAATGACTTTGATATTGCTAGGAAATTCCCAGCCCCCAATATTAGATTCAGGAATAATAATGCGTTTAAAACCTAGTTTTTCCGCTTCTTGTACACGTTGTTCAATGCGAGAAACACGTCTCACTTCTCCGGTTAAACCAACCTCACCAATAAAACAATCTAATCCATCTACAGTTAAATCTTTAAAACTTGAGGCTGTAGCAACAATGATTCCTAAATCGACAGCAGGTTCTGTTAATCTTACGCCACCAGCTACTTTAATATAAGCATCTTGTTGTTGCAGTAAATAATTCTCTTTTTTCTCTAATACAGCCATCAACAAACTTAAACGATTGTGATCTATTCCTGTAGCCATACGTCTAGGGTTATTAAAGGTTGTTGGTGTTACTAAGGCTTGAACTTCAATTAATAATGGTCTTGTACCTTCCATCGTAGACACGATTGTTGAACCTGGAACATTCGTAGAACGCTCTTCTAAAAACATTTCTGAAGGGTTTTTAACACCTTTTAATCCACTCTGCTTCATTTCAAAAATACCCATTTCATTCGTAGAGCCAAAACGGTTTTTCACCGCTCTTAAAATACGATAAGCATGATGCTCATCACCTTCAAAATAAAGTACCGTATCTACCATATGTTCTAACAGACGAGGCCCTGCAATCTGACCTTCTTTCGTTACATGACCAACAATAAAAGTGGCAATATTTAGTTGTTTAGCTATATTCATCAAGCTCTGTGTACTCTCCCTCACCTGAGATACCGAACCGGGCGCAGAGCTGATTTCAGGGTGGAAAATGGTCTGTATAGAATCTACAACAAGCAAATCAGGCTTCAATTGTTTAACTGTCTCATGTATCACTTCTAAATCTGTTTCTGCAAATACATTTAAATTACTTGAGTCTTCATCTAATCGATCCGCTCTTAATTTTGTTTGGTTTAATGATTCTTCACCAGTTATATATAAAACATTTTTATCTTGTGATAATGCAGCACATATTTGTAACAATAGTGTTGATTTACCGATACCTGGATCGCCACCAATTAATACAAGCGAACCATTTACAACCCCGCCACCAAGCACTCGATTAAATTCTGCTGAATTCGTTTTAATACGTGGTGTTGTCTCATGCTTAATATCATTTAACTTCTGTACTTTGGCAGTATTTTCGCGACTACGTACACCATGTTTTGGGCTTGTCGTTTTCTGTTCTATTATTTCTTCCATTTGATTCCATCCACCACAGTTAGGACATTTCCCCATCCATTTAGGCGACTGGTAACCACATGCCATACATTCAAAAACCACTTTCTTTTTGGCCAAAACTGCACCTCCATCTTTATTGAACAAATCTATTTTATACCTATGTTTATGTAAAAACAAATTTTATTTACAAATGATTTATTTTGATATTTTATATGCTAAATAAATAGCTTTATATTGTAATATACAAATGAATATATTGCAAAAATCTATTTTTTTAAAATAACACTATTATGTCTATAGCACCATCAAAAAGATATACTTTCTTGATATTCAAATTAGATACAAGTTAACATCATATTTCTTCATCATACTGTATCACATTTGCTTAATAAAAAAAGCGTTTCTCAAGCTATATATAAATACTTGGGAAACGCGTTGGCACTATTACCTATATTTATCTAATTTTATGATTCAGAAGTTTCTTTTTCTTTTTTATCTTCTGTTCTATCTTTAATATCATATTTATATTCTTTACCGTCATGATCGATATAGACATTTTTACCTTCGATTTGGTTACCATCTAAGATTAACTCACTCAAGTTATCTTCAATTGTTTTTTGAATTTCTCGAATCAGTGGTCTAGCACCATACTCTGGGTCATATCCTTCTTTAGCGATGCGTTCTTTAGCTGCATCAGACACGATAATGTCGATATCTTGTTCTGATAAACGATCTGTAAGTTTATTTACCATCATTGTCACAATTTCTTTCAATTCATCTTGAGAAAGTTTGTGGAATACAATGATGTCATCTACACGGTTTAAGAATTCTGGACGGAAAGCATTTTTCAATTCTTTCATCATTGTCTTACGGATTGATTCATAATCTTGTCCTTCAGATGCGCCGCCAAATCCTGCAAAACGTTGATCTTGTAATTCTTGGGCACCAACGTTAGATGTCATAATAATCACAGTATTACGGAAGTCTACTTGACGACCTTTTGTATCTGTTAGATGTCCGTCATCTAATACTTGTAACAAGATATTAAATACATCAGGGTGCGCTTTTTCGATTTCATCAAATAATATAACTGAATATGGTTTACGTCTTACTTTTTCAGTTAATTGACCGCCATCATCATGACCAACATAGCCTGGAGGCGCTCCTACTAAACGGCTGACAGCATGTTTTTCCATGAACTCACTCATGTCTACACGAATCATTGCATCATCTTCACCAAACATTGTTTCTGCTAATGCACGTGCTAATTCTGTTTTACCGACACCTGTAGGGCCTAAGAAGATAAAGCTACCAATTGGTCTTTTAGGATCTTTTAATCCAGCTCTTGCACGTCTCACTGCTTTACTGATTGATGTCACTGCTTCTTTTTGACCAATAACACGTTCATGCAACGTATCTTCCAAGTTAAGCAAGCGATCAGATTCTGTTTCATTAATTTTTGTTAATGGAATGCCAGTCCAACCAGCGATAACTTCACCAATATCTTCTTCAGATAAGGATGTGTTCGCGCCGTTTTGGCTATTTTTCCAATTATTGTTTGCTTCTTCGTATTGTTTTTCTAATTTAGTTTGTTTATCACGTAAATTAGCTGCATTTTCAAATTCTTGTGCATGTACAGCTGCATCTTTTTCATTTTTCACTTGTTCAATTTCTTGTTCCAACTCTTTTAAGTTTGGTGGTGTTGTATGGCTTTTTAGTCTTACTTTTGAACTTGCTTCATCAATTAAGTCGATGGCTTTATCTGGTAAGAAACGATCAGATACATAGCGATGACTTAATTTCGCTGCTGATTCTAAAGCTTCATCAGAAATGTTAATGCGATGATGTGCTTCATAACGATCACGTAAACCTTTTAAGATTTCAATTGTATCTTCAACAGTTGGTTCATCTACTTGAACAGGTTGGAAACGACGTTCTAACGCTGCATCTTTTTCAATATTTTTACGGTATTCATCTAGTGTAGTCGCACCGATACATTGTAGTTCGCCACGTGCCAATGCTGGTTTTAAGATATTTGATGCATCGATAGCACCTTCTGCACCACCAGCACCTACTAATGTGTGTAGCTCATCAATGAAAAGAATGACGTTACCTGCTTGGTGAATTTCTTCCATAACTTTTTTCAAGCGTTCTTCAAATTCACCACGATATTTCGTACCAGCAACGACTGTTCCCATATCTAATGACATCACACGTTTACCTTTAAGTGTTTCAGGTACTTCATTATTAACAATTGCAAGTGCTAAACCTTCAGCAATTGCTGTTTTACCGACACCTGGTTCCCCAATTAATACTGGGTTGTTCTTAGTACGTCTGCTCAATACTTCAATCACACGCGTGATTTCTTTATCTCTGCCAATGACAGGATCTAGTGTGCCATCATTAGCAATTACTGTTAAATCACGTGCAAGGCTATCTAACGTTGGCGTATTATTGGATTTATTTGCCTGTGCATTTTTATTACTCATTTCAGGACTTCCTAAAGCTTTCACTACTTGAGCGCGTGCTTTAGTAATGTTTAAGTCTAAATTAGCAAAAACACGTGCAGCCACGCCTTCATTTTCTCTAATTAAGCCGAGTAATATATGCTCTGTGCCGACGAAGTTATGGTGTAATTTTCTTGCTTCATCCATTGATAACTCAATAACTTTTTTAGCACGAGGTGTGTAATGTAACGCACCCATTTGTTCTTGACCGTGGCCAATTAATTTTTCAACTTCTGTTACTACTTTTTCTTCAGTAATATCAAAAGATTCCAACACTTTTGCTGCAATACCTTCTGGTTCTTTCATTAAACCTAAAAGTAAATGTTCTGTTCCTATATTTGAATGATTTAAGCGAATTGCTTCTTCTTGAGCATGTGCCAATACACGTTGTGCACGTTCTGTCAGTCTACCAAATAACATAGCATGACCTCCTAATTTATATGTTCTCTTAATATATCTGCTCTTTTTTCGTTAACTGTTCTATCATCTTCATCATCTAATAAGAATGGCGATTGAATTGCAACCATCAACTCATTAAATTTGAAGTCTTCTAAATCAATATAGTCTAAGTCTATACCTAATTTTACTTCACTTAATCTAAATGATGCTTCTTCCATAGATATTAGTCTACTATATTTTAAGATACCTAACGAACGATATACTCTATCTAAAGTTTCAATTTTATTATGCTTGCTTAGTCGTTCGCGAATTTGCATCTCTTCATTAATAATTTGTTGTACTACTTCAGTTAAACTTTCAATAATTTCTTCTTCTGTTTTTCCAAGTGTCAGTTGATTGGAAATTTGATAAATGTGACCGTATACTTGAGAACCTTCACCATAGATACCTCTTATCGTGAATCCAAAACGATTTATCGTTTGAGCGATTCTATTCATCCGCTTCATAATCGTAAGTCCAGGTAAATGTAACATTACGCTTGCTCTCATACCAGTACCAATATTCGTCGGACAGGTAGTTAAATAACCAAGTGTTTCATCAAAACTCACATCTAATTCACTGTCTAGTGTGTCATCCAATGCAGAGGCTCTTTCGTATAATGTTTGTAATGATAAATCATTACCCATGGCTTGAATTCGTATATGATCTTCTTCATTAACCATAATGCTTAAAGATTCATCTTCATTTAAAAGTACTGCAGCAGCAGGTCTCTTTATTAACTCGGGACTTATAAGATGTTTCGCTACAAGTTTATATTTGCTCTGTTGATCCATCGTGTCTAATCTCTGTATAAACATGTTAGGAAGCGCATCTTGAACTTCATTTATCACTCTATTTCCATCTTGTTCTGATGCAAACATCAAAGGGTGTACATGATTTTCTAAATTTCTGGCCAAACGCAATCTCGAAGACATTACGATTGGACTTTCTGCTTCGTCTCTCATCCACTCACTAATGTGAGTGCTGATATCATTTTTACTCATCATGTTTCACCTCGCTGTCTTCTTTCAATGCTTTAATTTCATCTCTAACAACTGCAGCTTCTTCAAAATTTTGTTCTTCAATCAACTGATTTAAATAAGACGTTTTCTCTTCTATTTGTTTTTTTAAAGCTAACTTTCTATGTGAAGAGCGCGGTGTTTTTCCAGTGTGTTCGATTTGACCACCTTGTACACGTCGTACAATATCGACAATGTCATCTTTAAAAGTTGCGTAGCAGTCTGCACAACCAAATTTACCAACATGCGCAATATCTTTTAATGTCATTTGACAAGTAGGACATCTCTTCTCTTCTTTAAATGCAATTTCATCGAAATCAATACCGTGTTTCGCTGCTAAATGTTGTAATATTTGTTTTACAACAAACGCACCTTCAATGTCATCTTGTGACTGCATTTGTTGGTTTTGAGTCCACGGGTTACCGCCTTGCGCGCATGTAGCACAAACCCATTTTTCATGTACACCGTCTTGTCCTTTAACTGCTAACTTTACCTCTGCTTCATTTAAATGACAATTTTCGCACAGCACGACTAAACACCTCTCTTAATTTCTTTAATAATAATTTATTACATGTAATATTCGTTTCACTATATTAGCACGTATAATATCTCTTGATAATACATCCATTTTCAAAGTTTCTCTATCGATTACAGCGTAAATCATTTTTGCTTCGCGTTCACTAATATAAGCTTTATCTAACAAACCATCTATGATGTAATATGCTTGCTGTTGTGAAATAGATGGTCCGATGAGTTGAAGTAAATGATTAATATAACCTGTTTCATCTTTGTTTTCAATTTTAGTGATTCGAATATAACCACCGCCACCTCTTTTACTTTCTATTTCATAACCATGTTCATTTGTAAAACGTGTTTTGATCACATAGTTTAGTTGAGAAGGCACACAGTCAAATCGCTGTGCAATATTGGCACGTTGAATTTCAACAACGTCTTCATTGGTGTCTTCAAATAATTTTTTAATGTACTGTTCTATGATGTCGGACATGTTATGCATGATTATCACCTCTTTTGACCTTCTTTGACTATATTATATGACCAACTTTGACCTTTTTCAACCAATATGTTTTAAATTTTTTCGTTTTTAGATGTAAGTAAGCGCTTGTTTATTGTATTATAGGAATTAAGAAAAAATTTAAAGGGATGAATTATTATGCATATTATTATCGGTTTAATTGGTATAGCTGTGTTTCTTGGGTTAGCTTTCCTCTTTAGTTCTGACAGAAAAAATATTCGCTGGCAATACATCGGCTTATTACTTGTAATACAACTTGTATTTGCGTTTATATTATTAAAAACAAAATTTGGTATTACGGTCATTGGTGGCATTTCAGATGGCTTTAATTATTTATTAGCTAAAGCTGCTGAAGGTGTCAATTTTGTATTTGGTGGATTTGAATTTGTAGATCCTGAAAATCCACCGTTCTTCTTCAATGTATTATTACCAATCGTTTTTATTTCAGCATTAATTGGTATCTTACAATACACAAAAATATTACCGTTCATTATTAATTATTTAGGTTTAGCTATTTCTAAAGTAAACGGAATGGGTCGCTTGGAATCATATAATGCGGTGGCAGCGGCAATTTTGGGACAATCAGAAGTTTTCATTTCACTCAAAAAAGAATTAGCACTTATCCCTAAACAACGTCTTTATACATTAACTGCTTCCGCGATGTCTACAGTATCGGCTTCTATTATAGGGGCTTATTTCACATTAATTGAACCCAGATATGTAGTTACAGCTGTAGTATTAAACTTATTTGGTGGGTTTATCATTGCTTCTATTATCAATCCATATAAGGTAGATGCAAAAGAAGATAAATTAATTGTTGAAGAAAGTGAAACAGAAAAACAATCCTTCTTCGAAATGTTAGGGGAATATATTTTAGATGGGTTTAAAGTTGCTGTAATTGTAGGTGCGATGCTTATCGGTTATATAGCAATTATCGCTTTGTTAAACGGTGTTGTGAGTGCAATTTTCACTGCAATTTCTGGTGGAAGTATTACATGGGATTTCCAAACTTTGATTGGATTTATATTTGCACCATTAGCATTTTTAATTGGAGTACCTTGGGACGATGCTGTTCAAGCTGGCTCGATTATGGCAACAAAATTACTATCTAATGAATTTGTCGCTATGCAAAGTTTAAATGAAGTTAAAAATATCAGTGACCACGCTAAAGGTGTAATCTCCGTATTTGTTGTTTCTTTTGCTAACTTTAGTTCTATTGGTATTATTTCCGGCGCAATCAAATCACTTAACAATGAAAAAGGTGATATGGTAGCGCGCTTTGGTTTGAAACTTTTATTTGGTGCAACACTTGTATCATTTATTTCTGCAGCAATCGCAGGTTTCTTTATCTAATTAAATTGACAAAAGAAAAAAACAGGTCCATCCATTTTGGAATTGACCTGTTTTTTTCTTGCGCTGTATTAAACTTTCTCAATTGTCGTAGGTGTTACAATATGTTCAATGAAATATTGCGTTACGCGATAATCTTCTGTTAATTCTGGATGGAAAGATACACCTAAATAACGGCCTTCTTGAACTGCTACAATTTTCTCACTAACTGTGCTCAATATCGTAGCATTCCCATGTACTTCTACAATATGTGGTGCCCTGATAAACACACCTTCTATATCTTCTGCTATACTAGTAATATTTAAATGACTTTCAAAACTATCCACTTGTCTTCCAAACGAATTTCGTTGAACCGTAATATCTAATTTATTGAGATATCCTTCTTCTCCAACAATATCCTTTGCCATAACTATAAGACCTGCACAAGTCCCGAACATAGGTAATTTAGATTGTTGTAATGCTTCTTTAAACCCATATAAATTCATTAAACGGCGTAACGTTGTCGATTCACCACCTGGTAGTATAAGACCATCAATTTCGTCTAATTGTTCCACATGTTTAATGGCAATACCTTCGTGGCCACTTAATTCAATATGCTTCAAATGTTCTCTCACAGCACCCTGTAAAGCTAAAACACCTATTTTCATATTACCAACCACGCTCTTGCATACGTTCTTCTAGTGATAAATCATTAATGTCTAAACCTTTCATTGCTGTTCCCAACTCTTTAGCTAATCTACCAATCAATTCGTAATCTTGATAATGTGTCGTAGCCTGTACAATTGCTTTTGCAAATTTTTCAGGATCTTCTGATTTAAAAATACCAGAACCAACAAATACGCCATCTGCACCTAATTCCATCATCAAAGCAGCATCTTGTGGTGTTGCTACACCACCCGCTGCAAAATTCACAACTGGCAACTTGCCATTTTCTTTAATTGATTTTAATACATCAAAAGGTGCGCCTATATTTTTAGCTTCCGTCATAATTTCATCATCATTCATTACTGTTATACGGCTTACTTCAGCATTAACTTGTCTAATATGTCTGACAGCTTCAACAATATTACCAGTACCAGGTTCGCCTTTTGTACGTAGCATTGCCGCTCCTTCGCCTATACGACGCGCTGCTTCACCTAAATTACGACAACCACAAACAAATGGTACTGTAAAAGTATCTTTGCGTAAGTGGAACTCTTCATCAGCAGGCGTTAAAACTTCTGATTCATCAATATAGTCAACACCCATTGCTTCTAGTACACGTGCTTCTGTTATATGACCAATACGTCCTTTTGCCATTACAGGTATAGAAACAGCATTCATTACTTCTTCAACGATTTTAGGATTGGCCATTCTAGCAACGCCACCAGCCGCTCTAATATCTGAAGGAACACGTTCTAATGCCATTACAGCAACTGCTCCTGCCTCTTCTGCAATCTTCGCTTGTTCAGCATTGACAACGTCCATAATAACGCCGCCCTTTTGCATTTCAGCCATTCCTCTTTTAACTCTTTCTGATCCAGTAAATTTAGACATTTTATTTACCCCTTTACTTAGTTGATTAAATTCATTTTAAAAGATAAACTGGTATTTAAAAAGATACACTTTTGAAATAATTTAGGGGGTCAGTTTATTGTCTAAAAATCATCTTTATATCAATTTATACGAAAATTTAAAACAACAAATTATTGAAGGACAATATAAGTCTGAAGATAAATTTCCGTCTAAACGTGTGTTAGGACAACATTTATCTGTAAGTAACACAACAATAGAACATGCATATCAGCTATTATTAGATGAAGGGTATATTTATTCTAAACCGCGTTCGGGTTATTTTGTTTCAGATATAGAAACGCTTCCAATTGTCACAAGAAAACCAGATCAATTCTATATTCATAATCACTCAAAAAATAATCATGATGCAGTACAGTCAGACCATTCATTAGCATTTAATTTATCTGAAATTGATGCTGAATATTTTCCTATGAAACAATTTAGAAAATATGCAAAAGATGCATTTGAAGATGAAGAAATTGATTTACTACAACATGCTAATTTAAAGGGCGAAATTTCATTAAGACAAGAAATTTCGCATTACTTATTTAATAGCCGTGGCGTTAACTGCCGACCTGAACAAATTATCATTGGATCTTCAACAGAGCAGCTTATAAACCTTTTAACTGACATTTTAAATGATGGTCGGTTTTTAATAGAAAATCCTAGCTACCCACCTATTAAGCAAGTATTAGATAAAAAGCAAATTGCTTATCTTCAAGTACCAGTAAATAGTACAGGAATAGAAATAGATTGCTTTCAGAAATCAAATAATAATATCGCATATGTCACGCCATCGCACCAATTTCCAACAGGTTATGTCATGAGTTTAAAAAAAAGAACCCAACTTATCACTTGGGCACAACAAAGCACTGATAGATATATCATTGAAGATGATTATGATTCTGAATTTCGCTACTTCGGCAAACCCATTCCTGCTTTACAAAGTCTTGATACTAAAGACAAAGTAATATATATTAGTACCTTTTCCAAATCTTTATTTCCAAGCTGTCGAATTGCATATTTAGTTTTACCAAATAATTTACTATCAAAATATGACAAGTTAGAAAACAAAGAAGGAAATACAGTACCTGCGCATACACAAAAAATAGTTTCACACTTCATGAAATCAGGTAGTTTTGAAAGACATCTCAATAAAATGAGAAATGTATATCGTCATAAATTAACAACAATTTTAAATGCATTAGCTCCCTATCAATCACAATTAACAATAGATGGTGCTTTAGCGGGTATGCATTTTACACTCACTGTTAAAAATCATTTGACTATGAAGCAATGCTTAGAACGTGCAAAGGCAAATGATTTAAAAATAATACCCTTTAATAAATATGATAGTGAGCAAAGCACAGTTAAATTCATACTAGGCTTCGGTGGCATCCCAATATCACAACTCAAAGCACATACAGACGCACTGATTAAATCATTAACGGTCTAGTATGAATTTCTTTGCTAGATTTCCTACTGGCTAAAATTTCAGAATAGTAAAGTACCACTCTCAATTTATTGAGCTAGTGGTACTTATGCATGTGTATCAACTCAATGTTACAGTTCTTCGAACTGGAAGTTAAGCTCCTTTTAATACAAAAAAAGAGACCTCTCGGTCTCGGCTCATCGCATCCTATTTAATTGCCTGGCAACGTCCTACTCTTGCGGAACGTAAGTCAGCTACCTTCGGCGCTAAGGATCTTTCCTGACTTTAGACAAGCGCTCGCATCTTTTCTCAGTTTCACGCTTTCCTCACTCACTTACCACTTGTAAGCTCGTTTCGTCTTTCGCTCACTTCGTCAGCTTCAAGCGCTTTCTTTTGTCAGTTTGCAGTTCTTCGAACTGGAAGTTAAGCTCCTTTTAATACAAAAAAAGAGACCTCTCGGTCTCGGCTCATCGCATCCTATTTAATTGCCTGGCAACGTCCT